>CAVZQS010000010.1:2500-871830 GCA_963777425.1 uncultured Alphaproteobacteria bacterium | reverse complement strand
AAGGCACGCAAATGAACGGCATTAGGTAGCAAAGACCACCGCACTGACCTTAACCAGCTGATATAATTCACAATTTAGAGCATCGCTTTGGACGCATGAACCGTCCGGATCGTGAGATGCGTTCTGAGGGTCATGCTGGCCACGCCACTTCGTCAGGTATAGACTTATCCACTTATCTTTGAGGGGCGCGACATGGATGTTCTCCCGCTCGAACGGAAGCTGTTGGCGATCCTGGCGGCAGACATTGTTGGCTATTCGAGTGCAATGGAGGCCGACGAGGCAGGCACCATTGCTCGACTAAGAACCCTGCGCGCCGATTTGATCGATCCCGCCATCGCCGGGCACCACGGTCGCACCGTCAAGCTGATGGGCGACGGCACGCTTGTAGTCTTCGATAGTGTCGTTGATGCGGTCGCTTGCGCCGCGGAGATCAGAGTAGCTTGGCCGCGCGCAATGCCGGATTGACCGAACCCGAACGTTTGGTGCTCCGCATCGGGATCAACCTGGGCGATGTGGCGCTACTGGAGGACGATGTGTATGGCGACGGCGTCAATGTGGCCGCGCGACTTGAACAGTTGTGCGAGCCTGGCGGCGTGATGATATCGGGCACCGCCTTCGACCATCTTCAGGGCAAGGTCGATTGCACCTTCGATTTTGTCGGCGAGCAGCATGTGAAGAATATCGCACGGCCAGTTCGTGTCTATCGCATGAGGCTTGATGGGAAGAAAGCGCGCTACCAGCGCGCCAAGATGTTCCCCCGTCGGGCGATCATGGGTGCTTGGGCGGCAATCGTGGTATTCGTGCTTGGGTCAGGCGCTTGGCTGTTTTGGCCGATCTCCTGTCGTCAGCGTCAAGCCATCGATCGCGGTGCTGCCTTTCGACGACTACGGCGGCGATGCCGCGACCGCGCGGCTCGCCGACAGTCTGACCGAAGACATCATCACCGATCTCTCCCGTGTGAGCGAGATCGACGTGATTGCCCACAATTCGACGGAAGCCTACAAGGGCAAGCCGGCGGATGTGCGGCAGATCGGGCGCGATCTGAGTGTTCGCTATGTGTTGGAAGGCTCGATCCAGCGCCAAGACGAGCGCATCCGCGCCACAGCACAGCTCATCGATTCGACGACTGGCGCTCATGTTTGGTCGGAGAGTTGGGACCGGGCGGTGCAAGACGTGTTCGCTGTCCAGACCGAGATCGCGGACAGCATCCTCAGTCAGTTCGAGGTGAGCACGGGTCCGATCAAGAGCGCCGAACACGGCACTGCGCGGCGCAAGCAGCCACAGAAGTCTCACGGCGTACGATCTCAATCTTCTGGGGGTCGAGAAGCAGTGGAGCCCGACCGCTGAGAGCGTCGCGAAGTCGATCGCGATTCTCAAGCAGGCGGTCGCCGCCGATCCAGGCTATGCCCGCGCCTGGATCAATCTCGCCTGGGCGCATAGCATGGCTGCAAGTTACGGCGCTGACTGGGAGGCGTCGAACCGAGCAGCGATGGAAGCGGCCGAACGTGCCGTGGCGCTCGACCCGAACGATGCCGAGGCGCATGCCGTGCTGGGTCACATGCTCGGCTTCCGCGGGGAGTTCGGCCGGGCCAAGACTGAACTCGACATCGCGCTGCGCCTCAATCCCGGTTCCGTCGGGATCCTCACCTATTACACTGGCTGGGCGAGTGCCTTCGGTGAGCCCGAGCGCGGGGCGGAGATGGCCGACCGCGCGATCCGACTCAACCCGAACTACCAGCCGTGGGCCAGCAATTCCTCCGCTATGCCTATTTCATGGCCGGCCGCTACGAGGATGCGCTCAAGGCGATGGAGCGCCTGACGCCCGACAACTACAACAAATCCGCCTGGGTCGAACGCGCCGCGAGCTTCGCGGTTCTGGGCCGGAAGGCGGAGGCCGAGGCGACGGTCAAGGAAGCACTGCGGCGCTACCCGGACTTGACGATCGAAAGCTTCGCCAACGAGCCCGGTCTACAGTGCCGCCGAGCACCAGCGGCATATCGAGACCATGCGGCTCGCCGGCTTTCCGCCCTGCGCCACACCCGAGGCGCTGGCGAAACTCGACAAGCCGTTGCGGCTGGAAGAATGCAGCACAGACCAGCATAAACCGTCGGAGAGACCGTAGATAAGCTCGGTGACGGCGCACCGCTACCTCTGCCGCCCGTTCGGGATAACTCTTGTTGAGAGATTCAAATCTGGTGGTTTTTGCTACCTAAAAGTGCGCCGCCAACTCTCACCTCAATCAAGTGCATCATCGTTAAGATCCGATGCATTCTTCCGAATGCTTGCGCTGTACTCGACCCCAGAATTGCACAAACTTTCCGGCGGACGACCGTTACCGGGCGATCCGCCGAAGCGCGAAGAGACGTTGCTTGTGTCGACTTCCGGCTCTGAATTCCGCCTGTCTCTGTCTGCATCGTCCAGGCAAATCCATTTTGTGCGGAACTTTGGGGTAAATTACTACAGAACTTTGGGTCCCTGAAAAATACGGGTCATAATAGCCGAACGTTTTCAATGGCTTCTGGAGGGGTGGCGCGCGGAACTTTGAGTTCCCCCACCAACTGGTGGGAGACCCAAAGTTCCGCTTTTTGTACCCTAAGTTCCGCATCTGGAAGGATTTAATCCTTTGCGAAACAGGCGAAGCTTGCTCATCGGTAGAGAATTAACCATTGCCGATGAGCCAGTTCTGCGGAATGGTGGTCAATAAAGTCGATTTCCCAACGATGTGCAAGTAAAATCAAAGAACGCCCTGCCGGCAGTGATTCAGCCAAAGCGAGGAGAATATTCCTCATCAGGCTCGGGAAGAGCCGCTGTGCTGCCGCCGGGACCTGGCCAACAAATTCCTTGTTTGTCCAGCAAGACAGCCTCAAGCAATTGAGCTCTCGTCGTAGGAATTGGAATGCCCCTTTCTTGGAAATCAATCATCCACGCCGGTAGGTCGGGCTTAGCGGGCTTGTGAGAATTTGACTTTTCCAGTTCCTTAGGGTCGAAATCTAATGGAACAGCTGTGGCCATACCCGCCAGAGAATACGTCTGACCCACGACGAACGGCGAGGATGCCGGAGCATAGTAGACTTCAACGCTCCAACTGGAGACTGACGGGGTACCAAGCCGTAAGGCCTGATCTTTGTCGAGCCAAACCTTGTGGGGAACGAATCCGCCCGCGGATCGCACGGGAAACCGCATTGGGGCTGGCGCGGCCGCTGCCACCTGCCAAGCCTCGTCCATAGTCAATATACCTCGCAGCGCGTAAAAGTGTGGATCGGACTGAAATGTCAGGTCGACATCGAACGGTTGGGGTCGGCTATAGACCCTCGGAGAGACGATGTCCCGCGCTCGACAATGCACGTGACATCCGGTCGGATCACTCGGCCTTCTTCGTACGCAAAATGCTTCTTCATGAACCGCCCTCCTTTATGAAGGCATCATGAGCGCACATGGAGCAAAGCAGAAATCGACCCGATAAGTTCTTCCAGTACATCATCGTTAAGATCCGATGCGTTCTTCCGAATGCTTGAGGTGTACTCGACGTCGCAATTAGGCCCGAACTTGCCGACAGTCGATCGTTACCCGGCGATCCGTCAACCCGGAAAGCGACGTTGCTTGTCCGATCTTCGAGCCCGAATGGACGCTGTCCTTGCCCTCCAAAAGCCGGCAAATCCTTTTTGCGCGGAACTTTGGGGTAAATTACTACAGAACTTTGGGTCCCTGAAAAATAGGGGTCAATAATAAGTGAACGTTTTCAAATAGTTCTGGAGGGGGTGGCGCGGAACTTTGGGTCTCCCACCATCAGCTGGTTGGTAAGGCGGCAATGCCTTACTCGTGCAGCTGTCAGGCAGGCAGACCTTCAAATCCGGACGTCTTGGCGTCCGGATTTTTTTGTCAACATACGCAGACGCAAGCGGGTATAGTGTCAAAGAACCGGGTGTGGTTTCCCCTTGCCACGCCCTCATCTGAGTTTGGCCATTGAACGGTTGGGAAGACGGGCGGTCGTCGAAGCGCGTCTTTGGGGTAGTAATGGTGCGATCCGAAGACCGCCCGTCCGGCGACTTTTCATCCCGTCCGTTCCGCTTGGGAGGCCTCGGCACGTCCGGTTTCCCTTGCGGGACACCTTCACTGCCCAAGCCCCTTTCGAAGTGCTCGTCCAGCACGCGCCGGTCGTAGTACCGGCAGGGGAACCCTTGGACGGAACTTCCCCGGACAGCGGGTCCGTCACCCGCCATCGGAGGCGCCGGTCCTTCTCCCACTTCGAACGGCTCCGGAAGCAGTTCCCACGGGAAGGACGACTTCAGGATAGCTCCGGTTTCGGGGGCGTGGATAAGTTTTGCAGATTTTATTGATCTCGCGGCAACTGGCGGAGCATCGAAGGTCTAGAGAAACCCGATCCAACGACCGGCGACAACCGCACTGATCCAGAGCATTGCTGAAAGTAAGGCCGACACGCGCACGCTCGCGTGCACCTCACCGCCCGACAGGGCTCGCCGCCAATGGCGATTGCTTTGGAGGATCAGCGCATTGGCAACGGCTAATCCAACCAGAGCGATCTTGACGAGAAAAGCCGTGTTCTGGATGTAGGCGAGCGGCCGCACGGTGAAAAGCACGAAACCGGTCAGGACCGCGCAGACGACACCCACAGCAGCGACACGCGACAGCGGCGGTCCAAGCGCGCCGATGGGATAGGGTCGGAGCAGGCCGAGAACTCTGAGGTCCAATGTCACGATCGCGCCCAGGATGAAGCCGATGGAAAGGATATGCGCCGCGTTGACGAGGAGATAAGCAACTTCGGACCGCCTGAGCGCAACCGCGCCCGGCCATTCAGAAAGCGCCTGCAAGAGCTCCGTCAACGCGCCGATCAATTCGTCTTTATGCGCTCAGGATAAATGTCGTAGGTTTTTCCGCTGACTGTAATCCGCACGGCCTTCATTCGCTTTTCCTTCGGATCAGTGGAACGGTTCCCCAAAGCGACAACCTCATCGCCAATCTTTGCCGAACCTTCGACGAAGCCAGCGCGTCTGGTCTGATTGAGATTGGCAAGTTCTATATGCCACATACCGTCATTGGCCGTCTCGACATCCAGAGTGGGGTGTGGCGGACCGATAAATATATCGCGGATCACACCCTTCAACTCTATCTGATCGGCCTCGGCCCAAGACCAGCCGTGATGCGCCGCAGCTCCCGAAGCAATCAGCAGGATCAAAAGGGTAGAGCTCAGGAATTGCTTGAACAAAATTATCGTCATGCTCGCCTCCCTGTGGCTATACATCCCAAGCAGCGTAGAAACGTCACGCTTCCCCGTCAATTGCCAGCCAGTCAAACAATCTTGATCTGCGGCCAGTCGCGAGGTTCATTTCGTGCAAATCGCGCGATCGTGTCACGCATTGCCGCGTTGGCCAAACAAATGGCAGGTTTACCGGCTCCGATGCTTTGCTTATAGGATCACGCCAGCAGAACAATATTGGGTGTCCAATGTCTATTTTTAACAGTTTCGGTCTATAACGGCCAAAAAGTGAGGCTGCCGCATGTCTGAAACCAGACCGTCTTTCACAACCCGGAAATTCCTGCTGAGGACGGCTCTGCCTGTTCTGGCGACAGTCATTGCAATTTGCATCGCAGTATCGGTCCTGGTCGTCTGGTCCAGCCGCGAAACCGACAAGATCGCCGTCGCGCGTCAGGAAAGCCTGCTCGCACTGGTGGTATCCCAGGCGCAATTGCTGATCGCCCATGACCAGGAAAGTTCGACGGTCTGGGACGATGCGGTCCTGCACGTCAAGTTGGTCGACAATGAGGAGTGGCTGAATAGCAATCTCGGCAGCTGGATGAGCACCTATTTCGGCCACGACGCTGCCTACGTGCTTAACACGAACGATGATCCTGTTTTTGCTTTTGCCGATGGCAAAATTGGAGATAAGTCTGTTTATGATGCGGTGCGGCCGACCGTTGAACCCCTCGCCGCAAAGCTTCGGGAAATGCTGCGCAATCCCGACCCGAACGGCTATGGCGAGCGTGTTTTGAGTCCTGGCGCATCCGAGGTGCTGAAGCTCGGCGGGCGTCCAGCCATCGTCAGTGTCAAGCCGATCGTCTCCGATACAGGCAATATAGAACAGACGGCGGATGAAACCTATCTGCACGTCGCTGTTCGCTATCTGGACAAGAGTTTCATAACAGATCTCCAGCGGGATTATCTGTTTACTGGCCTGCGATACTCATCCGAGAGCAAATTGGGCACGGACGAGCACAGCTATCCCCTGCAGTCCTCATTGGGGCAGATAATCGGATATTATATCTGGCAACCCTACCATCCGGGTTCAACGGTGATATCGCAGATCGCCCCGGCCTTTGCCGGCATCGTGCTGCTGATGTTGGCAATAATGGCCGCTCTGCTTGTGGTATTGCGCCTCAGATCGCAGAAACTGCAAGCCAGTGAAGAACACATGAACTTTCTTGCCTTGCACGATTTCCTGACGGGACTACCCAATCGCGCTCACTTCAATGACCGTTTGGACAAGGCGCTCTCGAATGTCAAAGTGGCCTCACTAGCCGTTCTGTATCTGGACCTTGACCGGTTCAAACAGGTCAACGATACGCTGGGTCATCCGGTCGGTGACGAGCTCATTCGGCAATTCACCGCACGGCTAAAAGGTGTTGTTGAGGATAAGGGGATTATCGCAAGGCTTGGCGGGGACGAATTCACTGTCATAGTGCTGAACGCCACTCGTTTGTCGGCGATTGAAACTCTCTGCGAGAATATCATCACCGCCATTCGTCACCCCTTCGACATTGATGGCAATCACATCTTCATCGGCGTGAGCATTGGCGTTGCGATAGCGCCCCAAGACGGCACTGAGCGTACAGAGCTGGTGAGAAAGGCCGACATCGCGCTTTATCATGCCAAAACCGCCGGGCGGGGCCAATTTGCTGTCTTCGGCAAAGAAATGGACACCACGCTGCAGCAACGACGCACCCTCGAGCGCGAACTGCGTGAGGCGCTGTCATCGGATACGCAGATACAGGTCTATTACCAACCGCTCTATTCTGCTCGCAATGCCAAGATCACTGGCGTCGAAGCCCTGCTGCGCTGGCGGCACCCGCAACATGGTTGGATTGCACCCGACGTGTTCATCCCGATTGCCGAAGATGCCGGGATGATCGAGGCCCTTGGGGAACGGGTCTTGCGTCAGGCTTGCTTGGACTCAATGTCATGGCCGATCGAGACCGTGGCCGTGAACGTATCCGTCGTAGAATTGCGCAATCCGGCCTACGCGATGAAGGTCGCCAAAATTCTGCTGTCCATCGGCATGGATCCAACTCGGCTAGAACTCGAAGTAACAGAAAGCGCCCTGACCGATAGTGCGGGGCATTGCGAGCACAACATCAAGGCGCTTCGCGCACTTGGCATTACCATCGCACTTGACGATTTTGGTACAGGTTTTTCTTCGCTGGGCCGGCTTCAGCAACTTGCAGTCGATAGAATAAAGATCGATCGATGCTTTGTTCAAGGCTTCGGCCGTTCGACAAATGACGAAGCGATTGTCAGGGCGATCATTGACCTGGCGCACGCAAAAGGCCTGCGCACGACCGCTGAGGGTGTGGAGACAACCGAGCAGAGCGACTATTTGCGCGGTATTGGGTGCGATGATCTGCAGGGCTTTCTTCTGTCCCGTCCGGCACCGGTCAAGGACATCGAGCGGCTTTTGCGAGGGTCTGCTTCGCACACTGCAATTTCTACGACTGGTTGATGACGCTCCTGTGCTTTTAAAAAGGGCGCAATGTTGTGTAATGTTGGCTCACTCGACATTCTCAACGCGAGCACGCCCATGGATCATCGGACCATCATCGCGTCACTGACCTCGGAAGAACGCGATCGCCTGACCGCCAAGTCGGATATTGCAGGTCTTGCTCAGCTTGCGATGCATTGGGGCGCGATCATTTTGCTGGGCTGGCTTATCGCTGCGCGTGTGCCGTTTTGGCCGCTACTCATGCTGCCTCAGGGCATCTTGATCGTCTTCCTGTTCACACTCCTGCATGAATCGGTTCATCGCACACCGTTCAGAACGCAGTGGCTGAACGACACTGTGGCACGCGTGTGTAGCTTCGCGATCATCCTGCCCACGGACTGGTTTCGCTATTTCCATTTTGCCCATCACCGTTTCACGCAAGATCCGGATAATGACCCGGAACTGGCCTTCCCCAAGCCCGAAACGCTTCGTGAGTATTTCGTGCATCTGTCGGGGATCCCCGTTTGGTGGGGGCACATCAAGACCCTGGCTATAAATGCGTCGGGGCATTGCAACGATCCTTTTGTGCCGACGAAAGGGCATGGCAAGATCCGCATCGAGGCGCAGGCCATGATCGCCGGCTACGCCGTCATCATCGGTCTTTCCATCTATTTCCAGACTGCAGTTTTCATATATGCGTGGGTTCTACCCGCATTATTGGGACAGCCGTTCCTTCGCCTCTATCTCCTCGCCGAACATGGCCGCTGTCCATTTGTCGCCAACATGCTGGAGAACTCGAGGACAACCACCACGACCTGGCTTGTCCGCAAACTGGCGTGGAATATGCCATACCACGCCGAACATCACGCCTATCCGGGCGTGCCCTTCTACCGCCTTCCCGAGTTCCATGCGCTGATCGAAGCACATCTCAAGGAAACCGAGGCGGGGTACATACGCTTCCACGCCAAATACATCGAGCGCATACGTTAGCCAGCAAACTTCTCTGTATATTCGCCGGAGCCATCTACGCTGATCCATTCCGTGACTGCCGTGAGCAGCACACCACCAACAAAATCCAGGGCCATAACAGCCTCCTATACGTGTATCTACACGTTTACGGATGATTTCGAGCTACGCTCGACAGGTGAATTCAGCTTACCGATGCTTCCGCCTGAGCCGCCTTCCACGCAGGCAGCGCCGCTTCTGCGACGGCCCAGCCCTTTGGGGTCAGCGTGATCACTCTTTCGCGCGCGTCCTCACCCGCGTTGACGGCAACGAGCTGACGCGCGCTGACCAGCGCGAGATTTCGAGTGAGCGTCGTACGTTCAACGCCCAAACGATCCGCCATTTCGCTCACGGTTGTTGGACCACCGAGAATCAACGCCGTCAGAAGCGAGTACTGATTTATCGTCAGTTCAAACGGGCGAAGTTTCTCGTCAAACAATCTCGTCAGACGCTGCGCTTGATTTCGGGCAGCGAGACAAAGGCAATCGCGGCATTCCGCGAAATCAAGAGCGCTCATCATTGTTTGAGTGTATATACACTTAACATAGGAGTCAACGAATATTCCGAAGCAATCTAAATTAGGGGTCATCGGGACTACGGCATCCGGTGTACAACCCCGCCCGGCTTGCTATAGATGTTTGCGACACTCCAACGACGCTTGGTCAAGATTATGGGCCCATCTCCAACGAACGATCTGAAAACGGTTCTCCGTATTGATTTCCCGAACAGGGAAAGAATTGGCCGGGGGAAAATGCAGTTGCTGGAACATATCAAGTCGACCGGATCCATTTCTGCCGCTGGCCGTGCGATGGACATGTCGTATCGAAGGGCGTGGCTGCTGGTCAGCGCAATGAACAGCATGTTTTCACATCCTGTCGTCGACTCCCAGCGCGGCGGCAAACAGGGTGGCGGCGCGGTCGTGACAGATTTCGGCGAAGAATTGCTCCATCGATTTCGTTCCATGGAAAAGAAACTCGAAAAAGCCGTTGCTTCGGACCTTGACTGGATCGAGTCAAACCGCAGCGAGACAACATCATCCGACGATCAGTGAGACTCCAGCGCAACGGTCTTGATAATCGCAAAGACCGGCGTTCCTTGTGTGAGGCCAAGCCTTTCGCATGACAATTCAGTTATGCGCGCCAACACTGGCGTTCCCTGGCAATCAACACGAACATCGACTGTTCCGGTCTGAACTGGGCTGATCTCACTGATCGTACCCTCCAGAACGTTGAGTGCACTCAGCTGTTCGGGCTTCACGGTCGAAAGCATCACGTCCTTGGCCAGAATATGGACTCGAACCGCCTTCCCTTCGGCGATTTCCGTCCCCGAAACATAAATGCGCAAGGTCTTGGAGCCGATGGTTGCGAGACGATGTCTTGCATCGTAGTGCTCCACCCTCCCCTCTACCAGCGAACCCGCCTGCCTGCGATCGGTCGTAGCCGACATAGAAGGCTGGCTCAAAACGTCCGCTGCGGCACCCGCCAACACCACTCTGCCCTCGCTTACGACGATGACACGATCGGCCAGTCGCGCGACTTCAGGAACCGAATGGCTGACATAGACGATCGGTACATTAACTTCGTCGCGCAAAGCTTCGAGATAGGGAAGGATCTCCATCTTTCGGGCATCATCGAGCGCTGCGAGCGGCTCGTCCATGAGCAAGAGGCGCGGCGACGAGAGCAATGCCCGGCCGATGGCAACTCGCTGCTTTTCGCCACCCGACAATTTCTCCGGACGCCTGTCCAGTATCGATCCGATACCAAGCAGGTCGACGATCCTTGAAAAATTGTCTGCACGCTCGGCCTTCGGTGCAAACCAGCGGCCATAGTTTAGATTTTGATGGACGGTCAAGTGCGGAAACAGCCGCCCCTCCTGAAATACGGTGGCAAACCGGCGTTTGTGCTTCGGAACGAATATACCCTTCTTGGTGTCCACGAGCACATCGCCGTCAACGACAACCTTTCCTTGGTCCGGGCGAGTAAGTCCCGCAATAATGCGGATGATCGAGGTCTTTCCAGAGCCAGAACGTCCAAAAAGCGCCGTGACACCACGGTCGGATGTGAACGTGGCATCTAGGCCAAATTTGCCGAGCATGTGCTTTGCTTCAAAATGCAAGGTCATTCGATATCCACCCGGCGACCAACGAGATAGGCCATGAATTCCGACGCCATCAACGCGATCATGGAGATGATGACAGAGACAATTGTCAGGCGAAACGCGCCCGCATCGCCGCCTGGCACCTGCGTGAACGTGTAGATGGCGGCGGATAAAGTCTGCGTCTCTCCCGGAATATTGGAGACGAACGTGATCGTGGCACCAAACTCGCCCATTGCTTTCGCGAAGGAGAGGATCATGCCGGCGATGATCCCGGGCAGGATCAGCGGCAGTGTAACGGTCGCGAAGACCCAGACTGGGCTCGCACCCAGGGTCCCCGCTGCATCCTCAAGCTTGCGGTCGACTGCCTCAATGGACAGCCGGATGCTGCGGACCATCAGGGGAAACCCCATCACGCCGCAGGCAAGGGCAGCACCAGTCCAGCGGAACGACAGGACAATGCCAAGATAGTCAGCGAGAAATGCGCCGATCGGACCACGCCTGCCGAATAGGAGAAGCAGGATGAACCCAGTTACGACGGGAGGCAGGATCAGTGGCAGATGTACGAGGCCGTTGAGAATGGACTTGCCCCAGAACCTGCCCCGCGCCAGCAGCCAGCCGACAGCGATGCCAAAAGGCAGGCTGACAAGCATCGCCACCGATGCAATGCGCAGGGTGAGATGAACAGCAGTCCATTCTTCATTGGTGAGAGAGAACCAGTTCAAAACGTTAGGCCCCCGCCCTGGTCAATACGGCTCCCGGGACCGTAGATCCCAAAGCCTGTGTTCCTACTTGAGCACCGTAAACCCTTGCTTTTCAAAGAATGGCACAGCCTTGTCTGATTTGATGTAGTCAAACAGCGACACCGCATCGGCATTCTTGCTCTCGCTGAGGACTACACCCGGGTAGATGATCGGCTTATGGGAATCTTCCGGAAAAGTGCCGACGATCGTCACTTCTTTGTCGGCCGCGGCATCGGTCTGGTAGACGATTCCATAGGGCGCCTCACCGCGCGATACGAGCAGCAGCGCCGCGCGCACGCTCTCGGCGCCTGCAACCTTGCTTTCAACCGACGACCACATGCCTAGCGATTCAAGTGCAGACTTGCCGTACTTACCGGCCGGCACAGAGTCTACCGCGCCCATGGCAAGACGGCCGTCACCCAGAAGCTTGGCAAGGTCGAAACCCTTCTTGATCTCGACCGGCTCTGTCTTGTCTTTCGAAGCAACGAGTACGATACGGTTGCCGAGAAGATTCGTGCGCGTATCTTTCTTTATCAAATTCTTCTTTTCAACGTAGTCCATCCAGTCGAGATCGGCCGAAATGAAGATATCTGCAGGTGCGCCGGATTCGATCTGCTTTGCCAGGGCGGAACTTGCGGCATAGGAAATCGTCGCATCCTTGCCTGTTTCTTGCCGCCAGGCGGCAGTGATGTCATCGAGCGCATTTTTGAGACTAGCCGCCGCAAAGACGGTCACTTTCTCCGCTGCCTGAGCTGGCGCTGCTACAGACGATAGGCCGAGCCATGTTGCCGCAACCGCAGCAATAGCCATTTTGATCCATTGTCGACGTTGAATTCCCATACTTATCCTCCAGTTCAGGCATCGAGATATTTGCCTGAATATATCGGCGGACGTCAGATAGCCAGTGATATATTTTTGAAAATATATTGCTAAACAAAGGATAGTTACACGACGGCCAATGATAATGACGAGGGCCCTGTAAAAGCAGTGAATATGTCGGGCGGGATTCTTTGGAATTTCGGGTAAGCGATGCCATCATGATGGGCGGCGCAAGGCCGCCCATTTAATGCTTTGCGGGACCCCCGGTTATTTCGCCGAAGAATTATCAACAAACACGCCCGCGCGCTGTGCTGCCTTGACAAATGCCTGTCGTGCTTTCGCAGCCGGCATCCAACCCTCGAGTGCATCTTTGCAAATGCGCACTGCGCGCTTGTATTCAACACTGTCCTGCTGCGGCCATTGATTCCGCAAACACTCCAACGCTTCCCACACGGAAGCGACAAACCGAAGCCCCATAGCACCAAGGCTAACCATCACCGGCGTTGCAAAAGTCTTGTCTTCCATCACACCCACCCCCTATGCCCTAGGTCCTGAATGCAACTTTTGGAGGTTTGCCAAAACTGCGCCGACTTCAGCAGCTGCCTGTCTTCCAGGCACAAGAATAGTCTCCCACTATGTGCAGGATGATCCTTTGGAACCTTGTACGACGGAATGTTCTTGGTATGACTAGAATCTGAAACCATAGTTGAACTCCACATAAGTGAATTGCAAACTATGTTTCCACCCTACACCCCATTCGTTTTTATTTGCTTTTCAGGGCTGTTCAACGATCTCAGATTTGCGTTGTAACTGCAATACCCAATTCGGCGGATATGGACAGCATCTTTGGACTCATGCCGAATGGAAAGGTGCCGGATTCGATGGAAACCGGCACCTCTTCAAAGATCACAGGACGACCACGGTCGCCCCGACACCGACGCGCTCGTAGAGCTCGATGACATGATCATTGGTCAGACGAATACACCCATTGGAAACGGCACGCCCAATAGTCCATGGCTGAATGGTGCCGTGTATGCGGTAATACGTGTCGCGCCCACCCCGATAAAGATAAATGGCGCGTGCCCCGAGCGGGTTAGTCGGCCCACCATCGACGCCAACCGCATATTTCTCATACTTGGCAGGCTCGCGCTTGATCATGTCCTTGGTCGGGATCCACCGGGGCCAGGTCGCCTTCCGGCCGACGATCGCTTTGCCCGACCATTCGAGACCGGCACGACCAACGCCGATGCCATAGCGGCGAGCACTGGAGCTGCTTTCGACAAGGTAAAGGAACTTGTTCTTCGGATCGACTACAACCGATCCGGCAGGCAACTCCGTCTGATAGGGAACACTTTGCGGCTGGAACATTGCATCCAACTGGAAAGGCTTTTTCTTCGCCTGGGCCGAAGCTGTCCCGGGCACGAGCACTGTTGCCGCCAATCCAGCGGCAAACCAACGTCTGGTAATCATTTCATCCTCGTTTTCTGATGTCTGTTGAGCTGTGTCGCGAACGGACAGTCAGATGCGAGGCGGCTTCTGCAGGACGCCAGGAAGCCAAGAACTGGCCGACGGCACTGCTCTGACTATTGATGGAGACGCTGCCTGAACAAGACGGATTGGCCGGCCTTCCGACAGGCCCAACCAATCACCGTGACAGATTTGCTTGCGCGAGGAACAGTCGAAGCCGATGCCGGTCAGGATGGGACCGGTGTCGTCGGCGGACGCATCGAGGCGCTGGTGCCACGCGGCAGCAGCAGGCATGCCGGAAGCACCTGCATGGACTATGCCGTGCAGGCCAAGGCTGGCCACCAAGACCACGCCAATCAGGAATTGTATCAACCGTTCGAACATGCCGTTGTCTTAGCGTTTTGGGACCTGCAATGTGTAAACAAAGTTTTCAAAATTTCGTTATCGATCAATCCTTTGATGGGGTGTTATCAAGAGAGGAATATGATCCAATTCCGCACGGGCTAGTTCCTGTTTTAAATCTGGCATTGCTCCACACATAGGATCGGAAAATGAAATCCCTGGCGCTTGGCATCGTAACCATAGCTGTGCTTGCATTGTTGATCATAGGCGGCGTCCGCTTCTATTCGCGCGAGTCCGCGACAATCCCGATCGAAGAGGGATACGGACCCAACCCGACGCTTCCTCCGCCAAATCCGAAACCGATACCCACTGTCAATGTCGCCAAGGCGGATCCCTGGCCCGAGGGTGCAACACCGACGGCGGCACAAGGGTTTAAAGTGAACGCCTTTGCCAAGGGTCTGGATCACCCACGCTGGTTACATATCTTACCCAATGGCGATGTCCTGGTTGCAGAGACAAATAATCCAGTCGATGACAACCCACGCTTCAGCCTTCGCGGCTGGATCGCCAGCCTCGTCATGAAGCGGGCGGGAGCAACAGTCACGAGCGCGAACCGTATCACGCTGCTGCGCGATGTTGACCATGACGGCGTCGCCGAAATACACGAAACCTTTCTGGAAGGGCTGAATTCGCCCTTCGGCATGACCCTGTCCAATGGGAAACTCTATGTGGCCAATACAGACGCTATCGTTGCGTTTTCCTATTCCGACGGCGATACCAAGAACACTGCAGCCCCCGAAAAGATCGTTGATTTACCGGGTTTTCCCATCAACCATCACTGGACAAAGGATGTTATCGCCAGCCCGGACGGACAGAAGCTCTATGCGACCGCCGGCTCAAACAGCAATGTGGGCGAAAACGGTATGGAGGCGGAAACGAACCGGGCCGCAGTCCTTGAGATTGACCTCGCGACCCGCGGCACCCGCGTCTTCGCATCGGGTCTGCGCAATCCAAATGGCCTGTCGTGGAACCCCGAGAGCGGTGAATTGTGGGTAGCGGTCAATGAACGGGACGAGATCGGTAGCGATCTGGTGCCGGACTACATGACATCCGTCAAGGACGGCGGTTTTTACGGCTGGCCATACAGCTATTTCGGTCAGAATGTCGATGTCAGAGTAAAGCCGCCTCGCCCGGATCTGGTTGAGAAGGCTATCAAGCCCGACTATGCGCTCGGCCCCCACACAGCCTCGCTTGGGCTGACGTTCAACACGGGTTCGCTGTTCGGCCAGGAGTACAAGAACGGCGCCTTTGTCGGCCAGCATGGCTCGTGGAACCGGAAGCCACGCAGCGGCTATAAGGTGATCTTTGTGCCGTTCCAAAATGGCAAGCCGAATGGCGCGCCAAAGGATATCCTCACCGGGTTCATCAGTGACACGGACACGGCTCGCGGCCGTCCCGTCGGTGTTGCGATGGACAAGTCTGGGGCTCTGCTAGTCGCAGATGACGTCGGCAATACTATTTGGCGCGTCGCTCCGAATTGAGCCGGAGAACGGTTCGCCACGGTTCACTGGGTGTTCACGACGGGGCGGCCGTCCCCGTCCTTCGGCGCCGTGAACGGCATCGTGAACACCTGACCCGCGATACCCTCTGCCAGCCCGGATGAGAACGTCAACGGCGTGCAGTTGCTCAACGCGTCGATCGCAGATGCAATGAACTGTTTGCGAGCCTTGTCGTCGCCCTCGACCGCAATGCTCGTCGGCCGGGGCGGACCGATCAAACTTCCGTCACGTTTGAAGCTGAAACTCAGTGTTACGGTGCCTTTCGAATCCGACGGTGCATTCCAGCATGACTCGATGACACGCCCGACGTCATCCATTGTCTTGAGCGCTTGAGCTTCGGATGGCGTTGCCAAACACACAAGGACCACGCTTGCGACAGCAATAGACTTGAAATTGCCCATCTCAATACTCCTACCCTTGGATGCTACAATTTAGTTAAAGTTCTAAGCATCTCCGGAGTTTCAAGCGCTTTTTCACCAGAACACCGGCGAGCTAACTTGATTCAGCACCCTCAAGGGAAAGAATTCAATAGCAAATCATCAACCGATCCCAAGATCACACTTGAATCAGATCTTCGGTCGCCCAACTCTCGATAACAGGATAACCGGCAAAATTCCTACAATAACGATCGCGAGGGCGGCAATTGCGGCTTCTTCATAGGTACCACGCGCGGCCTCGCCATAGAGATGCGTGGCAAAAGTCTCGAAATTAAGAGGACGCAGAAGCAGTGTCGCGGGCAGTTCCTTGACACAATCCACGAAGACAAGCAGGCCCGCTGCCGTGAGCGCAGCTTTGGAAAGTGGGAGATGAACATATCTGAACGTGCCCTCGGTCGTCTGGCCAAGCGTGCGCGACGCATGGTCGAATGACTGTGGTATCCGCGCCAGCCCGGCTTCGGTTCCGCCTGCAGAGATAGCCAGGAACCTTGCGATATAGGCATAGAGAAGCGCAGCGCCCGAACCGATGAACAACAATCCCGTCGACAAGCCAAGCCAGGCAATAGCGGCTGCATCGATAAGGCGGTCCAGCGTCGCCAGGACAACCAGAACACCGATGGCAATCACCGTACCGGGCGCTGCATACCCCATCGTTGAAAGCCTGTAGAACCATGTCGACACCCGGCCTGGCCTCAAGCGCAATGTATAGGCGACGACGAGGCCGAAAACGACCGTGATCGCTGTGGCCGCTGCTGCAAAGGTGATTGTGTTGACCGCCTCTGTCAGAAATCGGGAAGACAAGCCAGCGAAAAGAAAACGCGACCAGGCATGTGTCACAAGGTAGCTCGCGGGGGCAACAAATCCGATGATTACCGGAAGAAGGCCAAGGCCAAGCAGGAGCCAGCCTTTTGGCGCCGTAACCTTATGGGGTTCGAAATAACGACTCCGTTGTGCGCTGATCGAATAGCGCTGTTCCCGCCGTGCCCAGCGCTCGAGAGCAATCAGCGCCACCACAACGAAGAGTAGTGACAGCGCGATTTGCGCTGCCCCGGGCAGATCCGAGCGCGTCACCCATGTCGTGTAGATCGAGACGGTCAGCGTTCGCACCCCCAGGAATTCTGAGGCTCCGATGTCATTTAAAGTCTCCATGAGAGCAAGGCTTATTCCGACAGCGATCGCAGGGCGCGCAAGTGGCAGCGCCACATGCCAGAATACCCGGCGTCGGGAAACACCTAGCGTTCGCGACGCCTCGATCAAATTGGCCGTTTGGGTGAGGAACATCGCGCGGGTCGGAATATAGACGTAGGGGTATAGCACAAAACCCAACAGAACGATGCAGCCAGTTATGGAGCGGATATCTGGAAGCCGGAATTCGCGAGGACTTGAATAACCAAGCAGCCAGCGAATCGCACCTTGCACAGGGCCTATCGGATGGAGGATGTCGAGATAGGCGTAGGCAATGATGTAGGTTGGCACGGCAAGCGGCAGCAACAGCGCCCATTCGAGGATACTGCGACCGGGGAAGTCATAGGCGGTGACCAGCCAGGCAGTCGTCGTTCCAAGTACTGCCGCCAGCAGACCCACCCCGCAGAGAAGAATGACTGTGTCCTTCAGCGCCACCGGAAGGACGGTGCTGATCAAGTGAGACCACAACCCGGCAGAGCCCTGCAATGCCTGAATCACGAGCGCTAGCACCGGCAATATCACCAATACGGTAATCAGCCCGGCCGACACGAGCCAAGCCGTTCCGGTATGGCGGTACGACCGGCTTCGTGTCGGAGTATCAGTCAAATTTGCAGCCATTTGCGGATGTTGGGGCGGCGCCAAAACGCCGCCAGCCTGTCATCAATTGTCGAAACCGACTTTGTCGACCAGTTCGCTCGCCTGTTTGCGATATTTCACAACTTCTGTCAGCGGCGTCGGATCGACCTTGAGCTCACCGAATGCGGCAATGATCGGATCCGTCGGTGCTCCGGGTTTTACCGGATATTCGTAGTTGGCCTTTGCATAGATCCCCTGGGCCTCATCGGAGACGAGATACTCTAGAAGCTTGATGGCTTCCGCCTTGTTAGGCGCATGCTTGGCGACAGCGGCGCCGCTGATATTGACCTGTGTACCTCCGTCCTTGAACGTTGGCAGAATAACCTTGATGGCATCGCCCCAGGCCTTCTGTTCTTCGCCGCCCTTGCCCGACCGCATCAGGCCGACATAGTAAGAATTGGCAATAGCAATGTCGCAGATACCACCCATGATATCCTTGGCGCCGTCACGGTCGCCGCCGCCGGCCTTGCGGGCGAGGTTGGCCTTCACTCCAGTCAGCCATTCTTCCATGTCTTCAACACCATGATGCGCAATGTAGTCGGCAAAAAGCGCAGTGTTGTACGGATGCTGGCCAGCACGTATGCAGACCTTGCCCTTCCACTTCGGGTCCGAGAGATCTTCGTAGTTGAAGGACGCAAGGTCGAGATCCTTCGCCGCATACAACACACGCGCGCGCATCGACAGGGCGAACCAATTTCCCTGCGGGTCACGCAGCTGCGCCGGAATGGCGTCGGTTAATACGGACGAAGTGACAGGCTGTGTGACGCCTTTTTCGACGAGATCAACAAGATTTCCGGCATCAACCGCCATGAGTACGTCGGCCGGTGAGCTCTCGCCCTCTGTTGCGACGCGCTCCGCAAGGCCGTCTTTCAGAAAAACCGTATTGACAGCAATGCCTGTGGAATTCTTGAAGGCATCGAGAAGCGATTGGATCAGCCCGGGCTCACGGGTCGTATAGATGTTGACTTCAGCCGCCGAAGCGGCGCCGCTGATCAGCATGACCGATCCCGCGAACAACATGGACTTGGCGATGGCAAACCTGTTCATTGTACCCCCCTTTACTTCTAAACAATCATAGCAGTGCTGCAACATAATAGAGTAAAGCAGTCAAGTTTTAAAAACGATCCTCCCGCCGATCATAAAGAATTGATCGCGGGCAATAACTTTCTTCACGTGAATTTATCGGGCGCTGAACGCAAGCACGCTTCCAGGCGGTATGGTTAGACGCACCGTATCGACGACAGCGGGGAGCCTTGCCATCGTTCGCACCAGCAGCGGCTCGGGCAAGCCTTCGACCTCAACGGTCAGTTGTTCCACTTCTCCGAGGAAAAGACGGCCTGTGATACGTCCGGGGATTTCACCATTGTCCTGAGCAACCGAAATAGCCTGCGGGCGAATGTAGGCCAATGCAGCGCTGTCCTCTTCCAGGACAGCTTCGCACGCAAACGTACCAATGGCGGTTTCGATTTTACCGTTCCTGATGGTACCGGGAACCTTATTGAAGGCACAAAAGAAATCCGCCGCATACGGACAATTGGGCCGGTCATGGAGATCGTAGCCAGTGCCGGTTTGCACGACCTGCCCCTTGCGCATCAACACTATTCTGTCACCGGCCGAAAGCGCCTCTTCCGGATCGTGGGTGACCATGATGACCGTCGTACCGAGTGCACGCAGCAGGGCAAGGGTCTCGTCACGCACTTTTTCCCTCAGACCGCGGTCGAGGCTCGAAAAGGGCTCGTCCATGAGCAGGATGCTAGGGTTCGGAGCCAGCGCACGCGCCAGCGCAACGCGCTGTTGCTCGCCGCCGGAAAGCATATGCGGATAACGTTTCATGAGCGGGTACAGACCCACACGGTCGATCATTTCCGCCGCCCGCTCACGGGCTTGCTTTTTCGGCATTCCCTTCAGGCCGAAGAGCACATTCTGTTCGGCAGTCAAGTGCGGGAACAGCGCATAGTCCTGAAAGACGAAACCAATGTTGCGGGCTTCAGGCTCGACAAACCGCCTCGGCCCCGCGATTTCCTTGTCCTTCAGCATGAGGACTCCGCTATCAGGCGTATCGACACCCGCTATGATCCTCAGCAGGGAAGACTTGCCGCATCCCGATTGACCTACAAGGCAAATGATTTCGCCGGGAACGATCGCAAGCGAGACATCGCGGAGCGCGTCGGTAATACCAAAGCGCCGGCTGATGTTGTTAAGCTCCAGCACTGCATTCGCTGGTTTTGAAGCTACCGTTCCGTCCATTTTCATCGCCACCAGACTCGGAATTTTTTCCGTTTTCTTTTCTTGATCGCGCAAATCAGGTTTGATGTCAAAATAAGACGGCGTCCCTACTGAATCGCAGGTCCGCCGAATCGAGTGCAAGGCCGGAAAATCGGCCATTCATATCGCTGACAAATACTGAGGTCACACTGCGATTCGTACTGTTTCATCCCTCCATTTTTGAACGCGCGCCCTATGCCATGGAGTTTGCATGTCCCTACCCTTGAAATCCTCGCTCGCCGCGTTTGCTGCCAGTAACAATTCCGCCTCCCCTCGCCACTTGGGAACGCGCTACGATGCCAATGGCACCTTCCTGAAGGAACCTGGCAATACGGTTGTATGCCACCTCTTGGGCGGATCAGCTTCCGAACACGCTGTCCTTGAAGTCCGCAAGCGCATGATGTCGATGCCCGACGCCAACAAATTGGCCTTTACTCCCATCTCCAGCCTCCACATGACCCTCTTCCAAGGCATCATCGAATATCGGCGGGCGTTACCGTACTGGCCGGAAGACGTATCGCTGGAGACAAGCATCAATGACATGACACAGCTTTATTTGAAGCGCTTGGAGGGCTTCGAAGATCGCGGATCGTTCAAGATCAAGGTCGTCGATGTTACGCCGGTTGGATTGACTGTCGCAGGAGCAACCGACAAAGACGCCGTCACAATCAAGGCATGGCGCGACGCCTTGTCCATTCCATTTGGTTACCGTCACCCGGATCACGACACATATGTCTTTCACATCACCTTCGCCTATCTCGTCGACTGGCTGGCAGACGAGCGGCTCCCTGCGTGGCAAGAACTGTTTGACGGTAGTCTGGCGTTCCTCGAACGCGAGGCGCCCGTCATCGATATAAATCCACCTGCTTTCTGCCGGTTCAACGACATGAACCACTTTGAAGAGCTCCTGATCCTGGGTGGAGCCGATCAGGAAGCAGCAGCTTAAGCCATTTGTGAATGGTCACCTGCCCGTGTTTGGCAATCCAAACGCTGGATAGGATCAATTTTGATATCGTGTTAGACGGTCGTCCGGCGAATATCATTGCAGCTGGAAAGACCATGTCCCGTTTTCTGCCCGATAACTTCACTATGCTGCTGGTCGCAGCGGTCATCCTCGCATCATTCTTTCCGGTCAGCGGCGTGGCAGCGGACTATTTCGGCATCGCAACGAAAGTCGCAATCGGACTGCTTTTCTTCCTGCACGGCGCGCGACTATCACGAGACGTGGTCATTGCCGGATTTCTGCACTGGAAACTGCATCTGACCATTCTGGCTGCGACCTTCGTGCTTTTTCCGCTCGTTGGACTTTGCGCCGGGATTCTGGTGCCAAGCATTCTACCGCCGGCTCTTTATGCCGGTATCCTTTTCCTTTGCGTGCTGCCGTCGACGGTGCAGTCGTCCATCGCCTTTACCTCGATTGCAGGCGGCAATGTCCCTGCCGCTATCTGCTCTGCATCGGCATCAAATATTCTTGGCATGTTTTTGACACCGCTGCTCGCTGGAGTGCTGTTGTCCGCCAGCGGGCACACCGAGTTCTCACTTAACGCGCTCCAATCGATCCTGCTGCAGTTGCTGGCGCCATTTATTCTGGGCCAGGTTTTGCAGCCTTGGATCGGCGATTTCATGCGAGCCAAGAAGAAGCTGCTGATGCCGGTTGACCGCGGATCCATTCTGATGGTCGTCTATCTGGCCTTCAGCGACTCTGTGACGGAAGGATTATGGCAGACGATCTCGATCCGCGACCTCGCTGTCGTGATAGTCGTCGACATGCTCATTCTCGCCATCGTCCTCGCCGTCACCATGTTTGGCAGCCGGTGGGCAGGATTCTCCAAACAGGATGAGATTGCCATCACCTTTTGCGGCTCCAAGAAGAGCCTGGCAAGCGGCATACCCATCGCGACGGTGATCTTCGCCGATCAGAGCATTGGCAGCATCGTGCTCCCACTTATGCTGTTTCACCAGATTCAGCTGATGGTCTGCGCCGTCATCGCCCAAAAATACGCTGACGCAGCGAAGAAAGCCCAACGAGCCCAGCCAGCAACACAACCCTAGGGCGGCTGGACGTTCTGTTACTTCGGCTGCCGCGCCGCTATCGCCTCCATAAGTTTGGCAGCAAGCACATCGTACTTCTCGTCATAGTGATGGTCGCCCGGCAGTTCGATTTTCTGTACTCCGGCGAGCGATGGCGCTGTGCAGGCGGTATCGTCCTCTTCGGAACCATAAACGCACAGGACCCTGTCCAACGGCAGTTTTGCCACGGCCGGTGCTACTTCGTTATCACCGCCGAGGCCGAGCCATGCACCAACGGATACCTGGAACGGTGTGGTTTCTTCCGTGCCGATCAAACCCACCAGACTGACCCGGTCTTGCAGTTGCTTCGAAAGATACGGCCATGAGAATGGTATCGTATTCGCGCCGAATGAATAGCCGAGCAGGACGACTGGAAGCTTCCCAGTCGGGTCAGCCTTCGCTACGATCCTTGTGATGTCCTTGGCGATATCTTCAGGCTTCCGCAGCGCCCAGAAATAACGCAGTGAATCCACCCCGACCACGTGCATGCTCTCTTTCGCGATGATGTCACCAACCGACTTGTCTATATCACGCCAGCCGCCATCGCCGGAGAAGAACACGGCCAAATACTTCGCAGATCCGTTGCCGGCAGGAATATCGGTGATCGGCAGCGATTCCGCCGAGGCGTCCTCCCCGGCGATTTCAACCGCGGCATCTGCGGCAATTGCCAAACGCTCAGACTTTGTCGCCCCGATCTTTTCCTGTGCCAGAAAGAACCCGGAACTCGGCGGGCCTTTGGGATCGGTATCGGGTTTCTCCCGTGACGATTGTCGCAGGATTGGGCAGGTCCGCGTCGTAGGAATAGCTGAATCCCTCGCCCGCCACCGACTCGTAATCGGCGCCTTCACAGGAGGGCAATTTGGTCTTCAGGGCGACTGATGGATCGACCACCACCGCGCCAGCCAGGGTCGCCGCCGGGGCGTCGGCAACCGAAGCGTAGGACATAACCCCACCCTCGCCGATGCCGATGATCACAGGATGCATATAGGCATCAACGGAAATCATCCGCTGGGCCTCCTTGGCCACGCCCTCGAGATCGGAAACGAAATAAGTGCACTCCCCCGTATCCTGATCGAGTTCCTTTCGCCACTTTTCAAGATTGACCGTCAGCACCAGAAAATTGCGGTCAAGCAGCAGCTTCGTCATTGCGTCGTCATCAGCGGCGAGTCCGCCCTTCTGCGATACCAGGATGGCAATGCCCACCGGCTTGCCATTCGGCTGCAGCAGCGGCACATCGTTCAGCCGTTCGGATGATACGAGAAGCTGCTTGCCGGCCGACCCGAAACCAAATCGCGGAAGATAGTGGAGAGCGGCAGAGAGAACGATGCTGACAATAAGAAGCGCAAGGATGACAAGAGGATAGGGCCTGCGTAGAAACTTCATCGTTTGAAAACCTCGAAGGGGCTGCCGCTGACCAGATTCGTTGCGTCAATAAGCGAACGAGGCGTTGCGAGGCCCGGGGGGCAAATCAGATAATAGGGTGTCCATTTCGGGCCGAACTTATCCTTGAAAGCCCGCAGTCCGTCAAATCGGTAAAAATCGGCGCCACGACGATAGATGAAAGAACCGATCCGGTTCCATCGCGACGCCAGGTGACTGTCGGAAAGACCCGAAAGCGGCGCTGCGCCGAGGTTGAACCAGCGATATCCTTCCGTCTTTGCTGCCATCAATAGATTGGCGAAAAGCCCATCCATGATAACGCTGGAGGCATCGGGCAGGTGCCGCATCAGGTCGACGGCGATTTCCTGATTGTCGGCGCCGCGCCACACATTGGCGAATGCTACAATCGCCCCCTCCTTGCGGAGCACGGCGATGTCGAAGTTCGAAAGGTAGGCATTTTCGAACGAACCAAGCGAAAAACGCTTCTCGGAGCCTGATTTCATCTCAAGCCAGGCATCGGAAACCCGACGAAGCTCGTCCATGATGTCGTGCGTCTGGTCTTTCGGAGTAATTCCGAACGTAATCCCCTCTTTCTCCAGCCGCCGGGCGGCATAGCGAAGCGGCTGTCGCTTGGAGCCCTCCAGGGAAAAATCATTGAGGTCCACCCGGGCGACCTCGCCGAGTTTCAGCGCCGTCAGCCCCATATCCAGGAACAGCGGCAGCCTTTCCGGACCGACGCCGTAGAACACCGTCCTTGTCCCGGTGCGATCGGCCAATCCCCGGAAAGCCCAGGCAAGGTCGGTGACCGCTTCGTCGCTGCCAACCGGTTCGCCCATTGAAACCAGGCTGCCGCCAGAACGGGCATACATCACAAAGCCCCGCCCGTTCGGGTCCATGAGAAAGCGTTTGTCACCCAAGAGCGCCAAAGCATCGGAAGCCCTCGGTGACGCAGCCACCAGGTCAGGCACCTGTTCCGGAATGGGTTGAGCCCGCAACTTACCGCGACCAACCCCGTTGATCACAGTGTTAATCGTCAAAGCCGCCAGAAGCGTCAGAACTAGAACCGAGGCGCGAAGAAACCGCGATGCCTGGGCGTCCCAGGCGAACTGCCACCAGAGTTCGTTTGCGTATTCGACATGACGATAGGCAAAGAAGCCAAGCCACAGGATTGCGAAAGCCGTCGTACCGATGCTTGCCAGCCAGCCCCACGTCAGCGTGAAACGCTCATCCAACGGCTTGCGGTAAAACGAATCCCGGAAAAGAAACAGCGTGCCGGCCATCAAGGTCAGCATCAGCGCCTCCTCCCATGCAAGCCCCTTCGCCAACGCAAAGATCGCCCCGAGGCTGAAGAGTACCAGTGCAACCAGCCATGCGCGCCAGAGACGCCGCGCAAGCCCTCTCGCCACGATCAGCAGCGCCACACCGACGAGACTTGCACCAAGATGCGACATTTCCAGGAATGGCATCGGCACAATGTCGGCGAGCACCTCAAGGCGGTTATGCAGATCCGGGATGACTGCCGAAATCAAAAGAACAATGCCGCCGAGGAATGCGATGCCTGCCGATAGAGGCGGAATCAACGGCTCGAATATCCGGACAGCCCGAATTGTCGGACCAGCGAGAACATGGCGCTTGCGAAGGACCTCCGATACGACGAAACCGGCAATCGCCACAAGAAATGGGATGAGTGTGTAGATGACGCGATAGGCCACAAGTGCCGCGATCGCACCCGGATTTTGCCCAAGGCCGAGCCCCGCTACGATCGTTGCTTCGAATGCACCAATTCCTCCGGGCGCATGGCTGACAATGCCGAGTGCCACCGCCACAACATAGACCAGCGCAAACGCTGGTATGCTGCCTACTGATCCCTGTGGAAGCAGAACGTAGAGTGTCGCTGCTGCCGCAGCCACATCAACGAGCCCGGCCAGGATCTGCATCAGGGCGCCTTGCGACGAAGGCAGGCGAACGGAAATGCGTCCGATCTGCAGAGTGCGCTCGCGGCGCGAAAGCCAATAAAGCAGCACGGCCACAGCCACCAGGATCGACGCGCCGATCACCTGGTCTACCAGCGGCCCAAACGAAACAACCCACGGAATCCTGGTTGGGTCGATGACAAGCGCAACCGCAATCAGGATGGTAAAGGCAAACCAGATTGCCAGCCAGGAGGTACCGATGATGCGGCCAATATCGGCAATATCGATGCCTTCGGCAGCGTAAATCCTGTATCGGAGTGCACCGCCCGTCAGCAGCGAGAACCCCAGCGCATTGGAAATCGCGTATCCGGCGCCGCCGGCCATCGCGGAAATTTGGTGTGGCACCCGGCCCGGTGCAATCGTCTCAACAGCAACGACGTCATAGAGGGCCACCGCCGCAAAACTTACCATCGTGAAGAGCAGCGCGGTCAGGAGCACGCCATTGGGTATGGCGTGCAAGGAGCGTTTGACATCGTGCAGAGAGATCTGGCTCGACAAATGGCTCAGGACGAGGAGGCTGATTACTGCCACGGCAATCCCGAGAAAGGCGAACATCGCCGATCTGGTTTTCTTGCCCCACCAGGGCAATCTCGATTGCGCCCGCGCTTCGAGCCTCTGCATCTGCTTTTCGTGGTCAGGAATAGACGTCATCGGCGAAGTTCCGAAGTCAGAAACGGATTCAGTAAAGGCCAATTTCACCAGGAATTTGGAAAGGCGTCATTAGCGCTGCAATAATGGCGGGATTGCGCCCAGAATAGAGGCAACGATTAAACTTACACGGATTGAAGCGGGGCCAAATATATCCGCGCTGTTGTTACAAACAGATGATGCGTGGAATGTTAATTCAAGCTGGATCGAGCATTAATTGGCGATGACTTCCAGGCGCTCTGACCCGGCCAACGGCCGTCGACGGTGGGGTCAGTCCCATACCTTCCGTAATGGCAGTCGCGACGGAATTGCTGTTCTGGATCAAGAACGAATAGCGCAGATTGGAAAGCCTGATGCGCTCGGCAATGTCGACGGCAGCGCGCCAGCGCGCCGCGATGGACGTGTAGCTTCCTTCTATAAGCGGCATCGTGCGCGAAGTCGGGCGCACGTAGAATTCCGGAAAGTGGACAAGATCGCGCTTGGTATAGTCGGTGACGACCGCCGTAAGCGGCCCGCGGATCGCACAATAGTTGAAACTGCCATCAGCATTGGCCGCACCGCCGTTGATCTCGTAAAGCGGCCTCCCCTTGTCATCGGTCCAGACGACAAAGTTATGGCTGGCAATCCCGGCGAAACGCGGGATCGGATAAGAGCCGAACAGAATGCGGTGGTTCATGGTGCAGCGACTTTTGTGACAGAAAATGACGATTGAATGAATCTCAATAGACTATTTATTTTCAAAGACAACACCGCAGTTCTTCACAGAATTGCGAGCCAATTTTACTTAGCCAGCACACCATATCGCAACTATATGGAACGGCGCACAATTCCGACCGGATTGGTACGTTTTGTCCTCAATTCACCACCAGTTTGTAGATGGAAGTCGGCGTGATTTGGGCACCCACGCATGAATTTTTATTTTTCATGAGTCCGCAGTTTGCGTGGGGCAAGCTTTCGCTTCGCCGGCAAAGTGTCAAACGACGCGCGCCCAGAATCTCGCCGATTCCGTCGACGCCGCCATGCATTTCGTCGCCGCGCATAACCGGCCCGACACCGGCTGGCGTCCCGGTAAATATCAAATCACCCGCCTGCAGCGTGAACAAGGTCGAGAGGTAAGCGATGGTCTCAGGCACGCTCCAAATGAGCTGGTCGAGATCGCCCCGCTGGCGTTCGGTGCCGTTCACATTCAACCACACAGCGCCGGACGCTGGATGACCGATACGGGAGGCAGGCACAACGGCCGAACACGGTGCTGATGCTTCAAACGCCTTGCCCACTTCCCACGGCCGCCCGAGTTTTTTCGCTTCGCCCTGCAGATCCCGGCGGGTCATGTCGAGACCTACGGCATATCCGAACACGTGTTCAAGTGCGCGCTCCGCGGCAATGTCAGTGCCCCCTATGCCTAGGGCAACAACCATTTCCATTTCGAAATGCACGTCTTTGGTCGCCGGTGGATAGGGAAAGTCTTGCCCGCCGGGCACAAGGCAATCCGGATTCTTCTGGAAAAAGAAGGGTGGCTCGCGGTTTGGGTCGTGCCCCATCTCGATAGCGTGATCGGCATAATTGCGGCCAACGCAATAAATTCGATGAACCGGGAACAGCTTCTCGGAACCCACTACCGGAAGGGCTGGTTGCGGGAGCGGGTCAAAAACGAACTGATCTTTCTGCATATCCACGCCTTCATCTCAGATTGTGGGGCCAATTCCGGAATACGCCTTCTCAGGCAACGCCACGCGTATTACACCGTATAGAGATCAGTCGTTCATCCGATGCAACCCGGCATATGCAGCGGCATAATGCCCTGTGTAGGGAATCCCGCCTCTCTCATGTACCTTAGAGTTGAACCACAAAACCCGCCTATCGCAGAAAATGGCGATAACGCGATCCTGGAACAGGTTCAGCGGGCAAGCTTTCGATACTTCTGGGAGGGCGCGCATCCGCAAAGCGGTCTCGCACGCGACAGGTCCGGCCGAACGGCAGACCCGAACAATGACCTTGTCACGGTCGGAGGATCGGGGTTTGGCTTCATGGCTCTCCTCGTCGCGATCGAACGTGGCTGGATTGCACGTAGTGACGCCAGGGCTCGCGTCGAAAAAATGCTGTCGGCGCTCGAGGCCGCCAAGAGCTACAACGGCGTTTTTCCGCATTTCATCAACGGTGCTGACGGCTCGACGGTACCCTTCACGAAGCTCGACGACGGTGGCGACCTCGTTGAAACATCCCTGTTGTTCCAAGGATTAATCTGCGTCCGGCAATATTTTGCCTTGCCCGACGAGGCAATGATCCGCGCTCGGATCAATCGGCTGTGGCGCAACGTCCAATGGAATTCGCACGTCAAGAACAACGAGAAGGTGCTTTACTGGCATCACAGCCCCAAATTCGGCTGGGCACGCAACGTACCGATACGCGGCTGGAATGAGGCGCTGATCACTTACGTCCTTGCGGCCGCATCTGCCGAATTCGGCATCGAGAGCGATATCTATCACGAAGGCTTTGCAGCAAACGGTGCCTTCCGCAATGGCCGCGATTATTATGGTGTAAGGTTGCCGCTGGGCCCCGACTATGGGGGACCTTTGTTCTTCGCGCACTACTCGTTCTGCGGTCTTGATCCGCGCGGCCTTGAAGATTGCTATGCTGATTACTGGGAACAGAATAGAAACCATGCCCGCATCAATTATTTGCATAGCTTGCATAATCCGCATGGCTGCCACGGATATGGACGTGATTGCTGGGGGCTGACATCGAGCCATGGTCCCAAAGGCTACGCCGTAAGCTCACCCGGTTTGGACTTCGGGTTGATCGCTCCAACTGCCGCGCTAAGCAGTCTGCCCTACCTTCCGGAAGAATCCATGCAGGCCTTGCGCTACTTCATGGCGCTTCCTCCCGGAAAGATTGCAGGACGGTTTGGCTTCATTGACGCCTTTTCGCCTTCCAGCAACTGGTTTGCCCGAACCTATCTTGCCATCAACCAAGGTCCAATCATCGCAATGATCGAGAACCACCGCAGCGGCCTATTATGGAAACTGTTCATGAGCGCCCCCGAAATACAGACGTCGCTTAGGAAACTTGGTTTTACAAGCCCGTACCTATCAGGGAATACGGAACCAAACGGCGCATGAGGCATTGCCTCCCTCGGAGCAATTGATCATTTTCCGGCCAGAGCGAAATTGCTCCCGGCTCGCGCCATTTCCGCCAATCAAGGATCAGACATGAAAGTCCATGCCGTTTTCAACCGCGATGGCGGCACATTTCGCACCATGGACATGAAGCTCTTTGCCGAGGTAGCGCGGGCTACCTTTGAAAGGCACGGACATTCGTTCGAAAGCGAGATCGTCGCGGGCAAGGACATCATGAAGGCCCTCAAGAATGTTGCTATGGAGGCCGGCGAACATGTGCTTATGGCTGGTGGAGGCGACGGTACGATATCAGCGGCGGCCGACATCGCCTGGAAGACTGGCGTACCGCTCGCGGTGCTTCCTGCCGGGACGATGAACCTCTTTGCACGAGCATTGAAGATACCACTGGAATTGAACGCCGCATTGGAGAGTCTGGCCACAGGAACGATACAGGCTGTCGACATCTCCACAGCCAATGGAGAAAGCTTTGTTCATCAGTTCTCAATCGGTTTCCAGCCGCAAATGATCAAACTTCGCAATACATTGGAGTTTCGCTCGCGCTGGGGCAAGCGGCTTGCCAGTTTACGGGCTTTCACAAAAGCCATGGGCAACCCGCCGAGTTTCGGTGTGCGTCTAGTGATTGACGGCGTTCAGACGGAGCGAACCGTGTCTGCGATCTCAATCGCCAACAATCCCTACGGCCAGGGTATGCTGCCTGTATCCGATTTTGCCGATCGTGGTGAGCTCGGCGTCTATGTCGCTGGTCGACTGACCCCGGTCGCTTTGATGAAACTGGCCTTTACCGTCCTGGCGGGGTCGTGGCGCAATAATCCCGATGTCGATGAAATTCCCGCAAGAGAGGTGGAGCTGCATTTCCCCCATCTGCGACGCGGTGCCAAGGCTACCATCGACGGTGAGCTGATCCCCCTGCAAAAAGATGTAAAGATCGCCATTCATGCGGGTGAACTCAAGGTTCTCATACCCGCCTCACCGCAAGATAAATGAAAACGGCGCGGACTTGGCCGCGCCGCTCGTGATTAGAACTCTGGCGCCCGGTTCAGCTCTGGTTGTTGGTCTTCTTGGCCGGCGCCGGAGCAGGCTGGGCAGCCTTCTTGGCTGCGGCCGCTTCAGCGGCTGCCTGGTCCGCACTCTTCGGCATTGTGTCGACGACGGAACGCACCTTACCCTTGTCGGTTACTGTGCACATGGCGTCGCGAAGATCGGCCTTCAGACGCACCTGGTTCACACCACCGCCAATGGCTTCTGCTTCAATTGCCTTGATATTGCTTTCGGAAAGGAAATATTTGGCGGCAGCTGCCGAAACGCATGGCTCTGCGAGCACAGAATTGACCGGCGGACGGATAGGCGCAAACGTCGGAAGCGTCGGAACCATGCTGGGTTCGCCCGTCGTGGAACATGCGGCCAGGGGAATGAGAACTGCCAAGGAGGCAACTCGGCTCAAAATTTGGGTAGGCAGGCGCATGGCTTTCTCCGCAAAGACTTATCGCAGGATTGGATATGGCCGGAAACTATTCGCTTTTGGCTAATTGTCTAGTGGCGCAACTGCCACAATGGGACTTTATTGCAACAACCTGTTGGAACGTTTCACGGCGCGACCGACAGCATCCAGTTCAGGGTGCTCCGCCAGTCGGTCATGCGGATTGGCGTGCCGTGATTGCCGTTCTCGAAACGATGAAAGCGCACAGGGTAGCCTTGCGCCGCGCCCCGGATTTCCCGGTAGAATGTTTCCTGCTTGTCAATATCAAAGACAGGATCGCGACTTCCATGGCCGAAGAAGACCGGTATGCGGCGTTTGAAGGATGGCGATCCAATAAAATTGTCGTCCCATAGCGATCCGAGAATGATCAGGCCGGAAATGTTCTTGGCCGCCTGAGCATCTTGCGCGAGCCGCCAGCACAAAGAGCCCCCCATCGACCCGCAAGCGACGAAAACCTTGGCCCGGGGAGATTGCGATTTGAAATAGCTGATCAGGCCTGCAACTTCGGCCTCCCCCTTCTCACCGAAATCGGTGAAATCCGGGCTTAGATAGAGCCCATCATTGCGAACCATCAGGTTCTTGAGGCGATTGAAATTTCCGCCGAAAGTAAAATCATTCATTCCCTGCTGGCGATTACCACCCTGTCCGTGCAGATAGATGGTAATGACAGACGCACCAGCGTCGAGCCTGCCGGTTGCCATGACCTTCACGGGTCCGTTGTCCGTTGTAACAACAAGGTCCGTTTGTGAGCGTTTCGGCTGAAGGGAAACGTAGTTCTGCTTCACCCGGCGTTCAGGCACCTGATCCCGGCCATTGATGTCTCGCATCTCGTTGTAGTCCACGACAACATAGTCACCGCCGTCGCCGGTTTTCAGAATTCCGGGATAGGCGAACAGATCGTCCTTGTAGGGTTCAAGCTGCAAAGCAGAAGCCGCGCCCACGAGGCAAACAAAAGCGAGCGCGCCTAGAAAGCATGTCCTGATCAAATGTAGTTCCTTACCGGATTGTTTCGGTGATTGTTCCGCCCGCGCGATTCAACATGTCAGGCGTATCCACATCAATAGCCGCTGCTTCGCCAAGTTCAACATCGATCACGGTGATATCGCCGCGTTCGATCAGATGCCGTGCTCCAACATCGCCGGCAAGAGTAAATACCTCGTCGAACAGGAGCCGCGGCAACAGCACCGGATTGCCGCGTTTGCCTTTGTAGGTGGCCCTGACCACCGACTGCCCCCCGGCATTCTGAAACCTGCTGATCATGGTTTTGAGATCTCCGGCCGTGAGCGCGGGCATGTCCGCCAACAACATCATGACGCCGTCGGCCGACGATGGCACATTTTTGATTGCAGTTTGCAGTGATGAGGCGAGCCCGCTGGCGTAATCCTTGTTCAGCGCGATGACGGCACTCAGTCCGTCAAGCGCAGCACTACATTCCTCCGCCATATGGCCAAGCACAACGATGACGGGATCACCGCCCGCCTCGATCGCAATCATCGCCGAACGCCGGATCAGGGGAACATCATCGAAAGTTGCGAGCAACTTGTTCGGCCCGTTCATGCGCGTGGACTGGCCCGCAGCAAGCACGGCAATGGCTACATCGGATCTGGTTACCGGCGGACGCGGATCGCGCGGTTGCGGACGCGTCGGAATCTCCATCAGCAACCCGCCCACGCCCAGGCCGACAATATCTACCTTGGTAACCGGCACGTTCGCCATCAGCCGTTCGAGCACCCAATCAAAGCCATTTTCCTTGGGGCTGCGCGCGCAACCGGGGGCACCAATTACTGGCTTTCCATCAAGCTCACCGAGAATGAGCAAGTTTCCCGGATCAACCGGCATGCCTACATGGTGAACGACGCCACCCGCTTCCCTGATCGCGGCGGGCACGATATCGCCCTGATCGACAACAGCGGACGCACCAAACACGATGACGATATCGTTTGATCTTTGCTGTTCGCGGATCGCAGCGGCAAGGGCATGGCCTTCATGGGCCGGGCGCAACTCAGACGTCAATATCCCATGGTTCGAGGCGATCCGCGCTTCGGTCACACGTCGCGTCTTGTCCAGAACGCTGGACTTCACCGAAGGCAACGTCGTCTGAACCAGGCCAACGCGAGAACCGGTAAAGCCGTGTACTTCGAACGCTTGGCGGCCGTGGGCGAGTTGAGAAATCTGGTCGAGTATGGCGGATGTGACGGCAAACGGAATGATCTTGATGGTCGCCACCATCTGCGCCTGCTCGACCCGTTCATACGGGTTCAACGTCGCGATGGTCACCGACGGATCGACGCCGTTGATGGCATTGATAAGATCAGCATCGACAGAGAAGAGACCCGATGCCTCCGCATAACAATTGACCCGGCCCGTCGAAGCTGGCCCCGCGCGTACACCAAACCATTGCAGCGCTTCGGCGATTTTGAGAGCAGCGGCGTTCTCTTCGACATCGGCTTCTTGCAGGCGAGCTGCAATAACTGTGCTCACCCCGGCTTCACGCAGCTGCCGGATATCGTTTTCCGTAAGCACATGCCCCTTCTTCAGCTTCAAATCACCCACATGGGTCGAATGCGCCAGAATCGCGCCAAGCGCATCCTCAAGTGAGGTTTCGCCAAAAATCATGCTGTCTTTTCCAATTGCAATGCGGTTCGCATGCCCCGGGCGCGGAACGCCTTGATGACTTCACCCATGATCGCAACGGCGATTTCGGCGGGGCTTGCGGCCCCAATGTCGAGGCCGATCGGCGAATGGATCGACCCTATTTGCTCGTCGCTCAACCCCAACGCCTTCAACCGGTCAACGCGTTTTGCGTGTGTCTTGCGGCTTCCCAACGCACCAACATAGAAGCATCCGGCGCTCACCGCGCGCTCGAGTGGCAGGTCATCGATCTTCGGATCATGTGTCACGGCGGCAACCGCCGTGTAAGGATCGAGCGGGCGTGTTTGGAGAATATCCTGCGGCCACTCGGCAAAGAGTCTGACATCGGGAAACCGCTCCGGTGTCGCAAAAGCTCCGCGCGGATCAATGATTTCCATGTCGTAACCAGCGATTTTTGCCATGGGAGCGAGGGCCTGGCTGATATGCACCGCGCCAATCACCACAAGGCGCGGCGGCGGCAGATGGACATTGAGAAAGAAGGATCGGCCATCGATCTCGGTAACTGTCGATCGCCCGGACAGGAACGCCTGGTTGATCGCATCCCCGAGCGGCCCGGCAACCGGATCGCCTTCCTTGATCACCCTGTCACGCCCGTCTCCAAGATCAGTCAGCAACAGCGCGGCGCGCCGGGCGCGCCTTTCTTGATTGAGTTTTTTAAGGCAATAGGGATCCACGATCAGCCCAACCGTTCCACGTAGACTTTGATGCGGCCGCCACAGGACAGACCGACCTGCCAGGCCGTTTCATCCGCGACGCCGAATTCCAGCATGCGCGGTTGACCTTGCTTGATCACATCCATGGCCTCGGCAATCACCGCACCTTCGACACAGCCGCCGGAGACCGATCCTTCGAAGTTACCGGCCTCATCGATCACCAGATGGCTTCCGGCCGGGCGTGGCGCGGAGCCCCAGGTTTCTACAACCGTCGCAATCGCCACATCGCGCCCCTCGGCCATCCAGCCTTCGGCGATCATCAGCGGGTCGAGTGTCTGTTCGGGGGAAATTTGCGATGTCATGCCGTACCTCCGAGGTTCAATATGGGTGCGACCCAGCTTCATGAAAAGAGGCTCGCTGCAACCAGCGTTTTGGATCGTCATTGTCATCGCTTGGACGGCTAAGCGCTCGGCACAGATCGTCCAGCGCATCAAGATTGTGCACAGCACGAAAATCATCAACGTAGGGTAGCATTGCTTTGACACCGCGTGCACGCGGTTCGAAGCCTTCAAATCGCAGCAGGGGGTTGAGCCAGATCAACCGCCGGCAGGATTTGGACAATCGTTCCATCTCCGCTTCAAGACCGTTTGTATCGTCGCGTTCCAATCCATCCGTAATCAACAGCACGACGGCGCCCTGGCCCAGCACCCGCCGCGACCAGTGCCGGTTGAATTCGCGCAGCGTCTCGCCAATGCGAGTGCCACCTGACCAATCCTGCACGACGCTCGCGCAATGTGCGATCGCGTCGTCTGGGTCGCGATCACGCAAGGGCCGCGTGATATTGCTGAGCCGCGTGCCAAAAACGAAACAATGAACACGCCGTCGCTTGGCCATCATGGCATGCATGAAGTGCAGGAAAATCCGGGTATATTGGCTCATCGAGCCAGAAATATCGGCAAGGACAACCAGCGGCGGCTGAACTTCCCTGCGGGAGCGGAATTTGGGCAAGATGAGGTCGCCGCCTGTGCGCAGGCTTGCACGCATCATCGCTCGCGGATCGATGCGTGCGCCATTGGGATCGCTGCGGAAGCGTCTGGTCTCGATCTTGTCGACCGGGAGCCTCAATTCATCCATTGCCCGGCGCGCCTGACTGAGTTCGTCGGCCGACATCTGGGCGAAGTCCTTGGTGCGCAGAACTTCCTTGTCGGAAAAGGTGAAACGCGCATCGACATCGATTTCCGGGGGCCGTTCGCCGGGCTCATTGCGCGAACTGCCCTTGAACAACGCTTCCGCAACACGCGCTTCGGCAGCTCTCGATTTCGGCCGCTGGCTGGCCGTAGCCACGGGCGAGAACATGGCAAGCATCTTCTCGATCAACTCGCGTGAGCGCCAATAGAGGCGGAATGCCTCGTCGAACGTTGCATGGTCTTCACGCCTCGTGACGAGGACGCTGTGCAGTGTCCAGTAGAAATCATCCCTAGACCCTATACCGCCCGCCAGGACGGCCTCGATCGCGTCCCGGACAGAGGCCGGGCCAACCCGCAATCCTGCTTTGCGCAAAGTCCGGGCAAAGTAGACAATATTGTCGGCAAGCCGACTGTCCGAACGCGCTAGCTTTGGCGATGAATTGAATGTTTCCATGTCACGCCGCGTTCAGCTCCGCCTTCACCTCATCAAGTATACGCCGTCCTTCGCCTCCAGCGATCCTGGCGATATCATCCTGATATTTGAGCAGGACCCCGATCGTATCGGAAACCGTTTCCGGATCGAGCGCCAGCTTATCCATTTCGGTCAGAGCCCCTGCCCAGTCGATAGTTTCGGCGACACCCGGCAACTTGAACAGGTCTATATCGCGCAATTTCTGCACATAGCGGACGATTTCATCGGAGAGCCTCTCATTGGCTGCAGGCACCTTGCGGCGAACGATCTCGAGCTCCCGTTCAGCAGAAGGATAGTCGACCCAATGGTAGAGGCACCTGCGCTTGAGCGCGTCGTGAATTTCGCGCGTGCGATTGGTCGTAATGATGACAAGCGGCGGTTCCGCAGCACGAATGGTGCCAAGTTCGGGAACGGTAACCTGATAATCCGACAAAACTTCGAGCAGAAATGCCTCGAAGGCTTCATCGGTGCGATCCAATTCGTCGATCAGGAAGACGGGCGCCTTGCCCGGCTCACCGGAAAGCGCCTGGAGGACAGGCCTGCGGATCAGGAATTTCTCAGAGAAGACGTTACGTTCGATCGCGCCTTTGTTGACGTTACCGCTGGCCTCATCCAGGCGGATCTCGATCATCTGCGCCGCATAATTCCACTCATAGACGGCCGATGAAACGTCGAGCCCTTCATAGCACTGCAGGCGGATCAACGGCCGGTCCAGCGTTGTGGCAAGCACCTTCGCAATTTCGGTCTTGCCCACCCCCGCCTCACCTTCGAGAAACAGCGGCCGTTGCATCCGCAGGCTCAGGAACAGCACCGTCGCCAGCGCGCGATCGGCCACATAGCCGCCGCCTTCGAGCAGAGCCAGCGTATCCTCGATCGACTGCGGCAATGAAGAAACGGTTTTAGCGGCCATACTGCCTCCGGTGCTAATCCCCTGAGCCGTGATAGGAGCGGTTGAGATAAATCAATGACCGGCGGCGCTTGCCCATATTGAGTGCTGTCACCTTGCCATAGATCACATAGTGCGTGGCAACTTCATGCGTCGCAATGATGCGGCAGTCGAAACTCGCCAGCGCGTCCGTCAGCACAGGAGCACCGGTTTGCAGCGTTTGCCAGCGCCCCAGGGAAAATCTGTCCTGCTGGGAGAGTTCGCCCTTGCCGGAAAATGCTTCCGAAAGGGCCTGCTGGCCGATCGACAGCGTGTTAAGCGCAAAGACCTGATTCTCGATGAAGAGATGATTGAATTCGTGGCTACGGTTGAGGCAGACGAGCATCGTCGCCGGGTTATCGGAAACCGAGCATACTGCCGAAATCGTCACGCCGCGGCGGCCCGCGGGACCGTCCGTGGTGATGATATGGACCGCCTCGGCAAAATGACTCATGGCATTGCGAAACGCGAGCGGCTCTATTTTCTGATCGTTGGCAATAAGCACAATTCTATTTCCGTTAAACAAAGCATCACTATCTCAACGCACGCCGTAACCATAGGGCCAGATTATTTTTTCCGATATGTTTCCTTTTATATAGGGTTGCATTGCACAGAATGAAGGAAACGGTTACCGAAAACGTGTAAGCGCTTACCATTCAAGAGGAAACGGCATTTTCGCAATGAATCCCATGATACGCACCGCAACGTTTGGCCTCTGCCTGTTGTTCTGCAGTGTCGCATATGCGGAAGACAAGATTGGCGTTATTGCGCCGCTTTCCGGCTCCTTTGCGCGCCTCGGTACGCAACTGCTGGATGGCGCGACCATTGCTGTCGCGACAAACAAGAATGGCCAAACCATCTCGATCGTATCGGCCGATGACAAGTGTGACGCCGCCGGTGGCGCTGAAGCTGCGACGCAGATAGTCCAGGCCAATGCCATGATCGTCGTGGGCTTTCTCTGTACGGAATCGCTTGAGGCCGCCCTCCCCATTCTTAGCCAGAAGGGCATTCCCGTCATTACCCCCGCCATCCGGTCACGCACCTTGACGGAACTGCGTACCGAGCAGCCTTATCCGGTTTTCAGGATTGCGCCATCAGATCGCAACGAGGCAGTGGAAACAGGGGATATTCTTGCCGAACGCTGGCGTTCGGTGCCCTTCGCCATCATCGATGATGGCACGATTTTTGGCCGAGAGCTTGCATCTGGTGTTCGGGCCCGTCTCGAGGAAAAGGGCCTGAAACCAGTGTTTTCCGACACATATCGCCCCGGCCTGGACAACCAGAACGCGCTTGTCGCTCGCCTGAAACGCGCCGGCGCCGCCGAGGTGTTTGTCGGCGGTGAACGCGACGACGTTGCCGCCATTGGCCGCGGCGCAGTGGCGCTTGGCTATCCGCTTGTCGTCGCCAGCGGCGAAGCGCTGAATGCGACGGGCGATGGGCTTGCCATCGGAACACTCATGATTGCGCCGCGCGAACCCCAACTGCTGGAAAGCGCACGCAATGCCAAGAACGCCATCGAACTCGCGGGGAAAGTGCCGGAAGGCTATACTCTACCAGCCTATGCGGCTGTAGAAGTGGCGATTCAAGTCCTCACCATGGCCCAGTCGCAGGCCGGATCCTTGTCGGAACTGCTCCGCAAGAATGTCTTCGATACGGCGCTCGGATCGATACAGTTCGATACCACTGGCGAACGTGTCGCCGACACATATCGTCTGCAGAAATATGATGGCAGCCAGTTCGTACTGGAGACCAATTGATGGCAACAAAGGCCGGGCCACGCAATCTCATCACCGATGTCGGCGGCGTGAGCGTCGGCAATGCTTCGGACAACATGGTCAAATCCGGCACGACTGTCATTCTTTGCGATAGTCCTGCAACCGCCGCGGTCAAGGTGCTCGGCGGTGCGCCGGGCACGCGCGAGACCGATCTGCTGCAGCCGCACAATACCGTCGAGGCCATCAACGCGCTGGTATTGTCCGGTGGATCGGCATTCGGGCTCGACGCCGCCTCAGGCGCACAGGCCGCCTTGCGTGAAATGGGCATTGGCTTTGAGGTAGGCACACACCGCATTCCAATCGTTCCCGCCGCCATCCTGTTCGATATGCTCAATGGTGGCGACAAGGATTGGGGCCGGTATCCGCCCTATCGCGAGCTTGGTTACGATGCCGTGCAGGGCGCGTCGCGTGATTTCGAGATCGGGACCGTTGGCGCGGGCACAGGTGCGACGGTCGCCGGGCTGAAAGGTGGACTCGGCTCGGCCTCCTCATTGCTGGACAACGGTACAACCATCGGTGCTCTTGTCGCTGTCAACGCGCTGGGCTCCGTAACCGTCGGAAAAAGCAAACATTTCTGGGCAGCGCCCTTTGAAATTGGCAATGAATTCGGCGGACTTGGCCTGCCCCATCCGCTGCCCGCCGATGCTGTCGAGGTCCGGACAAAATTCAACGATGCAGCTCGTGAAGGGAACACCACGATCGGCGTCATCGCCACCGACTTGATACTGACCAAGGCCCAGGCCAAGCGCCTGGCCATTGCCGCCCATGACGGTTTTACGCGAGCGATCTGGCCATCCCACACCCCTTTCGACGGCGACCTTGTGTTTGCACTGGCAACGGGTACCAGCGGTCGGACACCGGAAATTGCTGAATTCATTGATCTTTGTGCGATTGCCGCATCGACGATGTCGCGCGCAGTTGCGCGGGGCGTCCATGCTGCTACGCCCGCGGACAATGATCCGTATCCCGTTTGGCGGTCGCGACCCTGACGCTTTCGATTGTGCGGTAATGCCACCCGTGGTAACCGGCGCACAAAATTCTTACCGGAGATCCTTCTATGAGCCGTCCGCTCGTTATCGCCCCGTCCATTCTCGCTTCGGACTTTTCCAAGCTCGGCTCGGAAGTTACCACCGTTTTGCAGGCAGGCGCCGACTGGATTCATATCGACGTCATGGACGGGCACTTCGTTCCAAATATCACGTTCGGTCCCGATGTCGTAAGGTCGATCCGTCCCCTGACCGACGCGTTCTTCGATACCCACCTGATGATTTCGCCTTGCGATCCTTACCTTGAGGCCTTTGCCAAGGCGGGTTCGGACATCATCACCATTCATGCGGAAGCGGGGCCACATCTCCATCGCTCGCTGCAGGCCATTCGCGCCCTCGGTAAGAAAGCTGGTGTCGCGCTCAATCCGGCGACACCTGAATCGGCCATCGAATACGTGCTGGGCGACGTTGACCTCATTCTCGTCATGACCGTCAATCCGGGCTTTGGCGGGCAAAAATTCATTGCCGAGATGCAGGAAAAGATACGTAGAATCAAGGCGATGATTGGCAATCGGCCGATCGATCTCGAAGTCGACGGCGGTGTCACCGCCGAAACCGCTCCGCTGGCCACGGCCGCCGGCGCCAATGCACTAGTCGCGGGTTCCGCCGTCTACAAAGGCGGATCCGAGGCAGCTTACCGGGCCAATATCGACCTCATCCGCAATGCCTGTGTAAAAGGATCACGATGAATTATCGCCGCCTCCGTCTCGCTTTACTCGCCTTGCTCCTGGGCTCTTGGCCGCTGGCCGCACAGGCTGGCGACGCGGCGAAGCTTGATATCATTGGCTTTACCAAGGACGGCGGGGTCTTCGCATTCGAAGAATATGGCGTGCAGGATGGTTCCGGCTTTCCCTATGCCAACCGGTTCTACATCGACACCACGACCGACAAGTTCCTGCCCAAAACTCCCGTTCGGGTAAGGCTTGACGATGAAAACGCGTCACTGGAAAGCGCTCGCGAAAAGGCAGGGCTGGATGCGCAGGGCGTGACCTCCCTGCCTGACGAGGAGCTGCGCACGAACTCCGGCATGACCGTCGCCGCAAACCCGGTCACCGAGCTATCAGCCGACCCTTTCAAAGTCAGGATCAACCCGCGACCGGTCTTTCCGGCGATCGACGCGGCGCTGACAATTCAGCTGGACGAGATCGCTGTACCCGCCAGCGAGACATGCCAAAACGTTGGTGAAATCAAAGGCTTCCGCCTGACCCTTCTTGAAGATAAGCCGGATGCGAAACCCGAATTGCTGCATGAGGACACCGCTGCTCCAGCGAGCCGTGGCTGCCCGCAGGGCTACAGTATCGGTGCCGTCCAGACCTATTACCCGGACAGCGGCGAGCGGGCGATCGCTGTGATGATTGCAATCCGCGGAATGGGATTCGAGGGTCCTGACCATCGCTGGCTGGCCGTGACGAAACGCAGATAACGCCGCAGCCTCGCGAAGCCGGTCAAAAGCAGCGTTGAGTGATCGGCTCCGGTCTGCTAGACCGCCCTCATGCCCACAATATACCGCCGACAGGAAAACATATGATCCCGCGCTATTCGCGGCCTGAAATGGTCGCAATCTGGTCCCCCGAAACTAAATTTCGCATCTGGTTCGAAATCGAAGCGCATGCCTGCGACGCGCTCGCCGAGCTCGGCGTCATTCCGAAGGAAGCCGCGAAAACGATCTGGGAAAAGGGCGGCGCGGCCACATTCGACATCGATCGCATCGACGAGATCGAGCGCGAGACCAAGCACGATGTCATTGCTTTCCTTACACATTTGTCGGAAATCGTCGGACCGGACGCGCGTTTTGTGCATCAGGGCATGACCTCGTCCGACGTGCTCGACACCTGCTTCAACGTGCAGTTGATGCGCGCCAGCGACATTCTCCTCGCCGATCTGGATCAGCTTTTGGCGGTTCTGAAAAAGCGGGCTTTCGAGCACAAGGACACGGTCACCATCGGCCGCAGCCACGGCATCCATGCTGAGCCGACAACCTTCGGCGTCAAGCTGGCGCAGGCCTATGCCGAGTTCGAACGCTGCCGCGCCAGGCTCGTCGCGGCACGCGCGGAGATTGCAACCTGCGCTATCTCCGGCGCTGTCGGTACCTTCGCCAATATCGACCCACGCGTGGAAGAACATGTCGCCAAGGCATTGGGAATGCAGGCAGAACCGGTATCGACACAGGTGATCCCGCGTGACCGTCACGCTATGTACTTTGCAACCCTCGGTGTTATCGCCTCGTCGATCGAGCGGCTCTCCGTCGAGATCCGTCACCTGCAACGGACCGAAGTTCTGGAAGCCGAGGAGTATTTTTCACCGGGCCAGAAGGGCTCTTCCGCCATGCCGCACAAGCGCAATCCTGTGCTGACCGAGAACATGACCGGCCTCGCCCGCATGGTCCGCGCCTTCGCCCTGCCGGCCATGGAGAACGTTGCGCTATGGCATGAACGCGATATTTCGCACTCTTCGGTCGAACGCATGATCGGCCCTGACGCGACAATCACCCTCGACTTCGCCCTGGCACGCATGGTCAGCGTCATCGAAAAACTGTTGGTATATCCGGATAACATGTTGAAAAACATGAACAAGTTCCGTGGATTGATCCACTCGCAACGTGTGCTCCTGGCATTGACTCAGGCCGGCGTTTCGCGCGAGGATTCCTATCGCCTCGTACAGCGCAACGCCATGAAGGTCTGGGAACACGGCAAGGATTTCCTGGAAGAACTGCTCGGCGATGCTGATGTCCGGGCCGCGCTCTCCGAAGAGACGATCCGCGAGAAGTTCGACCTCGGCTATCACACCAAGCATGTCGATACGATCTTCAAACGCGTATTTGGCGCAACTGCCAACAACTGATTTAAAGCCGCCGGTTGTAAAAATAGGACCGATTTCGGCAAATCTTGTGCCGAAATTGACGATTGTTGTACGAGTTTCGTCTGAATTCGAACAAGTCGCGTATCGGAATAGCGGTTCCGCTTTCCAAATCGAACAAAAACCGCCAGTGAAACACCCCAAATCCGGAAAATTAATTGAACGAGCGTTTAATTAATTTTCCGGCGCTGATTTGCATGTTGAGATGAATTTGGAAACTTGCCGAGCTGGCAGGTTTGGAGGCCTGCCTTTTTCATCCACTTCACCTGCAGAAACCTCCCTCTCCGTCATCCTCGGGCTTGACCCGAGGACCCATGGCAAAGGAGCGAGGACATATCCACCATTGTGGCGGCATCCAGTCATTGAAAAATGGTGAGGCAGCTTACTACTGAGAGAATTTCCGGCTGGAATCCGTTGGAGCACGACGCGATCGTATAGCACTGCTCAGCCGTGGGACCTCGGGTCAAGCCCGAGGATGACGGAGAGGCTGGGGATTCACGATGAAGAACGTTGCGTAAGCCACAACTAACCTTTGGCCGGCACAATCCTGATCACATTGCCCCATGGGTCGACTATCTCGCGCTCGCCCTTGGCGTCGGCTGAACTGAACTCCGCCCAGGCGAGACCGGAGCGGTCGTTGTCGCGGCGGCCTGCGCCACGGCTCTGCCACGAATTGGCGGCGACGTGATGATGATAACCGCCGGTCGACATGAACACCGCGCTGCCGCCATATCCTGCAACCGTCTGCAATCCGAGCTCGTTCTGCCACCAGCTTTCGGCTTCCTTGGCATTGCCGACGCGCAGGTGCAGGTGACCGACCATCGTGCCATCCGGCGCGGTGGTCCAGGGGACATCGCCGCCAGGTTCGCCGAGGAGATTGCCGACATCCAGTGCCTCGGTTGCCATCTGCACCGAAGAGCCATTCCACTTCCAGCTCTCGTGCGGACGGTCGGCATAGATCTCGATGCCGTTGCCTTCCGGATCGGTCAGATAGATCGCCTCGCTGACGAGATGATCGGATGCGCCGGTGATCGCAGTACGCCGGTCGATGGCCCGCCTCGCCCAGCGGGCAAGGTCGGCACGAGCCGGCAGGAGGAAGGCAGTGTGATAAAGGCCGGCGCTGTGAGGATCATCAGCGCGGACGGCTGACGCCTGTTCGATTTCAAGCAGCGGCGTTTCACCCGCACCAAGAATAACCGACTGGCCCTTGCGCGCAATCTCGCGCAGGCCGACGACATCCTGATAATATTTCGACAGCGTATCAGCGCCCTTGGCCTTGATGCCGACCTTCGACACATGGGTCGGGGCTGTCGCTGCAAAGGAAATCTTGTCCATTTTTGTCTCCGCGCGGGCATTTCCCGCCATTGCGGCAAGGACGGCAGCACCACCGACCACTTCCCGGCGTGTGAGCTTCATGTGCATCCCCTTCGCAACATATCAGTTTCGTTACGCACAAGGTCGGCTTTATCGACGCCGGAAACAAGACCGGCGGGAGCGAACAGCTTGTTCACGAATGGTGAACTAAGTGGAGAGCATTGTTTACAGCTGCGCGCCCTGAGGGAGGTAGACGACGTCGGAAAACGGGTCACTCGACCGGATACGGCCCCTCGGAAAAGCTTTCGTCATGATAGCCTTTTGATCCGATCAGCCGGGCCAGGGGACTGCGCATATCCTCGCCTGCTTTCAGCCGTTCGATAAGATAGCGGAAGTCGTATCTTGGTTCCCATCCGAGCTCGATTCGCGCCAGCTCATTGACGTAGACCCGGTCAATGCTCGGGAGCATTGTCCAGCCGCGCCGCGCAAATTCGGCGGCGTATTCGGGAACACGGCGCCCCACCACCCGCGGGGCGTCCTCGCGCAAATCCCGCAGATCGTCCCGTGTGAATGGTGTTGTTGCGCTGATGATGTAGCGGCGGAAGCCGAGTTCCGGAGCTTTTTCGGCAGCCAGGAGATGGGCGCTAACGATGTCCTCTATATCCACCCTCCGGTAAAGAAATTCGTTCAACTTGATGTTTTGGTCGGCAAACTGGTTGCGGACATTCGCGTTGTCATCCTCTTCGGGAAAGAATCGCGAGGTCCGCAGTACCATCGTCGCCAGTCCCTGGTTCCTATGGAACAACTGGCAAAGATCCTCTGCCGCCGCCTTGGTGACGCCATAGATATTCTTCGGGACCGGCGTGACATCCTCGGTGATCCACGCCGCAGGGGCGTCATCCGGTGGCACAAGCGCATCACCAAAGACGCTTGTCGTGCTGGTGTAGATGAAGGATTGGACCTGACCCGCCGCAGCCGTTTCCAGGAGATTGAGCGTGCCTGTGATGTTGGTATCGATGAATTCCTGCCGGGCATGGGTGGCGACGTGCGGTTTGTGCAGTGTCGCCGCGTGGAAAACCGTTATGACGCCTTCCATGCACTTCCTGACCAGGGCGCGATCCGCAACCGAACCGACATGGGTGGTAAACGGGCCCTCGACGATATCGAGCCCGGCAACTTCCCGCCCCCGTTCCTGCAGGGAACGGACAAGAGCCTCGCCCAGATGCCCGGAACTGCCTGTGACCAAGATCGTCATGCGTGTCTCCATCGATGAAATTGAGATGATGCTAGCGCAAACACCACAAGCGGCAAATGTCCCGGCTCGTATTGACCCCGAAGTGGACACTTGGAAGTTCGCCTAAGCACCTTGGGCGAAGGACGATCCGACGGCGGGCCAAGATCATTGAATGTGGTCCCGACGATATCGCGATACCAGGGAAACGCAACCGCATAGGCTACGGTAACCGTATCCGAGGTTGGCGGTGAATGGTATGGTGAAGGGAGTGGGTGCAGGGGGTCTTCCCGCTTGAACAAGGAGACAGCTGATGACGACGCTAGAACTTGCCAAGGATTTCACGAGCATTCTGAGGACCGGCGATCACGAAGGCGCGGCCGCAAAATACAATTCCGACTCCATCGCAAGCTTGGAGGCCATGGATGGACCAATGGCGGCCTGCCGGGGCAAGGAGGCCGTCAAGGCCAAGGGTGACTGGTGGCAGGCGAACCATGAGGTTCATGGTGCCAAAGTGGAGGGTCCGTATGTCAACGGCGATCAGTTCGTGGTGCGGTTCACCATGGATGTGACGCCCAAGGCCACCGGCCAACGCGTGACGATGGACGAGGTCGGAATCTACACGGTCGAGAACGGAAAGATCGTCGAAGAACGCTTCTGCTACTTGGAGAGCTGAATTATACGGGGTGGTGACTGGCATCGCGCTACCCTACGGCGACAAGGCAAGGCGGCTCCATTGCGAGTGGGCCGCAAGGTTGTGTCTCAAGCGCGCCGGTTTCCTGTCGGGGAATTCCGACACAGGGCGTTCGGATCTCCATGCGACACACAGTTCTCCCACGCGCTCAACATGAGGCAGGTAGTGCCGTTGCATAAGCCAGGGACAGGATTCCCAATCAGCGCCAGGAAGAGAACGCTGCCGCTGGGCAAGCGCAGCTGTCATACCGGGTGTGAATGCGACGCCAGTCATACTGGATGGTAGCGTCGGCCTAAATCATTTACGCAACAAACCCCGGACTGTACGGAGGATGGATGCATGCTCCCCTTTAGCATGCTGAGCGCCCGTCGCCGGCATATTCCCCGCAAGGCCGGCAAGGTACCGGGTAAGTTTGTTTTGGATTTCGGGGTGATCTCTGAACAGTGGCACCAAGGTCGGTCCGTCAATCTCATACGCTTCGAGCACGGTCAAAGCTTCGTACTTGGTGGCATGGGGAACGATCCCATCAACCTGGCCGAATATGGCACCCGGCGCGAACCGTAGAACTTCCGCGCCATCACAAAGTGCCGATGCGGCTCCCGAGCGGACAATCATCAGGCCCGGTGCACTATCCGTCCCATCGAAAAAGAGGTCACCGGGCCGGTACTGCCGTAGTCTCGCCGACACTTCCAGTTCACGCAGTTCGTCCTGTTTAAGATCCGCAAAGATCGGATTGGACTGCAGCAACTCCGGCAACGTGTCCGGTAAGGATTGAGCAGCGTGAAGGTTTTCAACAAGGACGGAAGACGACGCCGGCAGGGCGAGAGAGATGCCCGTCGCGGTACATTGGCGGTAGACCAAATCGATAAGCTCATTTCTGGCGGGAATTCTATCGGCAGGATGCCTGACGCGGAATTGCAGTTCAATGTCCATGGCAAAGGCGTCGACGCCCTTCAGTGCGACAACGGGAGCAGGATCGTGAACGATATTGTTTGCCCCGATCATGGCTTGCCGCATCATCTCCGCGACAAAGGACGGGGCGCGTGTCGGCTTCACCCGGAACGGCAGGACCACCAGATGCGTCTCGTCAGGACGACTGATGTTCGTCAGTCCGATCTTGGCCAGAAAGCTGTTCGGTAAAACGACGATGTTATTGGCTGGCGTCAGGATATGGGTTGAACGCCAGGTGCTCTCCACCACCCGTCCTTCGGTGCCGTCGGTTAATATGATCCAATCACCAATTCCATATGGACGTCCCAATGTGAGCGCCAATCCGGAGAAGAGATCGTTCAGGGTGCTCTGCAAGGCAAGACCGAGTATGATCGCGATGACGCCGGAGGTCGCCAGGAGCGTTCCAATCGCAAAGTCAAACACGAAGGCGAGGACCGAGAGCGTAACCGCAAGGTAGACTACGGCGATGATCAGGTCCTGCAACACCCGGGCTTCGCGCGGCCTGCCGTCGAGGACGATATAGATGCGGACAAAACCGATCGAGGCCCAGGCAAGATGCACCCACCACAGCGTCTTGGCTGCGATGAGCATGGCGCCGCCTTCTCTCATTGGCTCGAACTTGAGAGGCGAGATACCGTTTGCGAACAATATTGCTGTCATGGCGGCAAAGAAAGCGATCTGGACCAGAAGGCGAGCAGTCGGACGACTGCGCCCTTGCAAATGCCAGACGACGATGCCTGCAACACCCAGAGCGACAATTTGGAAAAGTGGTGAGACAAGCAGATTGAGCATGGTCGGTGGCTCCTGAAAGCAAGCTAACGAGGCCGGGTTATGATTTTGGCCCGCCCAACGCTCCTTACCTTACTTTATCCGAAGGACAAGCTCCTTTTCCTCGGTATCGACGACGAAGACCGGAAGCAGTTTTGCCGGAGCGGTTTTACTGTCGTTCGCGGTTGCAGTATGTGACGGTGAAGGTGCGCCGATCCACTATACACCCGCCCGTGGAGTTCGTCAGGCGTGACGCCATCATACCTATATTGCGAACCCTCCCCATTTTTCCTAAATACGGGCGCATGAAAGTCAAAGACGCAGATATCCTCATTGTTCCCGGTTACACCAATTCCGGCCCCGATCACTGGCAGACGCGCTGGCAGACAAAGCTCTCCACCGCCCGACGAGTCGAGCAGGCCGAGTGGACGAAGCCTGTCCGCGAAGACTGGGTGGCCGAGGTGGTCAAGGCGGTCAGCGCGGCGACGCGCCCCGTGGTCGTCGTCGCCCATTCGCTCGGCGTGCCGACCTTCATCCACGCCATTCCGGAGATCGGCAGCAAGGTCAAAGGCGCGTTTCTGGTGACACCACCGGATGTCTCCAATCCGAAGATCCGGCCAAAACACCTGATGACCTTCGGCCCCTACCCGCGCGAGCCGTTCACCTTCCCCTCAATCGTCGTCGCCAGCCGCAACGATCATTATTGCAGCTATGACGTCGCGGACGATCTCGCCGCCGCCTGGGGATCGATGATCGTCGATGCCGGTGATTCCGGGCATCTCAACTCGGAAAGTGGACATGGTCCCTGGCCGGAAGGCTCGATGGTTTTTGCGCAGTTCCTGTCGCGGCTGTAGAGACGAAGAGACTATCGCCGCCGCTGGAGCATCTCCGGTATCTTCGAATCACGGAAATGCTCTAGCCCTTTGTTTTTGCGCAACTCCGGACGGAAAACCGCTTCGCACTTTTCCTGGAATTGCTCTAGCTCTTTGCTTTGCGCAACTCCGGACGGAAAACCGCTTCGCACTTTTCCTGGAATTGCTCTACGCCTTGACCGCGTCCAGCAATGACTGCACGCCGAGGGTGAGGTATGCTGTGTCCACGGAAAGCGGGATATAGCTGTAGCCGAGCCCAACGAAGCGTTTCGCAAGCGCGGGTGTCGCGCCATAGATGCCGCAGAGCTTGCCTGCGGCCTTCGCCTTGCCTGCAATCGCCGACAGCGGCTCAATGATGGCTTCGGAACCCGCATCGACCTCCTGCCCATTGCTCCAGGCGATGGAGAAATCGGACGGGCCGACAAACACGCCGTCAATGCCGTCGACCGCCAATATGTCGTCGAGCGCCTCGTAGGCGGCGCGCGTTTCGATCATGGCGAAGGCAAGCGTCGCCTCATTGACTTCGCGCAGATAGCCGCCCGACCCGCCCGCGCCATAGCTGCCCGGACGTCCGCGCAATTGTCCCCATGAGCGCTCGCCGACCGGCGGATATTTCATCGCCCTGGCAAAGAGCCTGGCATCGGCGGCACTGTTGATCATAGGCGCAACAACCCCGTCCGCGCCGAAATCCAGGGCGCGACTCGCCATGTCGAAGCGCCCGACGGGAACGCGCACCAGCGCATGTTTCTGGGCAGAACGGAGGATGCCGACAAGCGTCACAATGCTCGCCGTATCGTGCGCGCCATGCTGCATGTCGAGAAGGACAGCATCGAGCGGGGTACGGGCGAGCGCTTCCATGACCAGTGGATCCGTCAGGCTCGACCAGCCCGAGTAAATGATTTCCCCTGCCCTGAGGCGCGATGCAAGCGACATGATGCTTTCCCGTGTGTTGATTTGGCCCACTATGGGAAACAGAAACCGGAGGGGTCAAGGGCAGTGAAGCGCCCAGAACAAAAAAGCCCGGCGCGGCGGCCGGGCTTTGCTACGTCGTATTCAGCGGATCACGAACCTTCGATCTGGCGGATAGCCTCGATCATGAGTTCTTCCATCGTACGGCGGATGCGATGGTCGGAGGTGTCGATACCGGCCGCATCGAAATCCGTACGGATCTTGCGGAAGACATCATCGTCGCCGGCTTCCTGGAAATCTGCCTTGATGACGTCTTTCGCATAGGCCTCAGCCTCTTCGCCGGTCTTACCGAGCTTTTCCGCCGCCCAAAGGCCGAGAAGCTTGTTACGCCGGGCCTCCGCCCTGAAACGCACTTCTGCGTCATGCGCATACTTGTTTTCAAAGGCGTTCTTGCGATCTTCCATTGTCATCCTCTCTTGCTCCCGCAAAATGATTGGGTAATTCGACTGCTATATACATCCTGGCATTGGGCGTTTTTCAGGCAAATCCCCAATGTTTATATTTCTTCAGTTTCATATAGCCGTTCTCCAGAAAATCGAAAGTCTCAAATTATACACCCAGGACGAGGCCAGGTCACATTGTCGTATGATCTCCACAGTCCCCATATATCCCATAAAACGGAGGACCTCCATAAAGGATCATTGTAGAATGCTTGCTTTTAAGATAGTTAGCGCGCCAACATGACGGCACGCTTAAGAACCGGGGCCCGACCGATAACTCCAATACCAGAGAATCCGCAATGAACCGTCGCCGCCGTGTCTACGAAGGCAAAGCCAAGATCCTTTACGAAGGACCAGAACCAGGCACACTCGTCCAGCACTTCAAAGACGATACGACTGTGCTACACCCCAAGAAGACTGAAGTCATCGACGGCAAGGGTGTTCTGAACAACCGCATTTCCGAATATATCTTCAGCCAGCTGAACCGCATGGGCATTCCGACGCACTTCATCCGGCGTATGAACATGCGCGAGCAGCTGATCAAGGAAGTCGAGATCATCCCGCTGCAGGTGGTGGTGCGCAATATTGCCGCCGGATCGCTGGCAAAGCGCCTCGGCATCGAGGAAGGCACGGTTTTGCCGCGCTCGATCATCGAGTTCTACTACAAGAATGACGAGCTCGACGACCCGATGGTGTCGGAAGAGCATATCACCGCCTTCGGCTGGGCTGCTCCGCAGGAGATCGACGACATCATGGCGCTCGCCATTCGCGTCAACGACTTTCTCAGCGGCCTGTTCCTCGGTGTCGGTATCCAGCTCGTGGATTTCAAGATCGAATGCGGCCGTCTCTATGAGGGCGATCTGATGCGTATCGTCCTTGCCGACGAGTTCTCGCCGGACTCCGCGCGGCTTTGGGACAGCCAGACCGCCGAAAAGATGGACAAGGACCGCTTCCGCCGCGACATGGGCGGCCTGATCGAGGCGTACCAGGAAGTTGCGCGCCGTCTCGGCATCATGAATGAAAACGAACCGAACCGTCCGACTGGACCGGTACTGGTCAAATAGCACTGGAGAAGACAAGTCGATGAAGGCACGTGTCACTGTAACCTTGAAGAATGGCGTTCTTGATCCGCAGGGCAAGGCAATTGTCGGTGCGCTGGGCAGCCTTGGTTTCGATGGCGTCGGTTCGGTCCGCCAGGGCAAGGTGTTCGATGTTGAGCTCGACACGAAGGACCGCGCCAAGGCCGAGGAAAGCCTCAAGGCAATGTGCGAAAAGCTCCTCGCAAATACGGTTATTGAGGATTACAGTGTGGCGATTGATTGATGAATTTTTAGGGATTCGCCATAGTGGAAATTACGCAGGAATTGATATACGAAGTGCTCACGAAAATTCAGGGCGATATCGGACAACTGAAAGATGGCGTTCGGGATTTGCGCCAAGACAACATTCGGGTTCGCGCTGATATTCACACCATGCAAGGTGATATTAACGCGCTTCGTGCGACCGACGTGCAGATTATGGATCGCCTCGACCGTATTGAAAACCGTCTCGAATTGCGGGAACTCGCAGAAGCACAAGCAAGGTTTGAACCACACCCATGAAATCAGCAGTCGTTCTCCTTCCCGGCCTCAATCGTGACCGCGACATGATCGCGGCGCTGACCAAAATTTCCGGCGTTGCGCCCCATACGGTCTGGCAGACCGACACGGAAATCCCCGATGTCGACCTGATCGTCATCCCCGGCGGTTTCTCCTATGGCGATTATCTGCGCTGCGGCGCGATCGCCGCGCGCATGCCGGTCATGCAGGCAATTCGCGAGAAGGCGGACAAGGGCGTCATGGTGATGGGCGTGTGCAATGGCTTCCAGATCCTGGTGGAAGCGGGCCTCCTGCCCGGCGCTCTGATGCGCAATGCCTCGCTGAAATTTGTCTGCCGCGAGGTCAAGCTCGAGGTGACAAACGCCAATACGGCCTTCACGCGCGGCTATTCCCATGGCCAGATCATTCGCAGCCCGGTCGCTCATCATGACGGCAACTATTTTGCTGAGACTGAGACACTGGCGCGAGTCGAAGGCAATGGCCAGGTGGTCTTCCGCTACGCCGAAGGCACCAATCCGAACGGTTCGATGAACGATATCGCCGGTATCATCAACGAGAACGGCAATGTCCTTGGCCTGATGCCGCATCCGGAGAACCTGATCGAGGCTGCCCACGGCGGAACCGATGGCCGTGCATTGTTTGCCGGCATTCTCGGGGTTGCCGCTTGAGCAGAATCCTATACGTTTGAGAAATGCCGTTTCAACGGGGAGTGCGTTGGGACGGCGCTCAATGGAGGAACCCCGGAATGAAACTCTACTCGCGGCCGCTATCTCCCTATTCCTCCATCATCCGCTGCATCGCCTACACCAAACAAGCACCCATCAAGATCGTCGCGCCGCCGCAGGGTATGCCAATTCCGGAAGAGTTCCGGGCTGTCTCACCTTTCAACCGGATTCCAGTACTGATCACCGGCTCCGGCCTTACCATCATCGAAGCTTCGGTGATTGCTGAATATCTCGAAGAACATTTCCCTGAACCGCCACTGCTTCCCGCCGACTCGCATGATCGCGCCATTGTTCGCATGATGGCACGCGCCACCGAGTTTGAAGTCCTGGCGCCGGTCATGGAACTGTTCGAGCTGATATACTTCAAGTCCAAGGACGACGCCAGGATTGCCAAACTTTACAAGCAGATGGAAATTGGACTGACGGAGGTCGAAAAGCGCCTCGGGCACGGCCCCTTTGCGCTGGGCGGCGAGATGACGCTCGCCGATGCATGGCTGACCCCGACGCGTTTCGTCTTCAACAATTTCCGCAAGCTGTCGGGCCGTGGAGACCTGCTTGATCCCTTCCCCAAATTTGATGCCTATCAGCAACTGATTGTTCAGGATCCGGTGCTATCGCTGGTCTGGTATGAGATGACGGACGGCCTCAAAGTGTTCGAGAGTGCACTTGAGTCCGCCTGAGAAGTCTGGCTTTGAAACACTACTGCGACGGCCGTCTGACGCGATTTTCTGCGCTTCCGGTGCTCACGTACTTTAAGTACGCTGCACTCCGGTTCTCGAAAACCACGCCATCTGGCTCGCCGCAGCGACTTTCAAAACCGACTCTAATCGCCCGATTTCAAAGTGCTGCTGCGTCCCTTGCGTGCCAAGGGCGCGCGGCGCAGCAGTGGAGAATGAGAATGAAAATGCCAACGGCCGGCACTCTAGCGATCGGCGCCCTGATGATTTCGCTTGCGGCGCTTGCCGGCTGCCAGTCACAAGGTAAACCGGGTCCCGGCTCCCTCGCCTTCAACTCGGAGAAAGCCGCCCTGCCGACCATGGAACGGGTGGCGCTGGCCGCCAATAGTTGCTGGTTCAAATCGGGCGATTCAACCTTCAAGCCCTATCGGCTTGCGCCGGAACTGAACTCCTTTTCGGGACGGCCGCGCATTCTGGTCGTGCCGTCAGGCAATCCCGGCGGCCGCCCGCTGCTCGTTGTTCACGCAGAAGGCAACCCGGCCAAGGTCGAGGCATTCGGCCCGCTGATGAGCAATCCGGCGGGCAATCGCATCGCCGCAGATGTGCGCCGCTGGGCTGGCGGACAGTCTTCCTGCTCGGCCAGCGGATGAAATTGCTATGAGGCTGCACCCGCCAGCCCCACCTTTTCAGGAAAAATAGTTTTCGAGATCGGCTTCGACGTGGTCTCGCGTCAGACCGAGATCTTTCAATCCCTCATCGCCGAGGGATGCAAGTTCAAGTCTTGTCCGGCGTTTCATGGCCGCATTTTGGAGCCAACGCACGATGCGAGTGAGTGTTTCGTGTTGAAATGCCGGTACCAGGCCAAAGGGCCTGCCAGGATCTATGTAGGTCGGACCCATATTCGCCTCCATGTGACGAGCGATCGCCTTTCATATCGGTGTTGGCAATGCCCATCGCAAGACCAAGGCTTGTCAGAACCTAATCCCAGAAGAACCGCTTGATCTCGCGACGCGCTTCCGCGGGTGCAATCCCGACATCATTCAGCAGATCGTTGCTGAGTTCGCTAAGATGCAGGCGTGTCCGGCGCTTCATCATGGCATTGCCAAACCAGCTGAACAGTGCGGAAACGGTGTGTAGCAATCCGCGGTTTTCCGTCAATACAGGATGGCGTCCAGCAGCTTCAGTGCCGCTTATTGTCTCTATTGTACTCATTGTCATTGTCCTTGGGAGGTCAAATTGACTCTTTTTGGTGCCATTGTTATATGAATTGACTCAATTGGATGTGCAATATAAACATTGTTACCATGACAAATTGGCTCCCTGAACTTGAACCCGGCAAAGGCCCGCTTTACCTGCAGCTGGCTGACCGCATTGAAACCGACATCGCGGAGGGCATTCTTGCTCCAGGCACGAAGCTGCCGCCGCAGCGCAACCTCGCTTTCGACATCGGCGTAACCATCGGCACAGTTGGGCGCGCCTATAATCTCATCCGCGAACGCGGCCTCGTTAGCGGCGAGGTCGGGCGTGGAACCTATGTGACGGACCACAAGGAAGCGTCGCTGGCACTGCCGGTTGCACGCACCGAGCCGTTCGGCGGCACGCGCAGCGCCACGATCCCGTCCGGCAAAATCCGCATGGACTCGACCGCGGCGATCGAAGTCGGCCAATCTGCTGCAATGGAACGGCTTCTGGCGGAGGTCACGAAGCAGTATCCGAGCGAGATCGCCAGTTATTCCCGCACCCTCCCCGCATCCTGGCAGCAGGCAGGCAGCAAATGGCTTTCAGCGGCTGGCTGGGTGCCGGAACCGTCCCACATCGTTCCAACCCTCGGCGCGCATTCTGCGATCCTGGCAGTGATCGCCGCAATTACCGTTCCCGGTGACAAGATCGCCTTCGAGGACCTGACCTATTGTTCCGCAGCCCGGAGCGTCAATCTGATGGGCCGCCGCAGCATCATCATGCAGACGCAAAGTGGCAGTCTCACGCCCGATGATTTCGAGCGGCATTGTGCCCAGCAGCATCCGAAGCTGGTTTTCCTGATGCCATCGCTGCACAACCCCACAGCGGCCACCATGCCGGAGGAGCATCGCCGCGCCATCGTCGAGATCGCCCGCCGCTACAATGTCTGGATCATCGAGGATGAGATCTACGGATCTCTGATGAAACACGATCACGTCAAGATTGCCGATCTGGCGCCTGAGCGGACATTCCATATTGGCGGCCTCTCCAAATCAGTGGCTGCCGGCGTGCGTGGCGGATGGGTTGCCTGCCCGCCGCACCTTGCGGCTCGCGTCCTGACCGCCCACAAGATGGTTTCCGGTGGCATGCCCTTCCTCTTGGCGGAGCTTGCCGCGAAGATCGTCAATTCAGGCGATGCGGATGCGATCCGCGCCAAGGTGCGCGAGGAGATCATGGCGCGGGAGGCGATAGCCAGGTCGGCATTCGCCGGCATGGACTTTACATCACAGCCGCTGGCGCCGTTCCTCTGGATGAAACTGCCCGACCCATGGCTTTCCGGGACATTCAAGAACGCCGCGCTGAACGAGGGTGTGCTGATCGACGACGAGGATGAGTTCAAGCCCGGACGCACCGAGAAGGTGTTTCACCGGGTGCGGCTGGGCATCACCGTGCCGACAACGCGCGATGAGGTGAAGCAAGGGTTTGCAATCCTGCGCCGTCTCATGGAGACGGACAATGCGAGCTACGACAGTTATTCTTGAGATATGGTTTTTCGTTATATAGCCTCCCTCTCCGTCATCCTCGGGCTTGACCCTAGGACCCACTGCAAAGCAGCACTGTGAATTGACCACGCGCGTTTCAGCTAGGAAGCCACTCAATGAAGAGCAGCTTCCCGGCAGTTTCCTGCTGGATAAATTCGAGTTGGTGGAAAAGCTTGCCTCCTTTGCCGTGGGTCGTCGGGTCAAGCCAGAGGATGACGGAGAAGGAGGCGCTATACGGCCGCGGAGAGAAGGAGCCTCCTCACCCCTTGCCCAAATACGGGATCGTCCCGGCGATGTCGGTATCATCTATGAGCTGGAATCGGCTTTCGCTGCCGTCCTGACGCTCCTTGGCAAAACGGGCATATTCCGGATCATTGACGAAAGATTGCACTGAACTCGGCGGAAGGAAACTGCAAAATTGCAATCAGCGTCGTATCCAGCGGCTTGCCCTCGAGCACCTTGATGTTGCCGCTGCGCGCCAGATATTTGCCGCCATGTTTGTGGACGAAATCATGCACCGCGGCGGCGTATTCGGGGATCCACTTTTCGTCCGTTACCTTGACGTCTGCGATCACGTAAACTGGCATTGCCTATCTCCCTAAATCAGGTCGTCGTGACCTGCATTCCCGGTGACCCAACAACAGTTTCACATGAGAAGGCCGGATTGATCCAGTGCAGGATCTGTACCAGGTAGAGAAACCTTCTCAGATCGCGGTAAATCCATTGTCGACGAAGAGATGCGTGCCGGTGATAAAGCTCGCTTCGTCGCTGGCAAGGAACAGCGCGGCACGAGCCACTTCCTCCGGTTCGCCGATCCGCCCTTGGGCCGCCATCATCGCCTCGTCCGAGACGTCGACGCCCCTCTTCTGCAGTTCATCGACCTCACGCAGGCCATGCGGCGTCCGGATGAAGCCGGGGCAGACGGCGTTGCAGCGGATGTTGCGATCGCGAAACTCCACGGCGATGGCGCGTGCGAACATGTGGCAGGCGCCCTTTGTCGTATCGTAGAGCACTTCCATCGGCGTGGCAGCGACAGCTGAAATGGACGAGGTGCAGACGATGGAGCCGCCGCCGGCCTCTAGCATTTGCGGAATGACGGCCCTTGTCATCAGATACATGGAGCGCACATTGACGGCGTGCAGCCAATCCCATTCTTCAAGCGTCGTTTCAAGGAATGGTTTGATGACGATCGTGCCGGCGTGATTGAACAGCACGGTAACATTGCCGAACTTCTGCGCAGTGCCTGCAACCGCCTTTTGCACCTGCGCTTCGTCAGAAACATCGGCCACGAAATACGCGGCCACGCCGCCAGCGGCCGTGATCTGCGTCACCGTGGCAGCGGCAGCCTGTTCGTTGCGGTCGACAATTGCCACCTTTGCCCCCTCGGCCGCGAAGAGCTTTGACGCTGCACCGCCCATTCCGGTCGCCCCGCCGGAGACGATCGCCACCTTACCTGCCAGCCTGCCCGCCATATCGAACTCCTCCACACCAAACACAGCTTGAAAGCAGACCCTACGCCCGCCATATGAGCCGGACAAGGGCGGTATTCCAGGGTGCCCATGCCTCTCTGTTGATTCCACCATTTTCCTGTCGCGCCGCAGCACCACATACGTTAAAGAGGGGCAAAAGCCGCTCCCTTAGCACGGATATTCCAGGACCCATGACCAAAGCCGATACCCGCCCGATCACCCCGGAACTCGTTGCTTCGCACGGATTGAAGCCGGACGAATATCAACGCATCCTCGATCTGATTGGACGTGAACCGACTTTCACCGAGCTTGGCATCTTTTCAGCCATGTGGAACGAGCACTGCTCCTACAAGTCTTCGAAGAAGTGGCTGCGGACACTGCCGACAACCGGCCCTCAGGTCATCCAGGGGCCCGGCGAGAACGCCGGTGTGGTCGATATTGGCGATGGCGATTGCGTGGTCTTCAAGATGGAGAGCCACAACCACCCGTCCTATATCGAGCCCTATCAGGGTGCGGCGACCGGTGTCGGCGGCATCCTGCGCGATGTGTTCACCATGGGCGCGCGGCCGATCGCTGCCATGAATGCGTTGCGCTTCGGCGAGCCGTCGCATCCGAAGACGCGCCACCTCGTTTCCGGCGTCGTCGAAGGCATCGGCGGCTACGGCAATTCGTTCGGCGTCCCGACCGTTGGCGGCGAAGTCAATTTCGACGCGCGCTACAATGGCAACATTCTCGTCAATGCCTTCGCCGCGGGTCTTGCCAAAACCGATGCGATCTTTTTGTCGGAAGCCAAGGGCGTTGGCCTGCCCGTCGTCTATCTCGGTGCCAAGACCGGCCGCGATGGCGTTGGCGGTGCAACCATGGCCTCGGCCGAATTCGATGATGCGATCGACGAGAAGCGCCCGACCGTGCAGGTTGGCGATCCCTTCACCGAAAAGTGCCTGCTCGAAGCTTCGCTCGAACTGATGGCCTCCGGCGCCGTCATTGCCATTCAGGACATGGGCGCTGCGGGCCTCACCTGCTCGGCCGTCGAAATGGGGGCAAAAGGCAATCTCGGCATCGAACTCAATCTCGACAGCGTACCGGTGCGTGAAGAGCGCATGACCGCCTATGAGATGATGCTTTCCGAAAGCCAGGAACGCATGCTGATGGTGTTGCGCCCTGAAAAAGAGGAAGAAGCCGAGGGCATCTTCCGTAAATGGGGGCTGGATTTCGCCATTGTCGGCTATACCACCGATGATCTGCGCTTCCGCGTTTTGCATGACGGCGAGGAAGTCGCGAACCTGCCGATCAAGGATCTCGGCGACCAGGCGCCGGAATATGACCGTCCGTGGATGGAGCCCGGCAAGCATGCGCCGCTTCCTGCCTCCAATGTGCCGGAGGTCGATGACTATGGCGCGGCGCTGCTGCAGATGATCGGATCGCCCGATCTTTCCTCGCGCCGCTGGGTCTGGGAACAATATGACACGCTGATCCAGGGCAATTCCCTGCAGGTTCCGGGCGGCGACGCCGGTGTCGTGCGCGTTGAGGGCCACAGGAGCAAGGCGCTGGCTTTTTCATCGGACGTGACGCCGCGTTATTGCGAGGCCGATCCCTATGAGGGCGGCAAGCAGGCCGTTGCCGAATGCTGGCGCAACCTGACCGCCGTGGGCGCCGAACCTCTGGCCGCAACGGACAATCTCAATTTCGGCAATCCCGAACGGCCCGAGATCATGGGCCAGCTGGTGAAGGCTGTTGGCGGCATCGGTGATGCCTGCCGCGCACTCGCCTTCCCCATCGTTTCGGGCAATGTCTCGCTCTACAACGAGACCAATGGCCAGGCGATCCTGCCAACCCCGACCATTGCCGGCGTCGGTCTCATTCCCGACTGGAGCAAGACCGCCAAGATCGGCGGGATGCGCGATGGCGACGTGCTGATCGTGCTCGGCGGCGACGGCACGCATCTCGGCCAGTCGATCTATTTGCGCGACCTGCACGGCCGCGCCGACGGTCCTGCCCCGGCAGTCGATCTTGTTGCCGAAAAGCGCAACGGCAATTTCGTGCGCTCCGCCATCCGTAACGGCCAGGTGACGGCCTGCCACGACCTGTCCGATGGCGGGCTTGCCATTGCGCTCAGCGAGATGTGCATATCATCCGGCAAGGGCGCGAATGTTGAAATCGGCGAAAGCGCACCGCACGCCCTGCTCTTCGGCGAGGACCAGGCGCGTTACCTCGTCGCGGCCGCGCCGGACATGGCCAATATCGTCATGCTGAACGCCGAAGGATGCGGCGTTCCGTTCCGCAATCTCGGGACAGTTGGCGGCAGTGCATTGACGGTCGGGCGCCTGCTCTCGATATCTGTAGCAGACCTGAAAGAAGCACACGAATCGTGGTTCCCTGACTATATGGGCGTCGGCATTAATTAGGACTGCCGATCTCAATGGTGCAAATTGCCAAGTCGGCCGGTCTCAATCCTGATCCATAAACAACGGATTTGACGACTGGGTTTGCAATCCCCATATCTTACCGATAGATTCTCAGCGAATGAATCAATAACCAAAAGCGCATTCCTGTCGTAGTCCAGGAATTTTGAATATCTGGAGAAATATCAATGGCAATGGACGCGCGCGATATCGAAAAAATGATTCGAGACGCCATTCCGGATGCAAAAGTGACGATCCGCGATCTGGCGGGTGATGGTGACCACTACGCCGCCGAAGTTGTCGCGGAAAGCTTTCGCGGCAAATCACGCGTGCAGCAGCACCAGATGGTGTATGATGCTTTGAAGGGCAATATGGGCGGTGTGCTGCATGCCCTCGCCTTGCAGACGAGCGCGCCGGAGTAACACTCCAAATCGGCGCTGCACGACAGAGTGACTTGCGTTCACGCGCCCATCGTGCTTTTTCTGGGCAAAGAGACGAGGCAAATGGGCTTCGAAGATATTTTTGGTCGCGAAACCTCCCCTCGTGGCTGCGAAAGGACCTGAAATGAGCGGTATCAACGAATTCATCGACAATGAGGTCAAGAGCAACGACGTTGTTCTCTTCATGAAGGGTACGCCCGGTTTTCCGCAGTGCGGGTTTTCCGGTCAGGTCGTGCAGATCCTTGATTACATCGGCGTCGACTACAAGGGCGTGAACGTTCTGTCCTCGACTGAACTGCGCCAGGGCATCAAGGACTATTCCAACTGGCCGACCATCCCGCAGCTTTATGTGAAGGGTGAATTTGTCGGCGGTTGCGATATCATCCGCGAAATGTTCCAGGCGGGCGAGTTGCAGACCCTCCTCAGCGAAAAGGGCGTGGCTACAAAAGCCGCCTGATTACGCAATAAGTTCAATCGGTTCCGGGGAAATCCGGAATCTTTCTTCGAAAGGCGTCGGCCGTTCCGACGCCTTTGTCTTTGTTTGAATATTTGCAGGTTTTAATCATGGATGCCTCCGCTGACACGTCTGCTGCTCGCCTGAAGGGGATGGGCAAGGCCGAATTCATCGCGATGATGGCGATGCTGATGGCGATCAACGCCCTGGCAATCGACATCATGCTTCCGGGATTGCAGGAGATCGGCGCAAGTCTTGGCGTCGCCAGCGAAAACCATCGGCAATATGTGATCTCCGCCTATCTGATGGGATTTGCGGTTTCGCAGCTGTTCTATGGCCCGATCTCCGACCGGTTCGGCCGCCGCGTGCCAATGTTCACCGGTCTGATCGTCTATGTGGTTTCGGCGCTGGCCTGCGTCTTCGTTCCAAGTTTCACGTCGCTGCTCTTGTTCCGCCTGCTCCAGGGCATCGGCTCGGCTGCAACACGGGTCATCACCATTTCCATTGTTCGCGACGTCTATGGCGGGCGGATGATGGCCGAAGTCATGTCGCTGATCATGATGGTTTTCATGATCGTCCCGGTGATCGCGCCTGGCACTGGGCAGGCTGTGATGCTGTTCGGCAACTGGCACCTGATCTTCATCTTCATGGCCGCCATCGCCAGCGCCGTTCTGGTCTGGGTCTACCTGCGCCTGCCCGAAACACTCGATCCAGCCGATGTGAGGCCGTTCACGTTGAAATCAGTGGCGCAAGGTTTCAAAATCGTTCTCACCAATCGTGTGGCACTCTGTTACACGCTGGCGAACTCCTTCATCTTCGGTGCCCTGTTCGGCTTCATCAACTCCGCACAGCAGATCTATGTAGGGATTTACGATCTCGGCGTATGGTTTCCCGTCGCTTTTGCCGGGGTGGCGGTGACGATGGCACTCTCGTCCTTCGTGAATTCGCGCTTCGTCGGACGGTTCGGCATGCGGCGTCTGTCGCATGGCGCGCTTCTGTCGTTCATGGGTGTTTGCGGCGTTTGGCTGCTGCTCACCCTGCTTGGCCCGCATCCAACACCGTTCCCGCTGTACCTTCTGCTGTTCGGCCTTGCGATGTTCCAGTTCGGCTGGATCGGCTCGAATTTTAACGCATTGGCCATGGAGCCGCTCGGCCACGTGGCTGGCACGGCATCGTCCGTATTGGGCTTCATGAGCACGGCTGGCGGTGGCGCGATCGGCGCACTGATCGGCCAGGCTTATGACGGTACAACGTTGCCGCTGGTCGCAGGATTCTTCGTCCTGTCGTTGATCGGTTTGATCTTCGTGCTGATCGCCGAGCGGGGAAGACTGTTCCAGCCGCACAACAAGCCGGTTTAGTGCGAAGCTGGCAACTACGTTACATCGCAAGACGTTCCGCAACTGGCCATGTACCACTTTGGTTGAATTGCTGGCTTCCAACCTGTCGCCTAACATCCGAGTGTCTTGAAGGGCTGATTATGACAATTTCATTTGATACTCTGGGTTATGCGATACGCTTGGAACAGGGCGGAATTAGTCCCGCCCATGCCAAGGCGCAAGCAGAAGCCGCAAGGGATTTTATCATGCCCGAACTGGTAACCAAATCTGATCTGAACATCGCTCTGGAGCTGTTAACGCTTCGGCTTACTGTACGGATGGGTGCGTTTTTCTTCGGGACATCCGTGGCGACGATTGCAGCCATCGCGGCGATCGTAAAACTATTCCCCTGATTTCGAAAAAGCGCTGATCTTAACCGGCCATCAACCCCGCAAAATCAAAGATCTTCCGGTCCAGCAGATGGCTGGGACGCGTGTTGGCGAGAGCGCGGATCATGGTCTCCTTGCGCCCCGGCATGCGTTTTTCGATGTCGGCGAGCATGGCCTTCATCATATTGCGCTGCAGCCCGTCCTGACTACCGCACAGGTCGCAAGGAATGATCGGGAATTGCATGGCGGCAGCAAACTTTTCCAGGTCTTCCTCGGCGCAATAGCTCAGCGGACGCAGCAGCATGAGATCGCCCTCATCATTGAGCAGTTTCGGCGGCATCGCCGCGAGACGGCCGCCGTGGAAGAGGTTCATCAGGAAGGTTTCGAGAATGTCCTCGCGGTGATGGCCGAGCACCAGCGCCGAGCAGCCCTCTTCCCGAGCCACGCGATAAAGATGACCACGCCGAAGGCGGGAACAGAGCGAACAATAGGTCTGGTTTTCCGGCACCTTCTCGGTGACGATCGAATAGGTGTCCTTGTATTCGATGCGGTGCTCGATGCCGTTTGCTTTGAGAAAATCCGGAAGGATGTGCTTGGGGAAATTCGGCTGGCCCTGATCGAGATTGCAGGCGAGGAGTTCCACCGGCAGCAAACCGCGCCATTTGAGATCGAGCAGCAGCGCCAGCAGCCCGTAGGAATCCTTGCCGCCGGAAAGCCCGATCAGCCAGCGCTCGCCAGGCTTGATCATAGCAAAATCCTCGAGCGCCTGGCGCGTGTTGCGCAACAGCCGCTTGCGCAGCTTGTTGAACTCCACACTGGACGGCACACCGAGAAACATCGGGTGGCAACCGGCAGCGTCGGTCAATTCCTGATCATGAATGGTCATGTGAACACCTCATGGCGCTTTCATTGACAAGGTAGTGGTCAGAACGCAAGAGGTTCTCGACGTTTCCGTCTTTGCTTCAATCGGCCCTCATCCCTCGCTCCGTCATCCTCGGGCTTGCACCCGAGGATGACGGAGAGGTGGACATTCTATTGTCCAAACACGGACCAGCCGGTGCGTTGCGCCAGCAATTCCAGCGCCGCCGACCCCAGAAGCGAATTGCCGACTTCGTTCAGCCCCGGTGACCAGACCGCGATGGACGCCTTGCCCGGGGCAATGGCTAGGATACCTCCGCCGACACCACTCTTGCCCGGCAACCCGACGCGATAGGCGAAATCGCCCGAGCCGTCGTAGTGGCCGCACATCAGCATGAGCGCGTTGATACGGCGGGCACGGCTTGCCGAAACCACACTGCCGCCATTGAGCGGATTGCGCCCGGCCGAAGCGAGATAAAGCCCGGCATGAGCAAGCTGGCGGCACGACATGGCAATGGCGCAATGATGGAAATAGACGCCGAGCACGTGTTCTACCGGGTGATCGAGATTGCGGAAGGCCTTCATGAAATTGGCGAGCGCCACATTGCGATAACCGGACTGCGTCTCGGAACGGGCGACATTGTGGTCGATGGCGATGCTCTCATCATCGGCGAGATGCCGGATGAATTGCACGATCTCGCCGATGGCTTCCTTGGGCAGGTGCCCGGCAAGGACGACATCCGCGACAGCGATCGCCCCGGCATTGATGAAGGGATTGCGCGGCTTGCCCTTTTCCTGTTCGAGCTGGACAATGGAATTGAAAGCATTGCCCGACGGCTCGCGCCCGACGCGCTTCCACAACCCGTCGCCGATCTTGCCGAGCGCGAGGGTCAGTGTGAAGACCTTCGAGATGCTCTGGATCGAGAAGGCAGTTTCGGCGTCGCCTGCCGCATGGATCTGCCCATCGACAGTGACCAGCGCAATGCCGAACTGCTTCGGATCGACGGTCGCGAGCTCCGGAATATAGTCGGCAAGCTTGCCCTCGCCGATCCTGCCCGAAAGATCGTGATAGACGCTGTCGACGACGGCCTGAAGATCGGTCATGCGAAACTCCGGTTAAGAGCCATTTTGAAACTCTACTGCAGCGGTCATCTGACGCGATTTTCTCTGCTTCCGGTGCTCACGTACTCAAAGTACGCTGCGCTCCGGTTCTCGAAAACCACACCATATGCCTCGCCGCAGCGACTTTCCAAACGGGCTCTAAGATAACAAAAAAAGCCGCCGGGATTTCTCCGGGCGGCTCTTTCTAAAACTTCGAACTGATTAACGCGAATAGAATTCGACAACCAGGTTCGGTTCCATCTGTACGGCGTAAGGCACATCGGAGAAGGCCGGAACGCGGTTGTACTTGGCAACCATCTTGTTGTGATCGACTTCGAGATATTCCGGAACGTCGCGCTCAGCCAGCTGAACCGATTCCAGAACGATCACGAGCTGCTTCGACTTCTCGCGCACTTCGATCACATCGCCAGCCTTGCAGATATAGGACTGGATGTTGGTGCGGCGGCCGTTGACGTTGACATGGCCGTGGTTGACGAACTGACGCGCTGCGAAGATCGTCGGAACGAACTTTGCGCGGTAGACGATCGCATCAAGACGCGACTCGAGCAGACCGATGAGCTGTTCACCAGTATCGCCCTTGCGGCGAGCGGCTTCTTCATAGGTCTTGCGGAACTGCTTTTCCGAAATGTCGCCGTAGAAGCCCTTGAGCTTCTGCTTTGCGCGCAGCTGCACACCGAAATCGGAGAGCTTGCTCTTGCGGCGCTGACCATGCTGGCCGGGGCCATATTCACGGCGGTTGACCGGGGACTTCGGACGGCCCCAGATGTTTTCGCCAAGACGGCGGTCAATTTTATACTTGGACGATTCGCGCTTGCTCATCGCATTTCCTTTCAAACAAACCAAACCTCGGGCCGAAACCCGGGTTCAAGGAAACGCGCCCTCCTCTGCCTTCCGTTTTCGAAGACTGACAGAATGACCCACGCACGCTTTGCGAGATCACTCACGGGACACGTCAAATGAAACGCAGAGCTGTTCAAGCCCTGCGCTGGGGTGGCTTCTAGTGTGAAGGTTTCATGATGTCAAGCCAGGGCCTGTTAGTATTCACGCTCTGACGGCCAGCAAATGGCGTTTTTTCTAGACCCGCATGTTTCAGCGGATCATATAATTTGAAACCGATGCCACATTTCAGACGTTAGGGTTGGACGCTCAACAGGAGTAGCGCCAGATAATGACCCTATTCTCGCGGCAGTCGCGTATCCCAACACTCGCCCTTTTATCCCTCACAGCCATTATTGCAAGCACAGTCCTTATCAGTTCCAGCGACGATGCGGATGCGCGGCACAGGCGCGGACACCGGGCCAAGGTTGTACGGGCCCCACAGCCGCCGGTTGTAGCCTTGCCTGCCGTTGCGCCTCTGCCAATGGACAATCCTCGCGCAGCGGCCCCGGACGCGCCCAAACCCGCTGAGAAGCCTGCCGACGAAATACAGAAAGCGGATCCGCAAACGACGCCGCTACCTGAACAAAAGCCAACCCCGGAGGCAAAGCCGACCGAGAAACCCAAGGAGCCACCAAAGCCAGGTGAACAGTTTGGCCCGAATCCGCTGCCCAAACAGGGTGCGGCTGGCAAGGACGAACATGAGGAAAGTGTCGAAAAGGCTGATCCTTCGATATCGCCCGACCGGGTCTACCAGAATGCCTGCCCTGCTCTCATGACTGGCGAGGTTAAGGGCGACCTCATCCCGCCCTTGTCCGAGGGCATGTGCGGCGAACGCTCGCCACTGAAGATCACGGCTATCGGCAAGGACAATCCGGTGAAACTGGCGGTGCCCATCACCACGAATTGCGCCATGGCAGGGTCATTGGCGACGTGGGTAGTCGAAGTGCAAAAAGTGGCACAGGCGAATTTCGGAGCCGAGATCGAGAGCATCACGACGGGATCCGACTACCAGTGCCGCAAGGTCAATAATGGCCACAAGGGGCGCGTTTCGGAACACGCCTTCGCCAATGCTGTCGACATCGTCTCTTTCAAGTTCAAGAATGGCAAGACGACGGAACTTGGTTCAGGCTGGAAGGGCAAGCCCGAGGAACAGACATTCTGGCGCGCGCTGCACAAGGCGAGTTGCGACCGCTTCATGACCGTCATCGGACCGGACGGCGATGCAGCCCATCAGGGCAATCTGCATCTCGATCTCGGCTGTCATGGGAGAAAATGCGAGGCGCGCATCTGCCAGTGAGACTGCGCGCCTGAGACCTGATCAGTGCTTGGTCGCTTCTTCTTCGGCAGGTTCTTGCGATCGGTTTCAGCAAACTCTTCAAGCTGCTTTTCGCTCATCGAATTCGTACATGCTTTTCGACGCGCCCTTGAGCTCGCTCTTCTTGGTCTGGCCGCGCTTGGCGGACAGCGCCGCACCAGCGGCCTTCTGCTGGGCCTGGGATTTTGCCGGCATTGTTATTCTCCCTGTGAGATGTTGCACAGGTGGGGAAACGCTAAGGATGAGTGGGGGTTCCAAGTGGCTATTCTTCCTTCGCCTCATCGAATGCCTTCCGCGCGGCGCGCAGATGATCGCGGTTGTTAACCGCCCAATCCCCCAGCGCGCCTATCGGCACGGCAATCGAATGGCCGATTTCCGTCAGCGCGTAGGTAACCTCGGGCGGAGATGTTGGCTTGACCGTGCGCGTGACGAGCCCATCGCGCTCGAGCGAACGCAGCGTCACGGTCAGCATGCGCTGCGAAATACCCTCGATCATGCGGCGCAGCACGTTGAACCGGCGCGGACCAGACTGGAGGTTGATGATCGTCAAAAGGCTCCAGGAATCGCCGATGATGTCGAGCACCTCGCGCATTGGACATGAGCTGCCATCCCATTCCATCGCCGGCATGGTTTCCAAGCAAAGGCGTATCACCTTCGGTCTTTGCGTGAATGCTCATATCGGTCCTCGTTGCCTTTCGTTCGAATCTACGCAATTCCGATTGGTAAAACCGGTTTCCCACTTTTCCTGGAATTGCTCTGGCGGTTACTTCCGTGTGCCCTGAAACGGAAAAAGTGCGTTCTTCTCAAGTCTGGCCTTCTAGCATAGATGGTTATCATTAGTAACCAGAAAACGATGTGTACCCGCATCAAAGGAGAGACTGATGAAAATCGCATTGATTGGCGCCACCGGCTTTGTCGGCCAGGAAATCCTCAAGGAAGCCGTCTCGCGCGGCGACAGCGTCACAGCGCTGGTTCGCAATCCGGCCAAGGTGGAAAAGCAGGCCGGTGTCACGGCCGTCGAGGCCGACGCTCTGAACACGGCAGACCTCGCCGCCAAGCTCAAGGGCCACGACATCGTCATCTCTGCCTACAATCCCGGCTGGGGCAATCCCGACATCAAGGCGATCCACATTGCGGCCAGCAAATCGATCACCGAGGCAACCAAGCAGGCGGGGATCAGCCGGTTGATCGTGATCGGTGGCGCGGGCAGCCTCTACGCACCTGATGGTTCACAATTTGTCGATGGCGAGGGCTTCCCGGCCGAATACAAGGAAGGCGCACTCGGCGCACGCCAGGCGCTGAACGACCTGCGCGGCGAGACTGAACTCGGCTGGAGCTTCGTGTCGCCGCCGTTCCATCTGGCGCCGGGACCACGCACGGGCAAATACCGGCTCGGCAAGGACAATCCGGTGTTCGACGCCGAGGGCAACAGCGCAATCAGCGCCAGCGATCTGGCCGTGGCGATTGTGGACGAGGCGAACACGCCGAAGCACGCCAAACAGCGTTTTACCGTGGGCTATTGATCCGCGCTCTTCTTACCCTCCCCCTTGTGGGTGGGAGGGAGGTTGCGCAGCAGGGAGGGGTATTTCTTTTTTGCTTAAAGACCCCTCCCGTCGCTTCGCTCGTGCCCTCCCCACAAGGGGGGAGGGTAAGGGCGGCAATGTGTTTCCTAGAACACAACTTCCCCAGTTTCCTTTTGGTGCCTCGGCAACCGCAACGTGCGTCCTTCACATTGGCTCGACCTGTGCTTACCTGTGCAGCAACGTTGAACGAAGGCTGTATCCATGGAACTTGGCACTTACACATTTGCAGGGATGAGCCCTGATCCTGCGACTGGCGTTGCTATCAGCGCGCATCAGCGCATGCTGAACCTTCTTGAAGAGATGGAATTGGCCGATCAGGTCGGGCTCGATGTGTTCGGGATTGGCGAGCATCATCGCCCCGATTTCGTCATTTCGACACCGGCCGTTGTGCTGGCTGCTGGCGCGGCGCGGACGAAGAACATCCGGCTAACCAGCGCAGTAACGGTGTTGAGCTCCGACGATCCGGTTCGTGTTTTCCAGGAATATGCGACGCTCGACCTGATCTCCTCCGGCCGCGCCGAAATCATGGCCGGACGGGGCTCCTTTATCGAATCCTTTCCGCTGTTCGGCTACGACCTCAATGATTACGACGAGCTATTCGCGGAGAAGCTCAACCTGCTCCTGAAGCTCCGCGAGAGCGAACGCGTGACGTGGAACGGCAACCTGCGCGCGCCGCTGAGCAATCTCGGCGTTTATCCCCGCCCGCTGCAAAATCCCCTGCCCGTCTGGATCGCTATTGGCGGCACACCGGCATCGGTCGTCCGCGCCGGCACGCTCGGTCTGCCGCTGGCGGTGGCGATTATCGGTGGCGAGCCGCATCGTTTCGCACCGCTGATCGAGCTTTACCGCGAGGCGGGCGCCAAGGCGGGCCACCCGCCGGAAACGCTGAAAGTCAGCATCAACTCGCATGGCTATATCGCGGAGCATTCGCAAGCCGCGTCTGACGAATACTGGCCGAGCTACGAGGTCGTGATGAACAAGATCGGCCGCGAGCGCGGCTGGCCGCCGAGCAACCGCGCCCAGTACGAGGCGGGACGCTCGATGCGCGGCGCGCTGCTGGTGGGCTCTGCGCAGGAGATCATCGACAAGATCATGCTGCAGCACAGCTATTTCCAGCACGACCGCTTCATGCTGCAGATCGACCTCGGCAGCCTGCCGCATGCGAACACACTGAAGGCCATCGAGCTCTATGGCACGAAGGTCGCGCCGGTGATCAGGAAGGAACTGGGCGGGGTGGCGAAGGCAGAGGCGGCAGCGACGGGCTGAGATGCTTTCATTCCACGATCTGGATGTTCTTCGACGCGGCAGGAGCTTGCCCGCCGACCGATCCGCCGTGGATGAAATCCAGAACGTCGCCGAGCTTGACATAACTGTCATGGTCCCGGTCGATCGCCGCAAAATGATCGGCGACATAGCCCCAGCTCGCGTTCCTGGCCTGCTGCTTTGTCAGCAATCCGGCGGCAGAACCGGCCGCTTCGGCAAAGCGCGCCGCAAGTTCAGCGTTGACCTCGGCATTGATCGACGCGCCGGTTACGGGCGCCAGGTTCGGATCGATCGGCGGAGAGCCGAACCTCCTTTCCTTGACTAGGGCTACAGCGCCAGCATGCATCTCTCCCATGCCGGAAAGTGGCATCGCGACGACAATCGACGTGTTGAAAAATGCCAGAACAACAGCAGCTTGAAACATTTTTTTCATGACATTCATCTCACTGCAGAGCCGCCGATTTTTGCACCGGGCCGACCGGTGGCGGCGAATAGGGCGGGGCGTCGATGAAATACACGATGGTTTTTTTCAGCTTCGGCAGCTCGCTGTCGATATAATACATCATATGCCCACCTTCGAAATTATGGAGAGGAATGCGATCATGGAGGTTCACGTCCTTGCCATTGATCTTGACCGTCTTGTCGAGGTCGAGCTCCGTTTGAAATGTCGGTGTTCTGCCATCGAAATAGCCGTGGGTGACCATCAGCTTCAAATCCGGCGCATAATTGAGCGCTTGGGTAATATCGTCCAAGGTATTCGTTTTGGTTTCCCCCCGCGCGACGACCAATCCCACTCGAAGCTTGCGGTCGTCTCGCTTAAGGACGCTTCATAGTATGAGGCATTCTTGTAGTTGAAATAGTCCGGCAGGTATTCCTTGATTCGCCTGTGAAACGCTGGGTCTTCTGCGTAAGAGAAGTTGTAGGGTACGCTGCCTGCGATAGTCATACGCATATCGTAGGTATTGAAGGTATAGTTTGGTTTCAGTTCCGACATGAAACCCGTTGGAATTACATTTATTCCATACGACCATGTATTGGAAAGTCCAGTGAACCGCTCAAGTTCCTTGATATAGGCCTTCCCATCGTCGGTTTTGCTAAACGCGCTGAACGTCTTGTTCAGCACCTTTTGGGTAGCCGACACGTTCTTCTCTTTGGTAAATTTGCGTAGTTCCTGCATGTAGTCCGCGAGTGTGCGGTTGCCCCGCGCCGTGCTCTGTTTGAACGCGTCCGCCGTGATGGCATAGGTCGGAAAGAACCCCGCGCAAGAGGCCCCGCTGTTATCTATGCAGTTGCCGCCGATATCCAGTATAGGCGAATGAAAGACCGAACCTGTGAGAACCACAGCCGGATTGCCTGATTTGTCCTCTTCATAATTTGTCGTTCCGGCATCCAGAAGGAGTTTCGTGAGGATGGGGACGCGAATACCGCCGCCATAGGATTCACCGTAGAGATATTTCGGCGAACTCTGGCGGTTGTTCACATTGATATAGCGGGTGATGAAGTCCCGCATGACTTTCGCATCGACATCGACACCCCAGAAATCCTCGTCTTTATGCATCGCGATGCCGGATGTGATCGCATGGGAATAGCCATTACCGACCGGATCGACAAAGACGAGATCCGCCTTGTCGACCAGCGATCCAGGATTGTCGAGAAATGGATAGTCCAGATATCGCCCTGACTTCGCAGTTGCCGGTACATTCGGCTGGTCGAGCTTGACCCGTTTCGCCCCAAAGGCGCCAAGATGCATCCAGATCGATGCCTCTCCAGGTCCGCCATTGAAAAAGAACATGACCGGACGCTTGTCCTTCGGCAAATCGTCCCTAGTGTAGCTCATGTAAAACACAGCCGCCTGCGGATCGCGTTTTGCCTCTGGCTTGGTCCTGTCCTTCTGCGCATAGGCGATGAGGTGCCCGGCCCTTGCAGTCAGCCAGATGGTCTTTCCGTCCAATTGTATGGAATGTCGTTTGACCGAAGGGATTTCATCGACCTTGTCAAAGGCGATGGTTGTGGTGGAGCCTGATTTGTAAGCGTTCTTGTCTTCCTTCACATAATCTTCCGGCGCATAGAGCCGATACGCGTCTTCGAGCTTGCCGGCGCTGGTCAAAAGTTCTGCGGCCTTGTCGATCTTGCCGGCCTTTTTGTACAACTCGATGGCTTCGTCATTGAGTCCGGCATCGGTCAAAAACTTCCCCGCGTCGTCGAAACGCCCCGCGTCGAATGCGGCTTGCGAGCGGATACGTGCCGCATCGAGCGTAGCCTTGTCGGTTACCGCCTTGCCATCAAGCTTGATCCGCCCGAGTTCAAGGTCTGCTGCCTTGATCTCCTCGGCCTTGTCAGCGGCCAATTTGATCAGGTCATCCAGCTTCTTCTGCTCGGCGGCGATCTCACCGCTCTTGCCGTCTTCGCCCCTGAGCCGCTTCCATTTATCGCGAGCCGTGGCAAGGTCCTGTCGTGCCGTGTCGAGTTCAATTCCGAGATCAGCGAGCGTTTTACGTGCTGCAGCTATGTCACCGCCACTGCCGTCTTTGCCCTGCAGCGTCTCGAGCGTCTGCGCCGCCAGTTTGAGATCTTCCTTGGCGGTTTCGATATCGATTTTGAGCTTGGTCAGCTTGTTGTCGGCGTCGCCAACCTCGCCGCCCTTGCCGTCTTCTCCGATAAGCCGGTCAAGGGTTGCCTTGGCTCTGGCAATGTCGCCGATATCGCCGGTCTTCGGATCGCCCTCAAGTTTGAGCAAGTCCGCCTGCCTGTCGGCAAGGGTCTTCGTTGCCTCGGTCAGCGTATCTTTGTCGACCGAAAGTTTTTTCAGCGCCACTTCCGCCTCGAGTATCGAGCCTTTGCCATCGCCCTTGAGCACGGCAAGTCTGTCCTGCGAGGTCTTGAGCGTTTTGCCAGCCTCATCGCCGTCGGCCGTAAGCCGCGCCAATTCATCCGTTGCTGCTTTTACAGCGCCGCCCTTGCCGTCTTCACCTGCAAGGCGAACAAGTTCCTTTGTCGCAGCATCCCGTTTGATAGCCTCTGCCGCCGCCTCCTTGACCAGCCGGTCGTGGTCGGCCTGCGCGATCATAACCGCCGACAACCCGTCCCTCAGCTTCACTTGAAGCGCGGATACCTGCGCATTCACCTTCTCCAACTCAACCTTTGCATTGGCCAGATCGGAAAAGGTACTCGCCGTCTCGTTGTTTTTCGTCGAAGAGTCCGAGCCGTTACAGGCGGAAAGGCCAAGGACGGCCGCAAGCAATAAATGGCGAAAATTCATAGGTGCTCTCTGAAAATCTCAAAAAGCAACTTTTGGCGGCGGCAGGTTGTGGGGTCAATTCGACGTTAGTCGCAATTTGTCTATTTTTTTATCGCTCGGTCTGCATGACCCATTATTAGGCAATCATACTGTTGCAAGCCCGAAGCCCTGCATGAGCCGTCTTGTCGAGAAATCCGGATTGCCCGAGGTGAAGATGGCGATGTCGTCACCATGTTCGGGCTCAGCACCGGTGCCATTCGGTTTTATCAGAGACAGCGCCCGGCGGGCGATCGCCTCAGCCGGATCGAGCCAGTCTACCGGCCAGGGTGCAAGGCGCCGGAAAACATTGGCGAGAAAGGGATAGTGCGTGCAGGCGAGGACAACGATATCGGTGCGGTCGCCGTCCTTCTCATAAAAGCACGGCGCTATTTCCGCACGTATGGCTTCGTCAACGATGTGGTCGCCGCGAATATGCGCTTCGGCCATGGCAGCCAGATTCTGACTGCCGACAAGGCGTACATGGCACTTCGTGGCGAAAGACTGAATGAGATCGCGGGTATAGGCGCGCCTGACGGTGCCCGGCGTCGCCAGCACGCTGACGAAGCCCGACGAGGTACGCTCGGCGGCCGGCTTGATCGCGGGGACGGTGCCGACGAACGGCACACCGGGATAGGCCTTGCGAAGATCATCCAGCACCAGCGTCGAGGCGGTGTTGCAGGCGATGATCGCAATCTCCGGGTTGTGCTCGGCGATGAGGCCCGCGAACATGTCGACGATGCGGGAGCACAGGGCGCCCTCCTCCCATTCCCCATAGGGAAAACCGGCATCGTCGGCGATATAGACGAACCGCCGGTCCGGCATCAGCACCCTCGCCTCGCGCAAAACGGTCAGGCCGCCAATCCCGCTGTCGAAGACGATGATTGGCCGGTCCGCTGTTTCTTCACTCATCGCCTGGCCGATCCCCGTTGATTTTCTTCGCTGGTGGTTTCTCGCGCTTGCGCCCTTCCGGCGCACCGGAGCCGCGCGGAGTCTTTGGACTGAAATAATCGAGCGATACAACCACGCCGCGCAAGAGCTTCAGTTCGGACTCCGAGAAGCCCGGCCTTGTCAAAACGCCGCGCAGATTGTTGACCATGATCTCCTTGCGCGCCATCGGCCGGAAATAGCCGCGCGCCTGAAGCGCATCTTCGAGGTGGTCGAAGAAACCCTGCAGTTGCTCCTTTGGCGCGGGTTCGAGCTCCGGCCCGCGAAACGCGGTATCCGTGTGCTTCTCGAGACCTGATTTCATCCACTCATAGGACATGAGCAAAACCGCCTGTGCAATGTTCAGCGACGAGAATGCCGGGTTGACCGGGAACGTCACCAGCTCATCGGCAAGGCTGACTTCGTCATTATTGAGGCCGATGCGTTCGCGCCCGAAAAGAATTCCGGTCTTCTCACCCTTGTTGAAGCGCTGACGCAGGGTCTGGCCGGCTTCGACAGGTCCGCGCACTTGCTTGAAAGCATCGCGCTCGCGTGCCGTGGTCGCGTAGACGAAATTGAGATCCTTGATGGCCGACGGCAAATCGTCGAAAACCTGCGCCGTATCGATGATATGATCGGCGCGGCTGGCAGCGGAACGTGCCTTGTCGTTCGGAAACTCCTCGCGCGGCTTGACCAGGCGCAGCTCCGCCAGGCCAAAATTCGCCATGGCCCGCGCCACCATGCCGATATTCTCCGGCAATTGCGGTTCGACCAGAATGATCGCCGGGCCTTCGGCGATGAGGGTGCGCTGTCTGTCTGTACCGGCCATTTTCTTATCCTTGAACTCTTTGGTGTCCTCATAGCCCGCGTTTTTTTGATGGGCAATGGTGGGAACCTTATCCGTGTTTCATGAGACACTACCTCTCCGTCATCCTCGGGCTTGACCCGAGGACCCATGGCAAAGCAGCACAAGCGATCCCGCAGGCTCAACGGGATCCAGGAATAGCCATAGGATGGCACTAGAATGTAGCGTCGCTGGAACGCGTCGCGTGGTCGCGAAACCTGAGCTGCTCTGCCATGGGTCCTCGGGTCAAGCCCGAGGATGACGGAGAGGTAAAAGCATTACAGTAGTTGAGAGCCTTTGCGTTCTGCAATCGCGATGCTATAGGGGCGCGAACCCTCAATTTAATCCCATGCTGATACCCACACGCAGCAAAACAGAGGCTGACACTCCATGGCTAAGATCAAGGTTGCAAATCCGGTCGTCGAGCTCGATGGCGACGAGATGACTCGCATCATCTGGCAATATATCAAGGAAAAGCTGATCCATCCTTACCTCGACATCGACCTGAAATATTATGATCTTGGCATCGAGCACCGTGATGCAACCAATGACCAGGTGACCATCGATGCAGCCAATGCGATCAAGCAGTATGGTGTGGGCGTCAAATGCGCCACGATCACGCCCGACGAGCAGCGCGTCGAGGAATTCGGCCTGAAGAAGATGTGGAAGTCGCCCAACGGCACGATCCGCAACATTCTCGGCGGCGTCATCTTCCGCGAGCCGATCATTGCCAAGAACGTGCCCCGTCTCGTCCCTGGCTGGACGCAGCCGATCATCGTCGGCCGTCACGCCTTCGGCGACCAGTACCGCGCAACCGACTTCAAGTTCCCGGGCAAGGGCAAGCTCTCGATCAAGTTCGTCGGCGAAGATGGCGCGACGATCGAGCACGAGGTTTATGATGCACCGGGCGCCGGCGTTGCCATGGCCATGTACAATCTGGACGAGTCGATCCGCGATTTCGCCCATGCCTCGTTCAACTATGCCTATAACCGCGGCGTTCCCTGCTATCTGTCGACCAAGAACACCATCCTCAAGGCCTATGACGGCCGCTTCAAGGACATCTTCCAGGAAGTGTTCGACGCGGAGTTCAAAGACAAGTTCGCGGCCAAGAAAATCCATTACGAGCATCGCCTGATCGATGACATGGTCGCTTCGGCACTGAAATGGTCCGGCGGCTACGTCTGGGCATGCAAGAACTATGATGGCGACGTGCAGTCGGACATCGTGGCTCAGGGCTTCGGTTCGCTCGGCCTGATGACCTCGGTTCTGATGACACCGGATGGCAAGACCGTGGAAGCTGAAGCAGCGCACGGTACCGTTACCCGCCACTACCGCCAGCACCAGAAGGGCGAGGAAACCTCGACTAACTCCATCGCCTCGATCTTCGCCTGGACGCGCGGTCTTGCCCATCGCGCCAAGCTCGACGGCAATGCCGAGCTCGAACGCTTCGCCAGCACGTTGGAAAAAGTCTGCGTCGACACGGTCGAAGCCGGCTACATGACCAAGGATCTGGCACTGCTGATCGGCCCGGACCAGCCCTGGCTGTCGACCACAGGCTTCCTCGACAAGATCGACGAGAACCTGTCGAAGGCCATGGCAGCCTGAGCCAACGCCGCATCAAAGCAATTGAAGAGCCCCGGTTTTCCGGGGCTTTTTGTTATTTGCCGAACTGCAGGTATTATGAAAGGCGCAGCGAACGGGAGGATGCGCCATGACCAAGCAGCAGTTCTTTTTCCGCCTGATCCCACCACGGCCGACATTTGCCGAGGACATGGACGACGACGAACAGGAGCTGATGCGCCAGCACATCACCTATATGAGCGAGTATTTCGAAGCCGGAACCGTGCTCGCCTACGGGCCAGTGCAGGATCCGGAAGGCTGGTTCGGCATTGCACTGCTGGAGGTGCTGCATCAGGACGAGGCGGTGCAATTTGCCGAAAATGACCCGTCCGTGCTCGCCGGCCTTAACAGCTACAGCATCGCGCCGATGCACATCGCGGCCGCACAGAGCCCGCGGGAAACCTAGCGGAAGGGCCTCGCCGATCTATAGATCCTCGCCGACTTGCTCCGGCACTGCATCCGCTCTGCCAAGCGCAGCCGCTATCGGTGGAGTGGGCTTGAGTTTGCTTTTCATATCGAGCACGGTCCGGAACGCCTGAGCCGGGATTTTGCCGACAACATTGCCTGCCCTGCCGACCAGTTCGAATTCAAAACCATTGGAAGCCGCAGTAACAAAATCAGTATCGTTCATCGATATGACGCCCTGCTCAACGTGCATCGGTGCGCAAGGAGGAATCAAGCACGGCATTCTCTCGGTAAGGCTCTTGGCATAGTCGAATTGTTTTCCGTAGCTCCATACTTCCAGAATGCTCGACCGCCGAAGGCTCTGGAAGCTTATCTGCAGGCCAAATCCCGATCTTGTCGAATACAGCGGTCTCGCATGAAGGGATTCGATCAAAGCATAGTATGCAATGACATATCTCCCATAGACGATGTCAGCACCCATATGCACATTTTTGACAACAGTTGGCGTCTGGCATGAAATCAATGCCACTAAAAGGACCAAGCTCAGTATCCGTTTCACGATTCCCCCCAAGCAGCGACGCAGACAGCGTCCGTCCATACGTCAGCCAGCCAGAGGTGGGCTTACGCAGACTGGTCAGGTGCCAGAATGAGGGAAGCGACCCAGGTGAGTTTCACAACTATATACGTCAACAACGAGAAATTATTCAAAATGCAAAATAAAACTATGCTGATACTATCACGAATAACGCGTGAAAAATCAAGCATCACGCACTAGACACTAAGTATAATACACCGAATCTGCAATAACAACCTAAAGTAATATTCCAGCCGCGCTATACACGCGGCTGGTGTTCAGCGGCTCGAAATCAGCCGGCCAATGCTTCGCGCACGGCAGAAACTGCCTCTTCAGCCTTCGAGCCATCCGGGCCACCAGCCTGGGCCATGTCGGGCCGGCCGCCACCGCCTGCCCCGCCGAGGGCAGCAGAAGCAATGCGGACGAGATCAACGGCGCTGAACTTGGCCGTTAGATCATCGGTAACCCCGACGACAGCACTCGCCTTGCCATCATCCGACACGCCGATGAAAGTGACGACGCCGGAGCCGACGGTCTTCTTCGCATCGTCCGCGAGCGGCTTCAGATCGCGCGGATTGACGCCAGAGACCACCTTGCCGATGAAGCCGACGCCATTGACCGTTTCGGACTGTGCACCGCCTGGGGCTGAACCACCGCCGAGTGCGAGCTGTTTGCGCGCCTCGGTGAGTTCGCGTTCAAGCTTGCGGCGTTCGTCGATCAGCGCCGTGACACGCGACAGCGCATCGGCAGGCGAAGACTTCAGCGCGCCCGCAATCGCCTTGACGCGGTCATCCTGCTCTTCGAGATAGCGGCGTGCCGCCTCGCCCGTCAGGGCTTCGAGACGACGCACGCCCGCAGCGACCGCGCCCTCGGCTATAACGCGGATCAAGCCGATATCGCCAGTGGCACGCACATGCGTGCCACCGCAGAGCTCCGTCGAATAGCTTTTGCCGGACTTGTCGCCATGGAGCGCCGTGCCCATGGAGACAACGCGCACCTCGTCTCCGTATTTTTCGCCGAACAGCGCCATGGCGCCCTCGGCAATGGCGTCGTCAACGGCCATCAGGCGTGTCGTGACCGGTGCATTCTGCAGCACGATCTCATTGGCGAGATCCTCGATGACAGCAAGCTCCTTGTCCGAAATCGGCTTCGGATGCGAGAAGTCGAAACGCAGCCGATCGGGTGCAACCAGAGAACCCTTCTGCGCCACATGCGTGCCCAGGGTCTCGCGCAATGCTTCGTGCAGCAGGTGGGTTGCCGAATGATTGGAACGGATGCGGGTGCGGCGGGCGCTGTCGACGGTGAGCTCGACGGCCGCGTCGATCTTGACAGTGCCATTGGTCACCTTGCCGACATGAACGAAGACGCCATCATTCTTCTTCTGCGTATCCGTTACGCTCACGCTGAAGCCATCGCCGGAGATGATACCCGTATCGCCCTGCTGGCCGCCGGATTCGCCATAGAATGGTGTCTGGTTGACGACGATCGAGACGTCCGTCCCTTCTCCCGCGCTTGTCACGAGCTTGCCGTTCTGGACCAGGGCCGTGATGACGCCTTCGGCCTTTTCCGTCTCATAACCGAGGAAATCGGTTGCGCCCACCTTGTCGCGCACGGAGAACCACACGGTTTCCGTTGCCGCATCGCCGGAACCCGCCCAGCTTGCCCGGGCCTCTGCCTTCTGCCGCTCCATGGCGGCATCAAAGCCATCCGTGTCCACGGCAATGCCACGCTGGCGCAGCGCGTCCTGTGTCAGGTCGAGCGGGAAACCGTAGGTGTCGTAAAGCTTGAAGGCCGTCTCGCCATCGAGCTTGTCACCATCGTTCAAGTTTTCCGTGGCTTCGCCGAGCAGGCCCAGGCCGCGTTCGAGCGTCTTGCGGAAGCGGGTTTCCTCAAGTTTCAACGTTTCGGAAATCAGCGATTCTGCGCGGATCAATTCCGGATAGGCCTGGCCCATTTCGCGCACAAGCGCCGGCAGCAGGCGCCACATCAACGGCTCCTTGGCGCCAAGCAGCTGCGCGTGGCGCATGGCGCGGCGCATGATACGGCGCAGCACATAGCCGCGGCCCTCATTTGACGGCAGCACGCCATCGGCAATGAGGAAGCTCGACGAGCGCAAATGATCGGCGATCACCCGGTGGCTGGCGCGGAACTTGCCCTCGGCCTTGACGCCGGTCGCCTCTTCCGACGCGTGGATCAGCGTCTGGAACAGGTCAATATCGTAATTGTCATGCTTGCCCTGCAAAACCGCAGCAAGACGTTCCAGTCCCATGCCGGTATCGATGGACGGGCGCGGCAGGTCGATGCGTTCCTCCTTCGTCACCTGCTCGAACTGCATGAAGACGAGGTTCCAGATTTCGATGAAGCGATCACCATCCTCGTCGGCACTGCCGGGAGGTCCGCCCCAGATGCCTTCGCCATGGTCGTAGAAAATTTCCGAGCACGGGCCGCACGGACCGGTATCGCCCATCGCCCAGAAATTATCACTGGTCGCGATGCGGATGATACGCTCTTCAGGCAGGCCAGCGATCTTCTTCCAGAATCCGGCAGCGGCATCGTCGGTGTGATAGACGGTGACGGTGAGCTTGTCCTTGGCAAGACCGAATTCCTTGGTGATCAGGTTCCAGGCAAGCGATATCGCCTCTTCCTTGAAATAGTCGCCAAAGGAGAAATTGCCGAGCATTTCAAAGAAGGTGTGGTGGCGGGCGGTATAGCCGACATTGTCGAGGTCGTTGTGCTTGCCACCGGCACGCACGCATTTCTGCGACGTCGTGGCGCGGTTGTAGGGGCGCTGCTCGATGCCGGTGAAGACGTTCTTGAACTGGACCATGCCCGCATTGGTGAACATCAGCGTCGGGTCATTGCGCGGCACAAGCGGGCTCGACGCCACGATCTCATGGCCGTTCTTCTTGAAATAGTTCAGAAATGTCGACCGGATCTCGTTGACGCCACTCATTTATCTTGCCTCTGACTTCTTTTTATCCAAAGCGGAATTGGCCCCTTGCTGACGCAAAGGGCGGAACGCAACGCTTGTAGCGATGCGGTTGCAAACTGTCCAGAAAATCTGGCTGGAATGGATGCTCCCTCTTCCCTCATGCTGAGCCTGTCGAAGCATGCAGGCGGTTGTGCGTGGTTCGACAGGCTCAGCATAAGGGAGGAGGCACAAAACAAAACCCGCAGCCAGGATCTGGATGCGGGTTGATGTCAAAAACCGGAAACGGCTTCGCTGGCGCGCGATCAGCCTTCGGCGGCGTCGGGACCATCGTCCTCGATATCATCAGGCCCCTTGTCCAGCATCTGCTCGGCGATAAGACCGGCATTCTGGCGCAGCGCCAGCTCGATCTCATTGGCGATCTCCGGGTTTTCCTTGAGGAAAAGTTTCGCATTGTCGCGTCCCTGGCCGAGACGCTGCGAATTATAGGAGAACCACGAGCCGGATTTCTCCACGATGCCAGCCTTGACACCGAGATCGACCAGTTCGCCCGTCTTGGAAACGCCTTCGCCATACATGATGTCGAATTCGACCTGCTTGAAGGGCGGCGCGAGCTTGTTCTTGACGACCTTGACGCGGGTCTGGTTGCCAACGACCTCATCGCGTTCCTTTAGCGAGCCGATGCGGCGGATATCGAGTCGCACGGACGCATAGAACTTCAGCGCATTGCCGCCCGTGGTTGTTTCGGGTGAACCGAACATCACACCGATCTTCATGCGGATCTGGTTGATGAAGATGACCATGCAGTTGGAACGCGAGATGGAGGCGGTGAGCTTGCGCAGCGCCTGGCTCATCAGACGAGCCTGCAGGCCTGGCAGCGAATCGCCCATCTCGCCTTCGATTTCGGCACGGGGCGTGAGCGCGGCAACCGAGTCGACCACCAGCACATCGATGGCACCGGAACGCACCAGCGTATCGGTGATCTCCAGCGCCTGCTCGCCCGTATCGGGCTGCGAGATCAGGAGGTTTTCGAGATCAACACCAAGCTTGCGGGCATAAACAGGATCGAGCGCATGCTCAGCATCGACGAAGGCGCAAATACCGCCCTTCTTCTGCGCCTCGGCAATGGTGTGCAGGGCAAGTGTCGTCTTGCCCGAGCTTTCCGGCCCGTAAATCTCGACGATGCGGCCCTTCGGCAAACCGCCGACGCCAAGGGCGATATCCAGTGACAGCGAGCCGGTCGGGACCGTTTCGATCTCCACCACCTGCTCATTACGGCCAAGCCGCATGATCGAACCCTTACCAAAGGCCCTCTCTATCTGGGACAATGCCGCATCCAGAGCTTTCGTTTTATCCACTGAATTACCCTCAACCAACCGCAAAGAATTTTGAGCCATGTTACACTACCCCTGTGCTATCCATGAAGTACGGATGTTCCTCAACATGAACTTATTTGTATCTGTTTTGTTCTTGTTTGGCAACAGGCTTAAAGCATTGTAAAATAAGCATAACTTAAAAATGTTCGCAAAATGTTCTTTCTGTCAGGATGATATGACGCATAGCTTATTCATAGGCGAATCTGCGGCGGGACGACCCGACCAAGGAGCGTGGATTCGAATCGGTAGCGTGATTGCGTCTCCCGATAAGGCGTTCTAGGACAAGAGCCAAGCGAAGGCCTCGCAACTTGAAGCTTTATCCGGACACGCAATCAACCATGACCTCAGCCAACAAACCGCTGCTTTTTGCTGTCGGCGGCGCTCATCTCGACCGGCGCGGCCAGAGCATGGTGCCTTTCGTGCCGGGCGCATCGAACCCCGGCATCATGCGAGAGGAACCGGGCGGCGGCGTGTTCAATGCGCTGCGGCTGGTGGTCCAGCGCGGGGTGGCGGCCGAAATCCTCTCGGTGCGTGGCGGCGACCGGATCGGCGAGTTGATTGGCGATGCGATCCAGAAGGCGGGCATCAAGGACGGATCGGCCGTCTATATGGACCGCGCAACGCCGAGCTATACGGCGATCCTCGACGAGCATGGCGATGTGGTCGCGGGTATCGCCGACATGGAGCTTTATGAGGTCGCGCTGCCGAGGCAATTGCTGCGGCGCAAGGTGCGCGATTCCATCTCCGCAGCCGATGCCGTCTTCTGCGACGCCAACCTGCCTTCGGATGCGCTGCAGCGGCTGGCAGAGCTGGCCGACGATCGGCCGCTATTTGGCGCTGGCGATCTCGCCGGCCAAGGTAGAACGGCTGCAGCCGATCTTCGGTAACCTCTCCTGCCTGTTCATGAACCAGCGTGAAACACGGGCGCTGACGGGCCTTGGGCCGGATGCGCCGCTGCACGACATATATGCGGCGTTGCGAGCACAGGGCCTGCACGGTGCTGTCGTCAGCAATGGCGGCAATGCCGCCCTCGCCTTTTCCGGCGATGACGCGTTCTCCATCCAGCCGCCAGCAGTGGACGGCATTGCCGATGTGACAGGTGCGGGCGATGCGCTGGCCGGCGGCACCATCGCCGCATTGATGCGCGGGACAGCATTTCATGCAGCGATAAGAGAAGGCTTGGCTGCGTCCATGCTGACATTGCAGACCCACTCGGCAAGTCCGCATTTTTCGCCACAGGAATTCGATCGTGCACTTGCATGCATCCCAGCTGCAGTGCCCCTAGGCTGACATAAAAGGAAACGACCATGACAACCAAAGCCCTCAACGCCTTCACCGACATCACCCCCGAGGTGAGCCAAGCGCTGGATGCAGGCAAGCCGGTGGTCGCGCTGGAAAGCACGATCATCACCCACGGCATGCCCTACCCGGACAACAGCCGCATGGCGGCAGACGTCGAGGCCATCATTGTCGAGGAAGGTGCGGTCCCCGCGACGATCGCGATTGTCGATGGACGTCTGAAAATCGGCCTCTCCGCCGCCGAACGCGAAGCGCTGGCGCAGGTCAAGGGCGCGATGAAACTCTCGCGCGCCGATCTTGCCTTCGCCCTCTCGGAAGGCCGCACCGGCGGCACCACTGTCGCGGCGACGATGCTGGCAGCGCACCTTGCTGGCATCAAGGTGTTCGCAACCGGCGGTATTGGCGGCGTTCACAAGGGCGCGGAGCTGAGCTTCGATATTTCCGCCGACCTCGAGGAGCTTGGCCGCACACCGGTCATCGTCGTTTCGGCCGGGGCAAAGGCGATTCTGGATATCGAGAAAACGCTGGAAGTGCTTGAAACCAAAGGTGTCCCGGTTGTCGTCCATGGCTCGGACGTGCTGCCGGCCTTCTGGTCGCGTCAGTCACAAGTGAAGGCGCCACTACGGCTCGACAGTGCGGAGGCGATTGCAAGGTTTCAGGCGGCGCGCGATGCCATTGGCGTCGTTGGCGGCATGCTGATCGCCAATCCAATCCCCGCGGCGAGCGAAATCCCGGCCGAGATCATGGGCGGTTATATCCGCGAGGCGATCGCCCGCGCCACAAAAAATAGCATCACCGGCAAGGCGGTGACGCCATATCTTCTCGGCGAAATGCTCGACATCACCAAAGGCGAAAGCCTCAAGGCGAACATTGCCCTCGTCGAGAACAATGCGCGCCTGGCAGCGAAGATCGCAGTAGCTATTTCTGCAATCAGGTAAGCGGCGCGATCGAGAGCTCGACGCGGCGGTTCTGGGCGCGGCCGGCCTCGGAGGCATTGGTCGCGACAGGCTGTGTCGGGCCATAGCCCTGAACGGCAAAGCGGCGGTTGTCGATGCCCTGCTGCGTCAGGTAGTTGGAAACCGATAGCGCCCGGCGCTCCGACAGAAGCTGGTTGTGCTGCAGGCTGCCGGTGGAGTCCGTATGGCCGGCGACATCGACGGTGGTCTGGTTGAACTTGCGCAGGACGATGGCGACAGAATTCAGCGTCTCGAAGAATTGTGGTTTCACCTGGTCCTGATCGGTATTGAACGTGATGTTGGACGGCATGTTGAGGATGATCCGGTCGCCATTGCGCGTCACCGAAACGCCGGTGCCCTGCAGCTGCGCGCGCAGTTCCAATTCCTGGCGATCCATGTAGTTGCCGATGGCGCCGCCGCCGAGCGCACCGATGCCCGCGCCAATCAGCGCATTGCGGCGGTCATTGCCGCCTGCCAGCATGCCAAGGCCGGCACCTGCCAGCGCGCCGAGTGCCACACCGCCAGCGGTGTTCGACACCTTCTGCTGGCCGGTATAGGGATCGGTCGTCGTGCAGCCCGCAAGAATGGAAGCTGCAAGGCAGCTAATGGCAAATTTCTTCATCATGGAATCAGGTCCCCGGTTGGATGTCGACGGGAATATACAAGCAATTCGGGCAAAAGAAGGGAGAGGAAATCGGGGAATGACGCGGGTGGGCAAGGTAGACCGTGACGAAGAGTTTTGCAGGCAATCCAGTCAGCCGGCTTCACCCCCCTCAATTCCGGTGGCGCTTATCCTGCTGGCGGCGAGTTCGATGAATGCCTTGACCAGCGGCGAAAGATGCCGACTGCTCGGATAGACGACATAAAGGCCGCCAGTCAGGCTCGTGTACTCATTGAGAACGCGGCGTAGCCGGCCATCCGAGAAGGCCGGTGCCGCCATCGCGTGCGGCAGCAGAGCGACGCCAAAGCCCGCGACTGCGGCGGCAAACACCGTTTGCATCTCATTAGCCGCGAAACGTCCAGCCACTGCAACCGTCTCCTCACCACGCGGCCCCTTCAGCAACCAGTGCGCATTATCCGTCAATGGCCCCGCGACGATACAAAGGTGGTGTGCGAGATCGGCTGGGCGTTCCGGTTCGCTGCAACGCGCGAGATAATCCGGACTGGCGCACAGGATCCGATGCGTGGAACCGAGCTTGCGGGCGATCAGGGTGGAGTCCGGGAGGATTCCGGTGCGGAACGCGAGGTCGATGCCGCTCTCGACAAGATTGAGCTTATCGTCGGTCAGGTGCAATTCGACCTTGGTCTTCGGATGCGCCGCGAGGAAATCAAACACAGCGTCCGTCAGGAAATAATCACCAAAGCCGACGGGAGCCGATATGCGCATTGTGCCTGACGGCTCGGCCCTCGCTTCCGCCAGACGCAGATTGGCATCTTCGATTGTCCGCAGCGCCTGGCTGCTCTGCTCGTAATAGTGGCGGCCCGCGTCGGTCATGTTGAGGCTGCGTGTCGTGCGCTGAAGCAGACGGACCCCAACTTCGCGTTCAAGCGCGGCAATGCGGCGGCTGACCGTCGCCTTGGGCATGCCGAGCAGACGCGCAGCAGCTGTGAAACTGCCGGCCTCGACGACCCGAGCGAAGACCAAAATATCGTTGAGATCAATCATTGTATTCAATTTTGAGACGATGTTTTCCAATTATAGGCCATTATGCATCAATGTGCGAGGCCTTATCTCCGCTCCACTGAAACAACAGGAGCAAGATCATGAGCACGAAACGAAAGGTTCTAGTGAGCGGAGCGACCGGCCAACAAGGTGGGGCCGTTGCGCGAGCATTGCTTTCCAGGGGACATCACGTCAGGGCGCTGACCCGGAAGCCCGACAGCGACGCGGCGCGACGTCTGGTTTCGGCAGGCGCTGAGGTAGTGGCCGGCGATCTCGGCAACGCGGCATCCATTCTGCAAGCCGCAAAGGGCGTGGACACCATGTTCTTGATGGGCAACAGCTACGAGGCCGGAACGGAAGAGGAGACCCGTCAGGGGATCATCGCCGCAGACGCGGCAAAGGCTGCCGGCATCGGACATTTGATCTATTCGTCGGTTGGCGATGCCAACAAGAAAACGGGCATCCCGCATTTCGAAAGCAAGTATCTCGTTGAGAAACATGTGGCCGGGCTAGGCATCTCCTATACGATCAGCGCGCCGGTCGCTTTCATGGACAATACCGTCGCGCCGTGGTCCATCGACGGCCTGCGCCAGGGGGTCCATGCCGCTGCATTGTCGCCAGAGCGCGTCCTGCAGATGGTGGCCCTGGCGGATATTGGCGCATTCGTCGCCGTCTTGGCAGAGCGGCGTGCAGAGGTCTTCGGCAAGCGTTTCGACATTGCCGGGGACGAACTGTCCGGCGAAGCGCAGGCAAAAATCCTGTCGCAGGCGATAGGCCGGCCGATCACCTATCAGGAAATTCCTGTTGCTGCACTACGCCAGCAAAGTGAGGATACGGCGTTGATGTTCGAATGGTTCGACCGCGTCGGTTACGATGCCGACATTGCTGCATTGCGCAGGGATTTTCCCGAGGTCCGCTGGCACAGTTTCGCCGACTGGGCGCGCGCGTTCGACTGGAGCTTTCTCGAACAGACGCCTTCTGCTGGCTGAGCTGCGACGGTAATCTCCCGATGATGCAGGAGCGGATCAGCTGCAACCATCAAGCTGATCCGCTTCCCAACGCGAGACACCGCTCAAACTGCTGTATAATCAATCCCCTTCACCCGCGCCATCGCAAAGGCATCGGCATAACGTCCATCTTTGAAGGCATTGGCCTTCAATACGCCCTCTGTCTCGAATCCGAATTTCTCGTAGAGCCGGACGGCAGGGGTGTTATCGGTAAAGACCGTCAGTTCGATCCGCTTGATGTTCAGCCAATTGTCCGCCGCATCGATCAAGGCGGCGAGCAGTGCCTTGCCGATACCCCTGCCGGCAAAATCATCATGCACGCCCATGCCAAGGAATGCGGCGTGCGCCCGCCTTCCATCGAACCGATGCAGACCGGCAAGACCGACAATCTGCCCGTCGATCTCGGCGACGATGCTCAGCGTATTCGTACCGTGGCCCTCAAGCCATCTTTGCGTCTGTTCGAGACTTTGAAAGGGCAGACGCAAGGTTCCGGCTCGGTAGTGCGGCAGGTTCGACAGCACTGTTATCTGTTCGAGATCGCTAAGGCGGGTGGCGCGGATAGAGAATCCGCTTGCGTCGGCTCGTGGTGCAAGTTGATCAGGCATTTTGCTCTCCATTTTCGGGAGGAGAGCAGATCAAACCCTGCTCGCCTCAGTGGCAGGGCCTGGTGAATGTTTGCGTCCTGTTCAGCGCAACAGTATTCCACCACCCCTGCCGGGGAGTGCGGAACAAGCCATCATGGTGATCGGACGATTGGTCATGCTTCATCATTCGCTATTCGTTTGAAGATTTCAAGAAGATGGAACCTGAGACCCGTCCGAGCTAAAGAATTTTCATCAGCGTCGCCAGAAGACCAAATCCAACAGTCATCATCACGCCAAGACGCAACGTGAGCGCCAGCGTTTGCGCCGTCAGTGCAGCTGCCAGATCGGATTTGGTAACGAGTTCGGACATGATGAAATCCCTCGCAGCTTCGGCATGGGCCTCTGCATGCAGCTGGTCTATCCCACCTGCACGCAACCGTTTTGAATAGCCCAGAGTATCAAAAGCTATTGCCATCGTCATCCGCTTTCTAATTGAATGGATCGGCAGATTTTCGCAATTGCTTCAACAATTTCAATTCGACTTTTGACTCATTTTCTCAACTCTGTTCGAATTTGTTGACCAGCCACCCGAACCCGTTGCGCCGTTCCGATCCAAGCACACTCTGGGCCACCACAATATCGCCAGCCGGAGCATCTTGAAATACCTTCACAAACCTTGTTGTGTTAGTGCTCGCTCGACAATGTGTTATCGAGTTGAACATTGGACTTTGGTCAACCAGCTTGCGGGAGGAAATATCAGTGACATTGAACAGACGCACTATTCTAGGCCTGGCGATCGGTTCGCTAATTGCATCGGTATTCCCGGCGGCAGCGGAAACGTTCCCCGAGCGCACAATCACGCTGGTGGTGCCTTTCGCTGCCGGTGGTTCGACTGACCTTGTTTCCCGTCTTGTGGCGGCAAGCATGTCGAAGACCCTCGGACAACAGGTGATCGTCGAGAATGTTGGCGGCGCCGGCGGCAATCTCGGAGCTGGTCAAGTCGCCAGAGCGGAGCCCGACGGCTACACGATCCTCATGGGAACCGTTGCAACCCATGCGCTCAATCCATTGATGCTGAAGACAAAGCCCTACGATCCTGTCGAGGATTTCGCGCCCGTTTCACTCCTGGTCCTTGTGCCCAATGTCCTGGTCGTCAACCCGCAATTGCCGGTTAACAACGTGAAGGAACTGATTCAGCTCCTAAAGGACAATCCTGACAAGTACTCCTATGCATCGTCCGGCAACGGCACGCCGCTGCATTTATCCGGTGAACTTTTCAAAAGCATGGCCGGGGTCACGATGGAACACATTCCCTACAAGGGATCGGGCCCGGCCTTGAACGACGTTATCGGCAATCAGGTGCCGATCATGTTTGACAACCTTCCGTCCTCCTCGGGTCACATCAAAGCAGGTACCCTAAAGGCCCTCGGCGTTACTACAAAGGAGAGAGCCCCGTCCTTTCCCGACCTTCCGACGGTCGCTGAGGCCGTGCCGGGTTATGAGACCTACACCTGGAACGCATTCTTTGCGCCCGCGGGAACGCCGCCCGAGGTCGTCGCCCGCCTCAACGAAGCGGCCAAGGCTGCGTTGGCCGATCCCGAGGTCATTGCTCGTATGAAGGATTTCAGTGCAACCATCGTCGGCTCGACACCGGATGAACTGGCCTCTCACGTAAAGGCAGAAATCCAGAAATGGGAGCCTGTGGTGAAAAGCACCGGCGTGACACTGGACTAAGGACGCCCGCATTTGAACCTTCTGGGCCGCTTGCCAACCTCAAGCGGCCCAGGGCTGACCGCGTCCGCTGCAGCCGGTTCAAATTATTTGAAAATCCCGCAACTTGAATTCGTTTGCACGCAGCGTCCGGATCCAACATGGTCACGGCATTCCGAAATCGAGGGTGAACATCATGACTGATACTTCTCAAGCACCCGTTGCCATCATCACCGGCGGAGGACGCGGCATGGGCGCGGCCATTGCCCGTGAATTGCATGATCGAGGTTACCGTCTCGGCCTGATGTCGCCTTCAGGCAGTGCGGTGGACCTCGCTGCAGAGCTTGGCGGCGTCGGTATCAAAGGCTCGGCGGGCGATGCCAAGGACCTGGAAGCCTTGGTTGCGAAGACTGTTGAGTCTTTTGGCCGCGTCGATGCCGTGGTCAACTTCACCGGCCATCCGCCGAAGGGCGATCTCATCGACATTACCGACGAAAATTGGGCGATCGGCAACGATTTGATGGTCCTGAGTGTCGTGCGGATGGCGCGGCTGGTCACGCCCTATATGCTGAAGCAGGGCAAAGGCTCGTGGGTTAACCTCACGACCTTCGCCGCCTTCGAGCCGAGCCTGGTGTTCCCGGTTTCCTGCGCCTATCGCGCTGCGGTCGGCGCCTATACCAAGCTCTATTCCGACCGCTATGCGGGGGACAATATCCGCATGAATGCCATCTTGCCGGGATACATAGACAGTCTCGACCACAAGCCAGGAACCGAAGACAAGGTCCCGATGAAGCGGCTTGGCACCATGGCCGAGATCGCCAAGACCACGGTGTTCCTGCTGTCAGACGATGCGGGCTACATCACCGGACAGAACATTCGCGTCGATGGCGGTGTCACGCGGCACGTTTAAGAAAGACTGACGCCAAAAGTCTCGTGCAGCTGTCTCTGACCATTTGGCGTCACAGCGACGGCACGCGTGCCTTCGATCCGCCTGATCCAGCCATTGTCGAAACAGTGACTGCACAGCGCAGCGCCGATGGCACCGGCGAGATGCGGGCGGCGTTCGCTCCAGTCCAGGCACGGCCGGCAGAGGATGCGGCCGCGCTTGGCGATCACATCGACATCGATGCCGGCGCGGTCGAAGAGAACAAGGCCGCTATCCGTCACCTCGCCCGCGTCGATGCCAAGGTCAAGATGACCGGCATCGATCAGCGCATCGGTGATGGAAACGCCAAGATGCCCGGCCAGATGATCATAACAGGTGCGCCCGGCCCGGAGCGCCGCGTCGCGCGGGCCGGTCCGGACAGGTTTGACGCTCACTTCTGGCGCCGCGATGCGCATGATGCTTTCGATCATCTGCGCCACCGCAGGGGATGCCAACCGGTGATAGCGGTGGCGTCCCTGTTTCTCGACCTGGAGCAGTCCGGCCTCGGTCATTTTCGTCAGATGGCTGCTGGCGGTCTGCGCGGTGATGCCGGCGAGCTGCGCCAGTTCCGATGCTGTCAGCGCGCGGCCGTCCATGAGCCCGTTGAGCATGCTGGCGCGGCCGGGATCGCCAGCCAGCGCTGCTATTTCCGCAAATCTCGCATTGTTCGACATGGCTGTTCCGTGGGGTGGTTGTCTGGCAAATCTCGCCCGTTGCGGGCCAGAATGCTTCGAAAACGCTCGAAGTATCAAGCGTTATTGCGGCTTATAAGAATGGTCAATCCACACACAAAGGAGCGACGACCATGACCATCACCTGCTTCATCCGGTACGAGATCGATCCCTATCAGAAGGCCGCCTTCGAGGAATATGCCCGCAACTGGAACGAGGCGATCCCGCGCTGCGGCGCTGACCTGATCGGGTACTATGCGCCGCATGAAGGTTCGGCGACACTGGCTTATGCTGCCTACAACATTGAGAGCTTGGCTGCCTATGAAGCCTACCGCGCCCGCCTGATGGCCGATCCCGTCGGCCGGGCCAATTATGAGTTCTCGAAAGAGAAGCGATTCATCCGCCGCGAGGACCGCACATTCCTGCGGCTCGTGACAGGGACGAACGGAGGGCTGATCCGATGATTGCAGTGATCTTTGAAGTGGAGCCGGCCGAGGGCCGCGGCAAGGACTATTTTGACAGGGCAGCGGATCTGCGTCCGCTGCTGGAGACGATGGACGGATTTATCTCCGTCGAACGGTTCCGCAGCCTTGCCAACGAGAACCGCTATCTGTCCCTGTCCTTCTGGCGCGACGAAGCGTCAGTGGCGGCTTGGCGCCAGACCGAGGAACATCGTGTGGCCCAGCGTGATGGCCGCGCCGGGATCTTTGCCGATTACCGGCTGCGGATTGCGTCCGTTGTGCGTGACTACGGGTTGCGCGCCCGTGATCAGGCTCCGCTTGATGCGCGGGCTTATCATGATGCCTGAACGCCGTGGCCGTGATTGCGCTGGGCACATGCCGGTCCCGGACCACGCATATAGTGGCGTTCGGGCCGGTAGCTCGGCACAATGAACTCGCGGACGACGCGAAGCGTATCGCGCAGCTGGATAATCATGTTCATCATTTCTGGTCTCTTAGTTCTGGCTTACCGGGCGAGCCGTTAGCTATTAATTAGCTAAAATTTAACTCATAAAGATGAACACCTCCTGAACGCCGTTGGTTAAAATCAGATGAATTCATGAAAAATTAGCCTTAACCAGTTGGGCAGACAGGTTTTTTCGCAATATGAAAAGGGCGGATTTCCGCCCAATTTCAATGAATATGCACTGGATTCGATGTGGTGTTGCGGGCAATTTCCAAGGTCAGCGAATCACGCGTTTCCAATCAGGATACCGGTTGCCAGCACCAGGCTGCCACCGAGTACGACCTGTATTGCCGCCCGGAAAAAGGGCGTCTCCATAAAGCGGTGCTGGATATAGGCGATGGCCCACAACTCGATGAAGACAACGAGCGCTGCGATTGTCGTGGCCGTCCAGAAATCCGGAATGAGATAAGGCAATGCGTGGCCGAGGCCGCCGATCGTTGTCATCGATCCGTTTGCCAAGCCGCGCTTCAAGGGCGAGCCACGGCCGGACAATTTGCCGTCATCATGTGCCGCCTCCGTGAAACCCATGGAAATGCCGGCGCCAAGCGACGCGGATAAGCCCACCAGAAAGGTTTGCCAAGTATCCTGCGTGGCGAAGGCGGCGGCGAAGATGGGCGCGAGAGTCGAGACGGACCCATCCATCAATCCGGCAAGTCCTGGCTGGATATAGGTCAAGATGAATTGGCGGCGTTCGGTCTGTTTCTCGACTTTCTGCACGTCGTCCGGCGTATGCTTGACGCCGAGCCGATGGGCAAGCGATTCATGCGCCTTTTCAGCAATGGCAAGATCGCCGAGCAGCCTGCGCGTCGACGCATCGCGCACAAGCTTCAAGGCTTCCGTATAGAAGCGATAAGCCTGCTCCTCCATCTTCTCGGCCATCTCGCGCACCTTGTCGATACCGAGCGGGCGAACGAGCCAGTCCGGCTTGCGTTCGAGATAGCCGCGGACGTGTTCCCTGCGGATAAGCGGGATCTGGCTGCCGAAACGCTCCTTGTGCAGGTCGATCAACGACTGGCGGTGGCTGTTTTCTTCCTCAGCCATCTCCTCGAACACCTTGGCGCTTTGCGGGAAATCCTCGCGCAATCCATCGGCATAGGCGAGATAGATCCGCGCGTCGTCTTCCTCGGAGGAAATGGCGAGTGCCAGGATTTGCTGTTCGGAGAGCGACGTGAGGTCGTGGCGGCGGTGACCGAAGAAACGGCTGAGCATGGCATAAATCCCAAATTAGAATGATTCTAAACTATAGGTTCAGAACACGGCATTCAAGCCCAGCGACCAGAGTTTTGTCCCATAGACAGAATGGAAGCGCGGGAGTATCGTCCGCCTCCTTCGACCCTCCACCAATAGAGTTTCGTCATGACACTTGCCGGTTTTGTTGCCTATTCGGGTGCACTCGCCATTGCTGCCGCTATTCCGGGACCGGGTGTAACCGCCCTCGTCGCACGGGCGCTCGGCTCGGGGTTCCGGTCTTCGTTGTTCATGTCGATCGGCCTGATCATCGGTGATCTCACCTATTTGACAGCCGTGGTGCTCGGCCTCGCGATGGTCGCACAGACATTCGGCACCGTCTTCCTCGTGATTAAATGGGCAGGCGTTGCCTATCTCGCCTATCTCGCCTGGGGACTGTGGACCTCCGGCATTTCAGCGGAAAAGATCGAGGCGAAGAAAAGCCGCGGCGGCGCCATCTCGGCCGTCCTGGCTGGTCTCGCAGTGACGCTCGGCAACCCGAAGACCATGCTCTTCTACATCGCGCTGACGCCAACCCTTGTAGACCTGCATACAATCACGCTTACAGATTATTCGATCCTTGCCACGCTGACCGTGCTGGTGTTGCTTATTGTGCTGGTGCCGTATCTGGCGCTTGCAGCAAAGGCGCGCGGACTCCTCGCCTCGCCGCGGGCGCTCAAGCGGCTCAACCGCACAGCGGCTGCCTTCATGGCGGGCGCAGCTCTGGCTATCGCAGGACGCGCTTCCTGAGCCGGAACCTTATGCTAGCAATACGCGGATGTTAGTAGATTTTTCCAACGCATTCATAGTTTGCGCATGGCTTCGACTATGAATTTTTATGTCCGCCCCATAAGATCGGGTCACGACACAATCCAGGATTGGGAGAACATTCATGAGCAGCGATAATGTGCGCAAACCCGGCCGTGGCCGCATTTACAATTCCATTGTGGACACGATTGGCGACACGCCCATTATCCGTCTCGACAAGCTGGCCAAGGAAAAAGGCGTCGTCGCCAATCTTTTGGCCAAGCTCGAATTCTTCAATCCGATTTCCAGCGTTAAGGACCGTATCGGCGTTGCGCTGATCGAAGCGCTCGAGGCACAGGGCAAGGCGACGCCAGGCAAGACAGTGCTGGTCGAGCCGACGTCCGGCAATACCGGCATAGCGCTCGCCTTCGCCGCCGCTTCCAAGGGATACCGTCTGATCCTGACCATGCCGGAGACCATGTCGGTCGAGCGCCGCAAGATGCTCAAGCTGCTTGGTGCCGAACTCGTCCTGACGGAAGGCGCGAAGGGCATGAAAGGTGCGATCGCCAAGGCCAACGAACTTGTCGAGACTACTCCGAATGCGATCATACCGGGTCAGTTCGACAATCCCGCCAACCCGGAAATCCATCGCCGGACAACTGCCGAGGAAATCTGGAACGACACGGACGGCAAGGTCGACATCTTCGTAGCAGGCATCGGCACCGGCGGCACCATTACCGGCGTCGGCCAGGTGTTGAAGCAGCGCAAGCCGGACGTGCGGATCATTGCGGTCGAGCCGAAGGATTCACCCGTCCTTTCGGGCGGCAATCCTGGCCCGCACAAGATCCAGGGCATCGGCGCCGGCTTCGCGCCAGCAGTCCTTGACACGCACATCTATGACGAGGTCATTCAGGTTTCGAACGAAGATTCCTTCGCCAATGCCCGCCTCGTGGCGCGTCTGGAAGGCGTGCCCGTCGGCATTTCATCAGGTGCTGCACTGACAGCGGCGATCGAAGTCGGCAGCCGCCCGGAAAACAAGGGCAAGAACCTTGTGGTTGTCATACCCTCCTTCGCCGAACGCTATCTTTCGACCGTGCTGTTCGAAGGGCTGGAATAGCTGGCAGATAACTCAAGCGAGTTGTTATAGTTAGAAAATCCATGGGAGGGGGTGCAATTCTGTTTGCACCTCACTCCCCCTCCAGCATTTCCTTGACTGCCGTAGCCAGCTGTTTCAGCGAGAATGGCTTTGGCAGGAAGCCGAACTTGGCATCCTCCGGCAGGTTTCTGGCAAAGGCGTCTTCGGCATAGCCGGAAACGAAGATGAACTTGATGTCGCCGTAGTCCTTGCGCAGTTCGCGCAGGAGGGTTGGACCATCCATTTCGGGCATCACGACGTCGGAAACGATGATATCGACCTTGCCATCCAGTTCTTTCATGATCTCAAGGGCCTCGACACCGCTCGATGCCTCGTGAACGGTGTAGCCGCGAGACTGAAGCGCGCGCAGCCCGCCCATGCGGACGGCATCCTCGTCCTCGACCAGGAGCACGGTTGCTGAACCGGAGAGATCGGTGGCTTTTTCCGTCTTCTTCTCCTTCTTTGGCATCTCGGTCACGACGGCTTCGCCATCGGCGTTCAGGACCTGCGGCTGCTTTTCCTCCACAAAACGCGGCAGGAAAATGCGGAAATTCGTCCCTTTCCCAAGCTCTGACTCGGCATGGATCGAACCACCGGTCTGCTTGATGATACCATAAACCATCGACAGGCCGAGGCCAGTACCCTTCCCGACTTCCTTGGTGGTGAAGAATGGCTCGAAGATCTTCTCGATCACCTCCGGCGTCATGCCGGTGCCCGTATCGGCCACCTCTACCAGAACATAATCGCCAGGCACCAGATCGCGATAGTTGAGCTCGGCGCTCTCAGCCTCGTTCATATTGCGTGTGCGGATGATCAGATCTCCGCCTTCGGGCATCGCATCGCGCGCGTTGACCGTGAGATTGACAACGACCTGTTCGAATTGGCCGAGATCCGCGCGCACTGGCCACAGATCACGGCCATGCTCGATCTTGAGGTTGACTTGCGTGCCGGCGAGGCGCGTCAACAGCATCCGCACGTCGGCGATCACATCGGTGAGGTTGAGCACTTCCGGCCGCAGGGTCTGGCGGCGCGAAAATGCCAAGAGCTGCCGCACCAGCGAGGCAGCGCGGTTGGCATTCTGCTTTATGTTCATAATGTCGGCAAAGGACGGGTCCGAGGCACGATGATTGGTCAATAACAGGTCGGACGACATGATGATCGCCGTAAGGACGTTATTGAAATCATGGGCGATACCACCCGCCAGCTGGCCGACGGCCTGCATTTTCTGGCTTTGCGCCATGGTGGCTTCCAGCGCCTTCTGTTCGGTCGTTTCAACCACCGACACAATGGCCGCCTCTTCCGCGCCGTCCTCCGAGCCGGCATCGAAAACCGGGCTGATGTAGAAACGCAAGTGACGTTCCTCGTTGCCCGGGATGACGGTATCGACAGGCGAAATCTCCGCCTGTCCGGCAAAAGCCGCAGCAAGCGCCCTGTCAAACGCCTCACGATCGCGCTCGTGCACGACTGTTTCGAGCGGGATACGCCGGTCGATGTCATCGCGGTCAACTACCGGCGAGAACAGGCCGAGGAAGCGCGCATTGGTGCGCAGGATCTTCCCCGTCGCATCGACGGCAGCAATGGCCATCGACGCAGAATTGAAGAAGCGCGTGAACCGCACTTCCGCCGCGCGCAGCGCCGCTGAAGTGTCCTCGCCTTCGGCGCGGTTGAGCACGATGGTGCGGGTTGGCCCTCGCCTTCCATCGCGTTGCGCCTGGACCCGGTGGTAAAAACGCACGGCAAGGCTCTGACCATTGGCCTTGGCCAGATCGAGATCGATGACCGTGTTGCGGCTGGTCCCGGGCTCGGTCTTGACGGCATTGATCAAGGCCATGCCATTGCCTGCCACAATATTACGAACCATCATCGAACCGGGCGTGAAGCGTGTGAGATCTACGCCAAGCCATTCCGCGAGAGTGGCATTGATATAGATGATGCGGCCATCGGGATCGGCCGAGAAAAAGCCGGCAGGAGCATGATCGAGATGATCGATGGCTTCCTGGATGTCCTGGAAATACCGCTCCTGTTCCGCGCGCTCGGCGGAAATATCGGCGATCTGCCAGGCGTAGACTGGCGCCGTCTGATCGGGAATGCCTGCGACCGGCCGCGCCTTTACCCGGTACCAGGTTGGCACCGGCTCGCGCGATGGATCGAGCGGCCGCGACAGGCGCAGTTCCTCCTGGCCGGAAACGCCGTCGCGTACGGCATTCGCGAGGCGATAGATTGGGTCGGAGGCGGCGGCTTCACCGGACAGGATATGCTCGATCGCCCGCACATCATTGGAGTTGGTCACCCCGGTCAGTTCGGCATAGGCCCGGTTGGCATAGACGATCCGGCCCTTCTGGTCCGAGACGACCGTACCCTCGGGCAAAGTATCGACAAAGGCGCGTGTGAGTTCGTCGCTGGTTCCACGCGGGGTGAACTGGATGACATTGATTGCCGACCCGAACAGATAAAACACGCCCGTCATGGCGAGCGTGCCGAGGAGTCCGAGCAGGAACTGCTGTCCCAGTTGGTCGCGATAGATGAAATAGACGACCGAAACGCCGACCAGCAACACACCGAGAATGACCAGCCGTAAACCGGCCTTGTTCGATTTGGTGTTGGCAATGATCGGTTCTGGATAAAGATCGCTGTTCGTTTCTTGAGACATGCGTCTCAAACCCCTTTTGTTCATCATCGCCGCGCGCAGGGCGCGTGTGCAGACGTTTATTCCCGAATCGTTTGGATCATATCTTTGAGGCGGTATAAACCCCATCCTTTATCTGGCATTGGGTATTCCACCATTCCGTTCGACAATTGTTGAATATCGGGCATTGCCCACATGTGATAGATGACCATTCCGTCATCAGGGTTGCGGCTAACATTCGCTCGCGCGAATGGTCCGATTTTGACATTCGTATCCCGTTGTTGCAAAGCCCGTGTACGAATGTCAAAATCGCAAGACCATTCGTAACTATATGATCCTAGTGGAACTTTGAATTTGACATTTGAACACGCGCGTAGCAGCAAAGTGGAACTCTAATGTCAAATTCGTTCCACTAGAGTCACGCAAAGTAATGCTCCGAAGCCCGTGTCGGGGAACAAGTTTTGGGCCCGGAGACCGCAAAGGAGAGTTCGTCATGAACGCTTGGCTGGCCACAATTGTTGGCGACACCGCTGCCCCCATCGTGGGTTTCATTCTTCTGTTCCTGCTCGTGATTGCGCTGCTCCTGATCGTCTTCGCAGTCCTGCGGCGAGTAACCGGCGGAACCTTCGTTGCCGGCGGCCGTAACAGGCAGGTACGTCTTTCGGTCACGGACGCGGCAGCGGTCGATAACCGCCGGCGCCTCGTGCTGGTCCGGCGCGACGATGTCGAACATCTCATCCTGATCGGCGGCCCGAGCGATGTGGTCATCGAGCAAAACATCCGCCAATTCGCCAAACAGCCTTCGCGCGTCGAACCGGCTGCCCCTGTGGCCACAGCCGAGCAAGAACAAAGGCCCGCCAATGGCGTCGCTGAAGCGCCGCGCGCTCAGCAGGCAGCGCCAGCCGTCGCCGCGGAGCGGGTAACACCACCAGCCCCGCCGGCGCCGCGCGCAACTCCCGCCGCTTCGGCACCGCGTCCGGCGCCTGCCGCTCAGGCTCCGCAGATCCCGCTACGCTCACCGCAGCCGCAGCCAGTTGCACCGCCCAGAGATCTGCGTCTTGCAGAGCCCCCAAAGCATGCCCAGGCGCCAGCACCATTGCCGGAGGCAATTGCACAAGCGACAGCAGCCGCATCTGCTGTCGCTTCCGCTGCCGTGGCAGCGCCTTCGCCCGCCACGGTAGCCCCGGCGGTCGAGGCTGCAGCGGCAGCTGTACCAGTCCAGGACAACGGAAATGGCTGGCAGCGCACGGCGTCCCCATCGTTCGGCACGCCGAGGCGAAACGAACCACCGGCCTACATACCCGCGCCTGCCCGGGAGACACCTGTAGAAGTGCGGACGACAACTGCTGCCGCTTTTCCTTTTGCCGTGCGCAACGAAGGATCGTCGGCATCAAGGGAGCCAACCCTCGACATTCTAGGCCTGCCGGATGCGGCAGAGCCGGAAGTCTCGCTGGGCGACATGGATTTCCAGGATGCTTTTGAAAGCAATCCCGAGGGAGAACTCCATATCGCACCCGGTAATGGTGACAAACCCAAGAAGGCAGACAATATTGAAGACGAGATGGAGCGCTTGTTGGGAGATCTTTCCAATCCGGACAAACGCTGAAGCGTAACCAGCAACGGCAGAAATGAAAAAGGCCCGGTGAACCGGGCCTTTTCTCTAGTCGCTGCTATCAGCTCAATCGTCGCGATAAACCTTCTCGCGCCGTTCGTGACGTTCCTGAGCTTCGATTGACAAGGTCGCGATAGGACGCGCGTCCAAACGCTTGAGGCTGATCGGATCGCCCGTCTCTTCGCAGAACCCGTAGGTCCCGTCATCGATACGTTGCAACGCAGCATCGATCTTTGAGATCAGCTTGCGCTGGCGGTCACGAGCGCGCAACTCGATAGCGCGGTCGGTTTCAGAAGATGCGCGATCTGCGATATCCGGCAAGTTCGCGTTTTCCTGCTGCAGGATTTCAAGCGTTTCACGCGCTTCCCGCAGAATGTCGTTTTTCCAGTTGATCAGTTTTTCACGAAAATAGGATTTCTGCCGATCACTCATGAAGGGCTCGTCATCCGTGGGCTTATAGTCAAGATCGATAAGTTCATTCATCTTTGAATCACCCTGCACCTATGAGACGCGAGGAGGCCTATATAGGTCGTGTCACAGGGCCACACAACTACAAAAAGACATGTAAATCAAAGAAAGAGCCCCCGGAATTTGCTCAAATTAATGGCAAATCCCGCAATATCTTCCGATTTTCTGAACCGAAAGATGAGGAAACACGGCCAAATTTTGGTATTTTGTAGTTCCAATGCACTACTACCAGTTGTAAATGCCTCGCGAAAACGCAGCCCGCACAGAATTTTCGCAAGGAGGTTTTGCACAATAATTTGATTATTGTCACATTTGCCGCAGGGATTTATCGACTATTTGTGTCTTTTTATGAAGCATGACACCTTATCTAGGGCAAGTTTGTCTAGGAACCGGACTCAGTGGAGTTGAAAGATGAGCCAGGTCTATTTGCTCCGCCATGCCAAAGCAGTCTGGCCCTCTCCTGGCCAAAAGGACTTCGACCGGACGCTGGATACGGCCGGCATCGAAGCCGCCAGGATTCTCGGGCAGGAACTGAGGCGATCCGGGCTGAAACCGGAGATCGTCATTTGCTCGAGCGCGATACGCGCACGTCAGACCCTCGAATATCTCGATCTCGAGCCTCCGTTCGTTCTCGAACAGTCCGAGAAGCTCTTTTCGGGCGGCCCCGACGCCTATCTCATGGCAATACGCATGGCCGGACTCGAGCATGAAACGGCAAATTCCGTCATGCTGGTCGGCCATAACCCCATGATGGAGGAACTGGCCATCGCTCTCGCCGGGCGCGGTCAGCCCCCATCGCATCCCGACTTTGAGTCCGGCTTCCCGACGGCGGGGCTTGCCATCATCCAATTTGACGATCCGCTTGCCGAAGTCCGCCCGGGCACAGGTGAGTTGCAGGCGTTCTTCACTCCGTCCGCACATCATTGATAAGCCAATCACTTGCCATCGTGACACGAGCCCCCCAAATGGGCTGAGCCAATGAATTATTGCCACAGGACGGCAGAGCCTCGGGAGATGATATTGATGCGTTCTGCCGGAGTGAATTTGGTTCAAGGTCGAGGGGTTTGGCGAGGTCGATGTGGTTGCATCGGACGAAGACAAAGCCCGAAGGATTTGGGCCAAAATTCACCCGGCCCTTCGGGTTTCCGGCTGGCGGACACCCACTTTGTCAGGTAGCGTCGTCCGATGGAACCACATCGGCCTCGCCACCTTCCGCGTGGATTGTCTCGCCATCCGAGAAACAGAACCCCACCAATATCATCGCCCGAGGCTCTAGATTGGGAACACTGACGACACTCACCGACGAAGCGAAGATCGCACTCGACACCCTGGCAGACAGGACAAGTGCGCTGGTTTCTCCCTCGCTGCGGCTCGGCGTTACCGGTCTCTCCCGCGCCGGAAAAACCGTCTTCATCACGGCATTCGTGCACAACCTCATTCATGGCGGCCGTCTTCCCATGTTCCAGGCGCAAAAATCCGGGCGCATTGCCCGCGCCTATCTTGAAGAGCAGCCAGACGATGCCGTCCCTCGCTTCCAGTACGAAGACCATTTGAAAGCGCTGATCGATGAACGTGTCTGGCCGGATTCAACGCGCGCCATTTCCGAGCTGCGTCTGACGATCGAATATGAATCCGCGTCTATGTGGAACCGCATGTTTTCCGGCGGCAAGCTTTCGGTCGATATTGTAGATTATCCAGGCGAGTGGCTGCTCGATCTGCCACTTCTCAACAAATCCTATGCGGAGTTTTCCAAGGACTCGTTCGAATTGGCACAGTTCGCCAGCCATCGCGATGTTGCGGTGGACTGGCTACAAGTGGCGGAAAGTGCCGATGCGGATGCCCCTGCCGACGAGATGACGGCACAGCGGCTAGCCAAGAGCTTTACCGACTACCTGAGGGCCGGCAAAGTGGACGAACGTGCATTGTCGACACTGCCGCCGGGCCGGTTTCTGATGCCCGGCGACCTGGAGGGTTCGCCCGCACTGACCTTTGCCCCCTTGCCGACCCTCGGCACTGGCAGGAGTCGGCCTGGCTCGCTCGCCGCAATGATGGAGCGGCGTTATGAGGCCTACAAAACCCACGTGGTGAAACCGTTCTTCCGCGAACACATCGCCCGGCTCGACCGGCAGATCGTCCTCGTGGATGCCATGCAGGCAATGAATGCCGGCCCCGCAGCTGTTGCCGATCTTGAACGGGCACTGACCGAAATCCTTTCCTGTTTTCGCCCTGGCAGCACGAATTTCCTGACGGGCCTTGTGCAGCGGCGCATCAGCCGGATTCTCGTCGCCGCAACGAAGGCTGATCACCTGCACCATGAGAGCCACGACAGGCTGCAGGCCATCGTCCGCCGCCTGGTCGATCGAGCCATCAGCCGCGCTGATTTTTCTGGCGCAAGCGTCGACGTGCTGGCGATGGCGGCCGTCCGCACCACCCGCGAGGCAACGGTCACCCAGGGCAAGGAGACGCTGCCGGTCATCGTCGGAACGCCACTCAAGGGCGAGACGATTAATGGCGAGAGGTTCGACGGCAAGACCGAAACAGCTATATTTCCCGGCGACTTGCCGGAGAAACCGGATTCAATATTTGAACAGGCGGAATCGGTTTCTGAAGACCCGGCAATCCGCTTTGTCCGCTTCCGTCCGCCGCGGCTGGAGAAGACAGCCGAGGGTTTCACACTGTCGCTGCCGCATATAAGGCTCGATCGCGCCCTACAATTCCTTATTGGAGATCGCCTCGCATGACGGAACCCCGCAAGCCAGCAGCCTTTCGCCTGGAGACGCCGCAGCAGGCAGCGCACAAGTCCGGCCCTGCCCAAGCCCCGTCCCGCCGCCCTGCCGCGATCAAGGATGCCGCCGTCATAACACCGGCAGCAATCGACATCTTTGACATCGACCCAACCACAGACGACGAACTCGACGCGCTGACCCCGCCGCCGGCCCTAGCGCAAAAACGGCGTTTTTCCTTTGCGTCACTACTAAGCGTCACTCTGGGCATTCTGATTTCGCTGGCTTTGGGACTTTGGGCTGACAACCTCATCCGCACGCTGTTCGAACGCGCCCCCTGGCTCGGCTGGCTGGCGCTCGGTGTCACAATCCTGGCGTTTTTCGCCTTGGTCGCCATCGTCATTAGGGAGGGTCTTGCCCTGCGCCGCCTCGCTTCCGTACAGAGCCTGCGCGACGAAGCGGCCAAGGCGGCGATCACCAATGATGCCCGCGCTGCCAAAGTGGCTGTTGGCAAGCTCGTTTCCATTGCGGAAACCCTGCCTGCTACTGCCAAGGGCCGCGCTCTCCTGCACGATCTGCGCGATGATGTCATTGACGGGCGCGATCTGATCCGGCTCAGCGAGACCGAATTGCTGCGTCCGCTTGACCGCCAGGCGCGCGACATGATTCTTGCCGCTTCCAAACGCGTATCCATCGTTACAGCCGTCAGCCCGCGCGCTCTGGTCGACATCGGCTACGTGGTATTTGAATCTGCTCGTCTCATCCGGCGCCTATCGGAACTGTATGGCGGCAGACCGGGAACGCTCGGCTTTCTGAGGCTCACCCGCAATGTCATCGCCCACCTTGCGGTCACCGGAACCGTGGCGATGGGCGACAGTATCATCCAGCAACTGGTCGGCCACGGCCTTGCGGCAAAACTGTCTGCACGGCTGGGCGAAGGCGTCATCAATGGGCTCATGACAGCGCGTATCGGAATTTCCGCGATGGACCTGGTGCGCCCCTTCCCGTTCGACGCGGAGAAGCGTCCGGGAATCGGCGACTTCATCGGTGACCTGGCGCGCATCGGCGGCGTCAAAAAGGAATAAATCGCGCCTCAAAGGGTTGCAATTTCGTCCAGAGCAAGTTTTGTGTCACTGACAACTATCCGTTAACCATTCCGAACGATGATTGCCCCACGTGCCCATTCCAATGATTTGTGTTGAGTCTTGTCGATGAAAAGAAGCGCAGCAGCCGCTACCCTCTCCCTGTTCGCATGCGCGCTTTTTGCGTTGCCGGCGCAAGCCAAGGACAAGGACGCAGAGTTTTTCCAGACAATCGAGGGCCAATGGGTTGGCCCCGGCGAGATCGTTGCCGGCAAGTACAAGGGCACCAAATTCACCTGTACGCTCGATGGCACGACACCCGCTGAGAAGGCAGGCATGACACTGGACGGCAGCTGCCGCGTCGGCATCTTCAACCAGCCAATGAAAGCGACAGTCGTCCGCGCAGGCAACAGCTACAAGGGCAGCTTCCTTGACGGCTCCGCCGGCAAGGGCCTCGATATAACCGGGGGCAATGTTTCCGGCGACCGTGTCGTCCTTGCCATCAGCCGCAAACAGCTCAGCGGTGCGATGCAGGCAAAATTCACCGGCGCGAACAGCATGAACGTCACGATTTCCGTACGTCTTGAGGATCAAATGATCCCCGTCGTCGGCATGTCGTTGAAGAGGGTTGATGCAACCGCCGTCGGCAGTATCGCCAAAAATTAGTCCTCTGGTATTTGACGCCACCAGCCCGCATCACTGCGGGCTTTTGTCATGCCGCTCCTGTCGCAGAGACTTGCCCACTCAGCGGCGGGCCTGCCACCGATCGCCAGTTGCGGTGCTATATCGGCAAGCGGGACCATGACAAAGGCCCGTTCGGTCATGCGCGGATGCGGTAGCACCAATGTCGGGCTCTCAAATGTTTCTTGGCCCTCATAGGCAAGGACATCAATGTCGATCACGCGCGGCCCCCAACGCTCGATGCGCTGACGCTTCATGCGTTTTTCGATGTCGAGGCAGGTGGCAAGCAAGGCTTCCGGTGCGAGCGAGGTTTCGACCTCGGCGCAGGCATTGTGAAACCAAGCCTGATCAGTCTTGCCCCATGGCGGGGTTTTGTAGACGGAAGACACGGCTTGAACGCGTGTATCACTGCGCCTGTGCAGGGCGCGGAGGGCCTTCCCCATCGAGGCCACTGGATCGCCGATATTACCGCCGAGCCCAAGCCATGCCTTTTGCATCAATGCGCTCAACTGCGCTGCCTGCGTGCGTTCAGGACGGCATCCGCCAGGGCGAGCGCGCTGCGGTTCATCGCGACATCGTGCACGCGGAAAATATCCGCCCCAGCCAGCCTCAATATCGCCGACGACGCTGATGTCGCAACATCCCGCTGTTCAGCCTCGCCGCCCGACGTCGCGCCAAGGAAGCGTTTGCGGGACGTGCCAACGAGGAAGGGGTAGCCAAACGCCGAAAGCTCGGCGAACCGATCCATCAGTGAAATATTCTCTGCCGTGTCCTTGGCGAAGCCGAAGCCAGGATCAAGCACGATCTGATCTCTTGAAACGCCGGCAAGCTTGGCGATTTCCAGCGAACGCTTGAGAAATGCGAATTGATCGACGATCACATCCGGATCGCGTTCACGCTCCCGCCCCGTATGCATGATGACGAGGCCCGCACCGGTCTCCACGGCAAGATCGGCAATGGCCGGCTCGCGCTGCACTCCCCAGACGTCGTTGACAATGTGAGCCCCCGCCGCAACGGCAAGGCGAGCTGTCTCCTCGCGGTACGTATCGACGGAGAGGATGATATCGGTCTCTTTCACCAGCGCTTCGATGACCGGTAGCACACGGGATTGCTCGACGGCCGGTTCCACCCGCGTCGCGCCGGGACGGGTCGACTCGCCACCCACATCGATGATCGATGCACCATCTGCGATCATTTGCCGTGCGCCAGCCAGCGCTTGATCGAGCGAGTAATGGACCCCACCATCTGAAAATGAGTCCGGCGTTACGTTGAGCACGCCCATAATGAGCGCCCGATCCCCCAATGTCAGAGACCGGCCATGTGCCAGCTTCCATTCCCTTTGCATTGGCGTGCTCCTCGATCTTCAAAATTTCCAGTCCTGTTTTTTATCAGTTCGCAGGCAACGTCAATTCATCCGCAATGTTTTTGACGATAGTGTCAGGATCAGGCAGACTTGGCTGAAAGGGAAAATTCATATGCGTATTTTTGCCAGGGCTGTAGCGTTCGCCACTCTTTTTCTGGTTGCCGCACCAAACGCCAACGCAGCGACCGTATTGCGGAAGTACGAATATTTTTCATTGAGTGGCCGTACGGCGGCCGATCTCGACCGCGAATTGTATCGTCGCGGCCCCCTGCTGCAAAGAACAGGACAGCGTCATCCTGGCATGACGAAGATGCGTTTTGTTAACAGGATAAAATACGGTTCAGACGGCAAAAGCTGCCGTGTCGTCGACGCCAACATCACTGTCCACGCTCAAATCTACTTGCCTCGCTGGAAACAGCGGCGCACGGCCAATCCGGACCTTGCTATGGTTTGGGATACGCTGTCGGCGGACATCAAGCGGCATGAAGAAAGCCATATCTCGATAGCCCGCACAGCGGCCGGCAACATGGAACGCCGTATAAAGGCGCTGCCCTGGCGCAAGGATTGCGCGGCGATGAAGGCCGACATCGATACTCTGACAGCGAAAATGATGATTGAGCACGACATCGCGCAAGTGCAGTTCGACAAGGTCGAGGCGATCAATTTCGATGACCGTTTTGGACGGCTCCTGACCTATCGCATCATCCGCGAGTTTGGAAAGAATCCCTAACTGACACCAAGCTTCTTCTGGAGGCTTGTCGAGGACGTCGTGTACTGGAACACCACGCGCTCGCCCGGGCTCACGATGCGCTTTGCCGCCTGGGTCATCAAGGCGGCTTCATGGAAGCCGGAGAGGATGAGCTTCAACTTGCCCGGGTACCAGTTGATATCGCCGATAGCGAAAATACCCGGTTCCGATGTCTCGAACGTCTCGACGCTAACCGGAATGAGGTTTTCGTTGAGATTGAGCCCCCAATCGGCAATAGGCCCGAGCTTCATGGTCAAGCCGAAGAAAGGCAGCATGCGCGTGACGGGAATATCAATCTCGCCTTCATTGCCTTTGATCGTTGCATGGGACAACTGACCGTTGTCGCCCTTCAGTCCCGAGACTTGGCCGAGTTCGAAGCGGACACTGCCGCTCTCGACGAGCTCGAACATCTTCTTGACGCTGTCGGGTGCGGCACGAAACTCTGCGCGACGATGCACAACCGTCAGGCTGCGCGCGATCGGCTGCAGGTTCAGCGCCCAATCCAGCGCGGAATCGCCGCCGCCGACAATCAGCACGTCCTCATCGCGGAACTCTTCCATACGTCGCACGGAATAGAAGACGCTCTTGCCCTCGTAGGCTTCGATGCCTGGAACCGGCGGACGTTTTGGCTGGAACGAGCCGCCGCCAGCGGCGATCACGACGACTTTCGCTTCAAAGACCTCAGCCTCATCGGTTTCAACGTGGAATGATCCGTCAGCCTGACGCTCCAGCTTGGTGACCATCCGGTTGAAATGAAACTGCGGCGAGAACGGCTTGATCTGCTCCATCAATTTCTCGGTGAGATCATGCCCGCTGATGATGGGCCATGCCGGGATGTCGTAGATCGGCTTTTCCGGATAGAGCTCGGCACATTGGCCACCAGGGCGATCCAGGATATCGATGAGATGGCATTTGAGATCATAGAGGCCAAGTTCAAACACCGCGAACAGGCCCACAGGCCCGGCGCCAATGATCACAACATCGGTTTTGATAATCTCACTCATCGAAAATTCCTCATGCCAGAACGTTCTGCATGCCGTGCAGAGAATAAAGGGATAATGGCTGGTACATCAGAGCATCATACAACGCTCAAAGGACGCACGGGCTGAACAGCGCGTAAACACTGCACTCGATAAGGTCAAGAGAATGCGGTTCGCCGGTGCTGCAAAACGTTCAGTATAACGGTTTTTCTAATCGGTGGATGAGAAAAAATCAGGCGAGATCGTTGGAGTCGGGCCCTAGGCCTGCCGCTCCGGAACATGCACGATCAGGCCATCCAGATCGTCCGAGACGCGAATCTGGCAGGAGAGCCGCGAGTTCGGGCGAACATCATAGGCAAAGTCCAGCATGTCCTCTTCCATCGTTTCGGGCTCGCCAGCCACGGAGGTCCAATCTTCGTCGACATAGACATGGCATGTAGCGCACGCGCAAGCGCCGCCGCACTCCGCATCGATGCCCGGCACGGCATTGCGGATGGCATTTTCCATCACGGTCGAGCCGTTTTCCGCGTTCGCTTCAATACGCGCGCCATCGAAGGTGACAAACGTGATCTTTGCCATAAAAAATGCCCCAAGCTGGAAAGTTAACGCTGACATAGGGATTTGGACAGGGAAGTCAATTGTCCTCCCTGACGCAGCCGTTACCGTCCAAGCTTCAATCTGATCGGAAGCAGACCGTTACCGCGTGATTGCCGCAATATAATCGCGCGTATCGTCGATGACTGGGCGCAAGTCCTTAATCTTTCTCAAGTCGGACGGCGCCTGCTCGATCTCCTCGGCAATTTCGGCAACGCGAAAAGCACCGATAGCGCGCGCAGAGCCTTTCAGTGACTTGGCAAGGCGCACGCGCTCGTCCGCATTGGCATGGGCCAGACGATCGACGATGCCGCAGATCTGGCGGGAGAACAGGTTGAGGATTTCGATTTCGAGGGCTCTGTTGCCGAACGTCTCACGCGTCAGATGAACGAGATCGATTGGCCGGTTGCGGGAAGGCGTCGATTTTTCGCCTCCAGGTAGTGCGAAGGCCATCGAGGCTTGTTGTGGCAATGCCATTGGTATGCTCCTGAACGCTTTTACAATGAACTAACGAGTTTATTCAAATGCCGCTGATTTAAGGTTAAAACGAGGCAAGCAGTGCGCAGAAACAGGCTCTTATGGTGAAGGATCGGTAAATTTTGATGTTCAGGTGAAATTTCGTTCGACCTCAAAAAATTAACCTTGTGTTTAAACTTTTAAGCATTTCCCGAATCCATTGTTTCTTTCCAAGCCATGTGCCAGTACGATACACTAGCGGCGTAAAGAGTATGGTGCGGTGGGCTTCACATGTGGTCACCGCCCAATATTGTGAGGTAAACATGGCCACAGCCCCGAAAAGCAAAGCAGTGAAGGCCGAGGACGAACTTGGCCAAGCTCTTGAAAAGGCTCTCGAAATCGATTTCGACGAGTTGACGCTTGGGATGGATATGGATTTGTCGCCTATCGATGACGACTTCTTGTCCTTCACTGATCTGGAAGCGCAGATATCGCAGGCAGCTCAGGAGCTTGCAGCGGAAAAGCAAAACCAGCCTGCTGCTCCGGAGCCAGTGAAAACAGCTGAAATCAAAGCGCCTGCCACTGTGGAACCTCCAGTACCGCTTCCGGCACCAAAGGCTCAGATCAAGGCTGCAAACCCTATCCCCGCCGCGCCGCCCGCACCGCCACGGGCACCGGCCATACCGACACAGACATTCAAGCCGGCAAACGACGATTTGCTGCAGACGGCCACCACCGTGCGCCCGGCGACGGCAGCGCAGGCGCCCAAGTCTTACAACCTCATCACAGCAATCGTCAGCCTCCTTTGGGCTGGCGGTATCTTTGCGCTCGGCAATGCGCTTTACGGCTCTTCACTCCAGTCGATTTGCTCGTTCTCGGATTTCGCCGCGGCGCCATATGCCATCGGCCTGGCCGTCGCCATCATCGTACCGATCATGCTGTTCTGGGCCTTTGCGCTGATGGTTCGCCGCGCCCAGGAAATGCAATATGCCGCGCGTTCCATGGCTGAAGCAGCCATGCGTCTTTCCGAGCCGGAAATGCTGTCATCCGACCGCGTCGCTTCACTCGGACAAGCAGTGCGCCGCGAAGTGGCCGCCATGAGCGAAGGCGTCGAACGCACGCTCGCCCGCGCTGTCGAGCTTGAGACGCTGGTTCAGACCGAAGTCAATCAGCTTGAGCGCGTTTATACGGACAATGAATTCCGCATCCGCACGCTCGTCGATCGGCTTGGCGGCGAGCGTGAATCCGTTATCGGCCATGCGGAGCGCGTCCGTGCCTCGATCTCGAGCGCCCACGAACAGCTGAAGGATGAGCTGTCGCAGGCCGGTGAGTTGCTGCGCGAGAATCTCTCCAACGCCTCGACCAACCTCACCATGTCCATCAGCCAGTCTGGCGAGACACTTATCGACCGCCTTACGCAGAGCGGCCAGGCGATTTCCGAGTTGATCACCTCGCGTTCTGATGACATCTCGCACAAGATCAGCACTTCCGGCGAAGCCTTTGCAAACCTTCTGGAAATGCGCATCGCTGCGCTGTCTGAACAGACCGATGCCGTGACGATGAAGCTGGCTGACACGCTGGATGGCCGCACCAACAGCATGCTGTCGCTGCTTGGCAACGCCACGCAGACCCTCGTCGGCGAATTCGACACGCGGCTTGCCGGGCTCGACACAACAATCAATGAACGCGGACGTTCGCTGCTCGCCGAATTCGAGACCCGTGCTCAATCGCTCGACACCAGCACAGAACGCCTCAATTCGGCTCTTGAAGCCCGTGCGCGCCAGATCAACGAGCAGTTGATCGAACGCACCCGCGACATCGCCAAGACCTTCACCGACGGCCGTGCTTCGATCGATGGTATCGTCGATGAGACCAAGGCGAAGATCGGCAATGACCTGTCGAGCCTGTCGGAATCCGTCGGAAGCCTGCTGTCGACCAATGCGGCCGCCTTTGCAGACAAACTGGCCGAAAACCGCGAAGCATTGGCTGCGACATTGTCGGGCGAGACCGACCGCGCCGCTTCGATCATTAGCCAACACGCCGGACAGTTTGGCGATCATGCATCTAACCTGAAAAGCGTTCTTGAAAGCAGCACATCGGCCATCGGCCAGATCATCGCCGGGCATACCTCGTCCCTCGACGATCGGGCGACGGGCTTGCGCGCAGCGCTTGATGACAATGATGCACGCATTGGCGCGACACTCGAACAGCACGCGAGGGCAATCGAAGACCGTACCTCCGGCATGCATGCAGCCTTCTCCGACACGGATGCCAAGATCCGTCAGACTCTTGATGAGCACGTTCGCTCGATCGATGCGCGCAGCGGTCAGATCGAAACGGCGATCCATGCCAATGACGCGAGAATTGGCCAGACGCTCGATGCTCATGCCAAGATCATGGACGACCGCACCTCGGGCATGCGCGCCGCTTTCGTCGACACGCACGCGAAGATTGCGCAGACACTAGATCAGCACGCCAAGAGCCTCGACGAGCGCAATCAGGAAATCCACCTGGCGCTTTCGAGCAGTGATATCAAGCTTGGCGAGACGCTTTCCGCCCATACGCAGGCTATCGACACCCGCAATGCGGAAATCCAGTCGACGCTGCTCAATAGTGGTGCCCGCATCGATGACACACTCGGTGGTTTCATCGAATCCGTTGACGATCGCACCAATCGTATCGAATTGGCGCTTACCAGCAGCGATGCCCATATCAGCGATGTGCTTGCGTCCCACGCCAGCGCCATCGAGGATCGTACAGCCGGCATCGAACAGGCTCTTGCCAACAGCGATGACCGGATCGGCCGGACGCTTGCCTCGCACGCCTCGGCGATTGATGAGCGGTCAGCAGGGATCCAGTCGGCCCTGGACAACACCCATACCCGTATTGACGAGACCCTCGCCCGGCATGCTGACCAGATCGAGCAGCGTACATCAGGCATCCGCTCGGTGCTCGACACCAGCAACAACAAGATTGGCGAGACGCTTGCCTCGCACATCATTACCCTCGAAGAACGCGCCTCGGGCATCCGCTCGGTGCTCGACGACAACAACAACAAGATTGGCGAGACACTTGCCTCGCACATCGGCGCCCTCGAGGAGCGTACTTCGGATATTCGCTCGTTGCTTGACGGAAGCAATGGCCAGATCAGCGAGACGCTTGGCTCGCATATCGGTGCTATCGACGAACGCGCCGCTACCATCAGAGCGACGCTCTCCGAAAGCGACACCCGCATTGGCGATACGCTTAATGCCCATGCGAGCCAGCTCGACGAGCGCATCGCTGGTATCAAGGCAGCCATGGAACAGGGTACTACCGCGCTTGACCAGACACTGGACAACCGTGCCAGCGCAATCAGCGACCGTACTGTTGCGCTTCAGGCTGTTCTGCAGGACAGCGCCGACGTGCTGGCGAAAGCCTTTGAGAACCACGGCGGTACCATCGACGAGCGCACGACAACCATGCAGAATGCCCTGGCAATCGGCGTCGATAATGTACGCAAATCGCTGGAGCAGAGCGCTTCGGTGGTCGCGCGCAGCCTGCGCGACAAGATCTCCGAGGCCGCTTCTTCACTTACCGGAGAGGCACAGAAGGCTGGCGAAGCGCTCGACGGCCACGGCGAGGCGTTCAGCCAGCGCATGAACGAGAGCCTGGCGCAAACAGAGAAGCGTCTTGGTGAGCGCGCCCGCGAAGCCGCAGCCAATCTCGAAGCGCTCGAAGCACGCTTCTCGGCGGCGACGGATTCGACGGCGTCCAAACTTGCCGAAAGCACCCGCGAGCTCAATGAAGTTCTTTCGGCCCGTTCGCAGGAGATCATCGGCATCCTCGACAATACAGCACAGCCGCTGGTCGACAGCCTTGCGGATAATGGCCGCACACTTGCCTCGCAGCTCGTTGAAGCCACGACAGCCGCCACCGAACGTCTGCGTGTCGAAAACGCCGCGCTTATCAATGCGATCGCCAGCCGTACGGCAGAGACCATTACTGCTGTCCAGGCCGCGAAAGCAGGTCTCACCGACGATGTCAGCAATCTGATTGACCGGCTCTCCGCCTCCAACGCCAAGCTGGGCGAACTCATTGACATGGCAACGAAGAACCTTGGTGACATTGACGGGCGGCTTCTGGATACAACGACGACCTTCGCCGAAAATGCAACCAAGGCCGCAGAATTGTTCCAGACCTCGACGCGCCTCATCGACGGCAATCTGGGCAAGCTATCGCAGCTGTCGAACTCGACGCTGACCGACATTGCCGCCATCGCCAAGCGCTTCGAAGACCATGGCAGCATGTTGAATTCGGCGTCTGAACTCATTGGAGCATCGCAGACGAATCTTGCTTCGACCTTCGATGAGCGTCAGGAGGCATTGAAGAAGCTGGCCGATGGGCTGGTCGCCAAATCCGAAAACATCGAAAAGACCATGCGTTCGTTCGAGTCGCTTGTCTCCTCGGCATTCGATCGTGCCGAAGGCCGCGCATCGCAGACCACCGAACAGATCCGCAATTCGATCTCGGAAGTTGTCGAACAGGCCTCGCAGAAGTTCGCCAATGCGACCGACGAAATCCGGCGTTCCTCTGCCGCGATCCGCGCGGAGCTGGAGGAAACACGTTCCGAATTGAAGCGTGGTGTCATGGACATGCCGGAAGAGGCGAAACAGTCGACCGCACAGATGCGCAAGGCCGTCTCCGAGCAGATCAACGCCTTGAAGGAACTGTCTGAGATCGTTCAGAAATCCGGACGGCTGACCGACGTTGGCGAAGGCCGTGCCGCACGCGCTTCGGCCCGTGCATCGGTTGCTGTCGCAGCCCAGCCACAGCGTTCCGAGCCTGTCGCCTCACCGCAACCGCAGACAACCGCACCGGCTGCACCAGCGGCAGCTCCGGCAATTCGCGGCAGCCTCGATGTGCGTGGCAACACGGCACAAGCGCGTCCGGCCGGCAATGGCTGGGTATCGGATTTGCTTCGCCGCGCTTCGAGCGACGAGGCTCCGGCCGAGCCAAAGGCAAAGACGCCTGAAGCAGGCGGACGCTCGCCAGGTCAGGTTGTAGAATCGCTGAATTCATTGTCGATCGACATCACCCGTGCCATTGATCACGAGGCTTCGGTCGAGCTCTGGCAGCGTTACCGCGCCGGTGAGCGCAATGTGTTCACCCGACGCCTCTATACGCTCAAGGGCCAACAGACGTTTGACGAGATCAAGCGCAAGTATCAGGCGGACAGCGAATTCCGCCGCGCCGTCGACCGTTACATGGATGATTTCGAACGCCTGCTCGAAGACGTAACGCGCAATGACCGCGACAATGTCATGACGCAGAACTATCTGACGTCGGACACCGGCAAGGTCTATACGATGCTCGCCCACGCGAGTAACCGTCTGCGTTAGACTCTGGCGATAACGACATGAAAAACGCGGCTTCTGAGCCGCGTTTTTTCTGATGACGTCAGGATGGTTTAGAGCTCTTGCGATAATATTGGTGCGAGCAGCTCTAGATAACCGAGAGCGTCCAGGTGACGATATCGCTTGTGGTATTGTCGAATGCGCGGTCGAGGGCCGCAATATAGGACGCGTTGCCAGCGCCGGCACCGACAGGAGAGCTGGAACGAAACACACGTGACGAGCGGACGGTCCCATTCTTGTCGTTCAGAATTTTGACTGCAATTTCAACGACTGCCGTTTCCCCGGCTGAGGCATCAATGTCAAAAGTTCGAATTTCACTGATGACCTGATAGTCGATTGCAAGGCCATCGCCCGGGCGGCCGACACCGCCAAGACGGTGGGTGCTCTCAAAAGCCTGGAGCAGACGTGACTGCACAATATTGGGCAAGCGATCCGCCCACTGAGCGCCCTTCAAATAGGATATCGAATTCGGTCCCGACCTGACGACGACGTTTTCGCCGTCGAGTGCCTTGAGCGCGGAGGGAGCTGCAATAAGTATCTGTCGCCCCTGCTTCCTCGGCGAGGTCACTGAGGGCGAAGCGCTGGTGAGGTCGAACGTATCAAGCTTCTTGGAGCTGGCGCAGGCTGAAACGGACAAAGCCATCAGCAGAGCGGCAACTGTCATTCTCGAGCTTACCAATCCCCTGTCCCCGCGAAGCACAACGATCTCTTGATCTTCATGCGTTGCGAATTGGCCAAAGTCAACGGCGTGTGCGGCCGTCATATTCCGGAACACTGCCGCCCCCACCGAAAATCACACGCTGCGGGTTCTTTTCAAGATCCGATATGGCACGCTCGATGCGTTGGACCGACTGACGGCTCTCGGTGACAAGCGCTTGCACATCACGAAGACCCTGGCCAGAGAATCGGTTGATGTTGTCGGTGATGGGACCAAGCCTGGCATTCAGGTTGTCGGCCATGGCGCGATAGGATTTGAGTGTATCTCGTGCTTCACGCACCACACTGCCATCCTGATCCGAGAGCTGTTTGTCCAATTTGGCCAAAACACCGTCGACCCGTGTCGATGCGGAATTGAGCTTCGTCATCATCTCACGCGCTTCCTGGACAACTGCCTGTACGTCCTCGGCACTCTGGCTGAACTTGTCGATAACCTCCGAATTGCTAGCAAGCGCGTCTGTAAATTTCTTCGTATTGTTGACTGTATCGACCAGCGGTCCCTTCACTTCCGTGATGAAGCTCTCGATTGTGCCTACCGCGCCGTCCACACGCTCGAGGATGGTCTGCGCCTTCTGCAGAAGGTTGTTCACCACGGACGGGTCGGCATCCATCCGGGCCACCTGGTCGTCCTTGGCAGCTTCCTCCAGCAAATTCGGTTCATTGAGCTTGCCGCCCTTGAGTTCGATAAATGCCTGTCCGGTCAGACCAGCAAAGCCCAGGGTTGCCTGGGTTGAACGCGTGATCGGCGTCGTGGCGTTAACCTCCGTCTGGGCAATCACCGCATCGGGATTGTTGGCGTCGATAAACAGACGCCGTACAGTGCCAACCTTGATGCCGTTAAACAGAACCTGGCTGCCTTCCGAGAGGCCCGTCACCGAACCAAGAATGCGGATTTCGAGGGTCGCGGTTTCGCTTCGGTCGCCGTAACGCGCAATCCAATAGACAAATCCGAATGCGAGCGCACAGATCACCAGCGTGAAAATACCGACCAGAACATAGTTGGCTTTGGTTTCCATTGCTTGCTCTACTGACCCTCTTGCCCCTGAGCGGGGTTTGGCGCTGTTCGATCGCCTCCCGATCGCCGCCTGACAGTACTGTTGTTAACGATCTGGCGAGCGCGCTTGCCGCGGAAATATTCCTGAACCCACGGATCGTCAAACGCCAGCATATCCTCGATGGTTCCTTCGACGAGAACCTTCTTCTTACCCAATACCGCGATTCGGTCGCAAACCGCGAACAGACTGTCGAGGTCGTGTGTCACCATATAGACAGTCAACCCCATGGTATCGCGCAAATTCGCGATGAGTTCGTCGAACTCTGCGGCGCCGATCGGATCAAGACCCGAGGTCGGTTCATCGAGAAAGACAATCTCCGGATCGAGCGACAAGGCGCGGGCCAGCGCAGCGCGCTTGATCATGCCGCCCGAGAGTTCCGACGGATATTTTTCCGCCGTGTCGGGCTTCAAGCCGACCAATTCGATTTTCAGACGTGCAAGTTCATCCATCAGCCGTTCCGGAATATCGAGATATTCACGCATCGGTACCTGGATGTTCTCCAGCACAGTCAGCGACGAAAATAGCGCACCCTGTTGGAACAGCACGCCTATGCGCATGTCGACGCCCAGTCTTTCCTGTTCCGAGGCGCGATCGAGATCATGGCCGAATATGGTGATCTTGCCGCTCTGCTTCTGGTTCAGGCCCAAAATTGCCCGCATCAGCACCGACTTACCTGTTCCGGAAGCACCGACAAAGCCAAGAATCTCGCCTCGATAGACATCAAGAGAGAGGTTATCCAGGATCTTGGCCCGGCCGAAGGAAACGCTCACATCCTCGACAGAAAGGATGACCTCCCTTGCGTCCGCCCCGCCGTTCTGTCTGCTTGCTGTTGGAGTCATTTTCCGTAGACGCTCAAAAGTTGATCGATGCGTAGAAGACGGCAAAAATACCATCGACCACGATAACGACGAAGATCGATTTGACCACTGACGCAGTGACGCGCTGGCCAAGAGATTCAGCGCTGCCGCCAACCTTCATGCCTTCGACGGAAGCCATGATGCCGATGATCATCGCCATGAACGGCGCCTTAATCAGGCCAGCGAGATAGCTCGAAAGGTCAATCGCATCGCGCAGTCGTTGAATAAACGCATCGGGCGTAATTCCAGAATAGGCCCAAGTGATAACAATAGCCCCGCCCAGCGCCGCGAAGTCGGCGATGATCGTCAGTAACGGCAGGGAAATGACCAGCGCTACAAGACGCGGAAAAACCAGGACCCCGACCGGATTGAGGCCAATGACGGTGAGCGCGTCGGTCTCCTCGCGCATTTTCATAGAACCGATTTCAGCCGTGATGGCACTGCCGGAACGGCCGGCGATCATGATGGCTGTCAGCAGCACGCCGATTTCGCGTAACACCAGGATACCGACGAGGTCGACGACAAAAATCTCGGCACCGAAATAGCGAAGCTGGAACGCCCCCTGTTGCGCAATGATCGCGCCAATGATGGTCGACATCAGAACGACGACCGGAACCGCGCCGATGCCCATGCTGTCGATCTGATGGACAATAGCCGCCGGCCTGATGCCGCTTCTGCCGCTCCCCTTCATCTGGGCGCCGCGCACGGTTGCGCCGAGAATATGCATGGACTTCATGAAGTCGCCGCCGAAAGCGTAAACGGTCCTACCGGTCGTCTCGAGGAAGCGAATCAGCAACGAGGATTGTTCGACCGGGGCAATATCCGACGGTGCGGCAGCGGCCTCGCCTACGGCATCGAACAGAGCGCCCCAGCTTTCGGACTGCCCCTCAATTTGGACCTCTTTACCAGCCTGCACGAGCGCGGTTCGCAAGCGCTCCACCAGCCATGTTCCAGCAGTATCGAGCATTTGGACGCCCGACAGGTCAATTACAGCGCTCGAAAAGCCATTGGCGTGACTGATTTCGCGCATCCGGTCGTCGACGCGACGGACATTGCGCGTCGTCCACGCGCCCGATAGCCTGATTGTCGCCCGATCGCCATCCTTGCTGAATTCAACGTGGGGATGTGCGGCGGTAGAAGCACTTGAATTGTTTGCTCTATCGGTCAACATCACACACACATATCGAGTCTCTTTGCTGATGTCACTTGAACAATTAAGGCGTGGAACATGACCATTAATCTGGAGCTGACGGTCGAGCGTTGGCCCATCGCAGGATCCTTCACGATCTCGCGCGGCTCCAAAACCGAGGCCGCTGTCGTCCTGTGCATATTGAGCGACAATGGCCATGTTGGACGCGGCGAATGCGTGCCCTACGCCCGCTACGGCGAAAGTCTCGACTCGGTTTGCGCGGAAATCGGAAGCATGCGGGATTTGTTGATCAACGGGGTCAGCAGGGAGGAATTGCCGAACATGATCGGCGCCGGTGCGGCGCGCAATGCCATTGATTGCGCCCTATGGGACCTCGAAGCCAAGCAAAAGGGCACATCCGCAAGACAGATCGCCGGTCTGCCTGCACTGCACGATCTCACGACGGCGGTGACGATCTCCTTCGGCAACGTTCAGGACATGGCTGCCTCTGCGATGGCCTTTGCCGACCGGCCCTTGATCAAGGTCAAGGTCGGCGGCGAAAACGACGCAGAACGTATTCGCGCCGTTGCGGAAGTTGCGCCCGCGAGCCGCATCATCCTCGATGCCAATGAGGGTTGGACAGACGACAACATCGTCGAGAACATGCTGGCTGCCGCCAAAGCAGGTGTTGTGCTGATCGAGCAACCTTTGCCCGCTGGAAAGGACACGATCCTCGCCAGAATACCTCATCCGGTGCCAATCTGCGCCGATGAGAGTGCCCATGGCACCGCCGATCTTCACACTCTGCTCGGCCGCTATGACAGTATCAATATCAAGCTCGACAAGACTGGCGGCCTCACCGAAGCGCTGCGCATGCAGAAGCGCGCACGCGAGCTTGGTTTCGGGATCATGGTTGGCTGCATGGTCGGAACATCGCTGGCGATGGCTCCGGCAGTGCTGGTTGCCCAGGACGCGGATTTTGTCGATCTCGATGGCCCCTTGATCCTGAAGGAAGATCGCAAGCCCGGGTTGGTCTTCGAGGGAAGCCGCGTATCGCCGCCAAGACCCGAACTATGGGGTTAATTCTCCCGCTGTTCAAGCTTTAGCGCGACATTCGCAAGCACCAGGCCGCATGCGGCGAGAGCCACCATCGCATAGAACCCGTAGATCCCTGTCGCACTGTAGAGCGGACCTGAGACCATCGTGACAATGGCCAGCGATGTGCCGATGAAAAAGGTCGACAGGCCCTGTGCTGTGCCGCCGCGCTCTTCCGGTATGGTGAGCGCAATCATCTTCTGCATGCCCAAAAACGAGAGCGCGAATGAAAAGGCGTGCAGGCTCTGAATCAGCAGGAATCCAGCCACACCAAGACCGGCTGGCGCAATGAGCGGAAACGCCATCCATCGGAACATTGCGACAGCAGAACCAATCATCAAGACCCTGGCCGGATGAAGCCGACCAAAAACCCTGCGAAAGCAGGTAAACATGATTACTTCAGCAACAACCGAGATCGACCACAGCGCGCCGATCATGGTTTCCTCGATGCCGATCGACTTCCAATAGATTGCTGAGAAACTGTATCCATAGGCATGGCTCGCTTGGGTAATGCCCGTCGCAATCAGAAAAGTGACGAATGCAGGCCGGCGCAGCGCCCTGCCCGCATCGGCCATATCCACGTCGGAAAGCGGCGACAGCCGGCGCGGCTTGCCGATACGCGGCACGATGAAACTCACGGCACATGCGACGACAAGCAGACCGAGTAGTGCCCACGGAATGATGTGTTCACCCACCTGCTGGATGAATATTCCGCCGATGAAGGATGTCAGTAGGAAGGAAATCGAACCCCACACCCGCATCTTGGCGAAATCTGCGCCGTATCGGCGTACACCTGACAAAGCGATCGTATCGGCGAGCGGTACCTGTGACGTCCACGGCGGAGCAAGCAGCAACGAAACAATAAGAATGCCGGCAAAGCCGAACGGCACGAAATAGAAGGCCGCCACGATGGCGGCCAGGACAGTGGCAATGCTTAAGATATGCGCCCGGTCATTCGAGCGATCGGCGAGCATGGACACAAGCGGCGCTGCAATGACACGAACGAAGAGCGGCATGGACAGGACAATGGCAATCTGCGTGGGCGTGAGCGCGCGATATTCCAGCCAGAGCGGGAAATACGGCAGATGCAATCCGCTCGACGTGAAAATCGCGAAATAGGCAAGCGCAACCCGCAGCTCGAAACGAGGCGGCTTCTCCTGGTAGGTGTCCGCTGAGGCGGCGGCTATCATTGAAGGACTTTCGGAGGGTCGGAATGGTTCAGGCAGAATCGCAACCGTGCATTGCCTGAATTCCGCAACTATCATGAATTTCGCCAAGCGCCTAGAAATGTTGGCAAATTTATATCGCAGCGTGTGGCGTCGTGTAAAATCCGAAGCACTATCGCGCGGACACGATCCGGTTTGACTTGACGTTGCTCGCAGCGAGTTCCCGCGAACCAACGATCGTCGTGAGGACACTCTCGAAAATGTCGGCGCAGGCCTCCCAGCTGAAGCCCTGGAGCCTTACCTCTGGATCGACACGCCCCATCTCCAGCGCGCCCAATGCCGCTTCCTGCAAATCCTCGGAGAGCACGCCTGCTCCCGAGGCACCGATAACGTCCTTCGGCCCGGGTACAGGATACCCCGCAACCGGAAGACCGCAGGCGATGGCTTCCAGCAGCACCAGACCGAATGTATCGGTGCGGCTTGGGAAAACAAAGACATCAGACCCGGCATAGAAGCAGGCGAGTTCCTCGCCTTCCTTCTTGCCGGCAAAGACCACACCCGGATATTTGCGCTTCAGTTCATCAAGGTCCGGACCGTCGCCGACGACAAGTTTCGTGCCAGGCAGATCAAGCGACAGGAAGGCTTCCAGGTTCTTTTCCGGCGCAACCCGGCCGACGCACAGAAAAATCGGTTTGGGCAAGCCGAGGTCGACCTCAGGCTGAGGACGGAAGAGCTTGCGATCGACGCCGCGTGTCCACACCTTCAAGGTCTCGAAGCCACGCGCAACCAGTTCGTCATGGATGGACTGCGTCGGGACGAGGCAGCTTTCCGCTGCATTGTGAAAACGTCGCAGGAAACTGTAGGACCACGAAAGCGGGACCGGCAGGCGTTCGCGCAGATACTCGGGAAAGCGTGTGTGGAAACTGGTGGTGAAGCGCCAATTGTTCTTCAAGCAGGCGCGCCGCGCCATGATGCCAAGCGGGCCTTCGGTAGCGATATGGACGAAGGCCGGTTGAAGCTCTTCAATCCGCGACTTGACCGCCAGCGGATGGGTCAGTGCCAGGCGAATTTCCGGATAGGTGGGGCATGGCGTGGAGCGATAGTCGGCGGGCGAAATGATGGTCACCTCAAAGCCGCGTGCCTCCATTTGCTCGCGCAGCTTCGTCAAGGTCCGCACAACACCATTCACCTGGGGGTGCCAGGCGTCCGAAACGATAACGAGCCGTTTTGGCTGGGCGTTTCGCTCAGGCGGCATTCGCCGCCTTTGGCCGCTTGGCATCCAGCTGAACAACGGGCGCGAAACCAGCTTTCTCGCCAATCAGGTGCGTCCAGGAGAGGAGCTCCATGCGGCCGTCAAAATGCTCGACAATGGCAGTGCAACTTTCCACCCAGTCGCCGGTATTGATGTATTCGATACCGTCGATGTGCTCGATCGTTGCATGATGAATGTGACCGCAAATCACCCCGTCGGCGCCAATGCGGCGCGCTTCGTCCGAGACGACAGTCTGGAACGAGCCGATGAAGTTCACGGCTTTCTTGACGCGGAATTTCGCCCAGGCAGAGAACGACCAGTAGCGCAGGCCGAGCATGCGCCGCACCTTGTTCATGATCGTGTTGATAGCAAGCGCTGCGTCATAGGCCCAATCGCCGAGATAGGCGATATGCCGGGCATTGCGCACCACGACATCGAACTGGTCACCATGGATGACAAGGAACTTCCTGCCGTCCGCCGTTTCGTGCATCGTGCGGTCCATGACCTCGATACCACCGAAATGTGTCCCCTGGAAATCGCGCAGGAATTCGTCATGGTTGCCAGCTATATAGAGGATACGGGCACCCTTGCGGCTCTTGCGCAGCAGCTTCTGCACGATATCGTTGTGCTCCTGCGGCCAATGCCAGCTGCGGCGTAGACGCCAGCCATCAACGATATCGCCGACGAGGTAGATCGTATCCGCGTCGTGATACTTCAGGAAATCCAGGAGAAAACTCGCCTTCGCGCCTTTCGAACCGAGATGAACATCGGACAGGAAAAGCGTGCGGAATTTACGGGTCTCGTTCTCGACCATGGTGCTGATCTCCGTTCAGCGCTGACGCAATGGCGTCCGGTTGCGCTGACAGAAACCTGATTCATGTCACAATCATATGACGGTACCGAAAAGCGGGGGGTTTCCGAAGATAAACACTTGTAACAAAATAGACTTCATTTATGCCTCGGACTGCTGTTTAAGCGTGCTACAGAATTTGAATGTGACCGCCAGACCAAATTCCCCGGAGGACCTGTTCCATGGCCAAGGACAACGTACCCAGCAGCTCTGACCTTGAAGAAAGCGCGCTGTTTTATCATCGCTTTCCTCAGCCGGGTAAGCTGGAAATCCAGGCGACGAAGACGCTGGGCAATCAGCGTGACCTCGCGCTGGCGTACTCCCCCGGGGTTGCCGCGCCATGCCTTGCGATTCACCAGGACCCGGCAACCGCGGCAGATTACACGAGCCGCGCCAACCTTGTTGCTGTCGTCTCCAACGGAACTGCTGTCCTTGGCCTTGGCAACATCGGTCCGCTCGCTTCCAAGCCGGTGATGGAAGGCAAGGCTGTCCTGTTCAAGAAGTTTGCCAATATCGACGTGTTCGACATCGAGATCGATGCCAACGAGATCAACAGGATCGTCGATGTTGTCTCCGCCCTCGAACCGACATTCGGCGGTATAAATCTCGAAGACATCAAGGCACCGGAATGTTTCGAGGTCGAGGAGCAACTCCGCGCCAAGATGAATATCCCGGTTTTCCATGACGACCAGCATGGTACGGCCATCATCGTGGCTGCTGCGATCCTCAATGGGATGGAACTCGCGGGCAAAGACCTGTCCAAGGTCAAGATCGTCGCTTCCGGTGCGGGTGCAGCCGCCGTCGCCTGCCTCAATCTGCTGGTCAAGCTTGGCGCCGACCGCAAAAACATCTGGGTCTGCGACCTCGACGGCGTCGTCTATGAAGGCCGAAATACGCTGATGGACCGCTGGAAATCGGTGTATGTGCAGAAAACCGATGCGCGCGTGCTGGCAGACGTCATTGGCGATGCCGACGTTTTCCTTGGTTTGTCCGCTGCGGGTGTCTTGAAGCCTGAGCTTCTGAAGCAGATGGCTCCCAACCCGCTGATCATGGCCCTTGCCAATCCCAATCCGGAAATCATGCCGGAAGAGGCACGCGCCGCTCGCGCCGACGCAATGATCTGCACCGGCCGGTCGGATTTTCCCAACCAGGTCAACAATGTTCTCTGCTTTCCCTACATCTTCCGCGGCGCCCTCGATTGCGGTGCACGGGCGATCAATGAGGAAATGAAGATGGCGGCAGTCAAGGCCATTGCCGCGCTCGCCCGCGAAGAGCCATCCGACGTCGCCGCCCGGGCGTACTCCGGCGAAACGCCGACATTCGGGCCGAACTATCTCATCCCCTCGCCCTTCGATCCCCGCCTGATCCTGCGCATTGCTCCGGCAGTCGCGAAAGCCGCCATGGAAACAGGTGTCGCCGCACGTCCGATCGAAGACTTTGACGCGTATCTCGACCGGCTCAATCGTTTCGTTTTCCGATCCGGCCTGATCATGAAGCCGATCTTCACGGCGGCAAAGTCCGCCGAGAAGAAGCGCGTTATCTATTCGGACGGAGAAGATGAGCGCGTCTTGCGCGCCGCCCAGGTGGTTCTGGAAGAAGGCATTGCCATCCCCACACTGATCGGACGACCGCAGGTTATCGAGTCACGCCTGCAGCGCTATGGACTGAAGATCAGGATCGGCAAGGATTTCGACATCATCAACCCGGAGGACGATCCGCGTTACCGTGACTATGTGGATCTGTTGGTCGGTTTGACCGGACGGCGCGGTACGACACCGGAGGTTGCCCGTACCATGGTTCGCGCCAGCGGTACCGTTATTGCAGCGCTGGCCATCATGCGCGGCGAAGCCGATGCCATGATCTGCGGGCTGGAGGGTCGTTTCGAGCGGCACTTGCGCAATGTCGACCAAATCATCGGCAAGGCGCAAGGCATTCGCAATTTCTCGGCATTGAGCCTGCTGATTTCGCAGCGCGGCGTGCTGTTCCTGACCGACACCTATGTCAACATTGATCCTACGGCCGAGGAAATCGCCGAAAAAACCGTTCTTGCCGCCAATGAAATCCGCCGTTTTGGTATCGAGCCGAAGGCGGCATTGCTGTCGCATTCCAATTTTGGCTCCCGCGATTCCGAAAGCGCTACGAAAATGCGCACCGCATCGGAAATTCTGCGCACGAAAGCGCCCGAACTTGATCAGGACGGCGAAATGCACGGCGATTCTGCGCTGTCGCAGGTGCTGCGCGACCGTGTGCTACCGCATTCGCACCTGAGCGGTGAAGCCAATCTGCTGGTCTTCCCCAATCTCGACTCTGCGAATATCACGCTCAATGTCGTCAAGTCGGTTACCGACGCCTTGCACGTTGGTCCCATCCTGCTCGGTGCTGCCAAGCCCGCCCATATCCTGACGCCGTCGGTAACATCGCGGGGCATCGTCAACATGACGGCACTGGCAGTGGTGGAGGCTTCACAGCGCGTTGATTGACGTTCAACTGTCTCATTGCTGCCGCATGATTGTGGATGGTTCATGCGTATTCATTTCTCCTGAATGCGCATGACAAACTGAGGCGGCGGCATGTACCGGTATTTGCAAATCATTCTCGTTGCGGTTGGCGCGATTCTGGCAACGACGCAGCTGTCTTTTGCCAATTCAGATGTCTGTAAGCGGATGCTGGAGCGTCTCGACGCGCTCAACAGCCGTGCCGATCCGGATGATTATGAACTCGCGCTCCGACGCGACCGGATCGAAGCTGCTCTTGATGCCAATGATTGCCCGGTAATGGACCAGCCGCTAAGTGAGGCCCCTCAATACGACGTGCCGCTTCATGACCAGCCGCAGCGCGACTACCCACTCCATGAAGAACCGCAGCGGGAGGCAGCACAACCGCAACCCTATGACATATTGGGAAGCGAGCCCGAGGCGATCGAGCCCGAAATGAGCACCGCTCCGTTCTATGGCGGCCGCTACCAGACACTTTGTGTCCGTGCATGCGACGGCTACTACTTCCCGATCTCCTATGAAACGGGCGCCGAGAACTTCTCGCGCGATCAGACGCAATGCCAGGCTCAATGCCCGGGCGCAAAACTCTACTATCAAGCCACCGACAGCCCGAACCCCGAGACGATGATTTCGCTCAGGGGTGACGTCTACAAGAATATGCCAAACGCTTTCAAATTCCGCGCCGTTGGCGCCACTGCGACACCACAGTGCACCTGCCAGAAGGTTGCCGGTAATTTCAAGACGTTGGGAAATCCAAGGGAAGTGGTTGTTGAACCGATCAAGCCCGCTCCTGATCCCGAACCATCGCAAACCAAGCCTGTTGAAGCCAAGGCAGAACCGGCAAAATCAGTCGAAGCCAAATCGGAAACGCCCACGGCCGTGGCTGAGCCCACTGAAAACCCATCTTCAATCATTCAACTGGGCGAACCGGCGACCGCAAAAATAGAGAAGCCGAAACCCCTGACCGAAGACAAGCCGCTCGATCCCAACCGCAAGGTCAGGGTTGTCGGGCCAACGTTCCTTCCCGACCAAGCAGGGGCAACAAGTCCGCAAGCTCAGGACCCGAAGTCAGCCCAGTGAGGGCAATGCGCAGCGGCATAAAAAGCGGCTTGCCCTTGCGTCCGCTTTGAACTTTCACGGCGTCCGTCCACTCTTTCCAGGTATCGCGACCCCAGGGCTCTGGCGGGAGCAGATCGAAGGCTGCGCGCACGAAATCGCGGTCTTCTTCGGCGAGCTGTTCATCCGAAGCCGGCCCATCTCTGACGATCTTCCACCATGTGGCAGCGTCCGAAACGCGTGAGAGATTGCCGCGTACCGCGAGCCAGAAATCCTCGGCCCGGTCGCCCTCGATACCAAGGACTGCAAGGTGGTCCTTTGCCTGAGCATAGGGCATCGCGTGGATAAGAGCGCGATTGAGCGCATCGAGGTCGGCAGGATCGAATTTCGATGCGGATTTTGACGTTGCGGCCGGATCGAAAATTTCGGCAAGCGAAGCCATGTCCGGCACCGCGACTACGCTTTCCGACGTCCCAATCAACACAGCGAGGCTGGCAACCGCCATTGGCTCGTAGCCATCGCGGCGCAGACTGCCGATCGAAAGCGCACCAGTGCGCTTGGAGATACCTTCGCCCGACGCAGTTGTCAGAAGGTTGATATGGCCGAGTTCGGGAACTTTTGCGCCCAGAGCCTTGATGATCGAAATCTGCACACCGCTATTGGTGATGTGGTCGTTGCCGCGAATGATATGGGAGATCCCCATGTCGATGTCGTCGACAACCGATGTGAACGTATAGAGATAGGTGCCATCTTCACGCACCAGCACCGGATCGGACAGGGAAGCGAGGTCAACCGTTTCCCTGCCGCGCACAAGATCGTTCCAATGGACTTCGGTTCTCGCCACCGAAAAAGGGTCGTCCTTGAAGTTCGGCAGGAGGAAACGCCAATGGGCACGCCTGCCCTCGGCTTCCAGTTTAGCGCGATCAGCATCGGTCAGTCTCAGTGCGTCGCGGCCATAAATTGGCGGCAGGCGGCGAGCAAGACGCAGCTTGCGCTTGCGCTCCAGTTCCTCGGCCGTCTCATAGCAGGGATAAAGAACACCCGCGGCCTTCAGCGTCTCAGCTGAGGCGTCATAAATGGCAATCCGCTTCGACTGATGCTCGATGCGGACGGGCTCAATACCCAGCCATTCGAGATCCGCAATCGTCGCTTCGGCATACTCCGTCTTGGATCGAACGGTGTCCGTATCGTCGAAGCGCAAGATGAATTGTCCGTTGTTCTTCAGCGCAAACAGCCAGTTGAACAAGGCAATTCGTGTATTGCCAATGTGAATATAGCCGGTCGGAGACGGTGCAAAACGGACGATGATGGTCATGCGTGCGGCATATCGGATGCCACACCAATTGGCAATATGGGCCGCGCTCGCACGCGGCCCATATTCTTAGTCGTCATTGAGGACGAGGCCCTTGGTCAATTCGAGTGCCTGGCGCTCGAACAGGCCCCGGTAGATGCCGCCATTGAGCCTGATCAAAGTCTCGTGGTTGCCTTCCTCGGCTATGCGGCCATGGTCGAAGACCAGCAGCCGGTCAAGGGAGCGCACGGTGGACAGGCGGTGAGCAATCACCAGCGTTGTCCGCCCCTGCATCAACCGTTCCATCGCCTGCTGGATCAGCACTTCCGATTCTGAATCAAGGCTGGAAGTTGCCTCGTCCAGAATAAGAATGGGGGCATCTGCCAAAAAGGCCCTGGCAATGGCTACCCGCTGGCGTTCACCACCGGACAGCTTGACACCGCGCTCACCGACCAGCGTGCCGTACCCCTTCGGCAATGCCGAGATAAAGTCATGCGCACTGGCCTGCCTTGCAGCTTCCTCGACCTCCTCCTGGGTCGCACCAGGCCGCGCATAGGCGATGTTTTCAGCCAAGGACCGGTGGAACAGGATTGGCTCCTGCTGCACGATGGCAATCTGCTGACGCAGGGATGCCTGCCGGACGCTGGCGATATCCTGACCATCGATCAGAATCTGACCAACTTTCAGGTCATGCAGGCGCTGGATCAGCTTGACGAACGTAGTTTTGCCCGAGCCCGAATGTCCCACTAGCCCTACGCGCTCGCCCGCCCGGATAGTCACCGAGAAGCGATCGTAGAGTGGAAGACGATGCGCACCATAGAGGAACGTCACGTTGTCGAACTCGATCTTGCCATGGGTGATCCGGATCGGCTTGGCGCCCGGCTGGTCTTCAATGCCAAGTGGCTGGCCCTGGATGTCAACCAGTTCCTCCATGTCGTTGATCGAGCGCTGCAAATTGCGGATGTGCATCCCAACTTCCCGCAGGTAGCCTTGCAGGATGAAGAAGGAGGTGAGCACAAAGGTGATGTCACCTGCACTCGCCTGACCCTTCGACCACAGGATCAACGCAAAGCCGATCACAGCCGCCCTCAGCACCAGCAACATCGACCCTTGAGTCGTGCCGTTGAGTGTGCCGCGAATCCAGGTGCGGGCCGTCCGGTCCTTCCATTTCGTCAAGACCTTGGCGAGCCGCGCATCTTCCCGGCTTTCCGCTCCGAAACCCTTAACCACCATGTTGCAGCTGACGGCATCGGCGAGCGCGCCGCCAAGCTTGGTATCCCAGCGGTTGGCAAGACTTGCCATCGGTGCGACATAGCCGAGCGACATCATGACGGTGACCGTAACAAAGGTCAGCGATCCGATACCGATGATCACACCCATGAGCGGCCAATACCAGGCCATCAGCACGGTCGATCCGACCAGCATGATGATGGACGGGAACAAAGCCAGCAGCAACGTGTCGTTCAACAGGTCGAGCGCCCACATGCCTCTGGTCACCTTGCGCACCGTCGAGCCGGCAAAGCTGTTGGCATGCCAGTCGGTCGAGAACCGCTGAATCCGGTAGAAGGCACCTGAGGCGATGTCCGACATCATGATCAATGTCAGTTTGACCACAGCCAGGAACTCTATGTGCCGCAAGATGATCGTACCCAGCGATAGTCCGAGCAGCGTCGAAAAGGCAGCAATCGCCGCGTTCCAGACAACAGCCTCAGTCGGATGGCCATTGACGACCGCGTCAACCAACCGGCCCGAATAGAGCGGCGTCAGGACGTCTGCCAGTGTCGAGAGCAACACTGCCACAAGAATGACGGTCAGACGCACGGGCTGCTTTTGCCAGTGTTTCCAAGTAAATCCAAGAACGCTGCGGAATGCACCGCCGCGCAGGTCGAATCGAAAAATAGTCATGATGATGTCCGGCGCCAAATCACACCGGCCTCAATGGGAATTTCAGACAAGAGTGCCGTGAAAAAAGCTTGGTATCAGTACGGCATGGTTTGTTTGGCGACTCGCCTGAAAACAGGAAAGGCCAATGTCGGCGATGGGTTACCTTGACTTGTGAAGGTAATCAAAGAGCCAATGGGCCCTTCGTCATCACGTGTCAGGAACGAGCGCCGCCCCGTGGGGACATGGTGAAAGCTGCCATTCGAAAACCTCCCGGTCTTCATTGCCGGACTTGCGCTTATATGTGAATTGTTCCCAGTCGCCAAGCGCCTGTTTTTGAGCAGGCGCTTTTCAAATATTGGTGCGGCCAGATTGCAACAGTGCGTTGTCTCAGGCTCGATCGCGAAACCGGTTCGTGATCGGATAGCGGCGATCGCGGCCGAAATTCTTCTTCGTTACCTTCACACCTGGCGCGGACTGCCGGCGTTTGTATTCCGCGATGTAGAGCAGGCGCTCGATGCGCTCTACGATCGCGCGGTCGTGACCACGCTCGACAATTTCATCCACACCCATCTCATGCTCGACAAGACATTCGAGGATATCATCGAGCACCGGATAAGGCGGCAGGGAATCCTGGTCCGTCTGGTTCGCGCGCAACTCGGCCGATGGAGCCTTCTTGATGATGTTTACAGGGATCACCTCGCCCGAGGGACCAAGCCCCCCTGCCGGGACGTTCTTGTTACGCCATTCGGACATCGCGTAGACCTGCATCTTGTAGAGGTCCTTGATCGGGTTGTAACCGCCATTCATGTCGCCATAGAGCGTGGCATAGCCGACCGACATTTCCGACTTGTTGCCGGTAGTCACGACCATGGAACCAAACTTGTTGGAAATCGCCATGAGGATCGTGCCCCGCGCGCGGCTCTGAAGGTTCTCTTCGGTTATGCCTTCCTTGGTGCCCTCGAATGTCGGACCAAGCGCCTTGAGGAATCCCTGGACTGGCTCGAAAATCGGCACGATATCGTAGCGACAGCCAAGCATGCGGGCGCAATCCTCCGCGTCTTTTAGCGAGTCCTTCGACGTATAGGTATAGGGCATCATGACGGCGCGCAGGCGTTCTTCGCCCAGTGCGTCTACTGTGAGTGCGGCACAGATCGCCGAGTCGATGCCACCGGAAAGGCCGAGCACGACATCCTTGAAACCATTCTTGTTGACGTAATCGCGCAGACCCAGCATGCAGGCTCGGTAATTTGCTTCCTCGCCTTCCGGAATTCTCGACATCGGCCCTTCGCTGCAGGCCCAGCCATTGGGTCCGCGCCGCCATGTGGTGACGAACAATTGCTCTTCGAACTGCGACATCTGGAATGCGAGATTCTTGTCTGCGTTGAATGCGAAGGAGGCGCCGTCGAAGATCAAATCATCCTGTCCGCCGAGCTGGTTGGCGAAAATCAGCGGCAGACCCGTCTCTATGACCTGGCGCAGGGCCACCTGATAGCGGACATCGACCTTGCCGCGATAATAGGGCGAGCCGTTCGGCACGCAGAGGATTTCAGCGCCGCTTTCCGCCAGGGTTTCGCAGACATCATGGTCGCCCCAGATATCCTCGCAGATTGGAATACCGATCCGCACGCCGCGGAAATTGACTGGACCGGGCATGGGGCCGGCCTGAAAGACACGCTTTTCGTCGAATTCGCCATAGTTCGGCAGATCGACCTTGAAGCGCTCCGCTATCACCTTGCCGCCATCAAGTACCATGACCGAATTGTGCAGCCCCGTCTCACGCTTCAGCGGCGTACCCATGACGACGCCCGGACCGCCGTCGGCCGTGTCCAAGGCAAAATCCTGGACAGCTTTCTCGCAGGCTTCGATAAATGCACGTTTCAACACCAGATCTTCCGGCGGATAGCCCGAAATGAAAAGCTCAGTATAGAGGATCAGATCGGCGCCCTGACGCGCTGCATCAGCGCGCGCTTCACGCGCTTTCGCTAAATTGCCCTTGATATCACCCAGCACCGGATTGAGCTGAGCGATGGCGATACGAAGGATGTCGGGATTTTTACTCATAATGAGTATTTAGCATTTCGTTGTTCGATAGACAATGTGCAGCGTAGCATGGCTCACGAAAAAAACACGGTCCAGACTGTGTAAGACCAGACCGTTGCGACAAGAATAATCGAGATCAGGACCGCCAGTGAACCACAGTCTTTGGCGATCTGGATCTCGCGATGAAAGTCTAGCGACACCGCATCGCAAGCGGCCTCGATACCCGTATTTAGCACCTCGATCATGATGAGAAACAACACCGAACCAGTTAGAAGGAGGAAAGACAGAGCGGTTGGCGCAACGACAGCGGCCAACGGTATCGACAGCAAGAAAAGGATGAGTTCCTGTTGGACTGCTTTTTCATGCTTCGCCAAATGTCTCAGCGCGCGCATGGAGTTGATGAATGCCAGAACCAGCCGATGCATGCCCCGCCCCTATGATTTCCGCGTGGGCAGCTTTAAGTCCAGATTGGCGCGCGTCAATAGTTTGAACGATTAGTCCCCGGCCACGACGACACTCCCGCCGCTCTTTTCATATTGCGGCAGCCCATCGTCTATCCCGTAATAGTCGCCCTTGTCGCCCACGAAGATGTGGCTTTCGCCATGTAATCCGGATGGCTGGTCAAATGCCCCCGCCATGACGGAAACATAGTCGAGCTTGTGGTGCTTCCAGAAAAGCACTGATCCGCAATGCTTGCAGAAACCGCGCTTGGCAAAATCACTCGCCTCATACCAGCTAACATGCTCTGCACCTGATATATCTATCGAATCATCCTGGACATTCGTCGCAGCATAGAAATGGCCCGACTGTTTGCGGCATTGAGAGCAATGGCAATAGACAACGCCGCGCAGTTGTCCCCTGGTTTCAAATCGGACTTTTCCGCACAGACACGAACCCCGATGCAACTCGTTCACGATCACGGCCTCCATCCTATCGAGACAAATCTAGGCGACGTCGCAGGCGATACCTTTCGCATTCACGCCTTTGCCGGGCGTGTCAGCGACAGACGAAGCAGGGCGGCGCCGACGACAGCAGACAACAGCGAGCCGAGCAGCACGCCAAGCTTGGTTTCGTCCTGCAACAAGGGCGAATTGGCATAAGCAAGCAAGCCGATGAACAGGCTCATGGTAAAGCCGATGCCGCATAGGATCGCTACGGCATAAATCTGCAGCCAGCTGGCCCCCGCCGGACGTTCCGAAAGGCGCATCTTGATCGCAACCCAGGCGAAAAAGAAGACACCGATTTGCTTGCCGAAGAACAGGCCGGCCGCAACACCAAGGGGAACGGGATCAGCAAGGTTCGACAGCGACACCCCGCTGAATGACACGCCAGCATTGGCGAAACCGAAGATCGGCACGATAAGGAACCCGACCCAAGGCTGGATCGCATGCTCGAGTTGGAGCAGCGGCGAATCCGAATGCCCCTTTTCGCCGCGCATCGGGATCGTCAACGCAAGTAGTACGCCGGCAATGGTTGCATGAATTCCTGACTTGAAAACCAGTATCCACAGGATGACGCCAAGAGCGAGATAAGCCCATAGCCGCACCATGCCGAGCCAGTTGATTGCGACAAGAATGCCGAATACGACGGCCACACCTGCCAGGGCCGGGAAATTCAGACCCTCGGAGTAGAACAGCGCAATGATAATGACGGCACCAAGATCATCGATGATGGCAAGTGCGGTAAGAAATACCTTCAGGGAAAGCGGGACACGTGATCCAAGCAGCGACAATACGCCAAGCGAGAAGGCGATATCCGTAGCGGACGGGATTGCCCATCCGCGGATCGTTCCTTCTTCGTTGAAGGCAATGAATATCAAAGCCGGGACTACCATGCCACCCACGGCGGCAAATCCAGGCAAGGCGCGGCGCGACCAGCTCGACAACTGGCCGCTGATCATCTCCCGCTTGATTTCCAGGCCAACCAACAGAAAAAAAATCGCCATCAGCGCATCGTTGATCCAATGCAGGATGCTCAGGCCGCCAACATAAGTTTTCAGGAAACCGAAATAGTCCTCGCTGAGCGGCGAATTGGCAATGATCAGCGCCAGAGCGGCGACGACCATCAGAATGATGCCCCCCGAGGCCTCATTCTCCATGAATGAACGGAACGATGCAGTCAGGCGGATTCGGCGCGAGGGTTTTGTGTCCATGCGCCTTGATAGAATCCTGAAACGCAAAACTCCAGCCCAAACGATGTCATTCCACGAGCTTGTGTCTCGCCCAGCCGTGAAGCCATTTGTGCGCAGGTGCTCTAATGCGCAAGACCAATTTGTTTCATGAAGGCGAGATTGTCCCAGAAGAGGTATTCTTCGTCCATGACACCGGTGGGGTTCCAATGGCCGAGGGTAGCCATGGTCAGTTTGAAGGGTTTGCCGGTTGGGGCGATGGTACTGCCATCGGCTGTCGGCATCGGCCTTGTGAAAGTTCCCTCAAGCACACCTATGACACCCGTCCATTCGCCTTGGCCAAACTTGACCGGATGAACGTTAATATGCGTGTCGGGCGCGTAAACAAACAGGGCCTTCAGTTCCTCAATATGGTCATGAATACCCTTGCTCGTATGACCGTCCGGGTAATGGACAAGAATGTCTTCAGCATGACTTTCGTGTAGGCGATCCCATTTCTGGTTGCTGTAAACGTCGAAATCAAGCGTATCGAACGTCTTCAGATTGGTCTCTGTCGTCTTCTCGGCGTTTTGATATTTCGCCAGTTCTTCCAGTAGCGCGGGGAGAGCCCTTTCCGCACCTTTTGCTGGCTCTTCAGCCGAGGCCCGGGTAATGCTCAGTCCAACCAATAGTCCGAATATGGCGGCACTCTTCAAATATTTCATAGTGGCAATCCCCTTTTTCGAAATTGAAACAAACAACATGAGTAACTTGGACATCGATACAATGACAAAGGGCGGCCCGATAGGCCGCCCTTTGAAGTATTAATTGAACAGCCTGTCGATCAGGCGTTGACAGCCAGCTGCTGCGGATGGCTTTCACGCTCTTTCTTCAACAGTTCTGCAACGAGGAAAGCCAGTTCGAGTGCCTGATCGGCATTGAGGCGCGGATCGCAATGCGTATGGTAACGATCGGAGAGATCTTCCGCCGAAATCGCCCGCGCGCCGCCAGTGCATTCGGTCACGTTGTTGCCGGTCATTTCGATATGGATGCCGCCCGGATAGGTTCCTTCGGCATGGTGGACCGCAAAGAAGCTCTCGACTTCCTTCAGGATACGATCGAATGGCCGCGTCTTGTAGCCATTGGCAGTGATCGTATTGCCATGCATCGGGTCACAGGACCACACCACATTGCGCCCTTCCTTTTGCACCGCCCGGATCAGCCTCGGCAGGTGATCGCCAACCTTGTCATGGCCGAAACGATTGATCAGCGTCAGACGTCCCGGCTCGTTAGCCGGATTGAGCAGGTCGATCAATCGGATAAGGTCGTCGGCTTCCAATGTCGGGCCGCACTTGAGGCCAAGCGGGTTCTTGATGCCACGGCAATATTCGATGTGAGCATGATCTGCCTGACGCGTGCGGTCACCGATCCAGATCATGTGACCGGACGTGCCGTACCAGTCGCCCGAGGTGGAATCAACGCGGGTCAAGGCTTCTTCATAGCCAAGCAAAAGCGCTTCGTGGCTTGTGTAGAAATCCGTTTCGCGCAGCTGCGCATTGGTTTCAGACGTAATGCCGACGGCACGCATGAAATCCATCGTATCCGAGATGCGGCGAGCCAGCGAACCATAACGCTCGCCTTGCGGGCTATCAGCAACGAAACCGAGCATCCACTGGTTGACGTTTTCCAGATTGGCGTAGCCGCCCTGTGCGAATGCACGTAGAAGGTTCAGCGTTGCCGCGGACTGGCGGTAGGCCATTTCCTGACGAGCCGGATCGGGAATGCGTGCCTCAGCCGTGAATTCCGTGCCGTTGATGATATCGCCGCGATAGACCGGCAGCTCGACACCATTCTTCGTTTCCGTATCCGCAGAACGCGGCTTAGCGAACTGGCCGGCGATGCGGCCGATCTTGACGACAGGCTGCGACGCGCCGAAGGTCAGCACCACGGCCATCTGTAGAAACACACGGAAGAAATCGCGGATATTGTCAGCGCCATGCTCGGCAAAGCTCTCGGCGCAGTCGCCGCCCTGGAGCAGAAAGCCCTCGCCTTTGGAGACCGCTGCGAGCTGCTTCTTGAGCTTGCGCGCCTCACCTGCAAATACAAGTGGCGGATATGTGCGAAGACGGGCCTCGACATCGCTCAGAGCCTGAGCGTCCGGATAGTAAGGCATCTGCTTGACGGGTTTGCCTCTCCAGGAAGTCGGTGTCCAGTTCTTGCTCATTATTGCACCTGTTATTTGCTTTCCATATTGGTAGCGATTGTTCGGGATTATCCGGTCACGCCGGAAGGCGCTCATATAGTCCAATTGGGACAGTTATACCAGCATCAAAACCGTCGTATTACTGCATGTTGTGACAGAGCGCATTGTCCGTTGCCGGGATTGCTGTTTTGAATTACGTTAACGTTAAAGTCAAAATTGGAGCACCCTATGCGCCATCTCGTTTTCGAAGCTTCAGACGGCTTTCCGCTGCATGGCACACTCTTCGAAGGCAAAGGCGAAGGCCCCGCCGTCCTCATGTCACCTGCAGCAGCCGTTCCAGGGAGATTTTATCGCCACTTCGCCGACCGGCTGATCCTGCTCGGAGCGTCCAAAGTGCTCACCTATGATTATCGAGGCGTCGCGAAATCGGTCCAACCAAAGGGATGGAAAGCACGGCTCAATATGAAGGATTGGGGCACACTGGATTTGCCTGCGGCGCTGGATACGCTCAAACACATCGCCGGCACGCGATCGCTCGTTGGCATAGGGCATTCCTTTGGCGGCGTGGCGATCGGCCTCAGCAATCGCTCCGCCGACTTCGAGCGGTATACGATGCTTGCCTCGCTTTCGGGCTACTATCGCAACACTGCAGAACCGCTCGCCGTTTTTGCCAAGATGAACCTGCTTGGCGTTCCACTCACCATTCCGCTTGGCAAGCTGCCGAAATGGGGAGGATTGGGCGAAGCCCTCCCCGGCAGCGTTTTCCGCGACTGGGCACGCTGGTGCCGCAACCCAAATTTCCTGTTTGCGGATCCGAAAGTACCCGAAGCGCAATATTTCCAGGCAGTGCGCACGCCAATCCTGTCGGTCGGGATCACCGACGATATTTGGGGCACGCGCAAGGCCGTTGATAATCTGCTTATCCACTACACCAACGCTGCAATCCACGAACTGTGGCTATCGCCGGATCAGAGCGCGCAAGGCCCCGTCGGCCATCTCGGCTTCTTCCGCAAGCAGCATGAAACGACGCTGTGGCCCGACATCATCGACTGGCTCTTGCACGGACAGGTGCCGGAAGGTGCGACTTTGCGCAAGGAGCCACAGGTCGCCTAGCGGACGGCCCATCAATCGATCCGCTCGCCGTTCACAATGCGGTAGCTCGGCCTGTACATGGTCACGAGCTCTTCCGATGCGGTCGGGTGCACGGCCATCGTCCGGTCGAAATCATCCTTTGTGCAGCCGGCTTTGATCGGAATGCCCAAAAGCTGCGCCATCTCCCCCGCATCCGGTCCAAGAATGTGCGCGCCAACTACTTTCCGGGTTCCAGCATCGACAATCAGCTTCGTCAGCATCTTGTCCTTGGCGCCGGAAAGCGTATTTCGCATGGGCCGGAACAGGGCGCGATAGACTTCGAGTTCCTTGATTTGTTTTGTTGCTTCCTCCTCGGTGAGCCCGACCGTGCCAATTTCCGGCTGCGAGAACACGGCGGTCGCGATCTGCCGGTGATCCGGCTTCGTCGGATTGTTCTTAAAGGCCGTTTCGAGGAAGCACATCGCCTCATGAATGGCAACAGGCGTCAGCTGGACGCGGTTTGTCACGTCCCCGACAGCCCAAATATTGGGTTTGGTCGTGCGTGAATATTCGTCCACCTTGATGGCACCGATTTCATCGACCTCAACGCCCGCTTGTTCAAGCCCGAGTGACTTCGTATTGGGCACCCGGCCGATGGCCAGCATGACCTGGTCGGCCACAAGATCGCCGCCTGACGACAGTTGAATGGCGAGCCGCCCGCTATCCTGCCGTTTCACTTCCTTGATCACTTCAACGCAGCGAATGCGGATGCCCTTCTCCACCATCGACGCATGCAGCAATTGCCGCAAATCGTGGTCGAAGCGCGAGAGGATCTCCTTGCCGCGATAGACGAGCGTCGTTTCGACACCGAGACCATGGAAAATATTGGCAAACTCCACGGCTATGTAGCCGCCACCTTCAATCACAATGGCTTTCGGCAGCTCTTCCAGGTGAAATGCTTCGTTCGAACTGATGCACAATTCATGGCCCGGCAACGCCACGTGGGGATTTGGGTGGCCGCCGGTGGCGATGAGAATCTGATCTGCCGTGACCCGTTTGCCCGTCTTGAGGATTTCTATCGTGTGGTCGTCGATCAGCACCGCTCTGCTGTCAACAATCTCGACATTCGAATTATCGAGCCCGCTCCGGTAGAGCCCTTCCAGCCGTGCAATCTCTCGATCCTTGTTGGCGATCAGTGTTGGCCAGTCGAATTTGGTCTCGCCAACGCTCCAGCCATATCCAGCTGATGCTTCGAAATGCTCCGGAAATTGGGAGGCGTAAACAAAGAGTTTCTTGGGGACACAGCCCCGGATCACGCAGGTACCGCCCATGCGATATTCTTCAGCGAGTGCAACTCTTTTGCCCATGGCGCCAGCAAGGCGACCCGCACGAACACCGCCCGATCCGCCTCCGATTACGAAAAGGTCGTAGTCATAGGTTGTCATGGAAGCACTCCGATTCTGATCAACAGCCACTGAATATGGGTTGTATCGCGGCTCTTTAAAAGAACAAAGCCCAGCATCGAGCCGGGCTTTGCAAGGTAGTCGATTTGAAGCAGTATCAGGGCTTCGGATTGGCCGGAGCCTCGGGAGCGGCCGGCGCTGCCGTTGCCGGCGATGTGGCCGCTGCCGCTGCAACAACCTTTTCGGCAACCGCCTGGGCAAGATCGCGAGCAATGCCGCGCTGCCAGATACTCGCCGCCTTCAAGACTTCACGGGTAACGATCGGGCCCTCCGACAACAGCTTCTTGCCCGCAGGCGATGTGTAGAAGCCGGTGATGGCATTCAGCTCTTCTTCGGTGAAGGATACGGCATAGGCGCGGGCAGCCTCATTTTCGAGGTCACCGCGACGCGACGCAAGCGCAAGGGCCTGTTCGTCGACTGCCGAACTGATGATCGCTTCCAGATTGGGATCCTTCTGGATCAATTCCGCTTTCAACTGCTGTGCAGCGGCTGGCAGGATCGAGTCGAACTGATCTGTCGTCTTGATGGCGGAAACGGCAGCACGGGCAGCTGCGAGATGTGACGGCGTAATCTCCTGCGCTTGGGCAGAATAAAGGCCGCCCAGCATGATTGCCACAGACAAAGGTGCAATCATGCGGCGGAAGCCAGTTACTCGGTTCATGGATTTATCGCTCCGTTCTCGTTGTTAGTGTCCGGATACCGTCTGCACCGGCCAGAATGGCCACACGCGCCAGCCCCAGAAAGATTCCATGCTCCACCACGCCGGGAATGGCGTGCAGAGCGTCTGACAAAGCTCTTGTATCCGGAATGCGGCCAAAAGATGCATCCAGGATCAAATGCCCGCCGTCTGTAACAAAAGCATCAGTCCCCGTCATCCTTAATGTGATGGGCCCGGAAAGTTCAAGTTTTGATGCTGCTCGCTCGATTGCCAGCTGTGTTGCTGCAAGACCGAAGCGATTGACCTCGATCGGCAACGGAAAAGCACCGAGTGTCGCGACGAGTTTTGACTCGTCCGCAATGACAACCATTTTGGCTGAAGCCGATGCGACAATCTTTTCGCGCAGCAAGGCACCGCCGCCACCCTTGATCAGCGCAAGCTGCGGATCGATCTCATCGGCACCATCGATCGTCAGATCAAGTGAAGGCGTTTCGTCGAGCGTGGTCAGTTTGATACCCAGCTCCCGGCAAAGCGCTGCCGTACGCTCGGATGTAGGAACGCCAACGACGCTCAATCCTGCCGCGACCTTTGTCGCAAGAAGCCGCACAAACTCTTCCGCGGTCGAGCCCGTTCCGATACCGAGACGCATGCCGTCTGTAACATACGTCAGCGCTTCTGCAGCAGCCTTGATTTTTAATGATCTGGCATCCATCGGTGGTGCGCCCTCTTGTAGCTTTGACTCGACATGGCTTTGACGTGACACTGGGCTCCCTAACACGTCAGGCTTTCGGGTCAAGGCTCGTTGTTTGATTTAATGAGAATAGACAGGTTACACACGAAACCGGCGAAATTCCGCCACGACCCCGGATGTCACAGGAAAACACATGTCTCAACCAATCGTTGTTTTTGATCTTGATGGAACTTTGGTGGATACGGCGCCTGACCTGCTTGATAGTCTCAACCACTGCCTAGACAAATCAGGAATGCAAAAGGTGGATCCGGTCACGCTGCGCCGCTATGTGGGCCAGGGCGGCCGCGTCATGATCGAACGGGCTTTCGAGGCGCAGCAAAAGCTTCTGAGCCCCGAACAGCTCGATTGGCTCGTCGACATCTTCATAGAGCACTACAGCGCCAACATGCCCGGGCATTCAGCGCTCTATGAAGGAGCTGAACAGGCGATGGATGATCTCTCCAAGGCTGGCTATCTTCTCGCCGTCTGCACGAACAAGTTTGAAGGGCTGTCGGTGAATCTTCTTACAGGTCTCGGACAGTCGGCACGGTTCAGCGCCATCTGCGGCTCGGACACATTCTCATTCCGCAAACCTGACCCCCGCCATTTGATTGAGACAATCAGGAAGGCAGGCGGCGACCCTGAACGCGCCGTCATGATCGGGGATAGCAGCACTGACATTGCGACGGCGAAGGCAGCGGGAATTCCCGTCGTAGCCGTCGATTTCGGTTATTCTGACCTCCCAGTAGCAGCTTACGATCCGAGCCGTGTCATTTCACACTATCGTGAGTTGAAGGTCGAACTAGCCGACGATTTGATAGGTGCCGTCAGTGCATAGGGCGACCAGAGCCTGGCCGCGGAACAAAAACAAACACGGAACGTTATCTGATCGACTGATGCTATGCGAGGCCAATGGCCCGGGATTGCAGGAGGAAATATGAACAAGCTCACATCCATACTGACTGCGGCAGCTATGTCGGTTGGCGTGATGTCGGCTGGAACGGTTCCAGGGTATTCGGCCCCATTTTTGCCCCTATCCGTTGAGTCGCCGAGCAATATTCAAAGAGTTGATGAGGACAATCGTGCAGGGAGACCGCGTTACTGGCCACCGGCTAACTACCATCGTGGCGATGGCGGATACCGCGGCGATCGCGGATATCGCGCCAATCGCGGCGATGGCGGATACCGCAGCGATCGTGGGTACCGCGGCGACCGCTATAGGTACGATGGATATCGCGGCGACCGCTATCGGTACAATGGACACCGTGGATATCGCTACTATCGTCCTGGATACCGGTATTACAACGATGCGTGGTTCCCGCTAGCAGCGTTTGGAACTGGGCTGATCATCGGCAACGCGATCAGTCAGCCAGCTCCTGTCTACCGCACCGGCAGCTCCCATGCAGAGTGGTGCTTCAATCGTTACCGGTCGTACAGAGCATATGACAACACGTACCAGCCCTATGGCGGACCACGCCGTCAGTGCATTTCACCCTATTATTGATAGGAAATAACAGACGTGATTCATCAAAACCCGGGGCGACCCTCCGGGTTTTCTGTTTGATGGAACGCCCATGGAATAGACGGAAATTACCCCGCATCTGCCTCAATACCGATTCGGCTGCCTAATTTTTGAGCCGGAGCGCGCAGTACCTCCTTACACAATGGAATGGGCTTGCTTTTTTTCCTGAACCCGCTTGAATGACACTTGTGTGAAGGGGGTTTTGAGTGAAGCCATTTGACGAGATGATCGAAAGCGGCGGTGAGGTGCGCCCGCCATATGGACAGCTAAAGTGCTGGCTTGATACCCAGAACCCGGAGCGGTTGGCGCAGAAGGCGCTCGATGCAGAAAATGTCTTCCGAAAGACTGGCATCACCTTCGCTGTTTACGGCGATGAAGAGGCAGCAGAGCGCCTCATTCCTTTTGATATCATTCCCCGCATCATCACAGGCAACGAATGGCGCCGGCTGTCGCAAGGCATCGAGCAGCGCGTCATGGCTCTCAATGCTTTTCTCGATGACATTTATCATCGGCAGGAAATTATCCGTGCTGGCCGTATTCCGCGGGAACTTTTTACCCACAATGACGCCTATCTGCCGGAAATGGTCGGTTTTCGCCCGCCTGGCAATGTTTATACGCACATCATCGGTGTCGACATCGTAAGAACTGAAGAAAACCAGTTCTATGTTCTGGAGGACAATGCCCGCACACCATCCGGTGTTTCCTACATGCTGGAAAATCGAGAAACGATGATGCAGCTGTTTCCGGAACTCTTCCAGCAGATCAAGGTTCGCCCCGTCGAGACATATCCGAAGCTGTTGCGGCAGTCGCTTGCAGCGGTAGCGCCGCCCGGATGCAAAGGCACCCCCACCATCGCGGTGTTAACCCCCGGCATTTATAACTCCGCCTATTTCGAACATGCGTTCCTCGCCGATCAGATGGGCGTCGAGCTCGTCGAAGGCAGCGACCTGAAGATCGAAAACGGCAAGGTGGTCATGCGGACCACCGAAGGCAATCGTGCCATCGATGTGCTTTACCGTCGAGTCGACGATTCATTCCTTGATCCCCTCACCTTCCGCCGCGATTCAGCACTGGGTGTGGCTGGGATCATGGATGTCTATCGTTCGGGTAACATCACTATTGCCAACGCGCCCGGTACCGGGATTGCCGACGACAAGGCGCTGTATTCGTATATGCCGGAGATCGTTGAGTTTTATACTGGTCGCAAGGCCATTTTGGAGAATGTACCGACGTATCGCTGCTCGGAACCGGACACGCTCAAATATGTGCTCGAATACCTTTCTGATCTCGTGGTCAAAGAGGTTCACGGCTCCGGCGGATACGGGATGCTCGTCGGTCCGGCGGCTTCCAAGAAGGAATGCGAAGCCTTCGCTCTTAAACTGAAGGCCAATCCGAAAAATTACATCGCACAACCAACGCTTGCGCTTTCGACAACTCCGATCATGACCGAAAAAGGTTTGGCCCCGCGCCATGTCGATCTACGGCCCTTCGTCCTTGTTTCTGATCGCATCCGCATTACGCCCGGTGGATTGACACGCGTCGCATTGAAGGAAGGCTCACTGGTCGTGAATTCCAGTCAGGGAGGAGGCACGAAGGACACGTGGGTACTCGACGACTAGCCGGGCATCCGAGGGGAATGAGAATCGCTCAAGACGGTTCCAGAAATAAAGAGGGATAACACCGAAAAATGCTTCTTGGTCGTACCGCAAATGGTCTCTACTGGATGTTCCGCTACATAGAGCGGGCAGAGAATATGGCCCGCCTGATCGATGCCGGTTTGCGCATGGCCCTGACGAAAACATCCGACGCGCCGGAAGAATGGTCCTCGGTTCTGATGAGCGCCGGTGTCAAGATCGGCTATGACAACAAATACAACGAATATAACGCCAGTCTGGTTTCCGACTTCCTCCTGCGTGATCTCGACAATCCATCGAGTGTCATGTCTTGCGTTGAAACGGCGCGCTCGAATGCGCGCATGGTGCGCACTGCGCTGACCCGCGAGGCGTGGGAGAGCGTCAACGAGACGTGGATGATCCTCAAATCCACCTTGGCACAATCCATTCCCGAAACCGATCTTCCCCGTGTGCTCGACCAGATCAAGCGTGAAACCGCGATCATTCGTGGTGCCTTTCACGGGACGATGCTGCGCAACGAGATCTTCAATTTTGCCCGTATCGGCACATTCATCGAGCGGGCGGACAACACTGCGCGCATCCTGGACGTCAAATATTACGTCCTGCTGCCGTCGATATCCTATGTCGGCACGACGCTCGACAATTTTCAGTGGGAGTCGATCCTGCGTTCGGTTTCGGCGCATCGCTCCTATCGCTGGGTATACGATGTCGAGTATAACCCCGTTAATATCGCGGATTACCTCATCCTTAATTCGCGGATGCCACGATCGCTCAATTTCTGCTATTCGAATATTGTCGATAACCTGAAATACCTCGCCAATGACTATGGCAAGAGGCACGAATGCCATGACATGTCGGAAAGCATAATGACGCGCCTGGGGGACAATGATATCCGGACGATCTTTGAAAACGGGCTGCACGAATTTTTGAGTGATCTCATTTATCAAACGAACAGCTTGAGCAGCAAAATTGCTGAAGCCTACAACTTCGATTGAAGATCATGCTTCTGAACATCCAGCACAACTCCCACTATCGCTACGACGCCCCGGTGCATTATTCGGTGCTGCGGTTGCGCATGCATCCGCAAAGCAGCCCCGGCCAGAAGGTTATCGACTGGACGGTGACGGTGGAAGGTGCGAGGCAGGAGGCAAACTACCGCGATGGGTATGGTAATCGCACGATGCTTATTAGCATCGAACGCGATGTCCAGGACCTCGTCATCCGGGCTGAGGGAAAGGTTGAAACCGAAGATCGCACTGGCGTGCTTGGCAAAATCTATAATTTCACGCCGATCTGGCTCTACGAACGCGAAACCGAACTTACAAAGCCCGGCGAAGCAATCCGCGAATTGGCAGCAAGTCTCCAGGTCAAGGCCGACAAGCTTGCGGTCATGCATGAACTGATGGGTTCCTTGCATCAGAGAGTTGGGTATACGCCTGGCGCCACCAATATTCTGACGACGGCCGAAGCCGCCTTGGTCGGCGGCAAAGGTGTGTGCCAGGACCACACTCACATCTTCCTATCCGTCGCGCGCCTCCTCAACATCCCGGCCCGCTACGTGTCCGGGTATCTCATGTTGAACAACTCCATCGAACAGACCGCCAGCCATGCCTGGGCGGAAGCGCATATTGACGGGCTCGGCTGGGTGGGGTTTGACGCGGCCAACGACATATGCCCGAATGAAGGCTATGTCCGCCTCGCTTGCGGCCTCGACTATCGCGAAGCAGCGCCAATTTCGGGAATACGTTTTGGACCCGGCATTGAATCGCTTGCCGTAGAAGTCAATGTAGAGCAGTAATCGGTCCGATTATTCAGATTTGGGATTCGTCATGACCTACTGTGTAGGCCTTAAACTGGACCGCGGCCTTGTGTTCATGTCCGATACCAGGACCAATGCTGGTGTCGACAATATTTCGACATTCAAGAAAATGTACACTTGGGCCAAAACTGGCGATCGCGTGATCACGCTGCTCTCCTCGGGTAATCTCGCTACGACGCAGGCTGTCATCAGCATCTTGAACGAGCGCACCAAAATGCCCTCGGAACGGTCTCCGTCGATATATGATATGCCATCGATGTTCCAGACCGCACGGCTCGTCGGCGATACGATAAGACATGTGATCGAGGAGGTGGATACGGGTGGACAGCGCGCGGATTCATTCGGCGCGTCAATAATCCTCGGCGGACAAATCAAAGGCGGAGATCCCCGCCTCTTTCTGATTTATCCAGAAGGCAATTTCATTGAATCGACGCCTGATACGCCCTTCTTCCAGATCGGCGAGCACAAATACGGGAAGCCGATCATCGTACGTTCCTATGATCCGGGAATGACGTTCGAAGAAGCTACGAAGCTCTTGATTGTATCTTTCGATTCGACCTTGAAATCCAACCTGTCGGTAGGTTTGCCACTCGATCTGCAATTCTATGAATCAGACAGTCTCAGGCTCGGATTTGAGAAACGGATAGAGCGCCACGATCCCTATTACGAGATCATCTCCGATGGCTGGTCGCAGGCGTTGAAACTCGCGTTGCAAAGCCTGCCGCCATTTGAGATAGAGCCGAGCTAACAGTCTTGCGCTAGAGCCTTGCCGTCTGTGCGGTCTGGACATTCGTTTGACGGACGCTCCGCGTTTTCACGAATGCTTTCTCGAGATAGGCATCGCGCTGATAAACGTCATCATAATACTGGATATCGCCCGTGGCTGCGTCCGGCCATGCCGTGAAATAGGAGACATAGACCGGCAACTGATCCTTCACCCTGACGCTGCGCTCGTTCTTGCCGAAATACTGTTTCAGATCCTCAACGGGAACGCCAAGTACAGCCGCAGCCATATCGCGCGGGCGCTCCAACCGGATGCAGCCATGGCTCAAGGCCCGCATGTCCCGTTTGAAGTAGGACTTGGCTGGGGTATCGTGCATGTAGATATCATGGCTGTTCGGAAACAGGATCTTCAATTCACCCAGTGCGTTGTCGAGGCTGGGCTTTTGACGAATGCCTACCCCGCCGCCATTGGCCGCCACCTGGTACCAATTTACTGAACTTGACGGAATAACACGTCCGGATTTGTCATAAACCTCATAGCCGCTATTCTCGAGATAGGACGGATTGCCCAGAATTTTCGGCATCATCTCATTGAGAATGATCGAACGCGGTACGCCCCAGGATGGATTGAAGACAACGGTTTCGATGGTGTCATTGAAGAAATAGGTCTGGTTCGTGGGGGATCCGACAACGATGTTCATCGCCAGCTTCTCGATATTGTCATCGAAGTACTGCGCTCTGTACGCGGGCTGGTTGATAAACACGTATCGCTTGCCGAAATCGTGCGGCAGCCAGCGCAAACGCTCCATGGAATAGATGATCCGATCGCGTTTGGATGCAGTCGTTTCACTCTGCAGGGCCTGGATAGTATTGGTGCCGATGACGCCATCCGCCTTGCGCCCTTGTCCCTTCTGGAAGTCCTTGACGGCTTCAACGAGGCTCTCATCATAAACGTTGGCGTTCTCATGTGCCTGCAGGACAACTTCGTGGGTCAGCAGATAGTCCTTCGGCGCCTTGGCCCTGATCAACGCCACGACATTTCTGATTTCCGGATTCTCGTCGCCGGGCCGGATCATCGTTCCTGCAGCGACACGCACAACAGGTTCATTGGTGTCACCGAGCTCTTGGAGATTCTGCTTGAGTTCGGAATACCATTTATTTTGTGGCGCGAACGCCTGAAGGGTTGCACTTGGATCATTCGAGGAACCAAGCTGGTCGATCACATCGCGCGGCTTCACACGGCCCTGAGCGAAATCGTGGAATCCGCTCAGCCGGTTTGGATTGATGCGGCCGTCACCCTGATCCATCGCGTAGCGAAGCGCGCGAGCCGACATCATCAGCTCGAACGCCGAAAGCTCCTTCAACCGCGCGGGGATGTTCGAACGGTCATAGTCATCGCTTGGCAGCGAAACCGCATAATCGGCCGGATCAAGGCCATCCTCGGCGGCTTTGGCGAACAGCGCTGCGACAGCCTTCGCCTTCGGCGTTACGTCGTAGGATGCGGTCCAAATGGGCCGCTGCTTCGTCGCGTAGTAGGAAACGATGGCGTCGGCAATTTCTTTCTCGGCCAGAACGTGTGCATCCTTGAGGTGATCGATCTTGAGCCCGAATTGTTCCATTTGTGGCGGCGAAACAATACCATGGTCGGCGGATGCGGTGAGCTGCGGATCAACCTTGGCGAAATCTACCTGGACGAGTGCTTCGGGCCTGTAGTCATAGTTTGTCGGCGCGGTTACGGTGACACGTTTGACTGGTACAGACGGGCGCCTCGTTGCTTCTCCAGCACCCGGTCGAACCTGGTTGGGCTGCATGACCGGCTGCGATTCAATACGGCGGCTACCGAACAGCAATTCCATCAGATTGTTGGCGGCCGAAGCAGACGTCATTGAGATCGCCGTGGCCGACAACATGGCCGCCAAAAAGAGTGCACGTTTTTTTGAATTGGAAGTCATGATTTCCGCCCGGAAGGTGCTGTCGTGCCCACGGGTGAACATGGGCCATGGATTTGGTGTGTGGCCAGTTTCACCGCATCCTATTTAGAAACTTTTAACAATGCCCCGAGCCCCACGGATTATTGTCCAGTGTCACATTTTTGTTCTGTGTGCCGATTTCGACACATTAAGCGCAACCCATCTTCATTCAGCATCGAAGCTTGGCGTAAATACTTGATTAGTAAGGGTTTTAGACGAGTGATACCCTCAATGAGCTCGCGGTGGCGAAGACGGTTCGCGGCTCAATCCCTTGTCGCTGAGTTCATCGAGGTAAGTTTGCCAGCGGTCATCCCGATTGCGGCCGAGGTCCATCAAATAATCCCAGCTGAACAAACCAGTGTCATGCATGTCGTCGAAGATAATGCGCACAGCGTAATTGCCAACGGGCTCCATCCTGACGATCTCGACGTTCATTTTGCCGGGCACGGTCACACGCTGTTCGGGTGAATGCCCCTGCACTTCCGCCGACGGCGACGCGACGCGCAGGAGTTCCGCAGTCAAGACATAGCTCTCGCCATTGTCGAAGCTGATCGTCAGCGACCGGCGATCTTTGGTCACACGCAATTCTATCGGCCAGGCGTTGGTCATGGTGGTATAATCCTTGTTCTGCTCCTCTGTAAGCGTCGCAAATGGCGGCTGCAAGCGGACAATGGCGCAGACTGAAATGCGGCCCCTCAGGATGACTGGACAAGCGCCTGCCGGCATCCTATTTACTGAGGTGGAGGACGGCCTTTGGACCATGTAGCATTGCTCGATAGCACCACATACCAGACACCCATGATCGATCCATTCGGTCGAACGATCAGCTATTTGCGCGTTTCCGTGACGGATCGCTGCGATTTTCGCTGTACCTATTGTATGTCGGAACACATGACGTTCCTTCCCAAGAAGGATCTGCTCACGCTCGAAGAACTCGATCGCCTCTGCAGTGCGTTCATCGAAAGAGGCGTGAAAAAACTTCGCCTCACCGGTGGCGAGCCCCTCGTCCGCAGGAACATCATGCATCTGATCGGGGAGCTCTCGCGCCACCTGAAATCGGGCGCTCTCGAAGAATTGACGCTGACGACCAATGGCTCACAATTGGCGCGGTATGCCGACGAACTGGCTGGACACGGCGTCAAGCGTATCAACGTGTCGCTGGACACGCTTGATCCTGACAAGTTCCATGCCATTACCCGCTGGGGCGATTTCGGCCGTGTCATGGAAGGCATCAATGCCGCCCAGAATGCTGGTCTCCACATCAAATTGAACGCCGTCGCTCTCAAAGGCTTCAACGATCACGAGATTCCGGAGATGATCCGCTGGGCGCATGGTCGCGGCATGGATCTGACCCTGATCGAGACCATGCCTATGGGTGAAATTGATCTCGACCGGACTGATCAATATCTGCCGCTTTCATTGCTGCGGGCCAAACTCAGCGAACAATTCACTCTGGAAGATATCGGCTACAAGACCGGTGGTCCCGCGCGCTATGTCGAGGTGAAGGAAACCGGTGGTCGCGTCGGATTCATTACGCCAATGACCCACAATTTCTGCGAGAGCTGCAATCGCGTTCGCCTGACCTGTACCGGGACACTCTATATGTGCCTTGGTCAGGAGGATGCCGCTGACCTGCGCGCGCCCTTGCGCGCATCGGAAGGCAACGAACTTCTGAACGATGCCATTGATGAAGCCATTGGCCGCAAGCCCAAGGGACACGATTTCATCATCGACCGCCGCCACAATCGTCCGGCGGTCTCGCGCCATATGAGCGTCACTGGCGGCTAGGGCGCGGGCTCACTAACCCTATGAATACGCGCCCTAGTGCGGCCCTAACCCAACAAGAGGTCAGTAGTCCCAGAATATCGGTACCCAACGAAAGGTATCGCCGTCGGTCGCCACATGGCCGACGGATGGGAACGGCAAGTGAGTGGCCACGAGCAGCTCGCCGCTTGCCGCCAGCTCCCGCAAAAGCCGGACCCGAATGCGGGCCGCCTCCTCGGGGTCGTGTTCGAAGCCGTTGAACCAGTCGGGGTGCTCGAAACCGACCGCGAACACGGCGTCGCCGGCGAACATCAGCCGGTCGCCGCCGGACGCAAGGCGCACCACGCTGTGCCCGGGGGTGTGGCCGCCGGTGCGGGTGACGACCACCCCCGGCGCAACCTCGTACTCCTCCTCGAACGTCTGCAGATTGCTGCGGTAATCTTCCGCGAACCGCTTGGCGGCCGCCCGAAGCGCGTCCGGGAACCCCTGCGGCATGGAGACGTGGGAGAAATCGGGGTGCGTCCAGAACTTGACCTCGGCGGCCGCCACGTGGATTCGAAGGTCCGGACGCAGCTGGTCCTTCACCCCGTCGACGAGGAACATGCCAATGTGGTCCATGTGCATGTGGGTCAGCACCACGTCGGTCACAGATGCAAGATCGATGCCTGCGGCCTCCAATCGATGGGCCAACTGCCCGGCCTTCGGCAAGTTCAAGTTTGGGTCGTCCCCCAGTCCGGCGTCGATGAGGATGGTCTTGCCACCGCTTCGCACCACGACCACGTTCAGCCCCCAGTCGAGCGTCTCCGTCGGCAGGAAATTGTAGTCGAGCCAAGCCTCCCGGACGGCCTTATCGGCGTTGTGGCCCAACATCTTGCCCGGCAGCGTCAGCACTCCATCGCTGATCACCATTACGTCGATATCGCCGATCTTCAACGCGTAGCGCGACGGAACCAACTCGTCGGGGGCCGTTCTGGCGGGGTGTGGGGTGTGTTCTAGGCTCATGTCTATCTCCTGTTGTTCTTCTCCTGCTGACCGCCGCGTTACACACGGCATCGACGACGCTACGTCGAGGCGTGTTTGCGATCAATTGGGGTCGAGGGATAGGGCGAGCCATACCACGGTGTAGGTTCTGTTACGGGTTGACGGGGGCGTCGAGTAACCGGAGCGGATGCCGGCGACAGCGCCGATGCAACGGTTTTTCGAATGGCTATCGTTAGACGGTATACCGTCGGGCGGCAGAAGCGGCTTCGCCTTCGAGTGCGCCATTCAGAGCTAAGTCGTGGACGCATAAGTTCTGAGCCATAGTCTCGATGGATGCGATTACAGAACCTAGACCCCTTCTACTAACATTCCGAATGCGTTGCTTTGCATGAGTTGATATATCAACCTATGCGATTCTGGAGGAGAATCGCCGCACTCAATCGGAATGATTCATCTTGGCGCTATCCCCCAATCTGCGTGGCAGCCTGTTCATGGCTATCGGAATGGCCAGCTTCACCTTCAATGACGCTACGGTGAAGTATGTCGCCGAGCACATGAACATGGGACAGGTCATGCTCGTGCGAGGGTTGATCGCGACCGTGCTGATCCTGGCGCTCGCGTGGCACAAAGGCATGCTGATACCGTTGCGCGATGCTCTCCATAAGATGACAGTTCTGCGCGTCATCGGCGAAGTCGTTGGTACGGTGAGCTTTCTTGTTGCCCTCGTTCACGTCCCCCTCGCCCTGACATCGGCAATCCTCCAGGCCCTGCCTCTCGTAGTGACCATGGGCGCGGCAATGTTTTTTGACGAACCTGTCGGCTGGCGGCGCTGGATCGCTATCGCAGTCGGATTTGCCGGAGTCCTCATCATCGTGCGCCCGGGTGGTGATGGCGTAAGCCCCTATATTCTCCTCATCGTTGTCACTGTTGTCTTTGCGGCGCTCCGCGATCTCGCCACCCGCAAAGTTCCCAAAACCATTCCCGTGCTGATGATTTCGGCATTGACGTCGCGCCGGAGTCTCCCTGGCCGGAGTGGCGATGATTGGTCCTCTCGGCGGCTGGACACCGATGAATTTGGCAAACACGCTTCTTCTGACGCTCGCCGCCTGCTGTGTGATCGTCGCCTACCACTTCATCATTCTCGCCATGCGCGAGGGCGAAATCTCCTTCGTCGCGCCATTCCGCTATACAAGTCTCCTGTGGGCAATTCTGCTCGGTTTCCTTTTCTTTGGCGATTTGCCCGACATTCCAATGATCATCGGCTCTGTCATCGTCATTGGCAGCGGCCTCTATACGCTTTACCGTGAGCGGATTGTCGGCCGCATGAAACCGGTGGCAATCACGGCCGAAGCGACAGCAACATCGCCTGACGGAGTATGAACGTGCGAATTGCGGGTGTAATCCTTGCAGGGGGACAATCCAGCCGAATGGGTGGACAAGATAAGGCAATGCTGCCTGTCGGCGATCGCCGCCTGATAGATGTTGTTTACGAACGCCTGTCACGCCAGATCGACACCATTGCATTGAACAGCAATGGTGACCCGTCACGGTTTACCGATTTGCAGGTGACCGTATTTCCTGACGATATCGGTGGATTTGCCGGTCCACTCGCCGGTATTCTTGCAGCGATGGAATGGGCTACCAACTACGCTACGCCTTTCTCGCATATCCTGACGGTAGCAGCCGATACGCCCTTTTTCCCGGAAGACCTGGCTCAAACGCTTCGCCGCTCGATCGCCGACGCGCCAAGCCATATTGGCGTGGCTGCTTCCGGTGACAGGCTGCATCCGGTATTCGGTCTCTGGCCGGTTTTCCTCAAAGCGGACCTGCGCCACTGGTTGAGCGATGACAAGAACCGCCGCGTACTGGCCTGGATTGAGGGGCACCCGCACAGGATTGCCGAATTCCCCATTGTTACGACGCCGTCGGGCGAGCCGTTCGATCCATTCTTTAATATCAACACGCCTCAGGACATCACTGACGCCAGACAACGATGGATCACGGCACGATGACACCTGTCCAGCATCGCATATTTGGCATTACCGGCTGGAAGAATTCGGGCAAGACGACCCTTACCGTCAAACTTGTCGCCGAATTAACGAAGCGAGGCTGGCGCGTATCAACAGTGAAACACGCCCACCACAATTTCGATATTGACAAGGAAGGCACAGATTCCTACCGGCACCGCAAAGCCGGTGCCGGTGAAGTTGCAATCGTCTCGGATCAGCGCTGGGCCTTGATGCACGAATTGTCGGGCGAACACGAGCCGTCGCTGATAGATGTTATTGGCCGGCTCTCGCCTTGCGATCTTGTGTTGGTGGAAGGCTACAAGCGCGAACACCACAAGAAGGTTGAGACGAGGAGGCTTGAAGGCAGATCTGGTGAGCCTTTGACGCTGGATGACCCAACGATCGTGGCCATTGCCAGCGATCATCCCGTCGCGGGGGAACACGTCCCCGTCTATGATATCGATGATATCGTCGGCCTAGCTGACCTGATTGAGCGTGAGAGTGGACTTTCGCGATAGGTGTATCAGATAATGGCGTTTCAACCGGAACGCGCGCCACAAAAGTATCAGAGCGAAATATTTATGTGGTTTTGCCCTTTAAATTCGCTCCGTTCCACACGATTCCCGGTTGCATTTGGCTGAAAACTAGTGGGAATATCCGGCCCAGTAGCAGTAGAACACTGCGACTTGCCCGGAAGGCTGTCCAAAAGAACAGGGGAACAGCCGGGCCACAAAAGAGAGGTTCAAATAAATGCGTATCACCAAGCGTCTCGCACTCGCGATTTCCGCTGCAGCCCTTGCCATGACAATGGGTGCGGCCCACGCAGAGGACGCCATGAAGCTGACCATTGCTTCCGAAGGGGCCTATCCTCCCTTCAACAACCTGACGCCCGATGGCAAACTGGAAGGCTTTGACATCGATATCGGCAAGGCACTCTGCGAACAGATGAAAGCAGAATGCACTTTCGTCACTCAGGATTGGGACGGCATGATCCCTGCTCTGCAGGCTGGCAAGTTTGACGCGGTCATTGCGTCCATGTCGATCACGCCGGAGCGGCTGGAGAAAGTCGATTTCTCGAAGAAATACTATAACACGCCACCAGCCATTGCTGTGCCCAAGGATTCCGACATCAAGGACATCACACCTGAAGCTCTCAAGGGCAAGACCCTCGGAGTTCAGGGCTCGACCAGCCATTCGAATTATGCCGAAGCCAAGTACAGCGGCTCGGAACTCAAGATGTATCCGACAGCCGATGAGTACAAGCTCGACATCTCCAATGGCCGTATCGATGCCGTCATGGACGACGTGATCGTACTTGGTCAGTGGCTCGACAGCGATGCCGGCGCGTGCTGCAAGCTACTCGGAACAATCGAACCTGATGTTGCGATCCATGGCCCAGGAGCGGGTGTAACCGTCAAGAAGGGTAATACGGCGCTCGCTGACAAGTTCACAGTGGCCATTGCCGAAATCCGCGAGAACGGAAAGTACAAGGAAATCAACGACAAGTACTTCAAGATCGACGTTTACGGCGGCGAGGATTGAGCCGAACGAACTGAATTGTTAAGAGAGGTAGATGGCGGTTACGCCGCCATCTACACTATGAACTTTAAGAATGACGGGCTGGCTCGCAAAGGGCCAAGGGGAATAGTCCGCAAGACACGAAAGTTGCCTATGGAAGGCTCGATAGCGTTACTTGGTTTTGGCGAGGGCGGATGGGGCCCGAGCATTGCCAGCGGAATTCTTGTCACAGTCAGCCTGGCCCTGGCGACGCTACCGCTCGGGTTGGCAGTCGGCTTCTTTGTGGCGCTGGGGAAGCAGTCGTCGGAACGGTCCGTCAAGCTTGCAGCAAACATGTACACGACGATCTTCCGTGGTCTGCCCGAACTTCTCACTTTGTTTCTGGTCTATTTCGGCGGGCAGATTGGTATTCAAAAGGTGGGCCAGCTGTTCGGCTACACCGGGACAATCGAGATCAATTCATTCATCGCCGGCATGTTTGCGATGGGAACCGTGTTCTCGTCCTATGCCAGCGAAGTTTTTCTGTCAGCGTTCCGGGCGATACCAAAAGGTCAGTACGAAGGCGGCTATGCCATTGGCCTTTCCAACGGCCAGACAATGCGAAAGATCATCCTGCCGCAGTTGATCCGCATAGCCCTTCCCGGATTGGGCAATCTCTGGATGATCCTGCTTAAGGAAACAGCACTCGTTTCTGCAATCGGGCTCGCCGATATATTACGCCAGACTGCGGTAGCAGCACGTGTGACGAAACAGGCCTTCTTGTTCTACGGCACCGCTTGCATGATCTATCTCGTACTTGCCATCCTTTCGTCGTTCGTCATTGATGGTATTGATAGGTGGGCCGCCAAGAGTGGGGCAAAGCGATGACCGAGAGCTTCATCAATGCCCGCACACCCGCCGTCCTTCGACCGCCGGCGCCGCCCAGGGGCTGGACCCGCTCGCGCGTGATCGGCCATATACTCGTCGGCATCTGGATTGCGCTTTTCCTCGGTCTTGCGGTGTATCTCTACAGCGCCTGGAACATCGAGCTGGTCAAGAAGTACGGTCCCACATACCTGTCAGGCTTGGGGACCACGATCGCCCTCGTCGGCAGTTCGATGTTTCTTGGCGCCGTGTTGTCCATACCGGTGGTTTTGGGTCGCTTGAGCAAAAACCGCATCGTTTCGTCGTTGGCTTATTTCTACGTCTATTTCTTCCGCGGAACGCCGCTCATCGCCCAGGTATTTCTGATCTACTACGGCGTCGGCTCGTTCAGCAAAGAGCTTCAATCGGTCGGATTGTGGATATTCTTCCGCGAAGCCTGGTTCTGTGCATTGCTGGCATTCGGACTGAACACGGCGGCCTACCAAGCCGAGATATTGCGCGGAGCGATCCGCAGCGTGCCTTTGGGACAATGGGAAGGCGCCGCGTCCCTCGGCGTCTCGAAATTCGTTACCTTCCGAAAGGTCATTCTGCCACAGGCGCTCATCGTCGCGTTGCGCCCCTATGGCAATGAAGTGATCCTGATGATCAAAGGTTCTGCGATTGTGGCCCTGATTTCAGTCTATGATCTCATGGGTTATACGAAGCTTGCCTATTCACGCACATTTGACTTCCAGACTTACCTCTGGGCCGCAATCATTTATCTGGTCCTTGTGGAAATTCTCCGGCATCTGTGGGATTGGATGGAGAGGCGCATCACACGCCATCTGGTGCGCTAGTTTCAATCCACGAAAGAGAAACGGACCATGCTGAAGATTTGGGGTCGCACAAACTCGAATAACGTCAAGAAGGCACTCTGGGCCGCTGAAGAGGTTGGGGTTCCATACGAAAACATTCCGGCCGGCGGGGCATTTGGCATTGTCTCCGATCCAGCTTATCGCGCCGATGAATCCGAATGGATTGGTACCGACGCTTGAAGACGGTGACCTTGTGCTTTGGGAAAGCAATACAATCGTTCGCTACCTTGCCGCGCAATATGGTCAATCGACGCTGTGGATCGAAGATGCAGCAGCAAGGGCCATGGCCGAAAAGTGGATGGACTGGGCCACGTCAACGCTCGCAACGCCGTTTCGCGATGTCTTCTGGAACGTTGTACGCCTAACGCCGGACAAGCAAGACCATGCCGCGTTGGAGAAGGGCCGCCAGAACTGCTGCGGCCTGTTCTCCATTGTCGATGCTGCCCTTGCATCGCAACCTTACCTCTCTGGCGACCAATTCGGTGTTGGCGACATCCCGCTCGGTTGCTTCGTTTATGCCTGGTTCGAAATGTCTATCCAACGGCCAGACCTTCCGCACCTTGCCGCCTGGTATGCGCGCTTGCAAGAACGCCCTGCTTACCAGAAAGCGGTTATGATCCCCCTCACCTGATCAAAGTCATCCCATCTAGTTTTTGGGTTTCAGACGCCACACGCCAAGCAAACCCTCCTCATAAAGTTTCGGCTCAATAGGAATGGTGATCGCTTCGGTGTCAGCCCATCTGTGCGCAAAATCTCGATAGTTCGAGGAAAACACGTTGCCGGACTGGCCAGTGGTCTGGATATAGGTAGACCGGTCGAGATCAGCGAGATCGAATAATCCTCGATAGCTGGTGCCGTGCGTCACACGGAACGGATTGCTGTCGTCTGTAAAGGAAGACTTGCCGCGATCAAGCGTATAGGCACCACCCGACGCAGGCACAGTAACGTCAAAGAGCCGGTCGAGTGGACTAACCTGGGAAAATGGCCGATGAGCGCCATAGGCATAATGCAACGCCCCCCAATTCCATTTTGAACGGTCGGATCCGAGCCGCGTATCGAGGTCCTTGACCGCATCGCCAAGCGCCAGCGCAAGAATGTCGCCACAACTTTCTTTTTCCGGTGTGCGCCGGTCATCACACCAGTCGCGTGCGGGATTTGGTCCGAGCCAGCGCAGCATCGCGTCGACATGTCCCTGCCAGAATGACGGAAAGGCATCACCAAGATCATCTTCAAGGATCCGTTTGGTCGCCATCCTCAGCCATGCATTGAAGAGCAAGGGCTCGACGCGCTCCCGGTCCTCGACAAAGTCCCAGGCGTTCAGCTGTTTAAGGGCTTCGAGGTCTACATCATTTCGATCCTGGACCAGCTTGAACATGACAGGAGCCAATGCGGCATAGGCGTTGTCGTAGGCGTCACCCTGAACCTTGCGATTGGTTTCCAGTGTTTGCTGGTTTGCGCCATAGACAAGCGTTTTGATCCGCTCGAACCTCCAGGGTTCATCCCAATCGAAGGTCAGAAAATGCGGGTAACTCGCATCAACCATCTTGGTATTGGCCGTCGCCAACACATTGTCTGCAGGATTATAGGTCCGTGGCAGTTCTTCGTACGGGATGAAACCCTTCCAATCATACGTGGCATCCCAGCCAGGTGACGGAGCACGGCCCATGATCTGATTGGCCGGATCGCGAACGGGCACCCTGCCCGGAGCGATGAGACCGATGTCGCCGTTGGCATCCGCGATGACAATCGACTGCATTGGCGTCACAAAATCGCGCATGCCGTCCTGAAATTCAGTGACGCTCGCGAAATCCCATAATTTCAGGCCCGCGGAGATCGTTTTGTCATCGCCAGCCAATGCGGTCCAGGACAGCGAACCGACGGTGCCTTCGGGAAGGTAATGATCCAGTCCACGATAATCGGCAGGCAGGACTGGGCCGTGCCTGGTAACGAGACGGTCGAAATTGACGGCATCGCCGCCTTTGACCTTGATTGTAACGCCTTTCTTTTCGAATGGCCGGAAACCCTCGGGCGCCTGGTACTGGTTCGGGTCGCCAGGATTGATCTTCTCGATGAAAATGTCCTGAACATCGGCACCAGTATTGGTGAAGCCCCAGGCAACCCTGTCGTTCCGCCCTAGCAGCACCAGTGGCGCCCCGGGCAAGGTGACGCCAACGAGATTCTTTGACGTGCCATCGCTGTTCTTGACCTGAAGATGCGCCAGATACCAGATCCCGGGGGCAGTCAGTCCAAGATGCGGATCGTTGGCGAGAATAGGCTTTCCACTCTCGGTTCGCACCCCGCCTACGACCCAATTGTTCGAGGCTCCGCTGCCCATGATCTCATTGAGTGACGCAAACTGCCTCTCGGCCTCAATGGCACCGGCCTTGAGTGTGCCACTGGATAGTCCGAGCAGCTGACGCACATCCGGCAGAGGCGGCGGCACGTCCCCCGGCACTGGCGGTTGCAGATCCGTCATCTCAGCATTGCTCATGCCAAGCCGCGCAAACTTCAATCGCAGCACCTCGTCATCGATATTGGCCGCCAAGGTCACCGACATGAGTTTCAACGTCACAATGACATCGGCTGCAGCCCACTTTTCTGGGGAGTGTCCAAGAATGACAAATTCGGGGGAATATTTCGCTCCAAAGACCGGACCGGGGCCGGCTATGAATGCATTGATTCCGCGCACATAGGCCTCAATCTTCTGGCGGTCCGTGTCGCTGAGCGCTGCGACTGAGCGTTCGGCAGATTCGTAAAGACCAATCGACCGGATGAAGCGGTCGGTGGATATGGTCTTGTCGCCGAAGATCTCGGAAAGGCGGCCCTGCCCCGCCATTCGGTTCATTTCCATCTGCCATAGCCGCTCCTGTGCATGGACAAAACCGAGAGCCATCAGCACGTCGTCGATAGTATTGCCGCTGATGTGCGGGACAGCATTTGCATCACGAGTGATCGTTACGGGCCCCGACAGATCGATCAGCGATATCTCACCAGTGGCGGGTGCGACAGAACGCGCCAACCAGACGTATCCAAGGATCGAGGCAACTATTGCGATAGGGATGAGGGAGAAAACAATCCACAATAGGCCTTTGATGATGCGCCGCATTGTCCTAACGTCCCCCGATCCTGTTACTCAACAATTTGGCCTATCTGACAGAGGAAACTACGGAATGGCAACAGTCGCTTTTATTGGTCTTGGCGTCATGGGGTACCCGATGGCGGGTCATCTGAAATCACGCGGCGGCCATGATGTTACGGTCTTCAATCGCAGCAGCGAAAAGGCAAAGAAATGGACAGAGCAATTCAAAGGCGCCTGCGCACCTACACCGAGGGAAGCTGCAGCGGACAAGGATTTTGTATTTTCCTGTGTCGGCAACGATGACGACCTGCGCTCGGTAACCATCGGCGAAAACGGTGCGTTTCACTCGATGAAGAATGGAGCGATCTTTATTGATCATACAACTGCGTCTGCGGAAGTGGCACGCGAACTCGACGCAGAAGCGCGCAAGAAAGGCATCCATTTTCTGGATGCTCCAGTGTCAGGCGGCCAGGCTGGCGCGGAGAATGGAGCGCTTACCGTGATGGTCGGAGGCGTGCAGGACGCATTTGACCGGGCCAAGCCGGTTATAGAGTCCTTTGCCAAGATGGTTGGCCTGATGGGACCTGTCGGCGCCGGGCAATTGACGAAGATGATCAACCAGATTTGCATAGCCGGCTTGGTCCAGGGCCTCGCGGAAGGCATTCATTTCGGCAAGCGAGCCGGGCTCGATATAGAGAAGGTCATTGAAGTTATTTCCAAAGGCGCTGCCGGCTCGTGGCAGATGGAAAACCGCCACAAGACCATGAATGCCGGGAAATATGATTTCGGCTTTGCTGTGGACTGGATGCGCAAGGATCTTGGGATCTGCCTGGCGGAGGCCGATCGCAACAAGGCAAAGTTGCCGGTTACCGCGTTGGTCGATCAGTTCTACAAGGACATCCAGATTATGGGCGGCAATCGCTGGGACACATCATCCCTGCTGGCGCGTCTGGAGAAATAGTCCGAAGTACCGGCCTGAAGTCTCAGGCCGGTTCCTTCTCGATGCTCATGTAATCCAGCGGCAGTTCCGTCGTATACTTGATCTGCTCCATTGCGAAGGCAGATGAAACGTCCCGGATATCGATCTTGGTAATCAGGCGCTTGTAGACCACATCGTATGCGGCGATATCCGGTACAACGACCCGCAGAAGGTAATCGACATCACCGCTCATGCGATAGAATTCAACCACTTCCGGAAATTCCTGCACAACTTCGGAAAAGCGCTTCAGCCATTCATTACTGTGCGACCCGGTGCGGATCGAGACGAAAACGGTCACCTTGGTATTGACCCTGATCGGGTCAAGAATGGCAACCCGGCGCTGGATCACTCCATCTTCTTCCAGCTTCTGGATACGGCGCCAGCATGGCGTCGTCGAAAGCCCGACCTTCTTTGCCACATCGGCCACGGCGAGCGTTGCATCCTCTTGCAGGAGGCGAAGAATTTTTCGGTCGAGTCTGTCCATGATTACCTTCCCTGTAGAATGGGATACTTTATGGTCCGATATTCAATCAGCGTACAAGAAATTTATTCCAATCTTTTCAAATCTGAAAAAAATTTCGTCCTTCGAACTAGGAAATTAGAATTCTGACCTTCTCCTGAAGTATGGGTAGAACGTTCTCCGCGAACCACGGGTTTTTCTTCAACCAGACGTTGTTACGCCATGAAGGATGCGGCAAGGGCAGAACAGACGGACCGGTTGCTGTTTCGAAGTACTCGCGCCAGTTCGATACCGTCTCGGTCATGCTTTTACGACGGCAGTGGCCGAGGTGATAGGCCTGCGCATATTGGCCAATCGTCAGAATGAGTTCGACCTGCGGCATGGACCGAAATACCCGTTCATGCCAGGTCTCGCGGCATTCCCGCCGTGGCGGCAGGTCACCACCATGGGCATCGTAACCCGGAAAGCAGAACCCCATCGGCACGATGGCGAATTTGTCCGGAATCATAGAAAGTCTCTCGATCAACACCAAGCCAGTCACGCAGCCGGACACCTGACGGATCGTTGAAAGGCAAGCCCGTATTGTGGACTCGGATACCCGGCGCTTGTCCACAAATGACAATGTGTGCTGTCGAGGAGAGCACGCAAACAGGGTTGGGCTCATCCGGCAGCGGTGCGCCATAGCGTGGCGCATCGCGGCAAATCCGGCATGCCTTGATTTCGGCGGATAGAGTACCGAGAGATCCAGAAGGGCCGACCAAGATCACGCCTTGGCGCTGGGACGGCTCGACACAGCAGCATGCCAGCGCTTGAGATGAACGAACTCTTCGGGAATCTGGATTTTCGCGGGCTTCAGGAAATCCATCGCCACAAGCAGCGTGATATCAGCAATGGAGTAGTCGCGACCCGCGATAAATTCATTGGTTGCGAGCTGGTCGTCCATGATTTTCATATAGGCCACGGCTTTGGGACGATTCACCTCGCCCCAGGTCGCAACCTGTGGAATCTCCCATTCAACCATGGCGGGATGTGTATGCCGGAAGGCCGCAGTGATTGAGGCCAGAAGGTAGAGCTCGACACGCCGGTTCCACATTTCCACCTGAGCCTTGCCGACTGCCCCCCTGCCAAACAGCGCGGGCTCCGCATAGAGCTCTTCGAAGTAGCGCGAGATCGCCACGGACTCCGTAAGGATCGTGCCATCGTCAAGTTCGAGTATGGGCAGGCGCTGAAATGGGTTGATCGCGGTGATCTCTGCGGATTTGTGAGCCATCGCCGCCATATCTACGGGTAGCAACGGCACATCAATGCCTTTCTCGGCCAGGAAAATTCGCATGCGGCGCGGGTTGGGTGCGCGCCCTCCATCATATAATTTCACCAGAGTCCTCCCAGTACGCGATTAAACCAGTCAAACAATTGATCGAGCGTGCTTGTCGGCCGATTGGGCTGCTCTTGATGCTGCTCCGCCATATCCTCGTGCTCTTTGCGCCAATCCTGCGGCGTTTCGAATATTGTGACCCACAGGCCCTTCCTGTCCTTGCGTGCTTGCGTTTCCACATCATGATATTCGCCATAGGCGACGGCCTGTCCAGCCTCGATCATTGCGCGATTAAGATTGCTTCCCCCAACATAGCAGGTTGCAAGGCTGCGATTATACTTATCATGACCATATCCTTCGCAGCGCACCTCACGGCCGCCGACCAGGCGAACCAAGGTCTGCCTGGAGACTTGGCCGCAGGCGCTCGTTGCCGCCTCTGTGCCACAACTCTGGGTTAGTTCCGGCGCGTCGATGCCCTTGAGCCGAATATGGTTGCCGGAAATCGAAATCGTATCGCCATCGATGACATAAGCCTTACCGGCGAGAACTTCCACCGGTTCTCGCCTGTTGAGCTTCGCAGCCAGCAAAGCCACCAAGGCAAAGAAGATCGCCATCAACGCGAAATCCAGCACCTTGCGACCAAATGAGCGCGGCGTAGAAGTACGCCGCCATCTGCGGCGGTAGCTGCTAGTCATCGAGTTCTCACAGAAGAACGGTGCGTCATGAGTACCTTCCTGCCTACAGGATCGATTCGATTCTTCGCATTCGATTTGATCCTCTATTAATCATTTATGAATAGGCTTGCGCTGCAATGCTGCCGCAAGTGCAGATCTGAAGCCATCTGGAACGAGGCGCATGGCATTACTCGACGTGACCACAGCGGACAAGAACATCGTTGATCGCCGGAAGCTGCCGCGCAACAAGGATCTGTCGGCCGTTATGCGTGACGCCCGAGACCGCTTGATGGAGCGCGCCGGGATCAATCATTTTGAACGCGAATTGTTGTTCATGCACACGCGCGCGCTGATCGTCAATTCGGCGACGATCCCGCTCTTGATTGTGATGATCGCTCTCATCGGCGTCTTTTCCGGTATCGGAAAGAGCATTGTCCTATGGGCCGCTTTTACAATCGCTCTCTATGCGGTTCTCGGGCTGCTTGCACGCCGCCTTGCAAAACAGGGCATAGATAACGAGCATATCCGGCAATGGCAGATGATCTATCTTGGCGGCCATTTCATGACCAGCATCGGTTGGGCCTATTTTGCTTATCTCGAATGCTCGGCCTGCAGCATCAGTCTATTTCCCGTCATAAAGGCAGTTGTGATCATCCTTGCGATGGCGATCACCGCGATCGTCTCATCAGCGCTGCGCGCCGCCATCCTGGCTGCCTTCACGTTGCCGGTTATTACCTATACGCTCCTCGCATCCAATAATCTTGGCAATCCGCTTACGGCAATCATGGTCGTCATGCTTTTTGCCGGACTCGCTTTTTTCTACCTCGTAGCGACGCGGCTCAATCAATCCGTCGCGGTGACCTTAGCGCTCCAGGCCGAGAAGGACGCCTTGATTGCTGAACTCGAAACGGCCAATGCCATGTCCGACGAGGGAAGACGACGTGCGGAAGAGGCCAATCTCGCCAAATCACGCTTCCTTGCCTCCATGAGCCATGAACTGCGCACGCCGCTCAATGCAATCCTTGGCTTCTCTGAGGTGATGGCAAAGGAAGTTCTCGGCCCGATCCAGAATGGCACCTATCGCGAATATGCGAGCGATATCCACGCTTCGGGCGAACATCTCCTCAATCTGATAAACGAGATACTCGACCTGAGCCGGATCGAGGCTGGCCGCTATTCGGTCAATGAAGAACCGCTGCTGCTGACCGATATCGCCAATGAATGCATCCACATGATGAATCTGAAGGCACGCAATAAGGACGTCAGCCTCATACCTCAATTCGAGACGGGTATGCTGCGCCTCAAGGCCGACGAACGCTCTATCCGTCAAATTCTGCTCAACCTGATCGCAAACGCTGTAAAGTTCACGCCGCCGCACGGCAAGATCCACGTTAAGGTCGGCTGGACGGCGGGCGGTGGCCAGTACATTTCAGTGCGCGACAATGGCCCTGGCATTCCTCCGGAGGAAATACCGGTCGTACTTTCCGCATTTGGACAAGGATCAATCGCAATCAAGAACGCAGAACAGGGAACCGGTCTTGGCCTTCCGATCGTCCAGGCGCTGGTTCACATTCACGATGGCGAATTTCATTTGTTTTCCAAGCTGCGTGAAGGGACAGAGGCACTCGCAACATTTCCGCGCTCACGTGTTATCCAGGCCACCCATGCGGTCACGCGGAAACACGGCCAGAAGAAAGCTGCCTAGCATACTCAAGTTCAATTTATTGTTATTTGCTCGTTATTTAGCGGCATTGCATTGCTCACTGTAGTGCAACATGGGAACACGTAACAATGAACGCAGATGGAAATAGCCGCCCCTTGATCATCCCTGCCCTTGGCAGCATCTATTACAATCTTGGCCAGCTCTCGGAAACGATTTTGCGAGTCATCGCCGGTGTAGCGTTGATCGTGCATGGTTCGGGCAAGATCGTTAATCCTTTCGGTGCCGTCGGAATGGTAGAAGGTCTCGGCTTTTACCCAGGCGTGTTCTGGTCCCCCCTCCTGTCCGTGACGGAATTCGTAGGCGGCATTCTGCTCGCTATCGGCCTCTTCACGCGGCCAGCCGCTTTTGCGACGATGATCATCCTCGCCGTCACAATCTACTTCCATGGCATCGTGCAGGGACAAGGCTGGAGCGGCTCGGAAAAGTCGATCCTTTGGACAGCGATACTTTTCTTCTTTGTCATTCGTGGCGCGAGCAGCCACTCGGTTGACGCGAAAATCGGCAAAGAGTTCTAGTCACCAGAAACAAAAAGGCCTGCGTCTGTCTGCGGGCCTTTTCTATCAATCGCGGTTGCTGACGCCCGCCTGGTCGAAGGTCGCCATGCCGCTGTGACACAGCGCCGCCGCCTTGACGATGCCTGCCGCCAGAGCAGCACCGGTGCCCTCTCCAAGCCGCATTCCAAGGTCGAGTAACGGTTTTTTGCTGAGCTTCTCCAGCACCTTGCGATGGCCCGGTTCGGCCGAAACGTGACCGAAGAGACAATGGTCAATTGCCTGCGGGTTAGCTGCATGCAGGATTGCGGCCGCTGCCGTGGCGACATAGCCATCAATGATCACCGGAATCTTTTCTACGCGCGTCGCCAGGATCGCCCCGGTCATAGCCGCAATCTCACGGCCACCAAGGCGCCGCAGCACCTCCAGAGGGTCCTTCAGATGAGATGCATGAAGCGCCACGGCCATGCGCACCGCATCAGCCTTGCGCTTTAAACCCTCACTATTGGCGCCAGTCCCAGGACCAACCCAATCTTCCGCTGCCCCACCGTATAGGGCATGGAAGATGGCAGCTGCAATCGTCGTATTGCCGATACCCATTTCACCAATGCAAAGAAGGTCGGTGCCGCCGGCTATGGATTCCATGCCAAAGGCCATAGTCGCCGCGCAGGTCTTTTCGTCCATCGCCGCTTCTTCGGTGATATCGGCAGTCGGATATTCGAGCGCGAGATCGAAAATCTTCAAGCCGAGATCATTGGCAATGCAGATCTGATTGATTGCGGCGCCTCCGGCAGCAAAATTCTCCACCATCTGCGCAGTAACCGATGAAGGATATGGCGAAACGCCTTTGGCAGTGACACCGTGATTTCCGGCGAAGACAGCAACCAGCGGACGCGTCACCTGCGGGCGTGCCCGTCCGGTCCATGCTGCGAGCCATTCGACAATCTCCTCCATGCGCCCGAGCGCACCTGGCGGTTTTGTCAGGGTCGCGTCGCGCTTCCGGACGGCAGCGACAGCCGCTTCATCGGGTCCGGGGAGTGCCTCGATCAAAGTGCGAAAATCGTCAAATGGCAGGCCAGTGGTCATGATATCCCTTGCAATCAAGTCTTCATGGCAAATTAGCATTGCCCGTCCTATAAGCGCTCCAGGAGAAAACGCAAAGGTCAACCCACGGCGCAGAGTGTCGCGACCCTTCTATTCAGAGGTTTTCAATATGGAATTGGTCAAGGAGACGATGCGGGCGCTGGCCTTTCTCTCGCGCTTGCCTGTCCCGGCGCGCTGGTTCGATGGCTATGACGGCGCACTCTACGATACCGTACGCGGTTTCCCACTGGCGGGGATGATCATCGCACTGCCCGCATCAATTGTCTTACTGATTGCGACTGCGTTTGATCTCCCTGACATCGTTACCGCGTTGTTGACGATCGTCGCGCTGATCGTTACCAGCGGAGCACTGCATGAAGACGGTCTTGCCGATGTCGCCGACGGCTTCTACGGCGGTCATTCCATCGAGCGCCGCCTCGCAATCATGAAGGATTCGTCGATCGGCTCCTATGGTACTCTCGCGCTGACCGTGTCCGTCCTTATGCGAACGGCGCTTTTGGCAGCGATTCTTGACCAAATTGGGCCAATGCATGCGCTGCTCGCTGTGGTTGGAACGGAGGCCGCCAGCCGTGGCACACTCGTAAAATTCTGGCAAAGCCTGCCGTCCGCACGTGCTGGTGGTGTTGCTGATCGGGCTGGAACCCCAAGCGAAGGTGAAGCCAACTCTGCCCTGATCATCGGCGCTGTTGTCCTGGCGGCCGCCTACGGCGCTATCGGCGGACTTTTGGCGGTCGTCTATGCGGTGCTGTTGACCGTGCTCGTCTTCTATGGGTTCTCCACACTTTGCCGAGAGAAGATCGGCGGCCAGACGGGCGATACATTGGGCGCAATGCAGCAGCTTGCAACGATTTCACTCATGCTCGGGCTTGTCATTGCGCTTTAACCGTACCAAATCTGTGCAATGAGCATCATCGAGTCACCCTGCATTCTCGTTTGCGCAATCGACATTAATACCGGCTATTGCTTCGGTTGCGGCCGTACGCGCGAGGAAATCGGCGCCTGGTCGGTCATGTCTCCTGAAAACCGTCGCACCATCATAGCCGATCTGCCTGGCAGGCTCGAAACCGTCGAGCGGCGACCGCGTCGCGAAACTCGGCGAAACCGGATGGCACGTGAAAAGCAGCAGGAGGCATGAGCCACAATGGGCCGTCTGTTCTGGATCATAATAGCTCTTATCGGCGTCACTCTGCTCCTGTTGATGGCAAATAATGATGCTGGGTCCACACTCGGTATGGCAAATGACGACTTTGCCCGCTTCGCCTACATGGGCATCTGGGGCATCGTTCTTGCTTCCGCTCTCCTTGGTTCAGGTATTCCGATCAGCCATTTCCTTCGCAGCATGGCGATCTGGATCATCATCATTCTTGTTCTCGTCGCAGGCTATCAATATCGCTACGAGTTGCAGGATGTCGGCCACCGCATAACAGCGGGTCTCATTCCTGGAAGTCCTATTTCCAACCGCGATGGCGATGGACTGGTGACCGTAACTCTGGCCAAGGCGGATAATGGTCACTTCGAAGTCAGGGGCGAAGTGAATGGAGCATCCGTACCGTTCATGGTGGATACCGGTGCATCGTCCATCGTGCTCTCCGCCGACGACGCGCGTAGAGCCGGGCTCGACCCGGACAAGCTGACCTATGGCATACCAATCATGACAGCGAACGGCATGGCAACGGCGGCGAACGTCACGTTGGACAGTATTAAGATTGGTGCCATCGAACGGCGCAATATCCGCGCCATGGTGGCCAAGGATGGTCGCATGGCTGGAAGTCTCCTGGGCATGAACTTCCTCAACACGTTGAGTGGCTTCTCGGTACGAGGCGACCGTTTGGTCCTCTCGGACTAAGCTGCTTCTTCCGTCAGCGCTGTCTGGATCACCTCGTATGCCTGGTGAATGACAGTGCTGGTAGCGCCTGTCTGATTGGCCTCAGTTGAGAGTATTTGCCGCCAGCGGCGGGCTCCGGGCGCACCATGAAACAGGCCGACCATATGGCGTGTTATATGCGACAACCGCCCGCCGCGAGCGATATGTTTGTCCGCATAAGCACACATATGATTGATGATCGCATCCATCGAAGGCGAACTTGCGGCCCCATCCCCATACACCCTCGCGTCAACATCAAGCAGAAGCATTGGATTGTGATAGATCGCCCGACCGAGCATGACACCGTCGACATGATTCAAATGATCGAGTGCTTCATCGAGTGTCTGAATACCGCCATTGATCCCGATGTATTTATTCGAATTTTGCCGCTTCAAACGATAGACGCGCTCATAGTCGAGCGGCGGAATATCGCGATTTTCCTTTGGTGAAAGCCCCTTGAGCCAAGCCTTGCGTGCATGGACCCACAATGCATCGGCACCGGCATTGAACACGCTACCTGCGAGCTCGTCGAGAGCCACTTCCGTATCCTGATCGTCGACGCCAATGCGGCACTTGACTGTCACCGGCAACGCGACCGTCTGCTTCATCGCATCCACACAGGCTGCGACGATGTCTGGCGTCTGCATCAGACACGCGCCAAACGTGCCCGACTGAACACGATCAGACGGGCAGCCGACGTTGAGATTGATCTCCTGATAGCCCATGGCCTCGCCGATGCGCGCGGCGGCAGCCAATTTAGCCGGGTCGGATCCACCGAGTTGCAGGGCGACCGGATGCTCCGCCTCCGCAAATCCTAAAATGCGGTCGCGGTTGCCATGGATCGCGGCATCGGCGACCACCATTTCGGTGTAGAGCAAGGCATGGCGCGTGAACTGGCGGTGGAAGGTCCGGCAGTGGCGGTCCGTCCAATCGATCATCGGCGCTACGGCAAAGCGATTGTAGCCATAACCACCATATGTTTCAGTTCTATCGACCACCCAATGAAACTTTCGATCTGTCTTCTCTTGGAATGTGTTTCCCGTCCGCAACGCGGCGCAGGCGGAGCAATCAACTCAGAAAACCTTGCGCCAACAATGATGTTCAAGCTCGGCATAACCTATGACGCATTTCCAAGCAAGCCGACGGCCCACATGGCTCTTCACCGTTCCGTTTGCAAGCCCGTGATAAAACCGCAACACCGATTTCCGAACCCTTGGTTCGATTACAGATCAGTTTTGCACCGCCCAACGAACAGGAATATGCAGTCATCGGGGACGAGCTTGTGTGACAACTTTTTTTGATCGGAGATCTAAAAAATGAGACTCAAGAGCCTTCTCCTGGGTTCAGCTGCAGCCTTGATTGCAGTCTCTGGTGCAAGAGCCGCCGACGCAGTTGTGGTGGCTGAGCCAGAACCCGTTGAATATGTTCGCGTATGCGATGCTTATGGTGCAGGATTCTTCTACATCCCTGGTACCGAAACCTGCCTCAAGGTCAGCGGATACGTGCGTTATGACGCGCAAGGCGGCGATGACGTCTACAATGGCGGGGAGCTCGGCACCTGGGTCAAGCACACGCGTGCTGAAGTCCGTTTCGACGCCCGTTCAGAAACGGAACTCGGCACGTTGCGATCCTATATTCAGACCCGCTTCGATTTCGAAGATGGAGAAAACGAGGGTGCAAGCATTCCCCAGGCATTCATCGAGCTGGGCGGCTTCCGCGTCGGTATTGCTGATGAAATCTTCGGTGCCTGGAACGGCTATGCTGGCGATATCATCCAGGACGACGTGATCAACTACAACAGCTGGGAAACGAACCAGATCAGCTATACCTTTACTGGTGGCAACGGTTTCTCGGCAATCGTCGCGGCCGAACAGGGCTCGATCAATGACGGTTATGCCGACTATGTCATTGAAGACTACATGCCGCACGTGCTTGCCGGCGTGAAGTACGAACAGGGTTGGGGCACGATTTCGGCTATTGGAGGTTACAACTCCAATGTGGAAGAATTCGCCGGCAAGGCTCGATTGGACGTGAAGATCACGGACGCCGTGACGGCTTGGGTCATGGGCGGTTATCAGTCCAACTATGACGATACGCGCGCAGAACGGAACTTCCTCGCACCGTGGCATGGCGATTGGGCCGCATGGGGTGGCGTGGCCGCAAAGGTTACTGACAAGGCTACCATCAATGCCCAACTCGCATACGAATCCGAAGGCACCATCGCCGCGGCTTTGAATGTTGCCTACGTACTCGTCCCCGGTTTTACGATAACGCCGGAAATCGACTACACCAAATTTGATGGTGATCGTGGTGATGACGACGCCTTAGGTGGCATTGTCCGCTTCCAGCGCGATTTCTAAAACATCAAGCTCGATGAAAATCTGGGGGCAGGCAATGGCCTCCGGATTTTTGCCCTTCCGCCACCAGTATCGGGAGCATCTGTCGGCCTATATTTGTTCCGAGACAGCTGCGAACGCCGCCGATTTTCTCAACACAGTAATGAACTCATTGCCCGCGTCGCTGACGGCGCCAGAATTGTCGATCATGACCCCATCGGCCGGATCGCATGGATTGGAAGCGGCGCGCATTAAGCGACGGCGGATTTCATCAGCATTTTCGCGGCCACGCGACGCAAGTCGCTGGGCCAGGACGTCGTGGGAAGCGGTGATGTGCACCACCAGAAGGTTGGAATAGGCTTGACGAAGCGCAGGCAGCGCGCCGCGCGAAACATTGGCAATCGCAACTGCACCACGCTCGATTTCATCATCGACAGACTTTGGCAGGCCATAATGCAAGCCGTGAGCTTCCCAGGAATGGCAGAACGCGCCAGCCTGCTTGGCTGCCATAAACTGCTCCTCGCTTAACGTATCATGATCTTCCGCGTCTGCTGATGACGGACGCGTTACGACACGGCGCACAAAATGATAACCTGGCTGATCGCCAAGCGCGGCGCGCGCGTAATCGATAATGGTGTCCTTGCCGGCACCGCTCGGACCCACGACGGCGACAAAGGCACCATTACGCAACGGGGCCGACGCCGGATTCAGTGCACGTTCGATCATGGCCGCCATCATACGACTCGGCGGCCTTCCCGCCAGACCGTACGCACCACAGGAATGTGTTCGTCGACGCGCACCCGTACGAGATCGGCGCGCTTGCCGATTTCGATCACGCCCCGGTCATCAAAGCCGATGGCCTGCGCAGGATTCTTGGTTACGAGGCGCACAGCATCCGGCAGGGTAATGCCGTCGACCGCCTCGCTCAGGAAGAATGTCGATTGGATCAGACTGAACGGAATGTAGTCGGACGAAAGGATATCGAGATGGCCATGCTCGGCCAACTCCCGCGCCGATACATTTCCTGAATGCGAGCCGCCGCGCACCACGTTCGGGGCGCCCATCAAGACCGCCAGACCTGCTTGCTTCGAAGCTGCCGCAGCCTCAAGGGTCGTCGGAAACTCGGCCACATCAATACCCTGCTCGACCGCTTCGTCGACATGCGCAATGGTCGCGTCGTCATGGCTAGCGAGCTTGATGCCTCTCTCGCGGCACAAGTCGGAGATCGCCTTGCGCTGCGGTCCGGAGTTTTTGGCGGATTCCGCCATGCGTTTCTCGCAGAACAGATTGAAATCATGATCGCTGAGTTTCAGTTTACGCTGATAGTAATAGGCGTAGGTCTCCAGATTGACGAACTGGCGCTGGCCCGGAGCATGATCCATCAGCGATGCTAGCCGCACGCGGTCGTCGCCGTCGAAGTAGTGGAATCCCTCAAGACAATCCGGAGCCGAGACTTCGCAACGCAGATGAAAATAGTGGTCCGCGCGCAACCGTCCCTGAATGACACTATCTTCGATCGCGTCGGCAAGCTTGCGGATTTCCGGAGCCGACATGTCAGCGTCTTCATCCAGTCCAACGCGCAGGGCGTCCAGCACCGTTGTGATACCAGACGTGGCAATCTGTGCGTCATGGGCGAGCACAGCCGCAATCGGATTCCAGCGCACCCGTGGACGCGGCACGTAATGGCCCTCAAGGTGGTCAGTGTGCAGTTCGATCAGTCCCGGAATGAGATAATCACCCTCGAAATCCTCGCCACCGGCAACCGAGCCTTCCGATATATCGGCAATCCTGCCGTCACGGATGAGGACCGAACCCGAGACGACGTCATCTTCGAGAACGATCCTTGCATTGTTCAAAATCAATTCGGCGGACATTTTAAGCAGACTTTCTTCGGTTGGTTCCTGCGAGCGGATGCAGCGAGTGTATCTCGAACGGAAAGCCGGGCTCAGCTTCCGTAAACAGCGCAAGATTGTTTATTTCGACCGGCTCTTCGAGAACCGGCTCGAGGAATTCGGTGAGGATGTGTTCGATTTTTGGTCTGTCCCGTTCAGGCACCGGACCGGTCAATGTCATGTGAAATCGGAAGTCTTCGAAAACATAGGGGTAACCCCACTGTTCGAGATTTCGGCGCTGCGCAATACTCATGGTCTCCGGATTGCGGCGTTTGATCTCCTGTTCGATTGGTGGGGCGCGAAACCGATCAAACGCCACCACGATATCATTTGCCAGTTGATTGAGACTGTCGAGAGACTCAGTCGGAACAAGAGCGAAAAATCCATCAAGACACGCAATCTGCAACTTCGGGATTTCAACCGGATCCATGGAAGAGGCAAAATGCATCAAGGCCGACAAGAGTTCGCGCTCCTCGACGCCGTCGGCGAGATGGAACGGCGCTTTCAGCGTAGCGTGGAAACCGTAGCGGCGCGGCGACTCAGTCAATTGCGCGAAATCCTCATGCGCTAGGTCGCGGATCTGCGGCGCCTTTCACCGGTTGGCCTGTGAATGCGTTCCGACCGAGCCAATTCGCCGCCACTTTGAGCAGCGGATCGCTTGAAGGCGGCGTGAAATATATTGCATAGCGCATTTTGATTCCTCCGGAGCACTCTCGCGTTACGCTCCGATTATGACAAGCCTACGAACCCGATCGTATCTCAATGCTGTTGCTTCCCCATCAAGCGTGAGCGAAGTGCATTGGATATGTTGTCAAAAATGAAGATCACGGCCAGAATGAGCACCACCATGTAGGCGACATTGTGCCAATTGGTGTTCGTGCGCATGGCTTCCCACAGCTTGAGACCGATGCCGCCGGCCCCCACCGCACCGATGATCGTCGCCGACCGGGTGTTGGATTCCCAGAAATAAAGCGCCTGGCTGGCAAAAACCGGCAGAACCTGAGGCACGACGCCATAACGCTGCACGTTCATCGGCGAAGCTCCGACGGATTTGACACCCTCGCGCTGTTTGTCATCGATGTTTTCCAAGAGTTTCGGAATAGACCTTCCCAAGCGTACCTGTGTCGGTGAAGAAAATCGCCGAAATACCGGCAAGTGGCCCAGGACCGAACGCGCGGGTGAAAAACAGCGCCCAGATCAGCATATCGACCGACCGCAGAAAATCGAAGAAACGCTTCGTGACCTGATTGGCAAAGAAATTCGGCATGATGTTGCGGGCAGCGACGAAGGCCAATGGAAACGCAACCAGTGACGCCAGCAACGTTCCCATGAACGCCATCACGATGGTCTGCATCAGCTTCGTCCAGACATCGCCGTGCTGCCATGATGAATTGTACCAAATGTTGTTGAACGCCAAAGCCGCATTCGACATCTCCGGCTTGATACGCTCGGCACTGATGATCAGCGAAGCCACCTCGCCGAACGATTTGTTCCAGAATGGCGAGTTTGTATCGAAGACGAAATTCGCCCATCCGAGAAAGCGGCGGCTTACCACGACGCGTTCGGGGATGATATCCGCCTGCCCCGCAAAACCGAAGTCGACCGTAACCTGGTCCTCCTTGAGCGCCGCCCATCTGGGCATCGTTCCCTGAGGCTTCGCGCCATCCGCTTCTATCAAGACTGTCAGGCTTTCGCCGCCTCGTGTCGCAATCACGCGTTGATCATTGATATCAAGCGATTTCCCGCTGCCAAAGAGCACCGTCACATTGTTGCCGGCCTGAATCACCCAGTCCGGCTTTGGATTGTCTCCAAGCTCCGAGAACCGCGGATAGGACACTGTCGTCGCTGTCGGAGACATGCGTACCGTTGTCCGGATGGCGTACGATACCCAATCGCGCGCATAGAGTTCAGCGCGTTGCCATTGGCCGCTCGCAAGAACGGTGCCAATGGAAAAGAACCACCAGCAATAGAGGATATAGAGGATAATACCACCACCGATAATCAGCGGCATGAAGCGCTTCCAGACGGGCGGGTTGAAGACAATTGGATACCGGGATTCGAAATCCGCAACCGTCGCGGAAGAAATGGCGTTCATGATTGTTTCCCACCGAAAGCGAATGCCTGATTGCCGACGAGGCGACGCCGCAACCACGCAGAAAATTGATCGACTGCTATGATCGTCACCAGCAACAAAAGCACGATGGCGAGCGTCTTAGCCTGATGGCCGCGGCCTATCGACAACCGCAACTCCTCGCCGATACCGCCACCTCCAACGGCACCGATAATTGTCGAGGCGCGGACGTTTATCTCCAGGCGCAACAAGGCATAGGACATGAAGTTCGGCATGACCTGAGGAACGATGCCGAAACCGACACGCTCAAACCAGTTGGCCCCGACAGCCCGCAGACCCTCGTCGGCCCTCATGTCGGCATTCTCGACCACTTCGAAGAACAGCTTTCCCAGGGCACCGATAGTATGGATGCCAACAGCAAACATCGCAGGAATTGGCCCGAGCGACAGGATCGCGGCAAAGAAGCCGGCGATGACGATTTCAGGGAACGCGCGCAGGATTTCCATATAGCGGCGCACGGCCCAGCGGATCAGGCGGTTCTTGACTAGATTCCTCGCGGCGAGAAAGCAGAGGAGAAAGCCGAAGATGAAACCGATGAGCGTGGAAAGGATCGCAATATTGAGCGTTTCCAGCATTTTGTAGAAGTATTCCGGAAAGTAGAGCCCGCCGAAAAGATAAACCCGGCCTTCCGGATAATCATATTTCAGACTTCCGTCGGAATAGGGCGACGGCAGATCGAACAGGGCGCGCCAGACTTCCCAACCATCGCGTGGAATGAGATCACCTGCGAAATCAAAGAAATGCGGTAGACGATCGAAAAACTTACCCGCATTCGAACTCATTGGCGAACCACAGCGAGCCAGCCACTGTGATCAGGAGGCAGATCGAAATCAGCCAGGAATAGGCGCGTCGGCGCCCGGCAAGTTCCTGCCAGTGCCGTTCGATTTGAATACCATCGGGCGAAAGCTCGGTGGAAATTGCTCGGCTCATCAATCTATCCTTCCGAAGCGCAAAAAATCACGGCCAGTTCCCCTGAACTGGCCGTGATCAGGCTTTGAATATTATCCGCCGATCTGCGCCTTACGGGCGTCGATGATTGGCTGATAGAATTCAGTGTTCACTTCCGTATAACCCTTGAAATCACCACCCATTGTGGAGGCAAAGCAGGCCGGGTCCGACTTGGGCAGGTTCATCATGTAGTCTTTGAACTTCGCCTTAAGGTCGCTATCGAGCGAAGTGCGAACTACGATCGGGCCATTCGGAATCAGCGGTGACTTCCAGAGTTCGACAAAATCCTTCATGTCGATCAGGCCCTTGTCGACCATCTTACGCAGATTGCCCGACGTGTAACCTTCATCAAACTTGCCTACGCCCGAACCGAATGTGGTGCCGGCATCGAACTTGCCGTCCTTAACAGCAAGGACGAGGTTCTCGTGACCGCCGCCGAAACCAGTTTCACTGAAGTAGTCCTTGACCGACGTCTTGATGTCCTTTGGCAGAGAGGTCACTGGAATGAGGTAGCCGGAGGTTGAGTCCGGATCGGCGAATCCCAACTTCTTGCCCTTCATGTCGGCGAGCGTCTTGATGCCGCTGTCCTTGCGCGCAACCATGATTGAATAGTAGCCGGTCGCGCCATCGGTCTGAATAGTAGTCAGGATCGGCTCTACTGCCTTCGGATTGGTCAGGTAGATTTTCGCGAAACCGGAAGCACCTAGCTCCGCATAATCGAGCGTTCCACCGAGCAGACCCTGGATGACGCCATCATAGTCAGTGGCCGGGAAGAGCTTTACGTCCTTTACGCCGAGAACTTTCGGGAGCTGATCGACAACGCACTGGTAATTGCGCAGACGGTCGGCTTCATTCTCTCCGCCGATGATGCCAACGCGGAATGTTTCGAGGTTTTCGGCGCGGGCCATCGAGCCGGCGAGCATAGCGCCGATAGCGATGGCGCCGAGAAGGGCTTTCTTGAGCAACATAGTTCTCTCCTGTCAAACGTCCAGATGGGTTTGTTTTTGTGCAAATATGAGCCCGTACGTGGGCGAGCCGATCTCTTCCGCCTAACGCGCGGCTAAAATAGCTTCCAACTCGGGCACCGGCTTTGGGGTGCCGCGGCCGATGCTTGTCGATGTAATGGCCTCTGAAAATGCGTCTTTCATACCGTCAGCGCCATAAATCCGGCGCGCTGCAAGCTCTGTCAGGTCGTCCGGCGTTCCGTCGAAGACGACTTTTCCACCCTGCATGCCGATGATGCGTGAGCAGAAATGCCGCGCCGTATCGAGCGTGTGCAAATTGGTAATGACTGTCAGACCTTCTTTCTCGTTGATGTCACGTAGCGACTCCATCACCACCTGCGCATTACGCGGATCGAGTGAGGCGATGGGCTCATCGGCGAGGATGATCTTGGGATTCTGCATCAGGGCGCGGGCAATCGCGACACGCTGCTGCTGCCCACCCGAAAGCGTTCCAGCCCGCTGCAACGCCGTCTTGACGATATCCAGCCGCTCCAGGGCGGCGATGGCCATGGCACGTTCCTCGCGGGAAAACATCCCCAAGAGGCTCTTGATCGTCGAGCGGTGATTGAGCCGGCCAAGAAGCACATTGGTCAGCACATCGAGGCGTGGCACAAGATTGAACTGCTGGAAGATCATGGCACAGTCACGCTGCCAATTGCGCAAATCTGAGCCCTTCAATTGCGCTACATTTGTCCCGTCGAAAAAGATGGATCCTTCCGAGGGATCGACCAACCGGTTGATCATGCGCAACAACGTGGATTTTCCCGCGCCGGACCGCCCGATAACGCCAACCATCTGGCCTTGCGGGATCTCCAAACTGACATCGTCGATGGCAGTGAATTTGCCAAAACGCCGCGTCACATTTTCAATCTTCAACATCAGACAATCCCTTTTGGCGTCGCTCAGTCCTAGGACACCTATGTGAAGGTGCGATGGCAATTTCATTTCAGTTGAATGACAACTGTGTAACGGCTGGTTCAGGCCGAATGCTTCGCAAGAAATGCCTCGATATCTAGTTTGCGGAAGTCGTTGAGAGCATTGCGCAATTTAGCGTGATCCCAATCCCACCAAGCCAAAGCTTGCAGCCGATCGGCCGTACCTCGATCAAAACGATTACGGATCTTGCGGGCCGGCACACCACCGACAATCGTATAGGGAGCGACATCCCTGGACACGACAGCCCCTGCCCCGATGACAGCACCATCGCCTACGCTCACCCCCGGCAAAACGGTTGCGCCGTGACCGATCCACACATCGTGACCAATGGTGACGAGATTTGTCCGGCGCCATTCGAAAAATTCGTCATCGACACCGGCGCCCTCCCAATAGTCTTCGGAACGATAGGTGAAATGATGCAGTGTGGGACGCCACGTGGGATGATTTGGCGCGTTGATGCGCACATTCGAGGCAATGTTGGCGAACTTGCCGATCCTCGCACACCACACAGCTCCGTCCTGCATGATGTACGAGTAATCGCCTAGCGTCGCTTCGCTGATACGGCACCGCTCCGAGATTTCTGTATAGCGGCCAAGCTCACTGTCATGAACGGAAGCGGTTTCGTGAATGAGCGGCGTTTCTGAAAGCCGCGTCACGCCGCTACCCCGCTGGACACCGAAAACGCCGTAACATCGATGATCCGATCGGCCACTGCCTCTCGAACATCGTCGTCATGAAAGATCCCTAGCATGGCAACGCCAGCTGCTTTCTTCTGCCGGATCATCGAGACGACGACATCGCGGTTTTTGGCATCGAGCGACGCGGTCGGCTCGTCAAGCAGCAAGATCGGATGGTCGGTAATGAAACCGCGAGCGATGTTCACCCGTTGCTGTTCGCCGCCCGAAAAGGTTGCGGGCGGCAGCGACCACAAACGCTCCGGCAGGTTAAGTCCAGCAAGCAAGGTCGCTGCCTTGTCGCGAGCTTCGTTGCGATCAACGCCGCGCGCGACTAGTGGTTCGGCCACGACATCCAACGCCGACACACGTGGTACGGTGCGCAGGAACTGGCTGACGTAGCCGATTATGTCCCGACGAATGCCAAGCATTGTTCGCGGATCGGCGCTGGCGACGTCGACCAGCCGGTCCCGATATGGAATGATGATCTGCCCGGCATCCACAGCATAGTTGCCATAGACCATCTTCAGGATTGAGCTCTTGCCTGCGCCGGAAGGACCGCCAAGGACGGCGCACTCGCCTGCCTTGATGGAAAAGGACACATTTGCCACTACGGGCAGACGAATGCCGTCACGCAAGTGCATGGTGAAACTCTTGGCGACATCGGAAACTACGAGAGGTGTCGGCATAATTTTCTCCTAGACCTGCAGGATGGAAGAAACGAGAAGCTGCGTGTATGGCGCCTGCGGATCGTCCAGCACCCTGTCGGTGAGACCCGTCTCCACGATATGACCGTCCTTCATCACCATCATGCGATGTGAGAGAAGCCGCGCCACAGCAAGGTCATGCGTCACTACGATTGCTGCGAGACCGAGGTCACTAACGAGCCCACGCAGGAGATCGAGCAGCCGGGCCTGCACTGAAACATCAAGACCCCCGGTCGGTTCGTCCATGAAGACAAGACGCGGGTTAGTGACCAGGTTGCGGGCAATTTGCAGCCGTTGACGCATCCCGCCGGAAAACGCTCGCGGTTGATCGTCGATCCGGTCTTCGGCAATTTCGACGCGCCCCAGCCAGTCGGTAGCAGTCGCACGGATCTTACCATAGTGCCGGCCGCCGACAGCCATCAGCCGCTCACCGACATTGGCGCCAGCAGAAACAGTCATCCGCAAGCCATCAGCTGGGTTCTGATGCACAAAGCCCCAGTCGGTGCGCATCAGGAAACGCCGCTCCGCCTCGCTCAAGCGATAGAGGTCGCGAAATTGGCCATCTCGCATGCGGTACTCCACCGACCCCGCCGAGGGCGCGAGCCGCGTCGCCAGGCAATTGAGCAGCGTGGTCTTGCCAGAACCGGACTCGCCGACGATGGCCAACACCTCGCCCGGCCAGAGTTCGAATGTCACATTCTGGCAGCCGATCCGACTGCCATAGAATTTCGAAAGCGCATTGATTTTCAACAGTGGTAGATCGTTCATTCTGCTGCCCCCGCCGGGTTGGCTGCGAGGTGGCCGCGATGGCCTTTCTCCTGCCGGTCTTCACAAAAATCGGTGTCCGAACAAACGAACATGCTGCCACCCTTGTCATCGAGGATGACTTCGTCGAGATAACTGCCCTTGGCACCACACAGCGCGCACGGCTGCGAGAATGTCTGGATCTCGAATGGATGATCCTCGAAGTCTAGGCTGACCACTTCCGTATAGGGTGGAATGGCGTAGATGCGTTTTTCGCGCCCTGCCCCGAACAGCTGCAGTGCCGGTGAATTGTGCATTTTTGGATTATCGAATTTTGGCGTTGGCGATGGATCCATCACATAACGGCCTTCGACCTTGACCGGGTACGCATAGGTGGTCGCGATGTGGCCGTGGCGCGCAATGTCCTCGTAGAGCTTCACATGCATCAGCCCATATTCCTCGAGCGCGTGCATTTTTCGCGTTTCGGTCTCGCGCGGCTCAAGAAACCGCAGCGGCTCCGGGATAGGCACCTGATAGACAAGTATCTGTCCGGTCTGCAGAGCGGCTTCAGGGATGCGGTGACGCGTCTGGATGATCGTCGCCTCCGTTGTCCTGGTGGTCACCCGGACATTGGCGGTCTTCTGGAAGAAGGCACGGATTGACACGGCATTGGTCGTATCGTCGGCTCCCTGATCGATCACCTTGAGTGTATCCTCCGGCCCGATCACAGCAGCTGTCACCTGCACGCCGCCGGTTCCCCAGCCATATGGCATCGGCATTTCGCGCGAGGCGAACGGCACCTGGTAGCCGGGTATGGCGATTGCCTTCAGAATGGCACGGCGGATCATCCGCTTCGTCTGTTCGTCGAGATAGGCGAAATTATACGTCGCAAGCTCGGTCATTCTGCTGCCTCTTGAGTATCGCTGGTTTCGCCATCGCAGCGCTCATGTTCCGCACGCATGCGCCGGACCAAATCGAGTTCTGCCTGGAAATCGACGTAGTGCGGCAATTTCAAATGTTCGACGAAGCCTGTGGACTGCACGTTGTCACTATGGGAAATGACGAACTCTTCATCCTGCGCAGGTGCGGTGATATCTTCGCCGAGTTCCCGCGCCCGCAGTGCCCGGTCACAAAGCGCCATTGACATGGACTTGCGCTCACTCTGGCCAAAGACAAGACCATAGCCGCGCGTGAACTGGGGCGGTTGCTTTGATGATCCCTTGAATTGGTTCACCATCTGGCATTCGGTGACGCGGATGCGGCCCAGCGTCAGCGGGAAATCGAGCTCAGCGACTTCAAGTTCGACCTCGACTTCTCCAATGCGAATTTCACCGGCAAAGGGATGACTGCGCGCATAGCCTCGCTGCGTTGAATAGGCGAGTCCGAGAAGGAAACCCTCGTCGCCGCGTGCCAGCGCCTGAAGCCGCAAGTCGCGCTCCAATGGAAATGACAATGGTTCCCGGGTGAGATCGCCCGTCTCCGAGCCTTCGGGCAATTCGCCATCAGCTTCGATCATGCCGTCATGGCTTAAAATGTCGGTGACGCGCGGTGTCTGTTCGTGCGCCTCTATGCGGCGGTCGGCAGTCTCGACCGGCGTGTCATCAGCAAGTTCGGGGTCAAGCAATCGATGCGTATAATCGAATGTCGGTCCGAGCAGCTGTCCACCCGGCAAGTCCTTGAATGTGGCCGAGATGCGCCGCTCGATTGCCATGCGTCCCGTCTCGACAGGCTTGGTATAACCGAAGCGTGGCAGCGTCGTACGGTAGGCGCGAACGAGAAAGATCGCCTCAATCATATCTCCCCGCGCCTGCTTGACGGCAAGCGCAGCAAGTTCCGTATCGTACAGCGAGCCTTCCGCCATGACCCGGTCGACGGCGAGTGCCAGCTGTTCGACAATCTGATCCAGCCTGATAGCCGGGACCGAGCGATCTCCACGACGCCGGTCGGCCAGAAGCTTGTGCGCATTGCGAATGGCGGCCTCACCGCCTTTGACTGCAACATACATGGCTCAGTCCTCCCGTTTCGAAACACGCGTCGTGCGTGGCAAAGCCGCAATTGCACCCTTGCCGGCAAAGATCAGATCGACACCGCGTGGAAACGCAGTGCGATTGGCGGTCCACTGGTCAATGAACAGCTTGGGTAGCCTGCTTGGTGCGAAAGATTGTGTATCTTCAATGCCGGGCCCCTGGAGCGTCAGCACCTCAGCGCCATCGAAGCCTTCGACCTGCAGAATGATCGTCGTCGAGCGATCGGGATATTCCGATGTACCCTTGGCGAAGGCTTCGAACGACGGCATCGTATCGACGTCACGGATCAGGGCAAATTGCGCATCCGCTGGGTTCGATGTCAGCTCGAGGCCCGTTTGAAATTTTAGCCAGCCCGCTGTGGCGTCGGAACCGGCGATTGCCTTGTCACACCACACAGTCGCATCGTGATCGAATAGCGTGGCGGCAATGGCCGCCATGACTGGCGACAATGGCATTGGCGCATTGACCAGATTGCGAACCGGGAAAACGCGTCCCGGATTGGCCATGGCATCCATGAGCGCCCGGAAAACCTCTTGTGAGTTCAGGACAGCGTCACTGAAGCCGCCCTCGAAAACCTGTGTCTCGGCACGCATCAATCGTCACCCCGCACCATTGTGAAGAAGTCGACCTTCGTCGCAGCCGTTTCGGCCCGCTTGCCTTCAAGACTATCGTTCAAACGCCGCGCGATAGGCGCGAGTATCATGTCCTCAACTGCCTGGCGCTGAGCTTCCTCTTGCCATAGAGCATCGAACACCGCTGCCAGCCGAACCTTCTCGCCTTGCCGTCCGAGGGCATAGGCATGCCCAACAGCGCCGTTATCGAGCCTCACTGTGGCACGGGTGACTGTCGATTCACCGAGATTGAAGGGAGCGCCGCCGCCGCCGATACGTCCGCGGATCATCACGAGGCCGGTCTCAGGCCCGCGCAGTGTCTCAACGCCAGGCTTCTCATTCCATTGCGACCAGAACTGCTGCATTTCTTGCGCGGTGGCCTGGGCCAGTAAAGCCATGGCGGCTTTGCGCCCGTCATCGGAGCCGCAATTGCTTGGGGCGACTTCAAGGGTTTCATTGCTCATTGACACCTCGCTATAATTTGTCTATTTATCTATACAACTAGACAATACACCCATCTATAAAGTTCGTAAATGACAGGAGCATGACAAGGCGTGGCTTCAGGACGATTCATCACCCGCAACAGTGGCGTCGCCATCTGGCGCCAGATTGCTGATCAGATCAGGGGCGACATAACTGCGGGAAAAATGGCCAGCGGCGCGCGTCTGCCGCCGGAGATTGAAATGGCGACCCGCTTTGCGGTCAATCGCCACACGATCCGCAGCGCTATTGCGGCCCTCACAAAGGAAGGCGTCCTGCGGGCCGAACAGGGGCGCGGAACCTTCGTTGCCAACAGCAAGAAGCTCACGTACCGCATCGGCGAGCGCACACGCTTTTCTCAGATCCTGGCGACCCAGGTACGCGAGACCAAGGGTATTTTGCTCGCTCACAACCTGGAGTCTGCCACGTCCGAGATTGCTGAAGCTTTGGATATGCAGCCAGGAGGGCAAGTCATCCGAATAGACACAATGCATTCGGCAGACGGTAATCCCGTCTCCTGTGCGACGGCATGGTTCGAAGCTGCACGCGTGCCAAACGTCGTTGAGGACTACCGCGCTTCCGGCTCGATAACGTTAGCGCTCAGAGCCGCAGGAATAGATGATTATCTACGCAAATCGACGGTTATTGCCGCGCGTCACGCAGATGCGGAAGACCTGAGGCATCTGCGCTTGTCGCCCGGCGCAATCGTCCTTGTCGCCATTGCGATCAACGTCGATATGGACGGTCACCCAGTCGAATATGGCAAGACACGCTTTGCTGCCGACCGGATGGAAATCGCCATCGACAACAAGAACTTAGGCTAGTCTACCACATTGTCTTTGCAGCGCGCTCAGGCCATTCGCGGTCGTAGGATTCGCCTCCCACACGATCTTCACTAAGCGCAGCAAGAATCTGGCCGGGCGTCGGAAACTCTTTCGGCGAGCGATGCTTCGCCAGATTCCACAGTTCGGAGCGGATGAGCGCCCGAGCGCACTGAAAGTAGGCCTCTTCAACCTCGACGACGATGACCGAACGGGGCGCTTTACCATCGACCACGAAGCTATCAAGCAGGGACTGGTCGGTGTCCAGGAACGCCCGGCCGTTCACCCGGAATGTTGTTGTGAGCCCCGGAATAAGGAAGAGCAATGCCACACGCGGGTCGCGGACGATATTGCGCAACGAATCGACGCGATTATTGCCGCGACGGTCGGGCATCATCAACGTTCGATCACCATGAACCCGAACGAAACCTGCGAGATCACCTCGCGGTGAACAATCAAGCCCCTCGGGTCCGCTCGTTGCCAGAGCCACAAAAGGCGAACCCTCGATCAATTGGCGATATTCCGGCGTGATTCGGGCCGCCACCTTTGCAGTCGATGCTTCGGAAATGCCGCTGTAGACCGCCTCGAGCTGCTCAATCGTTGTTATCCGCGACATTCCTCTCTCCTGTAAAATGCCTTCGCCGACTAACATGCCACCCTTAAGCAAATATGACAGTTCGCGCTCAAGAACAGTATTATTAAGAAATGACAGCGGCGAAGCACTCGTATATCAGTCGCACCGACCGGAGATGTGGAGGGTTTCATGAGCGGGTTTGCAGCCATCGGCGAATGCATGATCGAATTGTCCGGTGCCAACGGCGACCAGTGGCGGATGGGTTTTGCCGGCGATACGCTGAACACGACCTGGTATGTCCGCGCCCTCACCGACCCGGACTTCGCAATTGATTACGTTACCGCCTTTGGCGACGACCCGTTCTCAATCAAACAGCGGAATTTCTTGCGCGAGAACGGCATTAACACCGCCCATAGCCCAGTTATCGTCGGTACACGCCCGGGTCTCTACGCCATTACCCTTACCGGCGCAGAACGCTCCTTCACGTATTGGCGCAACGATTCGGCCGCTCGCCACTTGGCCGATGATCCGGAAGCTCTGGCAAAGAGCCTTGATGGCCGTAAGTTCATTTATTTCTCTGGGATCACCATGGGCATCTTGAGCCCCAAAAGCCGCCAGAATGTCTTGAACGCAGTCAGCAACGCGCGCCGGCACGGATCGCTCATTGTCTTTGACGCGAATTATCGCCCTCGCCTGTGGGAGAACACCGAGACGGCGAAGCAGGTTTTGAGCAATGCTTTTCATGTTACGGACATCGCCCTGCCAACTTTCCCCGACGAAAACGCGCTGTTCGGCGACGTGACACCGGCGGACACAGCAAACCGTATCGCAAGCTATGGCGTGCGTGAGATCGTGGTGAAGGATGGAACCGAGCCGGCACTGGTCATGGCTGGCGAGACGCGGACCGAGGTTCCTGCCTCACGCGCCAAGGCCGTGGACACGACTGGCGCTGGCGACAGCTTCAATGGTGGTTACATTGCGGCCCGCCTTGCCAAGCTGGATCCCGTGGCAGCGGCCACCCATGCCCATAAAGTCGCGGCGCGCGTCGTGGAGTTTCATGGCGCCCTTGCCCCGATGGAAGAGGCGCGCAAGGCGTTCGAGGCCTAATGGCGCAAACGAAAGAATAAATTAATACAGTATCCTCTCGATCGATCGTAAGGTTAATCGCATCATTCCACTGCGATGTCTCCCGGACAGGCGCATGCGGCGGACGGCGTAGCGACGAATTCAACCTTTATTCGATCTGGATCTTCAACAAATAGTGCATAGTAGTTCTTGTCATTGTTGGCAAACGGATACTTGTCATCATATAGACGAGAAACGTCACTCTCAATGCAGTATTGTCTCAATGCGTCGACCATAGCTCTATCTTTGACCTTAAAGGCAAGATGATTTAGCCCAACGCCGCATCTGTGGTATTTGTATATTTCGTATTTCTTTGCAATCTGGACAAAGGTTAGATAAGCATCATTACCATTGCTAAGGGTAAACCCCTCGTCCCAACGAGCTGACTCTTCGTAGCCGATCTTGGCAAGGATTTTTGCCCAGAACGCATATGAAACGTCCAAGTTTGAAACGTAGACTTCGATATGATGCAGCATTCGACACCCAAAAAATAACGGAGCTACCGAAAGAGACAGGGGTGCGTTAGACCTTGGCCTTCCTGAAACTGTACTTGGTCATCTGGCTATAGGTTTCATCGGGACGCAATATCGCCTGTGGGAAATAGGGAAAGTGCGTGGAGTCAGGCCAAACCTGTGCCTCGAAGCAAAAGCCCGCATAATTGCCATATGTATTGCCGGTCAAGCCGACAGGCGGTCGTCCGCCCAGCGTATTCCCCGCATAGAATTGTACGCCAGGCTCCGTGGTCGATACACTCATCTCAACTCCTGAACGCGCGCCCTTTGCCGATGCAACGGGCCGTAGCGGCTGGCGCTGGCTGGAAAGGCAGAAATTATTGTCGTAAACAACCTGCTCGCCATTTTCCTCACGCCGGATCGAGCGGTATTCGCGGAAGTCATGCGCGGTACCGGCGACCGGGAGAACCCGCCCATCCGGAATAAGATCGCGATCTACCGGAAGATAGGCCTCAGCAGCGATCCTAACGTGATGATCAAGGGTTTCCGTTACGCCGCCATCATCGAGATTGAAATAGCTGTGATGGGCGAGGTTGCAGATGGTCGGCTTGTCGGTGACCGCGTCCATGCGGATGGCCAGCGTCCCCTTGGATTCAAGCATGTAGGTGCAGGTGATGCTGAGGTTACCCGGAAAGCCCATCTCGCCGTCGCCAAGCTGGATCGTGAGCGTGACATAATCTGCTCCTACAGCCACGACCTCCCAGTTTCGGTTGCCTGCACCTTCACTGCCGCCATGGATATTGTGCAAACCTCGGAAGTTCTTCTCTAGCGAATAAATCGTGCCGTCGATCGTCAACTCGCCATCACGTATGCGATTGATGGACCGGCCGACGGTCGCGCCCAGATAGGGCGAGTGTGCCGGATAATCTGCGAAATCCTGATACCCAAGGACCAGTGGAGGCTCATGGCCTTTAAGGCGCAAATCCTGAATGACTGCGCCCCAAGTCAGCACTTTGGCGGTCAATCCGCCGCCCGAAATCGTAATACGGTAGACTGCTTCGCCGTCGGGCGTGTGACCAAAAATCTCTGTGTCCATCTAAGCTTACAGCCCCAAGCCGCCCACGCAGACATATTTGGTATCGAGATAGTCTTCGATGCCCTGGTGGCCGCCTTCCTTACCAAGGCCCGACTCCTTGGTGCCGCCAAACGGCGCCTCGACAGTCGTGATCATGCCTTCGTTCACCCCAACCAGGCCATACTTCAGTCCCTCGGACACGCGGAACATCCGCCCAAGGTCCTGGGTGTAGAAATAGCTGGCAAGGCCAAACTGGGTGTTGTTGGCAAGATCAATAGCTTCCTGCTCGGTCTCGAACTTGTAGACCGGCGCAACAGGGCCGAAGATCTCTTCCGTCGTAAAAAGCATGTCCGGCTTGGCGTCGCCGATCACCGTTGGTTCGAAGAAGCTGCCGCCCAAAGCATGACGCTTCCCGCCAGTGACGATCTTGCCGCCCTTCTGCTTGGCATCGGCAATGAACTCCTCGACCTTCTCGACCGCCTTCTCGTCGATAAGCGGCCCCTGCTGGGTCCCGGTCTCAAGGCCATTGCCAACCTTGAGTTTCTCGGTAGCGGCGGCAAACTTCTGCACGAAGGTGTCGTAAATGCCCGACTGAACCAGGAAGCGGTTTGTGCAGACACAAGTCTGGCCGGAATTCCGGAATTTGGCGATGATTGCACCTTCGACCGCCCGGTCCACATCCGCATCGTCGAACACGATGAACGGCGCGTTGCCCCCAAGTTCCATCGATACCTTCTTGACCGTATCGGCCGCCTGCTTGATCAGGATCTTGCCGATTTCGGTCGATCCGGTGAATGTGATCTTGCGAACGAGCGGATTGCTGGTGATTTCCCCGCCGATTTCCGAGGCCGAACCGGTCAGAATATTGACCACACCTTTAGGAATGCCAACGTCCTCGCAAAGCGCCCCCCAAACCAAGCCGGAATAAGGGGTCTGCGTGGCTGGCTTCACCACAACAGTGCAGCCCGTCGCGAGCGCTGGGCCGATTTTGCGCGCAAGCATGGAGGATGGGAAATTCCATGGCGTGATGGCGCCGATGACACCGACGGGCTCTTTCGTGACAAGGATACGTCTGTCGGCCCACGGCGAAGGGACAACATCGCCGTAGGTCCGGCGCGCTTCCTCCGCATACCAGAGGATATAGGCTGCAGACATGCCGACCTCGCCTCTGGATTCAGCCAGCGACTTGCCCTGTTCAAGCGTGAGGAGTTCCGCCAGCGCATCCTGGTTGTCCAGGATGGCGTCGTGCAGCTTGCGCATAAGTTTGGCGCGGTCGAGCACTGAAGTCTTGCGCCAGGTCTTGAAGGCATCAGCAGCGGCCGCGATTGCGCGCTGGGTTTCCGCCTTGCCGGAATTGGGCACTGTCCCGATCTTCAAACCGGTCGCAGGATTGATAACGTCGATCGTCTTGCCCGAGTCGGCAGCTACCCACTCGCCATTGATGAGGTTCGCCTGCTTCATGAACTGGCTGGATTTCTGCAACATCATATTTCTCCCTGTGTTCTAAGGGTTATAGCTATTCTGAGTTCCATGAAGGATAACCCTGCATTGCGCGTCGCAATGCGCCTTGGCCAAGGCGATGAGGCTACCCTGCGCCTTTTTGGCCAAAGCTGCAACAGGCTTCGCTCAGCCGAAAATATGTGTAACGACTGAAATCCAGAATGCCATGGTGATGGCCGACAATGCGGTAGCCATGACCATGGAATTCGAAGCAAGCGCCTGCCCCGTACCGAAGCGCGTTGCTATCAGATAGGAGTTCACACCGGCGGGAAGTGCAGCTGAAGCCACGGCAATCTTCGCGGTGAAGGGCGGCAATCCGATGAACCATGCAGCCGCTAACACGACCGCGGGCATCACAAACAACTTGATCGCCGACATCACAAGCGATGCTGCTATGTGCCCGGTGACGCCGAATTTCTTCAATCCCATGCCCATGGCGAACAGCGCCACAGGACCGGCGACGCTTCCCAATGTCTGGATGAGCGAGTCGGCAATGACCGGCATCCGCAAGCCGGTGAGCCGCCATATCCATCCGGCGAGGATGCCGAGCACGAAGGGATTGCGCAGGAGGCTTTTGAAGAATGCAAGCACAACCAGGCCAAAATGCCCCTCGCCTGCGAACACACCGTCACGGCGCATTGCGATCTCGTGCAACGTAATGGAGGCAGCCATCATGATTGGCATGTGAATTGCGACAATAAGCGACAGGATTGCAAAGCCTTCCTGGCCGAAGACACCCAGCATGAGTGGCATGCCAAGAAACACCAGATTGGAAAAGGCGCCCGAAACGCCTGCAACAACCCCAGCGCGATTATCGCGACCAAAGATTAGTTTGATTGCGAGATCAGCTGCCGCCCAGGCAACGATCACACCGGCAAAATAGGCAATCCATAACTGCCATGGTGCAGTGCCATGAAAATCTGCCGTAACCATCGTTCTGAAGAGCAGCAGGGGGGCGGCGATCATGAACACGAAATCCGACAGGCCATCGCCGACACGCTCATCCAGCAGCTTGAAGTATGCTGCAGCATAAGCGATGGCAATCACACCGAAAACGACAATGATTGTTTGAATCAGCCCCATCGTCACCCGCAATAGGCTTGCAAGGACTGGCGCGCAAGCCATTCCAAAGCCTTCACTTTATTTTTCTGTCCCAAATCACCATCTCGCTGCTAAGGAGACTGATGTTGAAACGGTTGCACTCTCGGGTATCTCTTGCACTGGCGCTCATGCTGGGCGCAGGCCTGACCGTTTCACCAGCGCTCGCGACAGAAGCCGCTTGGGCGAGACTGGCGCGAGGCGGATTAACGATTCTCATTCAGGGAGCTGACGCCTCCGGAACCTTGAGCCCTACGGTGGATAATTCTGTCGATTGCTCGGCAACGCAGACGCTGTCCGATCGGGGCCGTCAACTAGCTCAGAAGCTCGGCGCGCGCTTTGCTGCCCGCGGCGTGCGAATCGACAAGGTTTTGACCAGTTCAACCTGTAACGCCCGTGAAACCGCACGGCTTTCCTTCGGTTCGATACCAACCGAGATTTTTCAGCCCCTCGATCCAGCATCAAACGACGACAGTTCAAAGCAATCCCAACTTGGAAACATTCGTGCCGCGATCTCGGGATTCAAGAGTTCCGGCAATCTGGTAATGTTCACCGACCGTGCCAACATTACGGCCTTGGTGGGGATTACGCCGCGCCCAACCGAGGCAGTGGTGGTCGGTCCAGCCGAGGACGGTGAAACAATTCATATCGCCGGGAGAATAATATTCGACTAATCAGCATGCACGCTTTGGTCTTTCCCTGAGCCGTGAAAAACGCTAGATACCGGCTCATTAGACATCAGTGCCTTGCTCAAGGCACCGCAAGCAAAGGAAAATCAATTGTCCGAAACATTCGACAAGGTCGCCGATATCATTGCCGAAACCAGTGAAATCGACCGCGACTCCATTACGCCGGAAAGCCACACGATTGACGATCTCGGCATTGATAGCCTTGATTTTCTCGACATCGTTTTCGCGATCGACAAGGCCTTCGGTATCAAGATCCCGCTCGAGCAGTGGACGCAGGAAGTCAACGACGGCAAAGTCCCGACCGAAGAATACTTCGTGTTGAAGAACCTTTGCGCCAAGATCGACGAACTCGTCGCCGCAAAATCGGCTTGATTTCGGGCCATCCCGGACAGTTCATCTAATCCACCAAACTGGATGCACCGCGCTGACGGTGTTGCGAGACAATGCAGAACAACATCGTCGTCATCACCGGTATCGGACTGATCTCATCGCTAGGAGAAGGCGTGGAAGCGCATTGGCAGGCCTTCAATGACAAGGTCGAGCCTCGTGTCGATAGCGAAACGTTCAAGCCCTACACAGTCCATCCCCTGGTCGACGTTGACTGGAACAACCAGATTCCCAAACGCGGAGACCAGCGTCAGATGGAAACCTGGCAGCGCATCGGCACCTATACTGCCGGTCTTGCGCTTCAGGATGCCGGCATCAAGGATAATGAAGACCTGTGCGCTACCATGGACATGGTCGTCGCGGCTGGCGGCGGGGAACGCGATGTCACTGTAGACAAGCAGATCCTGACCGAAGGCCGCGTCCGCAACGATCTGGGTACGATGCTCAATGAGAAGCTGACGACGGAACTGCGCCCAACGCTGTTCCTCGCACAGCTTTCCAATTTGCTGGCAGGTAACATCTCGATCGTCCACAAGGTCACGGGCTCATCTCGCACATTCATGGGCGAGGAAGGTTCCGGTGTCTCGGCGATTGATACCGCGGTTGCCCGAATTCGTTCGGGCCAGAGCACACACGCTCTTGTCGGCGGCGCCTATAATACCGAGCACCCTGACATGCTCTTGGGCTATGAGCTCAGCGGCATGTTGAAGACCGACGGCTGGGCACCCCTGTGGCAGCGCGAAGGAGGTGCTGGCGGCGGTGTCGTTACCGGGTCTGGTGGCGCTTTCCTCGTTCTCGAGAGCCTGGATCACGCAAAGAAGCGAGGTGCCCGTGCCTATGCCGCCATTGACGCCGTTTACGGCAGCCAGATCCGCCGTTCCCGCGAAGATTTGACCGAGACCATTGCCAAGTTGGTCGGAGCTGCAAGCGCTGACACAGCACCTGACCTGATCATCTCGGGAGCTTGCGGTCTCAAAGGCATCACGGCAGCCGAAAAAGCTGCACTCGATACCTTCCCCAGTTCAGCTGTTCGCGGGATCGCGGGGAAATTGGGTCATCTCCGGGAAGCACAGTTCTCCCTTGTTGTCGCGCTCGCCGCGTTGAACGTTTTCAAGAGATCTGCTTTCCCGCCAATCGACGCCGATAACGAAAGAGATGGTCCGTCTCAGATCAATACCGCACTGGCGACCTCGATCGGTGGAAGCCGAGGCGAAGGCGTTGCCCGTCTGTCAAGAGTATAAGGGATATCATTATGTCCAAATATACCGATCATCTTGGTCGCCCGCTTGTAGCCATTACTGGCATGGGCGTTGTTTCCTCCCTCGGGCAGGGCAAGGAAGAGAACTGGGCGGCTCTGACCTCTGGAACCTCGGGTATTCACACGATCACGCGATTTGCGCTGGACAATCTGCGCACACAGATTGCGGGAACTGTCGATTTTCTTGAGGAGAGCAGCCAGGGCGCTTCAGCTTTATCTGAGAAGTTGGCCTCACTCGCTGCTGAAGAAGCCATTTCCCAATCAGGTCTTCCTCTCAGCGATTTTGGCGGGCCACTCTTCCTGGCCGCACCACCCGTCGAGCTCGAATGGCGCAACCGGTTTGCACTTGATGCGCTCGTAAAGTCGGAAGGCGAAGCTGGTTACGATCTTCTGCTCGCCGCATGCCGCCGCGGCCCGCAAATCGATATGTTCAATACTATTGAATTTGGCTACATCGCGGAATGCTTGGCCGACAAGTTTGGAACACGCGGGTTACCTGTAACGCTTTCCACCGCCTGTGCATCGGGTGCGACGGCCATTCAACTCGGCGTTGAAGCAATTCGGCGCGGCGAGAGCGATCGCGTACTCTCCATCGGCACCGACGGTTCGGTATCGGCCGAATCGCTGATCCGCTTCTCGCTGCTCTCGGCGCTCTCGACTCAGAACGAACCTGCCCATAAGGCCGCAAAGCCATTTTCCAAGGACCGTGATGGTTTCGTCATGGCAGAAGGTTCCGGCGCAATGGTACTGGAATCGCTTGAATCTGCAGTGGCACGCGGCGCGAACATTCTCGGCATCATGCGCGGTTGCGGCGAGAAGGCGGACGATTTCCACCGCACCCGGTCGAAGCCGGACGGCTCGCCCGCTATCGGCGCAGTGCGTGCCGCGCTGGATGATGCCGGTATCAAGGAAGATGCGATCGACTACATCAACGCCCACGGCACATCGACGCCCGAGAACGACAAGATGGAATATCTGGCGCTCTCGACAGTCTTCGGCGAGCGGATTTCATCGCAGTTGCCCGTCTCGTCCAACAAATCGATGATCGGCCACACGCTGACCGCAGCTGGCGCGATCGAAGCCGTGTTCTCGGTACTGACTATACAGACCGGGACGATCCCGCCGACAATCAACTACGACAATCCGGATCCGGCAATCATCATGGACGTCGTGCCCAATGTGAAGCGCGAAGCGAGCGTTTCATCAGTGCTTTCCAGTTCATTTGGCTTCGGCGGACAAAATACGTGTCTTGTCATGACGGCAGAACCGAACTAATCCGTGACCGGAACAGGAAACGGATAGAAATATGCGCGCATTACAGCTGATTGAAGACCGCAAACTCGAGATAGTCGATATTCCGCCCCCGCCCCCGCCCGGCCAGGGTGAAGTCACGGTCAATATCAAGGCTGTTGCGCTCAATCACATCGACGTCTGGGGCTGGCGCGGCATGGCATTCGCCAAGCGCAAGATGCCACTCACGATTGGCGCAGAGGCCTCTGGCGTCGTAGATGCTGTCGGCCCGGGCGTCAATCTCCTGCCAGGCCAGTTGGTCTCCATCTACGGCGCCCAGACCTGCGGCCTGTGCCGCCCTTGCCGTGAAGGCCGCGACAACCTTTGCGAACACGTATCCGGCGTGCACGGTTTCCATCTCGACGGATTCGCACAGGAAAAAGTCAATCTTCGCGCCCGCTTACTCGTTCCGGCTCCCCCCGGTGTCGATGAAGTTGGCGCTGCTGTAGCCCCCGTCACATTTGGCACCGTCGAGCACATGCTCTTCGACAACGCCAAGCTTGAGCCGGGCGAAACCATCCTTGTCCATGCCGGCGGTTCGGGTATCGGTTCGGCAGCCATCCAGCTTGCCAAGAAGATCGGTTGCACGGTTATCACGACCGTCGGTTCCGACAACAAGATCGAAAAAGCCAAGGCTCTCGGCGCGGATCACGTCATCAATTACCGCGAAGACCGGTTTGAGGGTGTCGTGCGCAAGCTGACCAAGAAGAAGGGCGTCGATGTCGTCTTCGAACATGTCGGCGCAGATACGTGGGCGGGTTCAATGCTGTCCCTGCGCCGCGGTGGCCGCCTTGTCACCTGCGGCTCGACATCAGGCGTTTCGACCAGCATGAACCTGATGATGTTGTTCCAGCAACAGCTGAAGCTCCTCGGCTCGTTTGGCTGCCGCATGGAAAACATGGCCGACGCAATGCAGAAAATGGCACGCGGCCTTGTACATCCCGTGATCGACACTGAAGTCGGATTCGACGACATTGATACGGCGCTGAAGCGGATGGAAGGCCGGGACGTCTTCGGCAAGATCATCCTGCGCGTTAACTGATCTCACATGAAACTAGATACGAAACTTGCTCTGTTCCGGTGGAGTCAGAGGTTGAAGAAATTCAACTACTGGCTGTCAGCGAATGTCATATTCGGCGTCTTGTGGCTGTTGCGGTGCCTGCCCGCCCAGGCAGCCATGGATTTCACCGACTCCGCGGCACGCAAGATCGGTCCTCTTATGGGGCGCCACCGCGTGGCAATGAACAATCTGCGCAAGGCCTATCCAGAAAAATCTGAGGAAGAGTTGCAGGTGATCGCCCGCGACATGTGGGGCAGTATGGCGCGGCTCTCAGCCGAATACGTCTTTCTTGATGCCATCTTCGACTACGATCCCCATAGCGACAAGACTGGCCGTATCGAGGTTCAAGGCCGCGAAATCTTCGAACGCATCCGTGACGAAAAGGATCGCCCGCACATCTTCTTCACCGGTCACACTGGCAATTTCGAACTCTTGCCAATCTGCGCGGCAACATTCGACCTGAACGTAACGGCACTCTTCCGCCCCCCGAACAACCCGTTCGTCGCAAAGAGAATCCTGGGTGCACGCCGCACCAACATGGGTCACCTCGTACCGTCAAAGGCGGGCGCTGCGTGGTCGCTTGCGACGGTACTCAACGCCAATGGCAATGTCGGTATGCTGGTCGACCAGAAATTCCGCCGCGGCATTCCGTCGACTTTCTTCAACCGCCCATGCAAGACCAACCCGCTTCTGGCGAAGTTGGCGCGACAATATGATTGCGATGTCTATCCGGCCCGATGCGTCCGCTTGCCCGGCGGCCGGTTTCGGCTAGAGCTGGAAGAAAAGATGGAGCTGCCGCGGGACGAGAAAGGCGCAGTCGATCTTGCCGCAACCGTGCAGGCATTGAACGACAAGGTTGAATCCTGGGTGCGCGAATATCCCGGCCAATGGATGTGGTTCCACAAGCGCTGGAACTAGCGCCTCTTAACTCAATAGTAGTTCATCACCGCATGTTTGGCTTCCGCGAAGAACAGCCAGCGTTCGACGAAAACGCCAATCAAGTGCGACAGAATACCGACGCCAAGGACGAGGTGCACAGGCGATCCGCTTCCGATCGCCATGCTCAACAACAGCGTCAGAACGGGTAAAATCGCGCCGCAGATGAAGGCGATCACCCAAAGCTTTGCAGCGTGTTTGCGGGCGACGCGGAAGCCCATTTCGCGTGTGAGATAGTTTTCAAGCGCATGCGGCCGTTCGAACAGCCGCACTTTGCCGATCGTTCCGAGACCGGTTGCACTTTCAGGTGTCGAGAGCGACACCAGCCTGGCAGCACGATTCCGCCAGATCATCTTGGCAGCGAGCGCCAGAAGCACAAGCAGCAGCGCAAGCAACTCCACAACCAGGGGGTCGCCACCCGCAATTCCGCTTGCGAGCAGAAACCCACCCGCCAGCGAAAACAGCAGAAAGCACAGCGGTGTCAGTTTCGTATGCCAGCTGTCGACGGTCTTGAGTGACGCATAGATCATCGATGTGCAATAGACCGTCACAAGTGAACCGAGAACGCTGATAAGACCGATAACCGTATCGTGCCTGTTGGAAAAAATCGCGAGTGCCGCGCCGAGGGTCAGCGGTACGAATGTGGCGATTGCCATCACACCCTCGCGCGACAACCAGCTGGAGCGCCATTGGGTCAATGCCCGCCATGCGCGTTGAGGATTGCCCAGGTGCAGGAGCGACGACAGGAGCCCGATCCCGATCAGCATCAACGATGCAAGATAGGCGATCTTGGTTGAGAGCAATGAGGGATCGAAAAAACCAAGCCCAAGCACTACGGCGAGACCATAGCCAAGCCCCGACAGAGTTGTGAAGACAATAATCGAAGTGGCTGGATGCATTGACTAAATCCGGTCCAGCGTCTTGTCGAGCCAGGCGAAGAAGCCGCTTGCACCGACGGTATTTTCGGCCAGCGGTATGATCGGGGCGCAGTCACTTAGCGACTTTCGCGGACGAGGCGGCAGATACTTGTTCGTCGGCCGCGTTTCCTGTTCCGGCATGAGATCGAAACCACCCCGTTCTGCCACCATGATCGAGACGTCCGAGGCCGGATCACCAAGATCGCCAAAATGCCGGGCATTGGCCGGACATGTCCTGACACAAGACGGCAGACGATCCTCTTGCTTGAGGGTTTCGTTGTAGATGCGATCGACACAAAGCGTGCATTTCTTCATCACGCCTGCCGCCAGATCCATCTCGCGCGCGCCATAGGCACAAGACCAGGCACAGAGCCCGCAACCGATGCACTTGTCCTCATCAACAAGAACAATACCGTCTTCTGCGCGCTTGTAGGAGGCGCCGGTCGGACAGACGGTTACGCATGGCGCGTCCTCGCAGTGCAGACAGGATTTGGGGAAATGTACAATACGCGCATCGCCGGCTTCGCCGATGATTTCACCACCTTCCGGAACCACCTCGAAACTGTGAATGCGATTAAGAAACGTCCCTGATACATCCTGCCCGTAAGGATGCTGGTCCGACAGCGCACTGCCATAACCGCCTGTATTCCATTCCTTGCAACTGATCACGCAGGCATGGCAACCGACACAGACATCGAGATCGATGACGAGCCCAAGTTTTTTTGCCGTGCGATTTTGCGGCAGGCTGGTCATTTGCTTGTCCACTCCTGTCCAAAGCGCAGTTCATCAGCAGGACGCTTCTGGCTGCCGGGCCGTTTGATCACTCCGAAGTGCGGTTCGCTGACTTCGGCCCCGGGCTCTGCCTTGTCGATACGAACGCGAAGGTCGTACCAGGCGGCCTGCCCGGTGATCGGATCGGAGTTCGACCAGCGCATGCCATCAGCGCGTGGCGGCAGCAGCTCGTGAATGAGATGGTTGAGAAGGAACCCTTTCGTCGCTTCCGGAGCGTTAGGTTCGAGCGCCCAAGCCCCCTTGCGTTTGCCGATCGCATTCCATGTCCACATGGTATGCCCGTTCACCGCATCGGTCCGGGCAATCTCGCATTTGATGCGTCCGTGATGGGACGTAACCCATGCCCAATCCCCGTCCTTCAGGCCCAACTCATCGCAGACCTTTCCAGGAACGTAGAGCGGGTTGCTCGTATGGATCTGCCGTAGCCAAGCATTTTGCGAGCCCCAGGAGTGATACATCGCCATCGGCCGCTGCGTAATCGCATGGTAGGGATATTCCGCAGTATCGACGCCCTGTTCCTCAAACGGCCTGTACCAGTCCGGCAGAGGATCGAAACAGTCGAGCAGTCTTTGCCGATATTGTTGTGGAGCGACAGGACGCCGGACACCGAGTGCGGAGAGGCGAAATTTCTGCAACGTCTCGACGTAAAGCTGAATCGTGACTGGCTGCGGCGCATCGAAAAAGCCCATATCGATCGCGAACTGCTGGTATGCGGCGTTGTGATGCTTGAAATACAGTGCCTCGTCCGGAATGTGGTTTATCCAGAAGGCACCGTGATCGATATAGTTTTTCAGCTGATCCGCATTCGGGGTGCCGCGACCCGCATCCTGCGCATTTTCGCCCCGCCAACCAGACAGCGGCCCGATGCCCGGCTTGCGCTGATGATTGACGATATAATCGGCATAGTCCTTGTAGAGTGGGGTGCCGCGTTCATCGACGAAACCGGGAAGGTTGAGCCGCGCGCCCAGATCGATCAGGACCGACTGGAAACCGCGTACATCCCGGTCCGGCTCAAGGACCGGCCAACGGATGGCATCACACGCGGCCTCCGGCTCGGAGATCGGGCGGTCGAGCAGCGAAATGCAGTCGTGCCGCTCGAGGTACGTCGTGTCCGGCAGCACGAGATCGGCGTACGCGACCATCTCTGATGAATAGGCGTCCGAGTAGATGATCTTGGGAATCTTGTATTCACCAGTCGCCTCGTTCCGCTCCTCGAGCATCTTGATCGTGCCGCGGGTGTTCATCGACGAGTTCCAGGCCATGTTTGCCATATAGAGGAACAGCACGTCGACCGGATAGGGATCGCCGGCATAGGCGTTTGCGATGACCATATGCATCATGCCGTGCGCGGAGAGCGGCGCCTCCCAGGAGAACGCCTTGTCAATGCGCTGCGGCTTCCCGTCGCCGTCGACCAGCAAGTCTTCCGGTCCGAGTGGATAGCCGAGATGCGGTCCTGCTAATGGCTGCCCCGGCTTAACATGCTCCGCCCTGCCATGCGGCCGCGGATGCGCGGTCGCGGGCTTCGGGTATGGTGGCTTATAGCGGTAACCTCCTGGACAATCGATCGAGCCGATGATCGTCTGCAGCACATGCAGTGCTCGCGCGGACTGGAAGCCATTGGAATGAGCCGAGATGCCGCGCATGGCGTGAAAGCTCACAGGGCGACCGATCATGACCTCGTGCTGCTCGCCCCTCATGTCTGTCCAAGGCTGCTCAATAACAATCTCTTCTTCGAATGCTACGCGGGCAATTTCCGCGGCCAGTCCGCGGATAGTGGCCACCGAAATCCCGGTTTCAGCAGCGACAGCTTCCGGAGCGTATTTCGGATCGAGATATTTCTCTGCCATCAGCCGCAGGACGCTGCGAACCTTTCGCCCAGCGCCAGTGACAAAATCGGCATTGAGATCGGCAACGTGATCCGGTTCGTCAAATCGCACCAGGGCACCCGTCTTGCGATCGCGAACAAGCGCCTTCCCAAGGTCGTCGCGCAGGAAGAGGCCGTGGTCCTCCTTGCCTTCGTCATCGATTACCAGCCAAGGCGCATTGGTATAGCGCTGCAGATAGTCGAGATCGATCTTTCCGGTGCGAAAGAGCTCGTGAATGATCGCAAGGATCAGCAAACCGTCAGTGCCGGGCCTGATTCCGATCCAGTTGTCAGCAATGGCGGAGTAGCCGGTGCGTACGGGATTGACCGAAACAAATCGCGCTCCACGCTTCTTCAACTTGGAGATGCCGATCTTGATCGGATTGGAGTCGTGATCCTCGGCAACACCGAATAATACGAACAGCTTCGTCTTGTCCCAGTCCGGTGCGCCAAACTCCCAGAATGCGCCGCCAATCGTGTAGATGCCGGCAGCAGCCATATTGACGGAACAGAAGCCGCCATGCGCCGCATAGTTCGGCGTGCCGAAATTTTGCGCCCAGAAGCTGGTCAGCGCCTGGCTTTGGTCGCGGCCGGTGAAAAATGCCAGTTTCTGTGGTGCGGTCTCGCGTACAGGTTGCAGCCAATCAACAGCCAGTGACAAAGCGTCATCCCAACTGATTTCCTTGAATTCACCTGAGCCACGCGGTCCTGTCCGCAGCAGCGGCGCGCGCAATCGCGCTGGCGAATAATGCTGCATGATTCCGGCGGAACCCTTCGCACACAGCACGCCCTTGTTGATTGGATGATCACCGTTGCCTTCGATGTAGCGAACCTTGCCGTCCTTCAGATGAACATCGATACCGCAACGGCAAGCGCACATGTAACAGGTGGTCTTGCGGACTTCATCACCAACCGGCTCCGATAGGGCAAGGTGTGGTTCTGAATTCATTCTCGATTGGCCCCGCAGATTATGTGCTTTCAGAATTGTTTTATAAGAACAATTCCAAACCGCCAAACACACAAGCGACATGTCACCAGGAAAACGCCATGGCCGATAGGCAAGAAGTTGCCTCTTGCCAAATCACGATCAGGCCTGATTTGATGGGCAGATGGATGAAAAACTCTCCCGCGCCATTGAGAAACGACGTGATGATCTGATCGCGTTGACGCGCGAACTCATCCGCTTTCCGACCATCAATCCGCCCGGCGAAGCCTATACACCCTGCGCCGAATACCTCGCGCATCGGTTGCAAAAGATTGGATTCGAAACCCAGCTGATTCGCGGCGAAGGTACGCCCGGCGATACCGACCGCTACCCGCGAACGAATGTCGTCGCCCGTTTTGACGGACGTACCCACGGTCAGACTGTGCATTTCAATTCACATATCGATGTGGTGGACACAGGAGAGGGCTGGACGGTCGATCCGTTCGAAGGTGTCGTCAAGGACGGCAAGATCTATGGCCGCGGCGCCTGCGACATGAAGGGCGGGCTCGCGGCCTCGATCATTGCAGCCGAAGCATTTCTCGAGGTATATCCCGATTTTTCCGGGGCCATTGAGATTTCCGGAACGGTCGATGAGGAATCGGGCGGATTCGGCGGCGTTGCATACCTTGCCAGCAAGGGATTTTTCTCCAAGCCACGCGTTGATCACGTCATCATCCCCGAACCGCTCAACAAGGACCGCATCTGTCTTGGCCATCGTGGTGTCTGGTGGGCGGAGATCGAAACCAAGGGCGAAATCGCTCACGGCTCGATGCCTTTCCTCGGCGATTGCGCCGTCCGCCACATGGGCGCGGTGCTCGAGGCGTTTGAAAGTGAACTCTATCCAGCGCTCCACAGCAAGCAGACACGCATGCCTGTGGTTCCTGAGGGCGCGCGCCGATCGACGATGAACATCAATTCGATCCATGGCGGCCAGACCGACGATTATTCTGGGCTGCCCTCACCCAACGTGCCGGATTCATGCCGCTTGACCATCGACCGCCGCTTCCTGCTCGAAGAGGATCTTGCCGACGTAAAGCGTGAAGTCACTTCGATCCTTGACCGGCTTCAATGGGAGCGGCCGAAGTTCCACTACAACATTCGCGACATTATGGAAGTGCAACCACTGATGACGGAGCGCGATGCGCCCGTCGTGACTGCCGTTGCGCAGGGTATCCGCTCCGTCTTCGGCAGGGAGCCCGAATATGTGATCTCGCCCGGCTCATATGACCAGAAGCACATAGCGCGCATCGGGTTGCTGCATGACTGCATTGCATATGGACCGGGCATTCTCGACCTTGCGCACCGGCCAGACGAATATGTCGGCATTGAAGACATGATCGAATCGGCCAAGGTCATGGCGTTGGGATTGAAGGTATTGCTCTCTGGTTCGATCTGAGCGGCAAGTTTAGGGGAGATGTTGAATGACGAATATCTGGAAGTCGGCCCTCATGGGTGGTGCAATCGCGCTGCTCACTTCCACTGCGTCCTATGCTGCAAAGACCGACCTCGTGCTCGGTATTGTGCTCGAACCTCCACATCTTGATCCAACAGCGGGCGCAGCAGCAGCGATCGACGAGATCGTCTATGCCAATATCTTCGAAGGGCTGACCCGCATCGGATCGAAGGGTGAAGTTCTCTCCGCGCTCGCCGAGAGCTGGACACTGTCCGATGACGGCAAGATCTATGTGTTCAAGCTGCACAAGGATGTGAAATTCCACGACGGCACGGCCTTCGATGCCGAAGATGTCAAGTTTTCACTGGATCGTGCCCGCGGTGAAAAATCCACCAATGCGCAAAAGGGCCTGTTTGCAGCCATCGACACAGTTGATGTGGTCGATCCGACGACAGTCAAAATTACCCTGAAGCAGCCGAACGGCGATTTTCTCTACAATATGGGCTGGGGCGATGCCGTGATCGTTGCGCCAGAAAGTGCTGAGACCAACAAGGAAAAACCGATCGGTACCGGGCCCTTCAAATTCGATTCCTGGGCGAAGGGCTCGCAGATTTCTATCTCGAAGAACCTTGCGCTATTGGGGCACTCCCGCCGTGCTCGACAAGGCGACGTTCCGTGTCATTCCAGACCCGGCAGCCGCTACGGCCGCACTCATGGCGGGCGATGTGCAGGCTTTTCCCGTGTTTCCAAGCTACGAAACCATTGCCCAGTTCCAGGCTGACCCCCGTTTCGAGGTCGTGATAGGCACAACGGAAGGCGAAACCGTTCTCGGCATGAATAACAAGAAGCCGCCATTCGACAATCTGAAAGTGCGCCAGGCCATTGCCCACGCCATCGATCGAAAGGCATTGATCGACGGCGCAATGTTCGGGCTTGGAGCGCAGATCGGTTCGTTCTTTCCGCCGCATCATCCGGCCTATCTCGATCTGACCTCGGAAACGGCCTACGATCCGGAACTGTCCAAGAAGCTCCTGGCTGAGGCTGGCCAAGCCTCCGGCTTCAAGACGACACTCAAACTGCCCCCGCCCGTCTATGCCCGGCGTGGTGGCGAAATCATCGCGGCAGAACTGCGGGAAATCGGCATCGAGGCCGAAATCGTTCCCTTGGAATGGGCGCAATGGCTCGAGCAGGTGTTTAAGGGCAAAGACTACGACATGACGATCGTATCCCATACCGAGCCCAACGACCTCAATATCTTTGCCCGTGACGATTACTACTTCAACTATGACAATCCGGCGTTCAAAGACTTGATCAAGCAGATCGAAGCAACGTCTGATGCCGAAAAGCGCACGGAACTCTACCAGCAGGCGCAAAAAATCCTGGCAACGGATGTGCCGGCGGCCTTCCTGTTCCAATTGCCGAAGACCGGCATATGGGACGCGAAGATCGAGGGCCTCTGGGCAAACGGCCCAATCCAGGCCAATGATCTGACGGCGGTAAAGTGGACAGACTGATGGAACGGTTCAGCACGGGCGGTCAATGCTGAGCTACGCGTCAAAGCGTATTCTGATCGGCATCGTCACACTGCTGGCGGCATCCATTGTTGTCTTCGCCGTCCTCGAAGTCGTGCCGGGCGATCCGGCGCGGCTGATGCTGGGCATGAATGCCACCGAAGACGCGGTCCGGACGCTGCAGGAGCAGATGGGACTCAATCAGCCGCTGGTTACGCGTTATTTCAGCTGGCTCAGAGGGCTCGTCACCGGCGACCTGGGCCGGTCTTATACATACTCAGTCCCCGTCATCACCCTGATTACAGAACGGGTGGCCGTATCTTTGCCACTCGCGCTAATTTCCCTGTTTCTATCCACTGTCATCGCCATTCCAGTTGGCCTGTTTTCGGCTGCCCGACGCGGGTCGATCGCCGATACCGCGACGATGGGCGTTGCCCAGATAGGCGTCGCAATACCCAACTTCTGGTTTGCGCTCCTCCTCGTCTATGTTTTTGCCGTAACGCTCCGGCTCGTTCCCGCAGGCGGATTTCCCGGCTGGAATGCCGGGTTTTGGCTTGGCCTGAAATCACTGATCCTGCCTTCCTTCGCACTTGCATTGCCACAAGCGGCCATCCTCGCACGCGTTACGCGCTCCGCCCTGCTGGACGTCCTTGGCGAAGACTATATCCGCACCGCCCGCGCCAAGGGGCTCACCCGTCGCAAGGTGCTTTATGGACACGCCTTGCGCAATGCGCTCATTCCGGTCCTTACCATCCTCGGCCTGCAATTTGCCTTTCTGCTCGCCGGCACGATCATCATTGAGAATGTGTTTTATCTCCCTGGCCTTGGCCGGTTAGTTTTCCAGGCGATCACCCAGCGCGACCTGATCGTCGTCGAGGGCGTTGTCATGGTGCTTGTTGCTGCGGTCATTTTGGTCAATCTCCTGGTCGACCTTTCCTATGCCATCGTTGACCCGCGTTTGCGGAGCCGCTCATGATCAGCTCTTCCGCATGGCGGGGAAATTTCTCGAAAGCCCTTGCCAACAGGTCATTCCTGATCGGCCTGATCATCACGAGTCTGCTTGCCATAATGGCCGCGCTTTCCTTCGTCTGGACACCCTACGCAGTTGGCGCCTTTGACATCGTCGGCAAATTGAAACCGCCATCAGCGGCACATTGGCTCGGAACCGATCACTTTGGCCGCGATATTCTCTCCATGATCATGGTTGGCAGCCGCAATTCCATCGCCGTAGCCTTCGTATCCGTCGTGATCGGCGCAGGTGCCGGAGTGCCGCTCGGTCTTTGGGCTGCGGCCCGCGGCGGCGTCATTGACGAGGTGTTGATGCGCTTCAACGATCTGGTCTTTGCGTTCCCTGCCCTTCTCTCGGCTGTGATGATCACCGCCGTCTTTGGACCTGGCGCCATCAACGCCATCATCGCGATTGGCATATTTAATATTCCGGTTTTCGCCCGTGTCGCCCGGGGCACAGCCCTGTCGCTCTGGCCGCGCGAATATGTTCTTGCGGCCCGCGCGTCTGGCAAGGGCGCGGCGCGCATTACCGTTGAGCACATCCTGCCCAACATGATGAACCTCCTTGTCGTGCAGAGCACCATCCAGTTCTCGCTCGGCATCCTTGCCGAAGCTGGGCTTTCCTACGTTGGACTAGGCTCTCAGCCGCCAATGCCAAGCTGGGGGCGCATGCTCTTCGAAGCCCAGACGATGGTCAGCATGGCGCCGCACATGGCACTTTTTCCAGGTCTCGCCATCACGATCACCGTCCTTGGCCTTAACCTGCTAGGCGATGGCCTGCGCGATGTTCTTGACCCTAAATTGCGGCGGGAGCGTTGATGGCTCTGCTCGAAATCAAGAACCTGTCGTTGAAGATCGGGGCCTTTCAGGTGTTGAGAGGTGTCAATCTCGGTATCAATCCGGGAGAAATCCGCGCATTGGTCGGCGAATCCGGCTCGGGCAAATCGATGACCGCCCTCAGCATTATGAAATTACTGCCGGGCGGTGCCACCGCCGGAGGACAAATCCATTTCAACGGCCAGGATATTCTGGCCGCGAGCGAAGCGGAAATGTGTCGGCTGCGCGGGGACGACATTGGCATGGTGTTTCAGGAACCGATGACCGCCCTTAATCCGGTAAAGACTATCGGTGAACAGGTCTCCGAAGGTATCCGCCTGCATACAGGAGCAAGCCGCGCCGTTGCCGAAGAGCGGACACGCATTATCCTTGATCGCGTCGGTCTGCCATCATCCAAATTTCCATTGGGCCGATACCCGCATGAGCTTTCCGGCGGCCAGCGCCAGCGCATCGTCATCGCCATTGCCTGTGCTTTGAAACCTAAATTGTTGATTGCTGATGAGCCCACGACAGCGCTCGATGTTGTTCTGCAGGCACAAATTCTCGATCTGCTGCAAAGCCTCGTCGACGAAGAGAAAATGGGTCTCCTGCTCATAAGCCATGACCTGGCGGTGGTGGCCGATATGGCTGACTCGATCACCATTCTCCGCCATGGCGAGGTTATGGACAGCGGCGAGACAACGCGGATTCTGACAGAGCAAACACATCCCTATACGCGCCAACTCGCCCAAGCCTCAATGCATGTTCCCGAGCGGATGCATCGCCCGCACCCTCAGGCCCAAAGGCCTCTACTCTCGGTTCGCAATCTTGAGCGCAGGTATCACGGCAATCGCACCGGACTGTTCGCGCGGCGCGAAGATACGAGAGCAGTTGACGATGTGAGCTTCGACCTTCAGCCCGGACAATCAATTGCATTGGTGGGCCGATCCGGCTGCGGCAAGTCCACGCTCGCCCGCATGGTATTGGCTCTGGACCAGCCAACCAGCGGTGAAATCCAGTTCGCAAATCAGCGCATTGACCATCTCAAAGAAGCCGCCCTACGACCCGTCCGCCAAAACATGCAGGTGGTTTTTCAGGATCCGTATGGTTCATTCAATCCGCGCCACAAGGCAGAACGCCTCGTGTCTGAGCCGCTGTACCTTCTGGATCGCCTTCTATCCGCTGCCGAAAAGCGAGAGCGTGTAGACACATCGCTGGAGCGGGTAGGCATCTCCCCGAAGGACAGGGATAAATATCCGCACGAATTTTCCGGAGGCCAGCGCCAGCGCCTTGCTATCGCGCGCGCCATCATCACCGAACCGAAGCTGATTGTTGCCGACGAGCCAGTTTCGGCGCTCGACGTATCAATCCGCGCGCAGATTCTCGACCTCTTCGCCGATCTCAACGGCAGGCTCGGTATCGCCTATCTGTTCATCACCCATGATCTCGCTGTCGCCCGCGCAATCACCGATACGGTCATGGTGATGTCTGACGGAAAGATCGTTGAACGCGGCAAAACGGAGGATGTCCTTCGTTATCCCCAATCCGATGCCGGGCGCGCGCTGGTCGAGGCCTCACCTGATTTACACAAGGCTCTTGCTCGACGCATAGGTGAGCAGGGCTAGAACAGCAGGCCCACAAGGAAGAGCAAAAAGATAATGGCGGTGAATGTTGCAGTGGCTACGCTGAAAATGTCCAACGCATCCTCGATGTTATCAGCTCCTGCATCGCGTCGGCCGGCTCCATTGAGCATGGGCTCATTCGCGATGACGCCGCCATAGACGCGCGGCCCCGCCAGGGCCACTTCGATTGCCCCAGCCATCGCGGCCTCCGGCCATCCCGCATTGGGCGAGCGGTGCAGGCGCGCATCGCGCATCATCACATTGAACGATCGGAGTGCCGCATCGTAACCATGCAAGATCCACGCCGCCGCTGAAATCAGGAGGCCTGTTAGCCGTGCCGGAATCCAATTCGCCACATCATCGAGTTTTGCGGCAAAACGTCCGAAGTCGCGGTGCCGATCATTCATATGACCGATCATTGAGTTTGCAGTATTCAGCACCTTGTACGCCAGGAGCCCCGGCAGCCCGAACAGAGCGTACCAGAATGCTGGTGCAATGATGCCATCGGACGTGTTCTCCGCGAGGCTTTCAATTGCGGCGCGGCTGACTGCAGCATCATCGAGGACTTCGGGGTCGCGACCTACAATCATTGATACGGCCTTCCGGGCGCCGACGATGCCTTCCTCCCGCAAGGCCACGGCGACGCGCGTCACGTGATCGCCGAGGCTCTTCTGTGCCAGAAATACAGCGACGATCAGCGCTTCAATGAGTTCGCCAAAAGGGGAAATGGTCCGCAACGCAAGATCGACAAAAAAACCGACTGCAGCAGCCAGCGCCAGCAGGCCCAGCATGGTTATGAGCCCGTTGCGCCGGCGTTCATAGTCTGAGTTTGCCGGCTTGTTGAATTGCTTGTCTGCAAAGTCGATCGCCTTGCCGAAAATGACAACAGGATGTGGAATCTTCGCCCACAGCCATTCTGGATCACCGAAATACCTGTCGGCGAGCAAGGCAAGAAACAGAATCAAGAGGTTGATTTCCATGAAAGATTCGATCCTGTTGAATCAAAATATCAGCTTGATACTGCATTTAGAGCCGCAGCAAGACGCCGTCGCAGCTGGCCTGCGGCATCTTCATCCAATGGCAGACCAAAACGCAACCATTGTGGCGCATGACTGAATTTTCGTGTGAGAACGTGTCGCCTGCAAAGCTCATTATGGAGCATGTGCGCCTGGCCATGCTCCACCAGCGAAAACAATACGGTTCCACCAATCTCTGCAAGCCCCAGCTTCGGAGAGTGCGTCCGCAAGCAACGTGCGGCGAGCTTTCAGTCGCTCCGTATAGGCCGACAATTCCGCGCTACTCGAAAACGCATGACTTGCAATGGCCAATGCGGGGCCAGACACTGCCCATGATCCCAAGCGCAGAGCGAGTGCCTGTGAAACAGCAGGCGTCGACAGCGCAAAGCCGAGACGCAAGCCTCCAAGGCCGAAAAATTTGCCGAAAGATTTCAGAACGATCAATCCCTTCATCCCTGCGTGAGCGGCAACGCTCAACTCGGGATGCGGATCTGCGAAAGCTTCATCGACGATGAGAAACCCGCCGCTGTTGGCCATTCGCTCCGCCAGATCAAGCAAAGTATCCTTGGAGATAATGCGTCCATCCGGATTATTCGGATTTACGATCACCGCAACCTTCGCAGACTGGGGAATTTCGTCAGCGCTTTGGCGGTTCGAGACAATCCAGCCGGCCAGGGAGAATGAACGCTCATGCTCCTGGTACGTCGGGCCAAGAATCGCGACTTCACCTTTGGCAACCAGGTCAGGCAGTATCTGGATAAGCGCCTGCGTGCCCGGGGCGGCGGTTATTCCCGCATCGCGCACCGCGCCGTAATAGTCCCTCGCCGCATCGACCGCCGAAGAAAGCATTTTCTCATCCGGCAGACGATTCCAGACTTCGGAGCCGATTATCGGCAAAGGAAACACTTCCGGATTGATTCCAGTTGAGAGGTCGATCCAGTCGCCAATTTCGCCGCCAAATTGATCAATGGCGCGGTCGAGCGCGCCTCCGTGTTCAATCTGCATCATCCTGCCAAATCTATTATATGAATGTACGAGCCGCAGACTGATCCGACGCGCAGCCCTGCCTCGCCCAAATCCTCGCCTAGCGCATCCCTGACTTCGAAAGAGTCTCGCGGCGTCGCCTTCGCGAACAATACTCGCATAATGGAATTCATGTGCGGTCAGTGGCAATTGGAACGGCGATGCGCCCAGCGGCTCGATTGTGCGATAGCCAAGATGTAATTTGCGTTTGGCGAAGCTGGTTTCGAGCGGCAACAGTCCGAGCATCTCGTGCCTGTTGCCTGCGGCGTCTTCGATGCCTTCGCCAAGGACCATATACCCACCGCACTCGCCATAGATGAGCGCAGCTTTGGCCGCAGCCTGCTTCATGCCGTCTGCAAAATGTGCAGCTTGGGCGAGCCTTTCACCGTAGAGCTCTGGGTAACCGCCCGGAAGATATACCGCGTCGCTGCCTGTGGCCGGCGCTTCGTCGGCAAGCGGCGAGAAGAAGCTGATCTCGGCGCCGCGGCGCCGCCAGCCATTGAGCAGATGGAGGTAGGAAAATGCGAAAGCATTGTCGCGGGCGACTGCGATGCGCTGTCCGAGTGGCGGAACACGCGAAATATTGGCCATGGACTCAGTTGAACCGTAGCCGCCAGCGATTTGTTGGACCCGTTTCAGATCGATTCGTTCACCAATGACAGAGCCAGCATAATCAATGAAGTCGTCGAGTTCAGCATGTTCACCAGCCTGAACAAGGCCAAGGTGCCGCTCCGGCAGCTGCAACCGCTCATCGCGTGGCAATGAGCCCAGAACAGGTATTCCGACAGGCTCCAGCGCCGACCGCAGCATGGCCTCATGACGTGCGCTTCCTACCCGGTTGAGGATCAGGCCGGCAATCATCACATTGCGGCGAAAATCACGAAAGCCGCTGACCACGGCGGCAATGGAATGCGATTGGCGGGCACAATCCAGGACAAGAATGATCGGGAGGGACAAACGTGTTGCCAAATCCGCTGCAGAGCCTCGTCCATTCAGTGCGCCATCGAACAAGCCCATCATGCCCTCGACGACAAGCATCCTGCCGCCTTCAGTGTGACGCGAGGCAAGCGCACTTATGAGGTCTGGCCGCATGGCCCAAGGGTCGAGATTGATGCAAGGCACTCCGCTCGCGACGGCATGATAAGCGGGATCGATATAATCGGGACCGGCTTTTGCCGGAGCAATCTCAACACCGATGTTACGCAGTGCGCGCAAAAGTCCCAGCGTCACTGTGGTCTTGCCGCTGCCCGAAGCCGGCGCGGCGACAATCAAGCCTTTCATCCCGCGTCCTTTTCCCGGCGCGTTCCGAGCGGGTCTTGCTTCAGCACCCTCCCCTCCATCGCGCCGAGCCAATCGAGCGCGGCGCGCAAACGCACCACTTCTCCGACCACAACGATCGCAGGCGGTCGCAGACCCGACTCTTGAACTTCCGCCTCGGCTTTGTCCAAGGTGGTTTCGAGCACTTTCTGTTCGCCAGTCGTCGCATTGCAGACAAAGGCGATCGGTTCATCCTTCGAGCGTCCGGCCGCAATCAACCGCGAAGCGATCAGTCCTATATGTTTCATCGCCATATACATGACGATGACCGAGGAACCCTTGGATATGCTACTCCAGTCCATCTGGTCTGGCACGAGACCGGTCGCGTCATGCCCTGTGAGGAAGGTTACGCTCTGGTTGGTCTCGCGGTGTGTGACCGGGATGCCGGCATAGGCAAGCCCGCCAATGCCAGCAGTGATTCCAGGAACGACACGGAATGGAACTCCGTGCTCGACCAGCGTCAGCGCCTCTTCGCCGCCCCGCCCGAACACGAAGGGGTCGCCGCCTTTCAGGCGCAGGACACGCTTGCCGGCGTGAGCCAGCTCCACCAGCCGGAGCGAGATGTCACGCTGCTGCGGCGATGGTTTGCCACCGCGCTTGCCCGCAAATTCGAATGCTGCGTCCGGGCCGGCAAACGACAGGCAATCCTCGTTGACCAGCGCGTCATAGACAATCACGTCTGCCTGTTCGAGCGCATTGACGGCATGCAGCGTCAAAAGGCCAGGGTCGCCCGGCCCTGCCCCGACCAGCCAGACATGGCCGGACTGAAATTTTGGCAGTTTTGATTTCATTGTGCCGCCCACCGCTCACTCCCCAATTGCTTTGCGCATAGCATAAAATTTCTGACTGCAACCATGAACTTATCGGAAAAATCATGCAACGGGCGCCGAAGCTGAGCTATAAGGTGCGCATGAGTGATGAACCCGACGCAGGATTGCGGAAACCCGATGAGACGAGCGAGCGTCCGCTGCGCCGGGGCTGGACAACAGGCGCCTGTGCAACTGCCGCGACGAAAGCTGCGCTGATTGGCCTTATTACCGGCGAATTCCCTGATCCCGTCGCAATTATCCTGCCCAAGGGCGAGGTTCCGCACTTCCAGTTGGCAATCGAATCGATCGGCGACGGTTATGCCATGGCAGGCATCGTCAAAGATGCCGGTGATGATCCCGATGTCACGCATGGCGCGACCATAATCTCGACCGTATTTCCCGCAGCGCCTGGAAGCGGCATCCAGTTTGTTGCTGGCGAAGGCGTCGGTACCGTCACGCTACCAGGTCTGCCCATCTCGCCCGGTGAGGCGGCCATCAATCCCGTACCGCGTGCAATGATGACCAAGATCTGCGAGGAGATCTGCACGCAATATGACCTTCCAGCAGATTTGGTCATTACGATTTCCGTGCCCGAGGGCGAGGAAATCGCCAGGAAAACTTGGAACCCCCGCCTCGGCATTGTCGGCGGCATCTCGATCTTGGGGACGACCGGCATCGTCCATCCTTTTTCCTGTGCAGCATGGATCCATTCGATCCATCGCGGCATCGATGTTTCACGTGCGGCAGGTCTGCAACACGTACTCGCAGCAACCGGCTCTACGTCCGAAGATGCGGCGCAGGCAATCTACAACCTGCCCGAGATTGCACTGCTCGACATGGGCGATTTCGCCGGCGGACTTCTGAAATATCTGCGCGTCCACCCCATCGACCAGCTGACCATAGCAGGCGGCTTTGCAAAGCTGACCAAACTGGCGCAAGGCGCCCTCGATCTTCACTCGGGGCGCAGTCAGGTCAGCATGGCGTTTCTTGCCGACGAGGCGGAAAAGCTTGGGCTTGACCCCAACTTGAGGGAGCGGATTCTGAATGCCAACACCGCTCAGGAAGTACTTGAATTGACTCAATCTCTTGGTATCGACCTCGCTACACCCATCGCCGTAAAGGCCAGAGAAACAGCACTTGCCACCCTCAAGGGCGCACCGGTCGACGTCGAAGTGATTGTGACTGATCGCAACGGAACTGTGCTTGCTCGTGTCTGAACGTCCCATCCTTATTCTAGGTGGTACCGCAGAGGCAGCTAAGCTCGCCGCCAAGCTGGTATCACAGGGCCATCGCGTCATTTCATCGCTGGCCGGGCGCACCCGCGAACCGGCAAGCATCAACGGCGAGGTCCGTATCGGCGGGTTCGGTGGTGCCAGGGGCCTTACCGGTTACATTGCTCGGGAGAACGTATCGCTCCTCATTGACGCCACTCACCCTTTCGCAACGCAGATATCGGATAACGCCCTCACTGCGGTTGCTTCAACTAAGATTCCGTTCGTGCGGCTGGAGCGCCCCGCATGGCATGCACGGCCGGGTGATCATTGGACAAACGTCACGTCGATTGAGGAAGCTGTCTCGGCCATCCCCGCCAGAGCACGGGTGCTGCTTGCGCTCGGACGGCAGCACATTGCACCCTTTTCCCAACGCGGTGACGTGCATTTCGTTGTCCGGATGATCGATCCGCCCGAGAAGCCGCTTGACCTCGTCGATTTCGAGCTGGAGTTGGCGAAGCCAGGCAAAGTCGACGATGAGGCAGCCATTCTGACGAAACGGCGCCTGACGCACATTGTCTGCCGCAATTCGGGAGGTTCCGCGTCCTACGCCAAGATAAAAGCCGCACGCGATCTTGGCCTGCCAGTCATCATGATCGACCGGCCCCATCGTCCCGTCGCACATACTTTACCGGATATCGAGAGTGTTAGTCAGTTCATCGATGACACATTGGGATCATTCCGAGCGTGAGCGCAGTGAGTGGTTGTGATCCTTGTGATACAGCGCTGAATCCCGGAACGAATCTGCTGACAAGCCCCGACCCACGAATATCATTGCGGAGCGGCTCAGCCCTGATGATCGCACTTTGTCCGCAATGTCAGCCAGGGTTCCGTGAATGAACTGTTCATCCGGCCAACCTACACGGTAGGCAACAATGACCGGGCAATCAGCTCCGTAGAGCGGAATGAGCTCGGCTTCAATGCGCGCAAGGTTGCGGATCGACAGGTGAATGACCAGTGTCGCGCCAGACTTCCCCAGAGTTGCCAGTTCCTCGCCCTCGGGCATAGAAGATGACTTCATGGAGGTGCGCGTCAGTATGATCGTCTGGCAAACCTCTGGAACTGTCAGTTCCTTCTTCAAGGCAGCGGCTGCAGCCGCGAATGCCGGAACGCCGGGCGTCACGTCATAATCGATCCCCAGGGCATCGAGGCGCCGCATCTGCTCGGCGACGGCCCCATAGATCGACGGATCGCCGGAATGCACGCGCGCGACATCCTTGCCTTCCGCATGCGCCCGTTCAAATTCGGTAATGATCTCATCGAGGGCGAGCGAGGAGGTGTCGACCACCCTTGCTCCCGCCGGCACTTCCGCCACCATCTCCAGGGGAACAAGCGACCCCGCATAGAGACAAACTGGACAGGATTGGATCAGCTTCAACCCACGTACCGTGATGAGATCTGGCGCGCCGGGACCTGCGCCGATGAAATGAACTGTCATTGTGGCCTGCTATCTTCTTACGGCTATTGCCGCGGTCGCGTGAGAGGATTTGGTCTTTCCAATCACTAGTACGCCATCCGGTCTTAGCGCCGCAAGGGCGGCGGACTCCGCCACACCATGACAACCCACCAGCGCAAAAACCCGTTCCGACGGATTGAGCAAATGCGGCGTCTGCTCCTCCAAAGTTTCCGCAGTGAAATACGCGAGTGGCACGCCCAATCTCGCGGCGGTTTGGATGATCGCCGGCTCGGCCTGGCGTTGATCGATCGAATAGACACCGGCAAGGTCCGTTCCGGCAATTCCCGCCGCACTCAAGACCTCTTGTGTCAATGCAAAAACTTCAAGCGGATCGCATCCGCGCTCGCAACCGAGGCCAAGCGCGTAAACTGGGGTCATCAATGCTTCTTGTGCAATTCTTCGGGTGTCACGCCCAGGAGCTTCGCTGTCATCCGGATCAGATTGGCTTCCTTGGGGTCAAGGTCATTGTCGGCATTGGCAATCATCAGAAGATGGCGCAGCAGCTGAACCTTGCGTTCAAACGGCACATCAGCAAATGCTAGAGCAGCCTGCTTGCTCGTCGTCTCGTAACCGAAATCCTTGAGATATTCGGCGACTTCAGCAAACTCGTCGGCAGGAATACCGAAATCGCTGGCAGCTATTCCCAATATTGCTGAGTATTCCGTCTCGTCTGTTTTTCCGTCCGCCAATGCGACATGCAACAGAAGCAAAAGCTCTGCTGTCAGCACCGGATCGTCGGCGACTTTTTGCACAGCGCTTTTGGTGCCGAGATACGCAGCAATCCGATCAAAAATGCTTTCGCTCATTGTACCCCCAATTGACTTCGACGATTGATTGCAGCGCAGCGTACCGAATTCAAGTGCCGAAACAACACACTAGCGCGTGATTTGTATCTGGCGATTGTCGGAACACCAAAACCGCTCGCCAAACGCGAAAATTTGGCTATGGTCCGCCGCGTCTCACTGAGTTTCCCTTCCTATGTCTGCCTTCTTCGAAAACATTCCCCCGCTTCTGATTTTTGCTGCCTTTGTTGCAGGCTTCATCGACTCCATTGCGGGAGGTGGAGGTCTAGTGACCGTACCCGCGCTACTTTTGGCCGGTTTTTCACCTGTTGAGTCACTCGGAACAAACAAGTTGCAATCATTGTTCGGCTCGGCATCGGCAACCATTGCCTACGCCCAGAAGGGCCACGTACACCTCAAAGCGCAGTTACCCTCGGCATTGATGGCGGCGATTGGTGGTGCTGGCGGCGCGTTGCTGGCAGGCTTTCTGCCGGGAGACGTTCTGCGCGCCTTCCTGCCCATTCTGCTGATTGCCATTGCTATCTATTTCGCGCTGAAGCCCAACATGGACGACATGGACCGCGCCCGGCGTATTACACCGTTCCTGTTCGGCCTCACGATTGTACCCCTTATCGGATTCTACGATGGATTGTTCGGCCCGGGCACCGGTTCGTTCTTCATGCTCAGCTTTGTTTCACTTGCAGGTTACGGACTGCTCAAGGCGACGGCTCATACCAAGCTGCTGAATTTTGCTTCCAATCTCGGTGGGTTCGCTACCTTTGCCTTTCTTGGCGTAATCAACTGGAAGATTGGCTTGCTCATGGGGCTGGCCCAATTTGCCGGAGCACGTGTTGGCGCTGGCCTGGCGATGAAATCTGGGTCAAAAATCATCAAGCCGCTGTTGATCGTTGTCTGCCTGGCACTGGCAAGCAAACTGCTTTACTCGGACAATCCGCTTGGTGCATGGCTCGCTGGGCTGCTTGGCGCTTGAATCTTCTCTAAATTCTCATGCTCAACAAGATCACGCCGCCAGCAATGAGCAGGACGCCGAGCCAGTTGAGCCCGGAAAGCTTCTCGCCGAGAAAAGCAACCCCGAACATCGCCACCATGACGATGGAAAGCTTGTCGATCGGGGCGACACGCGCCGCATCGCCAATCTTGAGTGCGCGGAAATAGGCGAGCCAAGACGCGCCCGTTGCCAGCCCTGAAAGAATGAGAAACGTCCACGTCTTGCCGGAGATCGTTGACAGGCCCTGCCATTGGCCACTGACTGTCAGGAACAGGCACAATGCCCCAATGATAACGAAGGTGCGAATGAGCGTGGCAAAATCCGAGTTGATGTTCTCGATACCAACCTTGGCAAAAATGGCTGTCAGTGCTGCAAACATGGCGGAAACGACAGCCCAGAATTGCCAGCTTTCGGTCATCAGAATTCAATCCCCTTCTGGGCTTTGATGCCCGAACGGAACGGATGCTTGATCATTTCCATCTCGGTGACAAGATCCGCGAATTCGATGAGCTCATCTTTCGCATTCCGCCCTGTAATTATCACGTGTTTCATGTGCGGCTTCTGCTTCAGAACCTCGATGATTTCTTCGACCGGAAGGTAGTCGTAACGCAAGGCGATATTCAGTTCATCACAGAGCACCAGTTCCGTTTCATCGTCGAGAATCATCATCTTCGCCTGCTCCCAGGCGCTGCGAGCCATGGCGATATCGCGAGCACGATCTTGCGTCTCCCAAGTGAAGCCCTCACCCATCGCCGAGATGGTGACCTGCTCCGGAAATTTCTCCAGAACCCAGCGCTCGCCCGTGTCCCATGATCCCTTGACGAATTGCACGACGCCTATCTTCATCCCATGTCCGAGCGCGCGGAACACGACGCCAAAGCCAGCCGTGGACTTGCCCTTCCCCTTGCCCGTATTGATGATTACCAGGCCCTTTTCGTCTGTCTTTGTAGCCAGGATCTTGTCACGCACTGCCTTCTTCTTGCGCATTTTATCGGCATGGCGCTCGTTGATTTCCTCTTCGGTCAGATTTTGCAGTTTTTGAGATTTTTCAGCCACTTGGCGTCTCCTTCCGAATCAAATTGTCAGGCAGCAAGGCTGCTGAGTTCATAGCGTGCCGAATTGGAGCGCGGCGTCCAGAATCCGCGCGTCACGGCCTCTTCCAGCTTCTGCGCTATATCGCGCAATGCGTGAGGGTTCTTGGTTTTAAGGAAGCTTCGCACCTCCTCGTCCACGAGGAATGCCTGATAGACGCCCTCGAAATGATGATCTCCAACAGCGCCCGTTGTCGCTGCAAATGCGAAAAGGTAGTCGACGGTTGCGGCCATCTCGAATGCGCCCTTGTAGCCATGACGCATGACACCTGCGATCCACTTCGGATTGGTAACACGGCCGCGGACAGTGCGCGCAATCTCTTCGTCAAGGGTACGGATGACAGGCTTTTCCGGGCGCGAGTGATCATTGTGATAAATCGCCGGTTGCTCGCCCGACACCAGTTCAACTGCTGCCGACATGCCACCTTCGAACTGGTAATAATCGTCAGAATCAAGCAGATCGTGCTCACGATTGTCCTGGTTCTGCACAACAGCATTCACTGTCCGAAGCCGCTCTTCAAGCAGGCCGCGCTCCGCTGTCCCCTCCTCGCCGGCGCCATAGGCATAGCCGCCCCAGACCAGCCAGGCTTCGGCAAGATCATCGCGCTTGTCCCAGTCCTTTTCGTCGATCAACGCCTGCAATCCGGCACCATAGGCCCCAGGCTTTGAGCCGAAGACACGGAAACCAGCGCGCTGCCTCGCCAGCTTTTCATCGCTGCCTTCTGCAACAAGCCGCGCCTGTTCGCTGCGCATGCGTGCAGCGATTGGATTGTCAGTTTCGTCCTCATCCAATGCGCCCACCGCACGGACTGCAGTGTCAAAAAGGGCAATCTGATCAGGAAATGCGTCGCGGAAGAAGCCCGAGATACGCAGTGTGACGTCGATGCGCGGACGCGCCAGCAAGGCAATCGGGATGATTTCATAACCGGTGACACGGCGGGATGCCATGTCCCACACCGGCCTCACGCCAATCAGCGCCAGCGCCTGCGCAATGTCATCGCCGCCGGTACGCATGTTGGATGTTCCCCAGGCAGTAAGGCCGAACGAGGTCGGCCATTCGCCGTGGTCCTGTGTATAGCGGCGGATCAGAAGTTCGGCCGATTTCTGCCCGAGTTCCCACGCCGCCGGCGTCGGTACAGCGCGGCTATCGACCGAAAAGAAGTTACGGCCAGTCGGCAATACATCGGGGCGCCCGCGCGTTGGCGCACCGGACGGTCCCGGCGCAACGAAACGCCCGTCCAGCGCGGTCAGCAAAGCGGTCATTTCGGCATCGCCGCAAGCAGTCACGGCGGGATGCAAGTCGGTCCGGATACCCTGAAGCACCGCCGACGTATTCTCCCACTCAGGCGGGCATTCTGCCTCACCCGCTACAAGCTTTGCCGACAGCAGTTCGACACGCTCCACCGCATCGCCCGTGATCCGCCACGGATCATTCGAAACTGACTGCAAGAGCGCGGGCCGTCCTCCGTCCCACGGCGCAGCCATGTCACAGTCGAGCGGGTCAAATCCCGCAAGACCCAGATCAAGTGCGATTGCCCGTTGAAGGCTCTGATCGGCACCATGCCCCGATCCGCGCGGCACACGCGCCAGCGCAACCACGAGATCGGTCAACAAATGCCCCTCAGGTGACCGCCCGAATATGTGCAGACCATCACGAATCTGCATTTCCTTCAGGTCGCAGAGGTACGCGTCAAGCTTTTGCAGGGCGAGATCGTCAGGATCGTGATCATGAATCCCAGCATCATGATCGAGACCGATATCGCGGACCAGATCGAGTATCTGGACTTTCAGGCGCACCAGTCTGCGAGGGTCGACACCCGAAGCCTCGTAATACTCGTCCACCAGCGCTTCGAGGTCCTTCAGCGGGCCGTAGCTTTCCGCTCGGGTCAGCGGCGGCGTCAGGTGGTCGATAATAACGGCCGATGAACGGCGTTTAGCCTGCGTACCCTCACCCGGATCATTGACGATGAACGGATAAATATGCGGGACCGGTCCGAGCACCGCTTCCGGATAACAGGTCTCCGACAGGGCGAGCGACTTGCCCGGCAGCCATTCCAGATTGCCGTGCTTGCCGACATGGACGATGGCGTGGGCGCCATAGATTTCACGCAGGTAAGCGTAGAAAGCGAGATACCCATGCGGCGGCACGAGATCCGGCGAATGATAAGTATCCTTCGGATCAATGTTGTAACCGCGCGCCGGCTGGATTCCGACCAGCGTTTCGCCGAAGCGCGCGAGTGGCAGCGCGAAAGCCTGCGTGCCCTTTGCGAAAAAGGGGTCAGCCTCAGGATCACCCCATCGCTCCGCCACCGCCTGTTGAATCACCTCAGGAAGCGACCGGAAGAAGCTGTTGTATTGATTCAGAGAAATCGTTTCGCGGACTTCCCGCCCCTCGCTCGCCGCATTGGTTGGCCCGGCCATCAAATGGTTGATGAGCGCATCGCCATCCGCTGGTACATCGGCGACTGCGTAGCCATGTTCGCGCATCGTGTTCAGCACATGCCATGTCCCGGCAGGCGTATCGAGACCGACACCATTGCCGAGGCGGCCGTCCCTGTTGGGATAATTGGCCATGACCAGCGCGACGCGCCGCATCTCGGGTTTCGTGACGCGAAGCCGGGCCCAGTTCGCAGCCAGCGCAGCGACAAATTCAACCCTGTCAGGCTGCGGTTCATGCGTAACGATATTGGCTTCGACCGCCTCGTCATATTGCCGCGCCGATTTGAACGAAACCGCGCGCGACAGCACACGGCCATCCACCTCCGGCAGCGCCACATTCATGGCAAGATCGCGCGCCGAAAGTCCCTGGTCCGAATTACACCATTGTTCGAGGCTCGACCCGGAAAAGATCACCTGCAGCACGATGGCGCGATCGTACTCGAGTACAGTGGCTTTACGTGCAGCACCCGGTGCTGAGACGGCAAACCCCGTTGCATTGAGCACAACCGATGGCGGCGCTTCGCTGAAGATGGCTTCCAGCGTCGCCACCGACACTGGATCCTTCAAGCTCGAGACAAACACCGGCAGCGGGTTCAATCCCTTTGCCTTTAGCGCCTCAATCATCGCCTCCACCGGCTGTGTCTGCCCGCTCTGGACCAGCGCCCGGTAAAAGCAGATCGCAACAATCGACGCATCTTCCCGCCAATGGCCGCGCATCTCACCTAGTGAAGGCGCCGCACTTCCCGGCCACCACAGGCCGGCCTTCAGCAAGGGCGCCGCCTCCTGCGGCTTCTCTTCGCCGTTGATCAGTGCAGCACAATAGCTGAGAAACCGCTGTGCATTCTGCGCACCACCCTCAAGCAGGTAATGCCACAGCGCATCGCGATCCTGGCGCGCGATCGTGGAAAACCGGTCGAGCCCCGGGTCCGGCTTGTCGTCGCCCGGGAGCACGGCCAGCTGAACCTTGTGATTGACCGCGCACGCGTGCAGCGCTTCCAGCCCATAGGGCCAGTAGCTCTCGCCGCCGATCACCCGCACGACAATAAGCTTCGCATGTCGTGCAGTCCGCTCGACATAGGCATCGACAGACATGGGATGCGCCAGCGCCATCATGTTGGCAAGGCGCAGAGACACCTCGCCTGTCCTCTGCCGCTGTGCTGAGCTAAGACTTGCCAGCTCAGTATCCGCCGCAGAGAGAAACAGCACTTCTCCCGGCGTTTGACCGAGATCAATCGCCTCGGTGCCTTCAGCTATCGTGCCTTTCTGGGCAAGCAGGAGGTGCATTCAGTGTCCTACGATCAAGCTGCAGCGGCATTCATGGCGGTTTCGATCGCCGCCGTATCGATATCGTGGAGACCGATCACAACCAGGCGCGTCTGGCGCTCTTCTTCCGGGTGCCAGCTGCGGTCGAAATAATGCTCGATCCGCGACCCCACGGCCTGGACAACAAGGCGCATTGGCTTGCCGGGAACGTCGACGAAACCCTTCAGCCTCAGCACGTCGTGATCGGCAATCACCGCCTTCAGCTTCTCCACGAAGGACTTCGGCTCGGCTACCGGGCCAAGACCAACCACGAAGCTCTCGAACTCGTCGTGATCATGTTCTTCGCCCGCTTCGTGCTCCATTTCATGGTGCGATTTGCGGTTGGCAATATCTTCTTCGGTGCCCACGCCAAGGCCAAGCAGAAGTTGGTTGCTGAGTTTGCCGAAGCTTGCAGGAACCATGTTGAGTGCGCGAGTTGACCGGCTCTGCACATCACCCTTCACACCATCAAGCTGATCGCCACTGATCAGATCGGTCTTGTTCAGGACGATCAGATCAGCCGCGCGAATCTGATCTTCAAAAAGTTCTTCCAGCGGGCTGTCATGGTCGAGGGACTCGTCCTGCACGCGCTGAGCATCGACCTTGTCATGATCGTCGGCAAATCGGCCTTCTGAAACTGCTGCTGCATCGATAACTGTCACGACACCGTCGACCGTTACCTGCGTCTTGATTTCGGGCCAGTTGAAGGCCGCTACGAGCGGCTGCGGCAAGGCCAGACCCGAGGTCTCGATCACGATGTGATCCGGACGATCCGGCCGGTCGAGCAATTTGGTCATGGTCGGAATGAAATCGTCCGCGACAGTGCAGCAGATGCAGCCATTGTTGAGCTCGATCACGTCTTCGTCGCGGCAGGCTTCGATACCACAGCCCTTGAGCAGGCCGCCGTCAACGCCAAGGTCACCAAACTCGTTGATGATCAACGCTATCCGCTTGCCATTGGCATTCTCGAGCAGGTTGCGGATCATTGTCGTCTTGCCCGAACCCAGAAACCCGGTGATCACAGTCGCTGGAATCTTCTTTCCATCATGCATCTTTTGGTCCTGCATGTATTTATCCCTTCATTTTGAGCGGCAATCCTGCCGCCACGAAATAGACTGTTGCCGCGGCTTGTGCCACGGCTTGATGGAGGCGGCCCGCATGGTCGCGGAATTCGCGTGCCATACGGTTTTCCGGAACGATGCCGAGACCGACCTCATTTGAGACAAGCACCACGGCGCCTTTGAGGCGCGGCAGCGTCACAACAAGCCTTGCCGTCTCCTCCCCAATATCTCGCTCCTCCATCATCAGATTGGTGAGCCATAAGGTCAGGCAATCGACGAGGATCGCTTTGTCGTCGGCACATGCTCTTTCCAGAGTCGCCGCAAGGTCGAGCGGTTCCTCGATCGTTGTCCAACTCGGACCACGTCGCACTTTGTGCAGCCCGATCCTCTCTGACATTTCGTCATCCCACGCCCTGCCGGTTGCAAGATAGACGGCATCCATATTCGATGCGTCAATCAAGCCCTCGGCAAAGGAGGATTTGCCGGAGCGCACGCCACCGAGAATTAAGGTAACTCCGCGCTCCAGTGTCGGCATCATCCCTCAAGCTCCGACGCCGCATAGTGTTGAATGGCCCAGCCAAGCGCCGATCCAAGCACCACCCAGAAGAACAGGTTGGTGGCGAGCGTCGACACGGCGAATTCTGAGGCCAGTGTCGGCGGGACTGGAGATGTGAGATCTTCAACTTCCGGCGCACCATAAACATGCGGCGCAACGACCAGCACAACGCCCAGAACCTTTGCCCAGATCTCTTGGCGAAGGACAATGAGATAGACCCCGCCCGCCGTAAGCAAAACGGTTATGAGCCACCAGGCCTGCCGTTCGGCAAGGTCAGCTGCAGGCATGGCCGGCAGCTCCGGCGCAAGACTGAATGCCGGGGCGAAATTAAAAATGAAAAACCCGGCCAGCCCCCAGTAGATGCCGTTCTGCAAGGTGATCTTGCGGCCAAGGAGGAGCGCGGCCGCGCCTGTAACGAGTGCAAAGCCGGCGCCGGCGACAAGGTTTATCAGCAATGTGTTGCCGAACCGACCAAATGGCAGCTCCGGTCCTGCCTCTTCTTCGTGAACATGCGGCGCAACCGCTTGAGGTGCACTTTCCGCAGTCGCAGCGTCTGTCGCCGCAGCAGCGTCGTGACTATGTTCGTGTCCGCCGCCAGCATTCTCATACTCTTCCGCATGGAGAATAAGCGGGACATTCCGCACATACATGGCTGGCGTCAACAGGATACCAGCAAACAGTCCAGCTACGATTGTAGCCAGGAGATACTTGACCAACATGAGATCTGCTCCCAATCCCTAAAGCAAACTGCCGGGTACGCCAAAAACGTCCCGGACAAACAAATCGTAATTTTTCAATGCTTAAGCGCTGACGGCTGAATCAGTTTGTTCAGCCAGACCAGACTTAGTGGCAAGGGAATCCGTATGAATGGCGGGTGTCATGCGCTGTGTCATGCAGCGTTTCGGAATGCGAAAGTCCGACACCGTAAATGATGAAAACGCCGAGCATAAGTGAAAACACCGCCGTCGTCAGACGCGATGCGAGCGGGAGAGAAATCGTAGTCGAAGTACGAGCAGCAGCCATAACAACCTCCGTGCAGGGCCAGAAGGGACAATCCCCTTCGGTTTTGGGCACTATTACCCTATGACTGGCAGGTCTCCTGGCTCGCGGGTCGTAAGATCAATGCCGCCTTCCCGGTTTCCCAGTGGCTGCCATCCGCTTTCGCTTCCGGCTCTGACATTGACCCTCGCCGCTCTACAGTCGCGGGGTCGGCTGCGGTTAAGCCGCCCTGATGGGTACGGCCGTCGCATTCCCTTTTGATCCCTGGCCTTTGGCCGGTTCGGGAACCAATCATGACTTGACGTTATTCATCAAGCGCCAGGAATGTCAAACGAAACTGCGACATCAAGCACCGGTGCCGCGTCATCGCTGTGATTTGAGCGCGAGCAGCCCTTCAATATCGAGCACATCAGACAGTTGACCGGCTATCGAATCGAGAGCCATTTCAACTCCTTCATGATAGTTGAACGCGTCAGCGGCGATTCCCATGGATCGTAACAATGCCGCCCTGAAGGCATCCGCGCCGAACAACCCATGCAGATACGTGCCGAAAACCTTCTTATCTTCGGACATCGCCCCATCCGGAACGCCGTTGATCCGCGTAGCCGGCCGCAAGCAATCGGGTCCCGTCGTTCGCCCGAGATGAATTTCGTACCCCTTCAGCGGCAAGTCGAATTGCAGCGAATGGGCCTCAATATTGCGGACAGTCTTCTCGGGCTCCATGATCGTGTCGATATCGAGATGACCGAGCCCCTCGATCTCAGTAACGCTGCCTTCAATCGCGTCCGGATCACGCACGGTGCGGCCGAGCATCTGGTAACCGCCGCAAATGCCGATGATATGCCCCCCGCGCCGCCGGTGCATCCCAAGATCTCGGTCCCAGCCATTTGCCCTGAAACGCAAGAGATCGGAGATTGTTGATTTGGATCCCGGAATAACCACAAGCCCTGCATCAGCGGGTAACTTCTCACCACTGCGCACCATGACCACATCCACTTGTGGTTCTGCCATGAGAGGATCGAGATCGTCGAAATTGGCAATGCGGTCGAGGACAGGTACGGCAATTTTCAGCGCACGCCCCTCGCCTTTGACCGCACGCTCCAGAACGACAGAATCTTCCGCCGGGAGACGCGAGGCGTCCTTCAGCCAGGGGACTACCCCAAAGGATGGCCAGCCGGTAAACTGTGTTATCGCGCGCAGGCCATCATCAAAAAGCGAGACGTCGCCACGAAACTTGTTGATGATGTAGCCTTTGATCATGTCCCGATCTTCTGGCTGCAGGATTGCATGTGTGCCGACAATCGAGGCGATGACGCCACCCCGGTCGATATCACCAACCATCACGACAGGCACATTCGCACGCGTGGCAAAACCCATATTGGCGATGTCGCCTGCCCGCAGGTTGATTTCTGCGGGCGAGCCAGCTCCCTCGACAATAACGAGGTCAGCCCCCTCACACGCGATTTCCCACGACGCCATGACGGCATCGAGTAGCTGTGCCTTGAAATTCTGGTAGTCCCGGCCCTTGGCCTGTCCCCAGACCTTGCCTTGAACGATGATCTGGCTGCCGGTCTCCGACTGTGGTTTCAGAAGCACCGGATTCATATGAACCGAAGAGGGTACGCCGCAAGCAACTGCCTGCAACCATTGTGCCCGGCCGATCTCGCCGCCATCGTCGCTGACCGCGGCATTGTTCGACATGTTCTGCGGTTTGAAGGGACGAACTTTGAGCCCGCGGTTTCGCGCTAGCCGGCAAAGTCCGGCCACCAGGACGGATTTCCCAACATCAGAGCCAGTTCCCTGCAACATGATTGCGTGCGTCATGGGCTTTGAGTAGCGGATATGTCTTTCTCTTCCTAGTCCCATGCAAATCGTTGCACCACTTGATGCTTGGGATAGAGTGCAAAGAACAAGAATACAGGGAGGTTACCATGGACACGCTGGTCGATTCGACTGCCGGACAGTTCGAGCTCAACGAGGATCAACTGGCAATCCAGGACATGGCCCGTGCGTTTGCCGCCGATCGCGTAGCGCCCAATGCGCTTGCCTGGGATCGCGACAAGCATTTTCCGGCAGATGTGATTCGTGAAACCGGGCCGCTCGGGATGGGCGGCATCTATGTGCGCGAAGACGTAGGCGGCTCAGGGCTCAAACGGCTGGATGCGGTGCTGATCTTCGAGGCGCTGTCAGCGGCCTGTCCGGCATTCTCTGCTTTCATATCGATCCACAACATGGGCACATGGATGATCGACCTCTTCGGCAATGAGGAGCAGCGCCAGCGTTTCGTGCCGCGACTGACATCCATGGAATGGCTGGCAAGTTATTGCCTGACCGAGCCTAATTCCGGTTCTGATGCTGCGGCGCTAAAGACCCGTGCAGTCCGCGAGGGCGATCACTATGTGCTGAACGGCGCCAAACAGTTCATTTCTGGTGCGGGCGATTCCGATGTCTACGTCACGATGGTTCGGACAGGCGAAGATGGCCCCAAGGGAATATCCGCGCTCGTCATTCCCAAGGATGCGCCCGGACTGGCATTCGGTGCCAATGAGTACAAGATGGGCTGGAATGCCCAGTCCACAAAGCAAGTCATTTTTGAGAACTGCCGGGTTCCTGTCGAAAACCGGCTAGGCGAGGAAGGCGACGGCTTTCGCATTGCGATGGGCGGGCTTGATGGCGGACGCCTCAATATCGCTGCCTGTTCGCTCGGAGGGGCGCAGTCGGCGCTCGACAAGGCGGTGGCCTATGCCGCCGAACGCAAGGCGTTCGGCAAGGCGATCAACCAATTCCAGGCGTTGCAGTTCAAGCTGGCCGATATGGAGACGGAACTGAGTGCGGCCCGCATGCTGCTCTACACCGCGGCATCGAAACTCGACCGCAAGGCGCATGACGCCTCGAAATGGTCGGCGATGGCCAAGCGCTTTGTCACGGATGTCGGATTCGACGTCGCCAATGATGCTCTCCAGATTCACGGCGGCTACGGCTATCTTCACGACTACGGCGTCGAGAAAATCGTACGCGACCTGCGTGTTCACCAGATTCTGGAAGGCACCAATGAAATCATGCGGGTTATCATCGCGCGCCACATGACAAGCCGCTAAATCAACATGCATCAGGGAGAAACACTGCGATGACAACAATCGCTTTTATCGGTCTTGGCCATATGGGCAATCCAATGGCCGCCAATCTGGTCAAGGCAGGCCATACAGTTCTCGGTTTCGATCTCCTGCCAGAGAATTTGAGTGTGGCAGAGGGCAACGGTGTGACGATCATGGCCAATGCCGAGGCGGCCGTTGCCGACGCCGAAGTCGTTATCACCATGCTGCCGGCAGGAAAGCATGTGCTGTCCGTCTATGAATTCGGTCGCCAAGGGTGCAAAAGCCGGCACGCTCTTTATTGACTCCTCGACAATCGACGTCGAGTCTGCACGCAAGGCCCACGAAATCGCGCAAGCGAACGGGCTCAAGTCAGTCGACGCGCCGGTATCGGGTGGTATTGGCGGTGCAGCGGCAGGCACGCTGACATTCATGGTCGGCGGTACCGCTGAAGCTTTTGCTATGGCCATGCCAATCCTTGAGCCAATGGCTGGTCGTACCGTGCATTGCGGTCAGGCCGGCAACGGTCAGGCTGCTAAAATCTGCAACAACATGATCCTCGGCATTTCGATGATTGGTGTCAGCGAAGCCTTCACGCTGGCAGAGAAGCTCGGCCTGTCGCACCAGTCCCTGTTCGACGTTGCCTCAACCTCGTCGGGCCAGTGCTGGTCGTTGACCACTTATTGTCCGGTTCCCGGGCCAGTGCCGACCTCACCCGCCAATAATGACTACAAGCCGGGCTTTGCGGCGGCACTCATGTTGAAGGACCTGAAGTTGTCGCAGGAAGCTGCACAAAGCGTTGGTGCAGCGACCCCGCTCGGCGCCCATGCCAAGGAAATCTATGAGCACTTCGGGGCGGCAGGCCATGAAGCCTCGGATTTTTCCGGGATCATCAACTATTTGCGCGACGCAAAACGGCAAGACTGATTTCTTGAAGAAAACGTTCGGAAAATCGCCGAATTTAGATTTGCTTAAGCTCTCGATAACCTCGCGGTAACGATGTCCGGTTAAAACTTTACGGGTTAGCAGATGCCTCTGCTTCCCGCTCCGGATCAGGTACTGCGTACCGGAGTTGTTCCTTCTGCCAGCGTAGCGTTCGGCAGGAAGCCATGCGTATTTGGCAAAAAACCGCACTGCTCCGTTAGGAACAGGGCGGTTTTTTGATTTTCCCAGTCGAACAGATCAAGAAAAACCGCCGCCGTTTGCGGGCAGCGGTTTCAAAACTGGTAGTTGTCGCTGGCGGTTGTTAGCCGGCCGAACGCGTCCAGATGAACGAAAGAGCGGAACCAATGCCACTCTTTGCATTGCTGGAAGGCGCATTGCGCTTTTCGGTGGCATTCCACGAAATGTGCACGCGGTTATTGCGGTTGAAAATATAGAGCATTTCTGCACCTCGAAGAGAAAAACGTTGTTGCTGCTCAAATGCGCTTTCTGCCTAAAGATTGATCAAGAAATTTCGCCATGGCATGTCGCATTTACAGTACTGGCCCTTGCATTTTTGCATGACCGGTATGCAACAATCGATTTGCCGAGCCTTATCGACACGGCAGTCGTCAGAAATTCCGGTAAGAATGTGCGATGGCGCTCATGGGAAAGCCTGTTACGCGCCCGGCACCAGACGCTTGTAGTTCGATCGCAGCGTCTTCCTTCCAGGCTTGAGCGCTGCGTCTGTCGCTTTACTGACAGCGGTATTGATCAAGGACGCGGGCGATTTTCCGCTCATCACGTCCAGCCAGAACGTTGCCGCAGTGTTCATGATGGACAGCTGAGCTTGAACAACGCCATCCACAGCCGCCGCGACCTTTTCGGATACTGCACGATTGGCCTCTTGCCCGCCCGCCTTGTTCGTCATGCTCTCCATCGCCATCACCGGTAGCCGCATGGCGATGACCATCGCCGCCAATTGCACATCGGCGACATGGTGCTGCTTTTTTCTGGTTGTTTTCATGGCTTGTCCCATTTGGGTCGACGTCAGGTTCAGGAGAGAATGTTCAACCGTAACAAATATGCAGGTTGCGAAGCAGGTCAAACCGGATGATCTAGGAAGATTGCCTAAAGCATTGATCTTTCGTTCATTCCTTTGTTACCATGCCTTGATGAGCGTGTACCATTTGACATCGCAAAGATTATCCCGGCGTCGCTATATCGATAGGCCTTGTCGCGATATACCGCATTTATTCAATGAAACCATTGCATTCTGGCGGGATAAAGATGCCAAATGGCACATAAGCGAACGACTGGGTAAGGCAGTACCAAGTTAGAATTCGTTTTCGGGTGAACTGTCAAATGAGTGGGAGATAAAACACATGAAGAAGCTGCTCGCTTCAACTATCTTAGCCGCTGGTCTATTCGGCTATGCCGGATCGGCGTCGGCCCAGGAATGCGGTACCGTTACCATTGCCAACATGAACTGGCCGTCGGCCGAAGCCTTGGCCAATCTGGACAAGACTCATCCTTTCGGAAGGTTATGGCTGCGACGCCGAACTCGTCGCTGGCGACACAGTCCCGACATTCACGTCGATGATTGAAAAAGGGTCAACCGGACATCGCGCCGGAAGGCTGGCTCAACACTGTTCGCGACCTGCTTGAAAAGGCGGTCAAGGAAGAAAGACTGGTCCTACGCTGCGCCTGCCATCACCGAAGGCGGCACGGAAAGCTGGTGGATCCCCAAATATTTCGCTGATGAGCATCCGGACATCAAGACGATTGCAGACGCCATGAAGCACCCGGAACTGTTCCCCGCTCCGGAAGATCCGAAGAAGGGCGCAGTTTTAATTGCCCGTCGGGCTGGGCTTGCCAGATCACGACGACCAATTTTTTCAAGGCCTATGGCGGCGACAAAGAATGGCTTCACGCTCGTCGACACGGGCTCGGCGGCCGGTCTCGACGGTTCGATTGCAAAGGCGTACGAACGTAAAGAGCCCTGGCTCGGACTATTATTGGGGTCCCACCGCCATCCTTGGTAAGTATCCCATGGTCAAGCTCGACAACGGCGTACCGTTTGACGAAGCGGAATGGAAACGTTGCACTGTCGTTGCCGATTGTCCTGACCCGAAGCCGAACGGATGGGCGAATCTCTGACATCTACACCGTTGTCACGAAGCGATTTTCCGACTCTGCTGGCCCAGCGTTCGACTATCTGAAAAAGCGGCAGCTTTCGACTGAAGAGTTCAACAAGCTGCTTGCCTGGATGGTCGACAATCAGGCGACAGGTGAAGATGGCGCCAAGTACTACCTCAAAAACAATGAGGCGGTTTGGACAAAGTGGGTTTCTCCGGAAGCCGCCGAAAAAATCAAAGCGGTCGTACAATAACAGTCAAATACGGCGAAGCCTGGCTTCGCCGTATCCCACTCTCGATAGGTTGAACGCCATCGCGTTCAACCGCTTCAGTCATTCAAGGGCGTAGCGCCGGGGGATGACTATAGAAGGGGCTCCGACAAATGGATTGGTTCTACTCATTTCCCAATATGAATGACGACACGCTGCGCAACCTGAAAAAGACAATGGACGAGGGTTTCAAGGCTTTCACCCGTCAATACGGCGATGTCATCGAATCCTTTTTCGAGCCGCTCCAGTATTTTCTGATTCAGGCCGAACGGTTCATGACAGCCACGCCCTGGCCCATCATGATATTTCTCATCGGCGGCATAGCATGGATCGCCAGCCGCAACTGGAAGATCGTAGGAGGTACTATCCTCACCCTGCTCCTCATCGGTTATTTCGACATGTGGAGCGACGCGATGAAGACGATCGCCATGATCTTCGTCGGAACGGTCGTCTCCATCGTCATCGGTATTCCGATCGGCATCGTCATGGCGCGTTCGGATAGTTTCCAGCGCCTCGTCAATCCCATCCTCGACGTCATGCAGACGATGCCAAGTTTCGTTTATCTCATCCCGGTCGTCATGCTGCTTGGCATCGGCAAGGTGCCTGGCCTCATCGCCGTGGTGATCTACGCCATTCCACCGATGATCCGCCTTACCAATCTTGGTATCAGGCTGGTCGACAAGGATGTTCTAGAAGCAGCGGACGCATTCGGCTCGTCGAGCTGGCAACGCCTCAAGAACGTTCAGATCCCCCTCGCCCTTCCGACGATCATGGCCGGTATCAACCAGACCATCATGATGGCCCTCGCAATGGTGGTCATCGCATCGATGATCGGCGTGCAGGGTCTTGGCCAGCCAGTGCTGCGTTCCGTCAACGGGCAATTCTTCTCCCTCGGACTTTTCAACGGCCTTGCCATTGTTGGCATCGCCATCATCTTCGACCGCGTTAGTCAGGCCTATGGCAAGCGTCTTCAGAAGCATCAGGAGGTCGTCCATGGCTGATCGCAACATTCAAGGCGCCGGCATCAGAATCAAGAATCTCTACAAGATCTTTGGTCAGAGACCCGCGGCCTATGTCGACGCCGTCAAGAAGGGCATGTCCAAGACGGAGCTAAACGAAAAACATGGCCATGTTCTCGGCCTGCGCGATATCAATATCGATATGCCGGCCGGCTGCATCCAGGTGGTGATGGGCCTTTCGGGCTCGGGCAAATCCACGCTGATCCGCCATATCAACCGGCTTATCGATCCGACGGCGGGCGAAGTGATCGTCGACCAGGCCGACGTTTGCAAGATGAACCAGAATGATTTGCGCCAGTTCCGTCGCCACAAGACGGCAATGGTGTTTCAGAAATTCGCTCTCCTGCCCCATCGCACTGTGCTTGACAACACAGTTTATGGTCTCGAGATACAAGGCCTGTCCCGGGAAAAACAGGAAGGACAGGCCCGTCGCTGGATCGAACGTGTCGGGCTGAAAGGCTTTGAGGGCCACTACCCCAATCAGCTATCCGGGGGCATGCAGCAGCGCGTGGGCCTCGCCCGCGCACTCACCAATGACGCCCCCATCCTCTTGATGGATGAAGCGTTTTCCGCACTCGATCCACTGATCCGTATGGACATGCAGTCCGTGCTTCTCGACCTTCAGAAAGAAATCAAGAAGACCGTTGTATTCATCACCCATGATCTTGATGAAGCACTCCGCCTTGGCGATCGCATTGCCATTCTGCGCGATGGGGAGGTGGTTCAGCAGGGAACCGGTCAGGATATCGTCCTCAAACCGGCGGACGAATATATTTCGAGCTTCGTCAAGGAAGTGAACCGCGGCCGCGTCATCATGGTTGACACCATCGCCACCCATTCGGCCGCCCCGGCCGCCACGGGTGGTGTGACAGTTAAGACTGGCACAATTCTGGAAGACGCGGCCAAGACCATGACCGACGCCAATCAGCAATATGCGACGGTAATAGACGATAATGGCAAGCCAACAGGCACGATCAGCATGAATAGCTTGATCCAGGCCATGGTAACGCCCATCAGCCACCTCACCTCCCAGGCTGCGGCGGAATAACCCCTTGGGGGAGAGGCACTGACATCGGCCGCTTGCGCTCGTAATTTTGGCAAATGCACTGTGCGTGGTTCGACAAGCTCACCATGAGGTAAGCGGTAGACTGCACAACACTTAAAGAACTCCATCGCTTCAATCCGTCCCTCCCCTTGTGGGGAGGGAAGCTGCGCAGCAGTAGGGAGGGGGCTTTTCGAACAATTTCAATTGCTTCAGGAAATATTCCCGCCAACTTATCCACGCCCCCGAAACCTGGGCTATCCTGATGTCGTCCTTTCCGTGGGAACTGCTTCCGGAGCCGTTCGAAGTGGGAGAAGGACCGGCGCCTCCGATGGCGGGTGACGGACCCGCTGTCCGGGGAAGTTCCGTCCAAGGGTTCCCCTGCCGGTACTACGACCGGCGCGTGCTGGACGAGCACTTCGAAAGGGGCCTGGGCAGTGAAGGTTTCCCGCAAGGGCAACCGGACCTGCCGAGGCCTCCCAAGCGGAACGGACGGGATGAAAAGTCGCCGGACGGGCGGTCTTCGGATCGCATTATTCCTACCCTAAAGACGCGCTTCGGCGACCGCCCGTCTTCCCAACCGTTCAATGGCCAGACTCAGATGAGGGCGTGGTGAGGGGAGGACGCGAACCATGAGGGAAAACGGCATGATTCTGTCGTCATTCGTTCATGTCGCTTCCCTTGCGCTCGGCGTCGCTCATGCCGCGCACCCTCTGGCTCCCACTGGCGATAGTGGCACCATCGCCCATCTTGGGCGTAAGCGAAGGGCATGGACAATGAGCGAACCTGCAGTTGAGATCGACACAAACACTTCACCGCGGGATCATGGCAGGCGTGGAGGTCGATCCCGGCCCCGCAGCGTCGAGAGCGGTGCTTTCGATCAGCCACCGTTTCGCCAGCTGAAAATTCCGTTCACACCAACGAAGATCGTTTCCGATGATGAGCTGGAATCGATCCACAATGCCTCGCTGGAAGTACTGCAGGAGATCGGCGTCGATGTTCTTCATGACGGCGCGCGCGAGATCATGAAAAAAGCCGGCGCCGACGTCACGCCTGGCACGATGCGCGTCCACTTCGATAAGGACATGATTCTCGAATATATCGGTCATGCTCCCTCGGAATTTACGCTGCACGCTCGCAACCCTGCGCACAATGTCCGCTTCGGTGGAAACAACCTGATCTTTGCCCAGATGGGATCGGCACCCAATTGCTCTGATACCGACAATGGCAGGCGCTCAGGTAACCAGGCGGATTTTCGCAATTTCCTGAAACTGGCGCAGATGCACAATATCATCAACACGACCGGCGGTTATCCGGTCGAGCCGATCGATATCCATCCTTCGGTTCGCCATCTCGAATGCATCCGCGATCTCGCTACGCTGACCGACAAGCCGTTTCACATCTACTCTCTCGGCAAGGAACGTAATCAGGACGGTATCGAAATCGCCCGCCTCGCCCGCGGTGTCAGTCACGAACAACTGCAGAACGAAGCATCCTGCTACACGATCATCAACACCAATTCACCGCTGAAGCTCGACGTTCCGATGCTGGAAGGTATCATCCAGATGTCGGGCAACGGACAGATTGTCATTGTCACGCCGTTCACTCTTGCTGGTGCTATGGCACCGGTAACAATTGCCGGTGCTCTGGTTCAGCAGAATGCCGAGGCGCTGGCAGGTATTTCGTTCACACAGATGGTCAAGAAGGGCGCTCCCGTCGGCTATGGCGGATTTACCTCCAACGTCGACATGAAATCCGGCGCCCCCGCCTTTGGTACTCCGGAATATATGAAAGCCCAAATGGTTGGCGGCCAACTCGCTCGCCGCTACGGCATCCCCTACCGCACATCCAATGTCTGCGCGGCAAACACCGTCGATGCCCAGGCCGCCTATGAATCAGTATTCTCGCTCTGGGGCGCAATCCAGGGCGGTGGCAATTTCATGCTGCACTCCGCAGGCTGGCTGGAAGGCGGTCTCTGCTGTTCCTATGAAAAGATGATCCTCGATTTCGACCTTCTGCAGATGGTCGCGGAGTTCCTGACGCCGCTTGATCTGTCGGAGGACGCACTGGGCCTCGATGCCATGCGCGACGTCGGCCCAGGCGGCCATTTCTTTGGCACTGCCCACACCCAATCCCGTTACAAGACCGCCTTCTATGCACCAATCATTTCTGATTGGCGCAATTACGAAACCTGGCAGGAGGCAGGCTCGCCCACGGCCATCGAACGCGCCAACCGCATTTGGAAAGAACGGCTCGCGACTTATCAGAAGCCGGTGATCGATCCCGCGATCGAAGAGGAAATCAACGCCTTCGTTGCAAAGCGCAAGGCCGAAGGCGGCGCGCCAACGGACTTCTGATAGCTTGAATCAATCTCTGAACACATTGAATCACATTTACGATAAAGAGGCATAAGAGTATGAAATCGCACGTTAAAGCAGTGGTAATTGGCGGCGGCGTTGTCGGATGCTCTGTGCTCTACCATCTCGCGCGCGCTGGCTGGAAAGACGTGATGCTGATCGAGCGCTCGGAACTGACATCCGGCTCATCCTGGCACGCTGCCGGCGGCTTCCATACCCTCAATGGCGATCCGAACGTTGCCAAACTGCAGGCCTATACTGTCAGCCTGTACAAGGAGATCGAGGAACTCTCCGAACAGTCATGCGGGCTGCACCTGACTGGCGGCGTCATGATGGCGGATAGCCCGGAACGCATGGATTTCCTGCGTCTGGCGCATGCCCGTGGCCGCTATCTCGGGATGGATACGGAACTGATCACCCCATCCGAAGCCAAGGCAATGTTCCCCTTGATGGATGAGACCAATTTTGTTGGCGCCATGTGGGATCCGGTCGAAGGTCACCTCGACCCATCGGGCACAACCCATGCCTACGCCAAAGCAGCGCGCAAACTCGGGGCCGAGATCACCCTGCGTAACCGCGTGGTTGAACTGACGCAGGAAACGGATGGAACCTGGAATGTCGTCACCGAACAAGGCACGGTAAAGGCCGAACATGTCGTCAATTGCGGCGGTCTGTGGGCCCGCGAAGTCGGCCGCATGGTCGGTCTGGAACTGCCAGTCCTTGCCATGGAACACATGTATCTCCTCACCGAGGATGTGCCGGAGGTCATGGAGTTCAACAAATCCACCGGGCGCGAACTCATCGGCGTCATGGATTTCAAGGGCGAAATCTACACCCGCCAGGAGCGCAACGGCATCCTGCTCGGTACCTACGAAAAGGCGGCAAAGCCGTGGTCACCGGTTAACACGCCCTGGGATTTCGGCCACGAACTGCTGGCACCGGACATCGATCGAATTGCCCCCTCGCTCGAAGTGGGTTTCAAGCATTTTCCGGGCATCGAGAAGGCCGGCATCAAACAAATCATCAATGGCCCGTTCACGTTCGCCCCGGACGGCAACCCGCTTGTCGGACCTGTCCCGGGCCTTACCAATTACTGGACAGCCTGCGCCGTCATGGCCGGGTTCAGTCAGGGCGGCGGCGTTGGTCTCGCGCTATCCAACTGGATGGTGCACGGCGAGCCCGGCTTCGACGTTTGGGGCATGGACGTCGCCCGCTTCGGCGAATGGGCAACCTTGCGTTACACCAACGCCAAGGTGCGCGAAAACTATTCGCGCCGTTTTTCCATCCGCTTCCCCAATGAGGAACTGCCGGCGGCGCGCCCGCAGCAAACCACGCCGCTCTACGAGACCATGCTCGCGCAGAATGCCGTCATGGGCGATTCCTGGGGTCTTGAAACCCCGCTATGGTTCGCACCCAAGGGCACCGAAGCACGCGATATCGTTTCCTATCATCGCTCGAACGACTTCGAGCACATCGGCAATGAGGTGCGGGCAACGCGGACAAGCGTTGGCGTCACCGAGATCGCGAACTTCGCAAAATATGAGGTAACCGGCGCCGGTGCCGAGGCCTTCCTGTCACGACTGATGACCAACACCATGCCGAAGACCGGGCGTCTGGTCCTCACGCCCATGCTGAATGAAGAAGGCAAACTCATCGGTGATTTCACCATCGCCAAGGCTGGCGATGAGCGTTTCCTGATCTGGGGATCGTCTGCAGCGCAGCGCTATCACATGCGCTGGTTCCAGAAGCAGCAACCTGAAGATGGCTCGGTGCGTATCCACCGCTTCGACCAGACCCTCGTCGGTCTCGCGATCGCGGGCCCCAAATCGCGCGAGCTTTTGGCCAAGCTTGTTGACGAAGACGTCTCCAACGCCGCGTTCCGGTTCATGGATTTCCGCGAAATCGCTGTTGGCGGTGCGCCGTGCAAGGTCAATCGCATCTCCTATACCGGCGATCTCGGCTACGAAATCTGGATGGAGCCTGCCTATCAGCGTCTCGTCTACCAGGCGATCAAGGACGCGGGCGCCGAATTTGACATCGTCGATTTCGGCATGCGTGCCCTCCTTTCGATGCGGCTCGAGAAGAATTTCCCGACATGGTTCCGCGAACTGCGTCCAATCTACGGGCCATATGAAGGCTCAATGGATCGCTTCATCAAGCTCTCCAAGAACGATTTCATCGGCCGTGAACTGGCAGCGAAGGAGAAGGCCGAACTTGATGCCGGAACCAGCACGAAGCTGCGTCGCGTCTCCTTCCTGATTGACGTGCCGCACGGCGAGGATGCTGCCGATGTCATGGGCGACGAGCCGATCTGGGCAAAAACCACCAAGGACTACGGGACCGTGCAGGCTGGTCATGGCGTCGGCGCTCCACGCTTTGACGCAACCGGTGAAGTTGTTTCCCATGAGGGCGACAAGGGCGCCGTACAGGGCGAATGGCGCGTCGTCGGCTGGGTCACATCCGGCGGCTATGCCCACTATGTCGGCCATTCGATGGCTCAGGGCTATGTGCCGGCCGAACTCGCGACCAACGAAAGCAATGGCTTGTTCGAGGTGGAGATACTCGGCGTCCGCCGCCCTGCCCGCATCAATATCGAGCCGCCGTTCGACCCGTCAGGCGAAAAGATGCGCGGGTAGTGTCTAATCGAGATTCGCCGTTTGCAGGCCCGTCATGGCATGAATATGGCGGACCCGAGTTCGAAGGCAGAGATGAAGGGCAGGCCCTTGCGCCTGCCCGTCCAGCCAACGACGACCAGTGCACTTGCCACTTCGTCATAGCGCTGGGCCAGAGCCCAGGATTTACAATCAATGGCGGCCACATCTGCTTTCCCCGCAGCAACGGCAGCGACTGACGCGCGATGCGCCCCGGTTTCAACCAGGCTGGCAAAGATATCGAGCGTCTCGTGTTGCAAGGCAAGGTCTCGTTGCAGCGAGAGATAGCCGGACATCGAATCGTGACTGTTGAATGCAAGCCTCTTGTTCCGCAGCCCGTTCAGAGGCAACGAGGCCGTTCCGTCCTCGGGAGTTGCAATCGCAGCGCCCTCGCCTCGACGCATCACGAGCGCACTGGAGTAGAGTTCGCCCGCCCCTCCCTCGATGCCCGAATAATCGTCCTGCCCAATAACGTGAACATTGGATCCGAGCCCGAGATCCATAGGCCCCCAGCAGGTCTGCGCAATGAGAAGGTCTGGATGAAGCCACAATGTTGGCCGGTCGAGTTCATCCGGCGGAAGTGTCGCCGGGTCCGGCGCGATGAGATTACCCGCCGCATCCCTGATACCACCGGGAACCGCCGGCAGGTCGGCGTTGCGACGTGAGAGATGTTCGGGCGCGTCGTATCCGTTCGCGCGCAGGACATCGCGCATTCTTACCCACTGCGCATCAACTTCAGTGCGCAGTTCCGGCCAGTCATACATCGGCAAAGCCGCCACAAGTGTCATGTCGTATGTTTACTCTGTCGGCGGCTCGGCGGGAATCGGAACGGTTGAACCACCCTGCAAACTTATGCCATGGCGTCGCGGACGGAAAGCCCGTGCAGGAGCAGGTTCACGCCGAAGCACAGGATGGACCACATCCTGCTTCTTGCGAAAGGCATAGGCCCGCAGGATCTCGAAGTAGTTGCGGAAGACATAACCGCCATTCATGCGCTGCCATTCCTCACGCTGTTCGCGATAAAGCTGCGGCAGATCATACCAGGGCACGGTCGGCTTTTTGTGGTGGACGAAATGCAGGTTGTTGTTGAGGAAGATCAGTGCCAATGGCGATTTTTCCACGATAACTGTCCGCCCGTCCGGGCGTTCTGACCATTGATGTTCGCAATAACTGCGGATGGAGATAATCGACAGGCCCCAATAGACTGCCGTCAGCGCATAGATCCACAGTGGAATACCAAACACGAGCCATACGATCGCAAGCATGGGTGCGAGGCCCGCAGCGTGCAGCAGCCAAGCCGTGCGAGCCTTGTTGTCGCCGCCGGAAACCAACTTGATTTCGCTGAATACGAAGCCGACAACCATGAGTGCAGGCCCAATGACGACGCGTCCAACCAGCGAGTTGTTCCAGTTGAGCAGGGTTCTGACAGGCGCCGGCAGCTTTTCCCAGTCACCCAACGCACGGTAATAGCTTTCCGGATCATCGTAGGGATCCGTCAACCGCTCGTCCGCATGGTGCTTGAGATGCAGATGCTTGTAGCGGCGATAAGGAAAGACAAGGCCAATGGGCAACGAGATCAGTATCTCATTGATAACGCCATTGCGCGTCGGATGGCCATGCAGGACTTCGTGCTGAAGGGATGAATGGAACGCGACCGCCACGGCCATCAACGCCAAGGCCAGGATAGGCAAGATGGGATAAAGGTAAAAGCCGGAGATGAACCAAAGTCCGTAGCAGGCGGTCATCAGACCAATAGTTGGCCACTCAATGCCGAGGCGCCGTCGCGCGGGCTGGGATGCTGTTATGTTCGTATGTCTTTCTGATTCCATGTTTTTCATGGTCTCATTGTCAGGAACTGTCAGCAATGCTATTTTTGTGAGAAAGTGTTGATTTTGCGCACCAAATAGCGCACATGTTGTGGAAAGTAAACAAAGTAGTACAAAAATGGACAAACGCGATCTTTCTCGTCTGTTTCAGGAGCGTATCAAAAGCCTGCTCATGCGCAGCGGCGAGAACCAGTCGTCATTCGCAGCCTCCGTTGGAATCGACCGATCTGCGCTCTCGCAGCTTCTGTCTGGCCAATCCACGCGGCTCCCCCGTGTCGAGACGCTGCTCAACATTGCAGAGCGCCATTCTGTCTCGCTCGACTGGTTGCTTGGCCTCAGCCAGGATGAGGGGATCACCGGCGAATTGCGGCCAAGTCTCGAAATCGAGCAAGGGTTTGACAATCAGACATTGCTTGTAAAATGGCATGCTGAGGCAACGGGCACGAAGATACGCTATGTCCCAGCCCGCATTCCCGATCTCTTGCGTACACAAGGCTGTAATTGCCTACGAGACCTCCATGGTTCATCGTGACCCGGCAACGCAGATGAGCGAAACGGCTTTCCGCCTGGATTATAATCGTCAGCCGGGCACCGATATGGAAGCCTGCATGCCATTCCAGACCGTTCAGGACTTCGCAGCCGGCTGCGGTATCTGGGCGGACCTTCCACGCAAAGCACGCCTTGAACAGTTGCAGCACATGGCGTCACTGCTCGATGAGTTGTATCCATCCTTCCGGCTTTATCTGTTCGATGGAAGGGAACGCTATTCTGTTCCCTATACTGTCTTCGGTCCCTATCGCGCCGCTATATTTGTCGGCGAGATGTATCTGGTCCTCTACACGACCGAAGCCGTCCTAACCATGCAGCGTCACTTCGATGGGCTGATCCGCGTGGCCAAAGTTAATGCCCATGAAGTCGCGAGCTACGTCTCTTCTCTCAAAGTCGTCTGAGCGGCAGTCCTTGTCGCAATTGATTATTGACCACATATAAAGACTTCTTTATATCGTTATCCAATCAATCCCATAGGAATATGCGCCATGACTATTGCAAATCCACTTGCTGATCTCATCGCCGAAAAGGGCGTTTTGCTGGCCGATGGTGCGACTGGCACAAACCTTTTTGCCACCGGTTTGGAAGCAGGAGAAGCGCCTGAGCTTTGGAATGAGGCTCAGCCCGAGAAGATCACCGCGCTGCATCAGGGATTTGTCGATGCCGGCGCGGATATCATTCTGACCAATTCTTTCGGCGGCACGCGGCATCGCCTCAAGCTGCATCATGCACAGGATCGCGTATTCGAGCTCAACAAGAAGGCTGCGGAACTCGCGCGCGTCGTCGCTGATCAGGCTGGCCGCAAGGTCATCGTCGCGGGCTCAGTCGGCCCAACCGGCGAACTTCTTGTGCCGCTGGGCGCCTTGACCGAAGAAGATGCGGTCGCGGCTTTCACGGAACAACTGGAGGGGCTGAAGGCGGGCGGAGTCGATGTCGCCTGGATTGAAACCATGTCAGCGCCCGGCGAAATCCGGGCTGCCGCAGAAGCCGCTGTCAAGGTTGGCTTGCCTTATGTGTATACCGGCTCGTTCGATACCGCCGGGAAGACAATGATGGGCCTTCCCCCCAAGGAAATTCATGGCGTCGTCGACGGTTTGGACGAACGGCCCGTCGCAGTGGGAGCCAATTGCGGCGTCGGCGCATCGGACATTCTCGCTTCGCTGCTGGATATGAGCGAAGCCGATCCGTCGGCAACGATCGTCATCAAAGGCAATTGCGGCATTCCCGAGTTTCGGGGATCCGAAATCTTTTACTCCGGAACACCCGATTTGATGGCCAACTACGCACGTCTTGCGATTGATGGCGGCGCCAAGATCGTAGGCGGCTGCTGCGGAACGTCATTCGAGCACCTGGCCGCGATGCGCAAGGCCCTCGACAGCCATATCCATGGACCCCGCCCTACGGTCGAAACGATCGTTGAAACTATTGGCCCAATGCGCAACAAACTGGCTGCTCACGCAGACGACACGCCGAAGCGCGAGCGCCGCGGACGGCGGGCATAAACACAGTTTGGCACAGAACCGGCGGTTCGAGCCGCCGGTTCTGATCGAACTACTTTTGGATCTCAGAGATCTTCGATCTCGCGGCGGACCCTTTTGAGGATCTCGCGCAATTGATCAGCCTTTTCCGTCGTCAGCGAGCCGCTGCGAAGCTTCGAGCGAAGCGCGAAGCTCAATGCGTGCATCTCCTCGCCCAGAGCAGCACCGCGTATCTCTCCAGAGGCATTATCGAGCTGAGCGTTGATCTTGTCTAACTCCGCCCGGTTTTCCTCGAGATAGGCAAGCCCCTGCTCTGTAATCGTATAGAGCCGCTTGTTGCCCGTTGTGGTGGAGGTCACAAGATCGGTTTCCTCCATCATCTGCAACATCGGGTAGATCGCACCAGCGCTCGGGCTGTAGGCGCCTTGGAACTTTGTCTCCAGCGCCTTGATGACATCGTAGCCGTGACGTGGCTCTTCCGCGATCAAACCGAGGACGACCAGGCGCAGTGCGCCTGGATCGAACATGCGTGGGCCGCGCCCGCCAAACGGGCCGCCTCGATGCCGCCCGAACGGACCGCCGCGTCCGCGTCCGCCAAAGCGGCCGCCCCCTTCATGCGAACCAGACATGGTCTCAATGCGCGACCAGTGATCGCCGTGGCTGTGGTGTTTACTGCAATGATTGTACATGGAACGATTTCTCCTAGTTATATCTTTCATAAGTAATATCTATACAAAGATATATCTTTAATCAAGACAACGATATATCTTTTGCTCGCATCTTCGAGTAAGGATTTGAAATAGTGAAGGTATTTTTAAATCGGAGTCGTGCTTCAGCCTTTCGCGAAGGCATCCATGTGAAAGCGCATCTGCGGCGTACTGTAGGTGTACTCGCGCCCTACAGGACACGCTCGCCGCGCTAGGCAACCGCCTTCCAGACACGCCTCCGCCTCTCCTGAAGCAAGGTGGGCACGACAACGAACGACATCATATCCCCTATCGGAGAAAGCATTCACCGGACAGGCCGAAAGGCACGGCTTTCCCTTGCAATCGTCACACGGATGATGTTGCCGCCTGTCGCTAGGAAATTCGAGCACGCGATCAAACAGGAGCGCACCGCGAAAGGCCTGCCAAAGCCCGTATTGCGGATGGATCAATATTCCGAGTGGAGAAGCACGCAATCCCTCTGCGTACATCGCCCATTGCTGGAACGGCAGGTACGGCTGGTCGGAGGGAAACACGGCTATTGCACCAAACCGCGCTGCAACGGAAGTCAGAACATCCTTGGACCATCGATCAAGCGGGTCCTGCGAACCCGGATGGTCTTGCCACCAACGCGAGAAGTGCGGCCAAATGGACGATCCGAAATGGCCGACCAGCACGACGCTTCGAAAATGCAACCCTTGAATCAAGGGCGAAGGAGCATTGTTATCATCGAAAACAAAACCGCCGCGCTGGACCAAACCATACGGCTCCAGCGCGGCAGCGATTTGATCTGAGATCTGGTCTATACAGTCATCCCGCATCTGAACCCTTTACCGCGGAGGCCCAGACTTCCTTGTGGATCAGATTGGCCACTTTAGCCCGGCCGTCCTCGGGCTTCTTTCAAGTGAACGCATCGGGCATCGAAGCTTTCTTCTTGGCGATAAACTCCTTCAGGGATTCGTCGATCGCCGGGTCAAGGTAGGGGCCCTCATAGGTCTCAAGCCAGCGACGGGCGAGTTCATTCGCACGCTGGTCTGCGCGTTTCTCGCCCTCGGCCAGCCATTGCTCGTAAGAATTGTTGTCGGCGATGTTCGAGCGATAGAATGCCGTCTGGAAATTCGCCTGAGTGTGGTCGCAACCGAGATAGTGGCTGCCGGGTCCCACCTGCCGGATAGCGTCCATCGCCTGTCCGTTTTCCGAAAGGTCGACGCCAGCAGCGAGTTTCTGCGCCATGCCGAGCTGATCGATATCCATCATGAATTTCTCGTAGGATGAGACCAGCCCGCCTTCGAGCCATCCGGCCGAATGCAGAACGAAGTTGGTACCCGCAAGAAGCGTCGAATTGAGCGTGTTGGCACTCTCATAGGCGGCCTGGGCATCCGATACTTTGGAGGCGCAGAGCGAGCCACCGGTACGGAAGGGCAAGCCGAGGCGACGTGCCAATTGTGCCGCGCCGTAGGAAACCAGCGATGGCTCTGGCGTGCCGAACGTCGGTGCGCCCGACTGCATGGAAATGGACGATGCGAACGTGCCGAAGATGACCGGAGCGCCCGGGCGGATCAACTGTGTGAACGATGCGCCGGCAAGGACTTCAGCGAGGACTTGGGTCAGTGTACCTGCCACAGTGACCGGGCTCATGGCGCCCGCAAGGATGAATGGCGTGACGATGCAGGCCTGGTTGTTGCGGGCATAGACTTTCAGCGCCCCGACCATGGTTTCATCGAAAACCATCGGCGAATTGGCATTGATCAGGCTGGTCAAAACCGTGTTCTGGTCGAGAAAATGCTCGCCAAACACCAACTTGCACATCGAAATCGTATCTTCGGCACGTTCCGGTGCAGTAACCGAGCCCATGAATGGCTTGTCGGAATATTTGATGTGAGCATAGATCATGTCGAGGTGGCGCTTGTTGACAGGTACGTCAACGGGCTCGCAAACCGTCCCGCCGGAATGGTGGATCGACGGCGCCATATAAGCAAGTTTGACGAAATTGTTGAAGTCCTCGATCGTCGCATAACGGCGATTGCCGTCGAGATCGCGCACGAAGGGCGGGCCATAGACCGGCGCAAATACGGTCGCATCACCGCCAATCTGAACTGAGCGCTCCGGATTGCGAGCGTGCTGTGTATAGATCGATGGAGCTGTCTTCAGGAGTGACCGCGGGAGCCCTTTCGGGAAATGGACGCGCTCTCCCTTGACGTCTGCGCCAGCTTCTTTCCATAGGGCAAGAGCCTCAGCATCGTCCCGGAATTCAATACCGATCTCTTCCAATACCGTATCGGCGTTGGCTTCGATCAGCGCCAGCCCTTCCTCGTCCAGCACTTCGTAGGTGCGGATCTTGCGTGTGATGTAAGTGAGCGACTTGCCGGGACCACCACCGGAACGGGCTGCGCGCCGAGCTGCGGCGCCTGCACCAGCACCGCGTCCGCGGCGTCCACTGCTTACCTCCGCATCTGCGGGAGCATCGACCGGTGTTTCCTCAATCATTTTCTTCTCTCCTAACGCTACGCAAGCGCAGACTTATTCTTGATCAAACCAAATCCTAACCGCGACACCTGTAAGGGCGTTTCCGTGTGCGGCACGCAATGGCGCATCGGAGACAAACAGCCGGTCGTTTTCGTCATTTACAAGGTCGCATTTAAGCAATGCGTTTTCAGCAACTTGCCCGATATGTTAAACGAATGCCAGCGGGCGACAAAGGACCATATGATCTCACGTCGCTCTATGCTACGGACCTGTGCATAACGCTTGAAAGGAAGCAGACCCATGGCCGATGATGAAATCATTCTTTCGGAGCTTTCGGACGATGAACTCGTCGAGCAAATGCATGACGATCTGTACGACGGGTTGAAGGAAGAGATCGAGGAAGGCACGAACATTCTGCTCGAGCGCGGCTGGGCGCCCTACAAGGTGCTGACGGAGGCCCTCGTCGAAGGAATGCGCATTGTCGGCGAAGATTTCCGCGATGGCATTCTTTTCGTGCCTGAGGTTTTGCTTTCAGCCAATGCCATGAAGGCCGGCATGTTCATCCTGCGCCCTCTTCTCGCAGCGACCGGCGCACCCAAGCAGGGCAAGCTCGTCATTGGAACCGTCAAAGGCGATATCCATGACATTGGCAAGAACCTTGTCGGCATGATGATGGAAGGCGCAGGCTTTGACGTGATCGATCTTGGTATCAACAACCCGGTCGAAAACTATCTCGCCGCCATCGACGAACATCAGCCCGATATCCTTGGAATGTCGGCGCTGCTCACCACGACGATGCCCTACATGAAAGTCGTGATCGATACGATGAAGGAAAAGGGCATTCGCGACGATTATGTCGTCCTTGTTGGCGGCGCACCATTGAACGAAGAATTCGGCAAGGCGGTTGGCGCCGACGCCTACTGCCGTGATGCAGCAGTAGCGGTCGAGACGGCCAAGGCCTTCATGAAGCGCAAGCACAACCAGCTTTCTGGAGCCTGATGAATGCAAAAACGGCCGCATTTGGATGCGGCCGTTTATCAATCGGATGAGTACTGGGCTGATCTGATCAATTCAGATCAGACAAATGAATTAGTTGGCGGACCTTGCGACCCTCTGGCCAGCACTCTGAGTCGCATTGACCGTATTAGCTGCATCAGCTCCCACACCGCGAATGGTATTCGCGCAGCCAGCGAGAGCCACAACAGCGAGTACAACAGCAATTGGAACGATATGTGATAGTTTCATGGACTGTGTCTCCCGTTCTGCTAAAATTAAATCCAACGCTCGCATAACGCGATGGAGCAAAATCAGTTCCATGAATGTTAGCCAAAAGTCAATGAAATCAATAGAAACCGTGCGTGTGATTGCATGTGGAATGATCGCGCGCGAAATCCTGGCGATCCGTGAACAGTTTGGCTTGAATCACATAGAACTGAAGTGCCTGCCTGCGATCTATCACCACTATCCGGACAAGATCGCGCCTTCGGTGGATCGTGCGATCGTGAAAGCCAAGGCCGAAGGCATCAAGCGCATCTTCGTCGGCTATGCCGATTGCGGCACAGGCGGAATGCTTGATCGCGTCTGTGAAAAACATGGCGTCGAACGAATAGCCGGCCCGCACTGCTTCTCCTTTTATGCCGGCAACGAAGCGTTCGCATCGCAGTGGGACGACGACATGACATCGTTCTTCATGACGGATTTTCTGGCTCGCCATTTCGAAGCCTTCCTCGTCAAGCCTCTGGGCTTGGATCGGCACCCCGAATTACGCGACATGTATTTCGGCAATTACACAAAAATGATCTACCTGGCGCAGACGGATGATCCTGAATTGAGTGCAAAGGCCGAGCAGGCAGCCGCTTTTCTCGGGCTCGGCTACGAGCGGCGCATAACAGGCTATGGCGATCTCATCCCTGCCCTGGCATCAGCCGCGACTAACTAGATCCGCCTCGCACGTCATCAAATGAACGGCTCCTCCGTTCATTGCAGCCACAAATCCATCCAAACAGGAGTCTCCCCCGATGTTTCGTGCCGCGATTGCCATTACACTCTGCCTTGCTTGCGCCAGCTACGCCTACGCGGACGGCGCAATTACGAAGATCATCACGAAGGCTGACCAGGCCCGGCTCGACAAATATGAAGAAACCAGGAGTGCGGCGATCAATGAGGCGCGAAAAAGCAGAGCCGCAGCAGATATGAAACAACTGGACGACACCCTCGCCAAAGCTAATCTCGCCTTTAACGGGAACTTCAACATGGTCGGCGACTGGCAATGCCGGACAACGAAACTGGGCAAGCAACCGCCACTCACGGTCTATGGCTGGTTCAAATGCCGGGTTACCGATGACGGATCGGGGTGGGTGCTGGAAAAGACAAGCGGCTCGCAGCGTACCAAGGGACGCTTTTATACCGATAGCGACAAGCGTCTTACCTATCTCGGTGCCGGCTATATTGCGGGCGAAAAGCCGAAAACCTACGGTGCCGAACTGGATACCGATCAGGTGGGCTATGCGTACCGGACCAGCGACAATGAGTTCCGAATCGAGTTTCCTGCCCCCGCTCGCGAATCCCTTTTGGACATTCTTGAATTGAAGCGCTGATGCGCTTTCGTCATTGCAATGTCACTATTATCGCTCCATATGCGTCGAAATACGAACAAAGACGAGAAGATGGCCGCCATCGACGCAGATCATGAAATCAAGCCGGACAGAGCGGTTGTGCATTCAACAGCAGACAATGACCCGCGTCCGCTCTCCCAGGTCTTCGAGGATCTGGCATCAACAGCGACGGAGCCAGTGACATTCGCCGAGCTCGAAGATGCGTTCACCGATCGCAGTTTCGCTGCATTGCTGACTTTCTTTGCAATACTGAATCTCCTTCCTCTGCCACCAGGCACAGGCGTCGTTACCGGAATTCCACTGGTTCTGGTCTCGGTGCAAATGGTGATGGGCCGGGAATCGGTGTGGCTCCCAGCTTTTATGTTGACCAAATCTATTTCGCCTGAGCGCTTCCGCCTGATGTCGAACAAGGTTGTGCCTTGGCTGCAATGGCTGGAACGGTTCATCCGGCCACGCAACTGGCCATTCGGGCGCAAGCAGGGTGATCGCTGGCTGGGCGTATTCACCACCGTTCTCGGCATGTCGGTCGTCCTGCCCATGCCACTTTCCAATTGGCTGCCGGCGCTGGCGACAGCAATCATCGGCATTGCCCTTTGTGAACGCGACGGCAGATTGATGCTTGGAGGGCTCATTCTAGGTGTGGTCTCCATCAGCATTGTCTTTGGCTTTGCCTTCATTGCCGCAAGCGTTGTTACATACGCGGCAACCTTTTGGCCTCTCTGAATTGGCTGTCGCAAAAGCACCAGCACGCGCCGCGGAGAGCGGAACTGGCTTTTGGCAACGATGACGCACAAATCAAAGCCTTACTGCACCCTTTTGCGCATCAAGACTTGCGACAGCACGGTATTGAGGCACGTCGCATTTGAGTGCACGCGCGTCGTGAGATAGCAAGCTTAAACCCCGATATTCCGGCAAAAGGGTCCTCATCGGAGGATGAATTGCATGGCTGATCTCATTGTCGTTTATTGGCGGGACATTCCTGCTCAAGTGACCGTCAAGAAGGGACGTCAGGCAGCCAAGCGTGAGCTTCCTCTCCGTTTTACCGAGGCCATCGACATGTGTGCGATGCGTATTGGCGCCAAGGATTCCGATGCCTATCTGGCGGAATGGCGTCGCGGCACTCCGGTGCCAGTGAGTGACGATCTGGATACCGAGGCTGATGCAGCCCTCGCGCGAATTGACAACGAATATGATCGGGAACGCCTTGTGGCGCTTGTAAAGGCAGGTGGACATGACAATTCATGAATTGAGAGCGAAGCCAATGACAAAGATCGCAGCATCCATCGAAGTGGCGGCACGCCAGGCTATCGAATCGCAGGATTTGCCTGGTTTGTTCCCGGCAGGTACCCGCGTCTACATCACCGACATGGGCACCGACAGCGTGGATACGCTGACGTCTGCGGCAAAGCGCATTCATGATCTCGGTTACACGCCGGTTCCGCATTTTGCCTCACGCCGTCTCTCAACCAAGGCCGGTCTCGAAACCCGCATCCGCCGCGCCGCTGAAGAAGCTGGCGTAACCGATGTACTCGTCATTGGCGGTGGTCTCGAGCGTCAGGCCGGCGAATTTTCGTCCACGATGGAGGTTCTGGAAACAGGCTTCTTCGACAAATACGGCATTTCCGAAATGGGCGTTGCCGGCCACCCCGAAGGCAGCCCCGAATTTTCTGAAGCTGTCGCGATTGAGGCATTGCGCCTGAAGAAAAATTTCGGCGAGCGCACCGGTGCCAAGCTTCGCGTTGTCACCCAGTTCGGCTTCGACGCCGATCGCTTCATCCGTTACTCGGAATCTCTCCGTGAGCACGGCGTTGATCTGCCGGTCCATCTTGGCGTAGCCGGTCCGGCCAAGATTACGACGCTCATCAAGTATGCAGCGATGTGCGGCGTCGGCAATTCTATCAGCTTCCTGAAGAAGAACGCCCTTTCCTTGACAGCGCTCGCAACCAGCCACTCGCCGGAAGGCGTCGTTGGCCCGATCGAACAGCATACGGTTGCCAACCCGACATCTGCCATCAAGCAGATTCACATCTTCCCGTTCGGAGGACTGAAAAAGTCATCGGAATGGCTTGTCGACCGTGGCTCCTGGACGGTACACAGCGCTTCCCATACATCTGCAAATGCAGCAGCCAGCTGAGGTATAGTGAATGACCCGTACGATCGTTGCCTCGGCGACCAAAGAAATCATCATCGGATTTGACCAGCCGTTCTGCGTTATCGGCGAAAGGATAAATCCGACGGGCCGCAAGAAACTCGCGGCGGAGATGATCGAAGGCAATTTCGACACGGTCATCAAGGATGCGTTGGAGCAGGTCGCGGCCGGTGCCACCATGCTGGATGTCAATGCAGGTGTCACGGCTGTCGACCCCAACGCAACCGAGCCGGGCCTGCTGGTAAAGACCCTGGAGATTGTGCAGAATCTGGTCGACGTTCCCTTGTCCATCGACAGTTCGGTTACCGCCGCCATCGAAGCTGCACTCAAGGTCGCCAAGGGTCGTCCACTTGTCAATTCCGTCACTGGCGAAGAGGAAAAGCTCGAAGCTATTCTGCCGCTGATCAAGAAATACAATGTACCCGTCGTTGCCATCTCCAACGACGAAACCGGTATTTCCATGGATCCCGACGTTCGCTTTGCCGTCGCAAAGAAAATCGTGGAGCGCGCCGCCGATTTCGGCATCCCGTCACATGACATTGTTGTCGATCCGCTGGTGATGCCGATTGGCGCGCTCGGCGATGCCGGACGTCAGGTTTTTGCGCTCCTGCGCCGCCTGCGCGAAGAGCTGAAGGTCAACACGACCTGCGGTCTGTCGAACATCTCCTTTGGCTTGCCGCACCGCCATGGCATCAATGCCGGCTTTATACCCATGGTGATAGGTGCGGGCATGACATCGGCAATCATGAATCCCTGCCGCCCGCAAGAAATGGAGGCGGTCCACGCCGCTAACGTACTCAACGGTACAGACGCCAACTGCACCTACTGGATCAAGAAATATCGCGATCACCAGCCGGCAGTGGCGGGAGCAGCGCCCGCTGTATCAGTCCCCGCCGATTCCGCTGGCGGCGGTCGGCGTCGTGGCGGTCGCGAGGCGCGGCGCGGCGCCGCAGGCTGACAGTTTGCGTTACGCAAATTGACCAGCATAGAAAGGCGGTGGGCAGCTAAACTGCCCCTCGCCTTGTAAGTTTGGAGTATCGATCGTGAACGCACCCGTCAAAGCACCTGAGGCATCGGCAAAGGAGGCGCTCGTCCTCTTCATGCCATCGGGTAAGCGCGGACGTTTTGCCGTTGGTACGCCGATTTTGGAAGCGGCGCGCACGCTCGGTGTCTACGTCGAAAGCGTTTGTGGCGGTCGCGCCACCTGTGGACGCTGCCAGGTGGAAGTGCAGGAAGGCAGTTTTGCCAAGCACAAGATCATCTCCTCACTCGACCACATTTCTTCCAAGGGCCCGAAGGAAGAACGTTATGACCGGGTGCGCGGCTTGCCCGAAGGACGCCGTCTCTCCTGTTCCGCCACGATACAGGGCGATCTCGTCATCGATGTACCCCAGGATGTCCAGGTCAACGCGCAGGTGGTTCGCAAAGCCGCGACTGACCGTGTTATCGAGCGCAATGCCGCCATCCAGCTTTGCTATGTCGAGGTGGAGGAACCCGACATGCATAAACCGCTGGGCGACCTTGACCGCCTGAAAGCCGTGCTCGAAAAAGACTGGGGCTGGAAGGACCTGTTGATTGCGCCGCACCTGATTCCTCAAGTTCAGGGCATTTTGCGCAAGGGCAACTGGGGTGTGACCGCCGCCATTCACCGCGACATGGATTCCTCGCGGCCCTTTATCATCGGCTTGTATCCAGGCCTGAAGAACGAAGCCTATGGCATAGCCTGCGACATCGGCTCGACAACAATCGCCATGCATCTGGTTTCGCTGCTGTCTGGTCGTATCGTTGCCTCGTCCGGCACTTCAAATCCGCAAATCCGCTTTGGCGAAGACCTGATGAGTCGCGTCTCCTATGTGATGATGAATCCCGACGGACGCGAGGCGATGACCAAGGCCGTCCGCGAGGCGGTCAACAAGTTGATCGGCAAGGTCTGCGAGGAAGGCAATGTCGACCGGCACGATATCTTCGACTGCGTCTTCGTCGGAAATCCGATCATGCATCACCTGTTCCTGGGTATCGATCCGACCGAACTCGGCCAGGCGCCGTTCGCGCTTGCCGTCTCTGGACCGCTGCAGTATTGGGCGCACGAGATCGACATCGAGGTCGCCCGCGGCGCGCGCCTCTATACCCTGCCCTGCATTGCCGGCCATGTTGGCGCCGATGCGGCTGGCGCCACGCTATCGGAAGGCCCCTACCGGCAGGACAAAATGATGCTGCTCGTCGATGTCGGCACCAACGCCGAGATCGTGCTCGGCAACAGCACCCGAGTGGTCGCCGCTTCCTCGCCCACTGGCCCCGCCTTTGAAGGCGCCGAAATTTCGTCAGGACAACGCGCTGCCCCGGGCGCGATCGAGCGCGTGCGCATCGACCCGCAGACCCTCGAGCCGAAGTTCCGTGTCATCGGCGTCGACAAATGGTCCGACGAGGACGACTTCGAGGACGCCGCCAAGGCGACTGGGGTCACCGGGATCTGTGGCTCGGCGATCATCGAGGTAGTCGCGGAGATGTATCTTTCAGGCATCATATCCGAGGACGGCGTCATTGATGGCGCGATGGCCGAGCGGAGTCCGCGCATCATCGCTAATGGACGCACCTTCTCCTATCTCCTGCATGACGGCGAGCCGCGCATTACCGTTACTCAGAACGATATCCGTGCCATTCAACTCGCCAAGGCCGCCCTTTATGCCGGCGTAAAGCTGCTGATGGAAAAGCAGGACGTCGAGACGGTCGACACGATTCGTTTTGCAGGCGCCTTCGGCTCTTTCATCGATCCGAAATATGCCATGGTACTCGGCCTCATTCCCGACTGCGAGTTGTCCGAAGTGAGGGCTGTGGGCAATGCCGCCGGCACGGGCGCGCTTATGGCGCTGCTCAACCGCACTCATCGCCGCGAGATAGAAAGAGAAGTTGCCCGCATCGAGAAGATCGAGACTGCGCTGGAGCCGAACTTCCAGCAGATCTTCATAAATGCTATGGCGCTGCCGAACAAGATCGACCCCTTCCCGAAACTGTCGCAAGCAGTGACCTTGCCGCCGCGCAAGAACGTCAGCGAGGATGGCATCGCCGGTGATGCAACACCGAGACGCCGCTCACGCGAGGACCGCGCAGCGCGGCGCAATCGCGAATAGCTTTGACCGGCTGTCCATTTCCGCTATCAAACATCCATGATTGATTCCGGAAGTAGCTTGCCATGATAGCCTGCTTTGACATCGGCGGATCCGCCATCAAGGGCGCAATTGCTGATTCGCCCGAAGACATAAGACCGCTGCCCAAGGTCCGGACGCCCTTGCACGACTTCGATGCTTTCGCTGGCGCGATTGAAAAGATTGCCGCTGACGGCGGGGCTGACCCGGCAAGCCTTATTTCGATCTCGATCGCCGGCGTCGTTGATGCCGATACGGGCAAGATCACCTGTGCCAATATTCCGTGCATTCATGGTCGAACGCTTGTCGCTGATTTGAGTGAGAAGCTGCAACGCCCAGTACTCGTCGCCAATGATGCTGATTGCTTTGCACTGTCGGAGGCTGTTGTCGGCGCCGGCCGTGGCCAACGCGTCGTTTTCGGCGTCATTCTCGGTACCGGAGTTGGCGGCGGCATCGTCATCAATGGCAAAATCCACGAAGGGGCTGGCGGCTTCGCGGGCGAATGGGGGCACGGTCCGGTATCAGCCACACTCGCCGGCAATCCGCCCGTCGCCATTCCACGCCTTGCCTGCGGCTGCGGTCAGGTGGGTTGTATCGATGCTATCGGCGCCGCCCGCGGCATGGAGAAACTGCACGCCCATTTGCACGGTGTGAGTTTGCCGAGCACGGAGATCATCTCGAGATGGAACGCGGGCGATGTGTCAGCGGAGCGCACTGTTGATTGCTATATCGACATTGTCAGCGGGCCACTTGCGATGACAATCAATGTGGTCGGTGCATCCATCGTGCCGGTCGGTGGCGGGTTGGCCAATTCCGTGCCCCTCATCCAACGACTGGATGAAGCGGTCAGGTCGCGCATCCTGCGCAAAACCGACAAACCTTTGGTCGTGCCGGCAGAACTCAAGATCGAGCCCGGCCTCATCGGTGCTGGCGTCCTTGGATTGATGGGAGCCACGAAATGAGCGTCCTGCTGGAAGTCTGCGTCGACAGTTCTGAGGGCCTGGCAGCGGCCATCAATGGCGGTGCCGATCGCGTCGAACTTTGTTCTGCGCTTGAGCTGGGCGGCTTGACACCAACACCCGGATTGATCCGGCAGGCCACCGTTTCGCCGATTCCCATCTACGCGATGGTCCGTCCGCGTCCGGGTAGTTTCGTCTTTTCCGAAGCCGATATTGACGCGATGTTGCGTGAAATCGATGTGGTGCATGGTGCCGGTCTTGCCGGCATTGTGCTCGGAGCCAATCTCGCGGATGGTCAGCTCGATCACACAACATTGGAGCGGCTCATGCGTCAATGCGATGGGCTCGGCGTTACCCTGCATCGCGCCTTCGATCTCGTTCCGGACATTGCGGAAGCCGTCGATATCGCCGTCGATCTCGGATTTGAGCGTATTTTGACGTCTGGCCGGTCATTAACCGCCCTTGCCGGCATCGATGATCTCGAACGGACATTCGAGATCAGCAATGGCCGCATCAAAGTTATGCCAGGTTCGGGCATCAACATCAGCAATGCCAGCGCATTGCTCGATCGCGTTCCGTTTGGTGAAATCCACTCTTCCTGTGCCGCAATCATGGCACCTGTCAGCGAAGCGGCAAGGCGACTCGGTTTCGAGACCGCCTCGCAGAAGCAGACGAGTATGGACCTGGTCAAGGCCTTGAAGAGCTACTGCCTCGGCCGGTCGTCGGTCTACAGCCTGCCGGTTCGCTCATATCCTTCAAAATAGACCCGCAAGTGCTGGGCCACCGCCTTGACGTGTGCACCAGCGTTTTTGGCAACGAGCATTCCGAGCCGTGATTCGCCGAGTGGCGGCAGACCGTGCTCAGCGCCGAGCTGCACCATATTGTCGTCCAGCAGGAATTTGGAGAAAGGCGCAACGGCGAGATCGGCAATAATGGCCGCGCGCTGGCCCATGGTATGAGCACTCATATAGGCGACCCGATAATCTCTGCCTGCACTTTCCAGCGCACTGATGGCGTTTGCTCTCCAGATGCAGCCCTCTTCCCACATGGAGAGCGGCAGCGGATTGCGCTCATGGGCCGTACCGCACTTTGCACCGGCCCAGATGATATCTTCCGTCATCAGAATCTCGACTTCATCGACCTTCGCCAAAGTCTCGTTCACATTGACCAGAGTGACATCCAGCCGTTGCTCGTCGAGGCGCTTACGCAGATTGTTGCTCTGATCGATAACGACATCGACTGTTACATCCGGATGCGATTCCGCAAATCGCTTCAGTACAAACGGCAATACACGCTCCCCGATATCATCAGGTGCGCCAAGGCGTACGACACCGGAAACGGTCGGCGCAATGAACTTGGCCACGGTCTCGCGATTAAGTGCAAGCATGCGCCGGGCATAGCCCAGGAGAACTTCACCGCTCGGTGTCAATTTCACCGAACGTGCATCGCGCTCAAGCAGCACGTGCCCCAATGTCTCTTCCAGCTTCTTGATCTGCATGGAGACAGCGGAGGGTGTTCGGAAAACCGCATTGGCCGCGCTCGAAAAGCTTCCGGTCTCGGCAATCATAGCGAAGGTGCGCAACACATCGAGATCCAGGATCGGAATGGGATGATGCATCGGTGCTGACATGGCGTCGTATCCTCCATCAATTTTTCTGAAACATAGTGTTTCATAATTTCGTTTGATTGAACATCAACTTGGGCCGATAGTCAAGATCAGGAAACGGAAGCCATTCAAATTGCCTCCGTGTAAATGGAGAAGAAAAATGAGCACTTGTGACGAACTTTATCGGCAACCCCAGGGCAGTATAGCGGAACGTATTTCCAGCGTTATCGTTGATCGTACAAATCGCTTCGCTCAAGCCATAGCCCATGCCCGCGAGGTCTTCATCCGGGAACGTCGCTTGCGGGAAACGGAAATGGCGCTCGACGGTTTACCCGAAGACATCCGTTGCGACATTGGCTGGCCGGACCTTTATGAACGTCAGATCACCGAATGCAACAAGCTGAAGTCCCGGCACTGATCATGACACAGACGACCCAAGGGAGCAGATAACGGCCTGTCTGCTCCCTTTATCATATGTGATGCCTGCGCTTTTGCGACACAGGGTCAATCCCTTTCATTTAGAATAATTCTATGGTTCTATCTCAAAAAAAGCTCTTGAGACCACGCTGGTGATTTGAAGTTGCTACTTCAGTTGCGACATGGCCTTGAAGCCAGATTACGGGAACATAGAATAATTATGGATCATGTCGGTCTCAACAAGCGGTCGTTCGTTTTTTTCCTCGTCCCCAACTTCTCAATGATCGCGTTTGCGACAGCCATTGAACCGCTGCGCATCGCCAACCGTATGCTTGGCTATGAAGCCTATCGCTGGCGCCTCGCCTCGGTTGACGCGAAGCCTGTTACCGCATCCAACGGTGTAGAGTGCGCCACCACGTCGTCGTTGGAAGACGAGCGGCGATATCTGACCGGCGGAGAGCGACCTTCGATGGTGTTCGTCTGTTCGGGCGTCCATGTGGAAAAATTCCAGAACAAATCCGTCTTCGCTTGGCTGCGCGAAGAATTCAATCGCGGCGTTGCGGTAGGCGGCCTTTGCACCGGCGCGCATATTCTCGCCGCGGCGGGCCTGCTCTCGGGGAAACGCTGCGCGATCCATTGGGAAAACCTGCCGGGGTTTGCCGAGTTGTTTCCTAAAGCCGATGTCTATGCCGATCTGTTTGAAGTGGATGGCAACATCTACACTTGCGCCGGCGGGACAGCTGCATTGGACATGATGCTGAAATTGATAGGCGATGATTTTGGCGACAACATCGTCAACCGGGTCTGCGAACAGGCTTTGACCGACCGCGTGCGCAGCCCGCACGACCGTCAGCGGCTGCCGTTGCGTGCAAGGCTCGGTGTTCAGAACTCCAAGGTCTTGACGATCATCGAACTGATGGAAGCCCGCCTGTCCGAACCATTGTCATTGATCGAAATAGCTGATCACGTTGGACTGTCGCGCCGCCAGATCGAACGCCTCTTCCGCCAGGAAATGGGACGCTCCCCTGCTCGTTATTATCTTGAAATCCGCCTTGATCGCGCCCGGCACCTGTTGATCCAATCGTCAATGCCGATTGTAGAAGTGGCGGTTGCCTGCGGCTTTGTCTCAGCCTCGCATTTTTCCAAATGCTACCGCGAACTCTACGGCCGATCGCCGCAGCAAGAACGGGCGGACCGTAAGCAATTGATCGCGGCCTAGAGCGCGTCTGAAAATTCGCACCTGATGAGCAAAAATGGCGTACGTGAGCACTGGAGCGGTGAAGAACACCATTTGCAGGCGATCGTGGCGCGAATTAGCGGGATTCCCAATCCTGCATCCGCCGCTGCCATATCCGCTCCCCGGACAGGCAATCATACATAAGTTTGTCCTGGGCAAGAATGACAGGCAGGGTGCCGTGCTGTGTCCAATCTACCCTTTGTATGGGTGGCGTAATCCCGGCAAGCTCCAGGACAAGTTTTCGGCGCACAGCTTCCGGAAACTGATCCCAGGTATTGACCGGAATCATGAATGCTCCAGGCCCACCGATAACACAGTTGCTGTAGTAAATATCGAGGTCCTTTACCGCCCAATCGGAATAGAAATCACCACGGGTCATCAGCGGCAGGCCGTTGACGGTAATCCCCTTTGCCAGTGCCTGATCCCGCGCCTCCGCAACCGGGCGGCCATTGTTGTTCGCGCCATCGCCAGAAACATCAATGACCTTTCGCATTCCCTTGAAGCCGTTATTGTCGAACAAGGTACTGCTGAAATCGATGGCTCCAGAGATTGAAGTTCGGCTTTGCGTCGATGGGATGGGCTGATCCAGTGCCGCAGCAAATTTTTCCGCTGACTCGGCGCCGTCTACCAGTGTCCAAGGGAACAATCGTGCGTTGCAGCGTCGATCCTGCCCATTCCACATAGGTGATGGCGACACGTCCATGAACGCCATCGCGAATGGCATCGATGACATCCTTGCGGCGGAAAGCGGCAATATAGCCCTCGCGTTGGATTTTCTGCTCGAATGGTTCCATGGAACGCGACGCATCGACGGCAAGGACAAGTTCAACGTCGACATCGGTTTCGGCTGTTTGGGCATGCGTCGGAAAACTGGCCAACAGCGCCGCCAGTGTTAGAAAACTGCTGAGAGCCTTCCTTCGCGATGACATAGACCAAAGTCTAACTGAAATTGCCAAAACGCAAAGCAACTTCGATCTCGTTCACATTCTGTTGAACAGCGGACAAACAATTGAAAACAGCGCCCTTTCAGGCGCTGTCTTCAAGTCGGACCAGATTGTGGAACAGAACCTACGCCTTCAAGCGCTCGTTCTCGGTATCGAACGGCGACTCGGGAATGACGGTTGCCTTGTGCGTTTTACCCAGAATCTTGATTTCAAGTTCCGTGCCCAACGCGGAGTATTCCGGCCTTACCATGGCAAGTGCCAGGCTCTTGCCAAGGCGCCAGCCATACCCGCCATGGGTGGCGCGCCCAACCAAGTCGCCCTTGACATAAATTGGCTCGCTGCCGCGAGCGTCCACGTCGGAAACGCCTGGAACATGCACTTCCAGCGTTACGAAGTTCCACTTCAAACCTTCTTCGCGTGCCTTGACGACCGCGTCGCGGCCGATGAACTCGCCCTTGTTCGGATGAACGAAACGATCAAGACCGCTTTCGAAAGCATTGTATTCGATCGACAATTCGCGCGGGATCAAACGATATGATTTCTCCACGGCCATTGCAGTCATCGCGCGGATACCGAACGGCTTGATGCCAAATTCCGCACCGGCATCGAGCAGCAGATCATACATGGTGTTCTGCTGTTCGATCGGATGATGCAGCTCCCAGCCCAGTTCACCAACGAAATTGACGCGCAGAGCATGGGCTGTTGCCGTGCCCACACTGATTTCCTTGCCGGAGAGCCATGGGAATGCTTCGTTCGAAAGATCGGCACGTGTAAGCTTTTCCAGAACGTGGCGGCTCTTGGGTCCAGCCAGCACGAGGACGCCGTACGTTTGGGTAATCGGCCGCAGTGTCACCGACCCGTCCGTTGGCAAGAGCTTGTGCAGATAATCGTGGTCGTGGTTCTCATAAGCGCCTGCCGAGACCAGATAGAACTTGCCGGGGGCCCATTCATAGACGGTGAATTCGGAACGGACGCCGCCAAGTTTGGTCAAGAGGTGGCAAAGTGCGATGCGGCCCTGCTTCTTCGGAATGCGATTCGCAAGGATCGAGTCGAGCCAAGCGCGCGCCCCGGGACCTGAAACCTCCATCTTCGCAAAGGCAGACATATCGAGAAGGCCGACATTGTTCGTCACATTCTTGATCTCATGACCGACATGCTCGAAATAATTCGAGCGGCGGAACGACCAGAGTTCCTTGACCTTGCCCTCGGAGTCGGGCTTCGGATGATTGTGATTCATCAGAACGTCCGGCTTTTCGAGCTTTGAGACATCCAGGCCATAGCCCTGAGGTGCGAACCAATTCGCACGTTCCCAGCCATAGACTGTGCCAAAGACGGCACCGAGCGCCTTCTGCCGGTCGTAGGATGGCGAACGCTTCAGCGGCCTTGCCGCACCACGCTCCTCATCCGGATAATGCACCGAAAACACTTCTGCATAGGCTTCTTCGTTCTTTTCCCTGAGGTAGCCTTCGGTCGCATAGGGACCAAAGCGGCGCGGATCGACGCCCATCATGTCGATTGAGGGCTCACCCTCAACGATCCATTCTGCGAGCTGCCAGCCAGCACCGCCCGCAGCGGTCACGCCGAAAGAGTGACCTTCGTTCAGCCAGAAATTCTTCAAGCGTGGTGCAGGCCCAATGATCGGCGAGCCGTCAGGCGTATAGGCGATGGCCCCGTTATAGACCTTCTTGATACCGACTTCAGCGAAAGCGGGAACGCGGGCGATAGCCGTTTCAATATGCGGCTCGAGGCGATCGAGATCTTCCTGGAACAGTTCGTATTCGCTCTCATCCGAAGGACCATCGACATAGCAGACAGGCGCGCCCTTTTCATAAGGTCCGAGCAGCAAGCCGCCATTCTCCTCACGCATGTACCAGGAACTGTCGCTTTCGCGCAGGACGCCCATTTCCGGCAGCCCCTTTGCCTTGCGCTCAAGGATCGCCGGATGCGGCTCGGTCACGATATACTGGTGCTCAACTGGAATAACAGGCACATCCAGACCGACCATCCTGCCGGTCTTGCGTGCAAAATTACCGGTAGCCGATACGATGTGTTCGGCCGTGATATCGCCTTTGTCGGTCTTCACCAGCCACTGACCCGATGGTAATTGTTCGATTCCAAGCACAGTCGTGTAGCGATAGATCGTTGCGCCGCGATCGCGGGCACCCTTGGCCAGAGCCTGCGTCAGATCAGCTGGCTGGATATACCCATCTTCTGGATGCTGGATTGCGCCAAGAATGCCATCCATTTCGGCAAGCGGCCAGATTTCCTTGACCTGCTCCGGCGTCAGCAACTTGACGGGTACGCCGATGGTCTCGGCAACCCCCGCATAATACATATACTCGTCCCAACGATCCTTGGTGCGGGCGAGACGGATATTGCTGCAATTGGTGAAGCCGACATTCATGCCGGTTTCCTCTTGCAATTCCTGATAGAACTTGACCGAATATTTGTGGATCTGACCGACTGAATAGCTCATGTTGAAGAGGGGCAACAGGCCCGCAGCGTGCCAAGTCGAGCCCGAGGTCAGTTCCTTGCGCTCGATGAGAACGACATCACTCCAGCCTTTCTTGGCCAGATGGTAGAGTGTCGAAACACCCACCACACCACCGCCGATAACGACAACACGCGCCTCAGTCTTCATTTCATTATCCTCTGGTATCGATCGATGGTCGGAACGGCTCTCGCCGATTTTTGTGCACTATGCCGCCCCATATGTCTATCGCTAAGGCCTGTTTGCGACATGGTCAAAACACGCCGCGACGCGCGGCAAACTGGCAGCATTTTGCAGCAAATCAACGGCAATTTGCACGCTCACTTAACGCAATGTGGAGAATTGGGAGCTTAAAGATAGTCACCACGCGTCGAAGAAGTTGAATTGAAGAAGCATGTCCAATCTTTCCAACGCCACCTCCAGGCCATATCAGTTGATTTGTTCGCCGTTGACGTTGTTGGCGCTGGTTCTGATCATTCTTTGCGTGCTGCTTTCCCTGCCGCTGTTGGTCCCAATCGGTCCCATGTACTGGGATACCTATATTTATCTCGACGCAGCGCAGCGAATTGCGCTTGGGCAGATTCCCGCCGTGGATTTTCTGACGCCCGTCGGTGCGCTGGATTATTACCAGTTCTATTGGCTGCAGACGTTGTTTCCCGGCGGGCAACCCACCCTTCTCGCACAATGGTCTGTGCTGATTTCAGCAGCGCCGCTAATGGCCATAGTAATCGCCGCAATCGATAGACAGAGCCGCGCGATCGCGTTTGCCGTACTCGCGCCATTCCTGATCTTCGCACTGTGCCCGATCAACACCCAGACGTTTCATTCCTATCCTGGGGTGAATGGTTTCGGCATCTACAATCGCCATACATCCTTGCTACTCTATGTGCTGACAAGCGCACTGGTTTTTCTTCCCACTGGCCGCAAGCTTGCGGTAGTCGCGGCATTGACCATGCTGGCACTGTTTTTGACCAAGGTCACCGGCTTCCTGGCGGGCGGTCTCATCGGTTTGTTTGCGATTTTTGCTGGACGGTTCAAATGGCGCCACCTCCTGCTGGCTGCTTGCATCTTCGCTCTCGCCCTTCTCCTGCTCGAGCTGAACCATGGGATGATATCCGCCTATCTGAAGAACATCGCGGTACTGGTCGGCAAGAATGAGGGTCTGCTGCTCTCCCGTTTCCTCACGGTGTTTTCGATCAAACTCGATGTGATCCTCGCGGCGGCAAGTCTCGTCCTTTATTTGCTCTGGCTGGATCGATCCTTAGGTTTCGAAAAGACCCGGACAACCAAGGCCGTCTCATCGCTGCTCGATCGTGACTGGCTTTGGATTGGCGTCATGCTGGTCGCCGGCATTTTTCTCGAAACCCAGAACACGGGCAGCCAGGAGTTCATTTTCCTCTGGCCCGTTCTGCTGAGGGTTCTTATCAAGAGCTCAGCATTGACCGAGAAGCGTCGGCTGGTTGTCTATTGTCTAGTTGCTCTCACGGCGATCCCCACGATCACCAAGGTTGTCCACGGTACACTGCGCTTTGTCGCCATAGCGCCCACCTATGTGGCAGCACCTGTTACGGACCTGAAAACCATGGGCCTCGTCTCAACCCGCCGGGACGTGATGGATCGCGCCGAAATGCTGGAGACGCACTACGCGCAGAATCCGGGAACCTACCGCCAGCTTGCCGAACAGGGGCAACTACCGAGTTGGCAACTCTATTCGGAACTCGACTACCAGATGTACTGGATTATCTCCGCCGATCGGGTCGTCAAAGCCATAAAGCAATTCGAGAACACCAATGGTATCCGCCTGAACACTCTGATGACGCTGGATTTCGTCAACCCCTTCCCATGGATTCTCGATCGCGATGCGCCGCGGGATATCCAGATTGGCGCGGATCCGTTCCGGACCGTCGGTGACCTCACAGAAGCGGAAGAAAAGTCACTCCTGGCCACGGATGGCGTTTTGCGCCCCGCCTGCCCGGTTACGAGTGCACGGCTGCTGCTACAGAATGTTTATGAAAAGGCACTCGCCAATCGGAATGTCGTCAAGCTAAACGACTGCTGGGACTTGCTTCTCAGGCCCGACATCAAGCTTGCTGGATCATCGTGACCTTAGCCAGGCTGAGAGCCCGGCTTTTCTCGCAGGTCCGGTCTATTTCACTTGTGCTTTGACGAAATCCTTGACGATCCGGACGATCCCGCGCGACAGCACCTCGTCGAGTGCCTTGATGAAATCATCAACATGTTCGCGGCCGCAGATCAAGGGTGGTTCGAGCCGCACAACATTGCGATTATATTCAGTAAAGGCGACAAGAACGCCATGATCGCGCAGGAGGTGGCTGCCGATGAAGCCCGGAAGCGAGCCTTTCAGCTTGTCATCGAGCACCGCCAGGACAGGGCGGAGGACCACCGGCACCGTCTTTGAGAAGTCGTGGAATTCAAGGCCAATCATCAGGCCCTTGCCGCGCACATCCTTGATCATTGCCGGATATTTGGCTTTCAGCTCTTCCAGCCTTTGCAATAGATAGTCACCCGTCGCAGCGGCATTGTCGATCAGGTGCTCGTCGTAAAGGACATTGATCGCCTCGATCGACGTCACACAGGCTTCGCCGATGCCGCCAAAAGTGGCCATCGCGTGGATCATCGCCGTCTTCGGCGTGCCATAGGCTTTCATATAGACGTCGCGCCGCGCAATCATCGCTCCGACCGCTGCTTTGCCGCCGCCAAGCGATTTCGCCAAGGCGGTAACATCCGGCACGACACCCGCATGCTCAAAGGCGTAGAAGCGGCCAGACCGGCCAAAACCGCATTGGACTTCGTCAGCGACCCAAAGGACGCCGTACTGATCGCACAGGGCTCGAAGCTTTTGCCAATACTCGTTCGGCGCTTGTATGATACCGCCGCCGCCCTGGATGGTTTCGAGCACGATCACGCCAATCTCCGGATCTGTCCGGAAGAGTTTCTCGACGGCATCGATGTCGCCGAAAGGCACGCGGACAGTGTTGTCAACCAGTTTGAATTCGCCGCGGTAGAGCTGCCCGTCAGTGATGGACAACACTCCCTTGGTCTTGCCGTGAAAAGAGTTCTCGGCATAGACGATCTTCGGTTTCTTTGGTCCCGCCGCGCGCTCGGCAACCTTGATCGCCGCTTCCATCGCTTCGGAACCGGATGAGCCCAGAAATACCATATCGAGATCGCCGGGCGAGCAGGCCGAAAGGTTGTGCGCCAAGGCGCTCGCATACTGCGACATGAACGCGATGGCGATTTCCTGGCGCTTCTCATCCTGGAATTTCTTGCGCGCTTCAACAATCCGCGGATGGTTGTGGCCGAAAGCCAGCGAACCGAAACCGCCAAAGAAGTCGAGAATGGCGCGTCCATCCTGATCGTAATAATACATGCCGTCCGCACGCTCGATCTTCACCTTGTGAAAACCGAGCAACTTCATGAAATGCAGCTGGCCTGGATTGAGATGCTTGGTGAATATCTCGGTCATGCGCGGCAGCGTCATGACCTTGGCGTCTTCGACCGACAGCAGTTCCGGCTTGCTGATCAGTCCTTGCGATGGCTGATGCTGCGTTGCCGTTGTTACTTTGTTCATCGCCGTTCCCCGTTATTCCGCCGCTATGGACGATGGTTGCTGCACGGTCGTGCCGTCTTTCTTGTTGCGATATTCCTTGTAGGCCGCGATCAGCATGTCCTCGTCGCGGAATTGTGGCACCCAGCCAAGCTGACGCTCCGCTTTCGATACATCAAGCACGCACATCTCGTCGGCAATCAGGTACTGCTCCGGGTCCATGATCGGCATGTTCATCCGGTCAAAAAGATCCAGCGTCCGCTTCACCGCCCACGCCGGTGTTGGCAGCAGGATCGACTTCGATTGGGCAAATTTCACCAGATCGCCCAGCAGTTTACGGACAGGCGGCGGATTGAGCGAGCCGAGATTGTAGGCCTCATTCGGCACGCCTGCTTTCCAGGCGGCGCGTGCTGCTTCCGCGCAATCGAAGACCGATATGAACTGATAGGGATTCTTGCCCGAGCCGATCATTGGCACAGGCAGGTTGTAATCGATCAGTTTGAACAGTTTCTCCAGAATGCCGAGACGCCCGGGACCAATGATCAGCCGGGGGCGAAACAGCGAAATATCCATGCCGCGCAGACGCCATTCGGCCGCCAATTCCTCGGTCTTCAGTTTCGACATTCCATACTCACCGAGGGGTGCCGCAGGGTGTTCTTCGGTTTGCGGCCAGACATAGGTATGGCCGTAAATCATGTCGGTGGTGTAGTGAACCAGCCTCTTGGCACCGGCCCTGTCCATCGCCGTTATAATGTTCTCGGTACCGAAATAATTGACTGGAAAGAAAAAATCATGCCGCTTTGCCCGCACCTGCAAGGGGGACAGCATTTTTGCTGAGAGGTTGTACACCATGTCATCAGCTTTGATGCCCACAGCAGATACTGACTCGGGATCGGTCACGTCGCACCTGACGAAACTGACGTTGCCATAATGGGCCAGATCGCTCTTCACAATATCGGCAACGATGACTTCCTCACCATCGGCGATCAGTTTTGGCGCGAGGTGCCGCCCTACAAAACCGTCACCGCCAAATACAATATGTCTCATCGATACACTCACTTATGACGAGGTTGTGGACGCAGGCGGGGCCTGCTCGCCGGGTTTTGCCGGTTCATGTCGGCCGCTCTGGGCAATCAGGATGGTGCCCACCATGATGAATGCAATGCCGGCGATCTTGAATGTTCCAAGCTCCTCCTTGAAGACCGCCCACGCAAACAGCGCGACCGCAACATAGGCAAGGCTCAGAAACGGATAGGCAAACGAAAGATCGACTTTGGAAAGCACGTAGAGGTGTGACGCCATGGAGATGACGAATGTGAACAACCCCGCAAACACCCAAGGGTTGAAGACAATTTGGAACACCCGCTGGATGATCGTATCCGCACTGAAACTGACCGGTCCTAACGTGATCATGCCATATTTGAGCATGACCTGCGCTGCCGCATTGGTCATGACCGTAAAGAGAATGAATGGAATGTATTTTGTCATGTCAGAACGATCCCCAGCCCATCGATCCAATAGCAACCTGGCGTTGAAAAGACACCAAGCACTTCGATAAAATTTGAAGCATCTTTCGCATTTCCCTACGCCGTTTCCGATAGGGCAGTACGCGCCCAGAAATTTGAACAGAATGCCGGGTCGCGCTGCCGCTCCAGTTCACGCCATTCCGGAAAACCGGCCCGGAAGACTACAGCACTCATGCGCTGGTCCTTGTAGGGGTTCACCCGCCCGCCGCCAGCTTCAATTGTCATTCGATCCAGACGTTCCAGCAGCTTCAACGTTCGTGCGCCGCGATTTGGAAAATCCACAGTCAAAGTGTAGCCCGGTTGCGGAAACGACAACATGCCAGGCGAGGTCATGTCGCCGAAACGCTTGAGCACGGTGAGAAAAGAGCTCTGGCCAGCGTCGCGAGTAGCACCCAGCATGTGTGGTATGACCACACGCGCCTGTTCTTCTGGAATAACACTTTGATGCTGGTAGAGACCGGCGCGTCCGTAAAGCCGGTTCCAGTTCGACACCTGATCCAGCGGATAGAAGAACGTCCGATAGTCACAAAGATGCGGTTCGTGTTTTCCGCCCTTCAAATGGTAATAGGCGGTATTGAACAATTTGAGACTTGGATAATTCAGCGCTGATATCGGAAGATTAAAAGGCACACCAAGTCTGGACGCTGGTGTGCCGACGTCGAAATTGCCATCGTCCGCATGATTGCCTGTGATAAGAACACCCCGTCCGGAATGGCTTCCGGTCTGGAGTTGATCGACCCACGCAACAGCATATTCGTTATCGATGTCGGCCTGCGGCGCGAGGTCAAAATATTCGTCCAGCGAGCCGAAGGCCCGTATCCGCTCGGTCACATTGAGCGAATTGACTTTCATCAACTGGATGCTGGCAGAAAGGATAATACCGGTAAGGCCAAGGCCGCCGATGGTCGCGGCGAACAATCCCGAATTCATCACACCTGAACACGTCGTGACGGCACCATCGGATTTCAGCAAATCAAACCGGGTGACGTGACGGCCGAACGTGCCGCGGCGATGGTGGTTCTTGCCGTGCACGTCGTTGGCGATGGCCCCACCGAGCGTGACAAAGCGAGTACCGGGTGTTACCGGCAGAAAATAACCGTGTGGAGCGGCAATCGCAATTATGTCCGAGAGCAGGATACCTGCCTCCGCTACCAGAACGCCTGTCCTTGTATCGAACGAGATCAGCTGATCGCTACCACGCATATCGACTAGTGTACCATTGTTGTTGTGGCAGCTGTCCCCGTAGGACCTGCCATTGCCGAACGGCAGATAGCCATCCGGTTGTACGTGTCCATGTTCGAAAACCTGCCGCACAGCATCAAGCGATATGGCCGAACGCGATTGCCGGTCGATAAGCCCGAAGCTGTCGTAACTGCTGTTCATGAGCGCATGCCGCCATAGAGAAGCAATGCGGCGCCGATGGCGATTACGATTTGGCTACGCCAGTCCGAGATGATGAAAACGACGGGATCATCATGCATTTCGCCGCGATGCGCGAGGATCCAGATGCGGATGTTCAGGTAAAGCACGATCGGGCAGAGCGGCCAGATCATCCAGGGATAAGAATACAGGCTTACGACGGCGTCGCTGTTCACGTAAAGCGCCAGAACCAGTGCAGCGGCGAACGCAGATGCAACGCCGCATTGTGCGACGACTTCCCGGTCGGCTTGCCGATAGCCTCTTCCCGCTATCCGGTTCTTTTCGACAAGCACAGTGCCCTGCAGCTCGACGTAACGCTTGACCAGCGCCAGCGAGAGAAAGAAAAACGACGAGAAGGCCAACAGCCAGAAAGAGCCTTCTATCTGGTTTGCTGCGGAACCTGCCAGAATTCGAAGCGTGTAGAGGCCCGCGAGGGTCAGAACGTCGATCAGCAACATACGCTTGAGCGACAAGGAATAAGCCGTCGTCGCAATGAGATAAACCACCAATACCGCAGCGAAAGTCCAGTGCAATTGGGCTGCGAGCAACCCCGACAAAATGAGCAGACCCATCGCAATCTTCAAACCAAACGGTATGGAGAAAACCCCACTCGCAAAAGCCCTGTTCCGCTTACGCGCATGCTGGCGATCCAACGGAAGATCGAACAGATCGTTGAGGATATATATGGCTGACGCAGCTGCCGAGAATGCAAGAAACGCAATGGTAGCATTCAACAGGGTTGGCCAGACCGTGATTTCGTGATTGAGAATTGCCGGCACGAAGATCAGTGTGTTCTTCATCCATTGATGCGCTCGCAACATCTTGAAGAATGCTTTCCAGCTTGTCTTCGGCGCCTCGAAAAGCCGGGCGGAATGCGCGCGTTGCCATTTGGCTGCAGCGCGATCCGGCGCGACGACAATCGCCTCACTTGCCGCATTGAACACCGGAATGTCTGCTTTGCTGTTTCCCGCATAGGCAAATTTGACGTCGCCGAATGTCTCAAGCAAGAAATTCGTCTTCGTAGAAGTAAGATTACGCGTTTCGTCGGTAGCATGGACCGCGTCGAAGAAGCCGAGATGCGCAGCGATGCTCTCAGCAAATCTGCGCGCTGCGCCCGTCGCAAGTACCAATCGGCGCCCTTTGCCGTGCTCCTCTCTCAGATATGCCACGAAGTCCCCTCGGTAGGGGAGTGTCGCAGGGTCAATGGCGACACGCAGCGATATCTGATGCTTGAGATAGCCCTTTCCCTTCAACGCCCAGACCGGCAGGAGAAAGAGGTAAAGCATGTTCTGCTTGAGAAGCTGAAAAGCGCTTTCCCATAATAGATCCGTGGCAATGAGTGTTCCATCAAGATCTACGACGAGATCAATAGCCTTGTTATCAGACTGAGCATCCACCACTACACATCCCTGAAGTCATTTTCTCAACTGCGGCATTATTCTTGCCTATCAGCCGACGACTTAGCGGGAAAGTAAAAATGAACAGTGAACCGAGCGAACGAATAGTGGAGATTGTTTGGAAAAGACTATCGACAGTGAATCAAAAATTAAAAAACCGGCTGAAAACGAATGCAGCCGGTCATTAATCTCTTTTGATGCCAATCGTCCGTTAGCCTTATTTGATCGAAACCTTGCCGCCCTTGATTTCGACAGTCTCGCTACCGGTCAACGCCTCGCGGTCGCCGTTGGGGAAGGTAACAAAACAGCCGCTATTGCAGAACTCAACAGTCTCGCCCGCGCCAACTTGCAATTCAGTCTTGCTTGAGCCTTCGGTGACAACAATTGTCTGGGCGCTGGCTTCATCGTTCTTGACGCTGGCAGCAAATGCCGATCCAGCAGAGATCGCACTGAGAAGAACAGCAATAGCAAACTTCTTCATTTCTTACCCGGTGTCACCACCGCCCCTGTTATCAAGAGCCCAACTGCCCTTTACAACAACAGTTATAGCGGCATCAAACTGAACGGCAACTGAACGCGCCGTTGTTTTTGCGGCAAGGTGGAAGGTGTTCTAGGACTTGAACTTTTTTATTTCTGTCGGTCGTTCAGGCTTGGCCTGTTCTGCAAGCAACGCCAGGATTGCATCTGGGTTTTCCATATGAACATTCACATCTTGTTGCGGAGACGCAATCTCGATGCCCTCCTCCGTAAACCTGTCAACCAAAGTAAAGCGAATCTCGTTCTGCACGGTGCCTGAATTAGAAAGATCAGCGAGGTGAACACGCATCTCGAATTCCATCGTCGAATTGACGATCGACTTGAACGCAACGAACGGTTCGGGGTTTTTCAGGACCAGCGGATGGCCACGCGCGATGTCCATCAGGATCGCGTATACACGTCGCGGATCCTCCTTGTACGAAACCCCTATTGGAATATCCACGCGTCCGAGTTTGTTGCGATGCGTCCAGTTTCCGACACTACCGTTGATGAACGACGAATTCGGGATGATGAGCGATTGCCGCTGGAACGTCTCGACTTCTGTTGCGCGCACGCTGATCTTCTTGACAATGCCGCCGACCCCGCCGGTTTCGATCCAGTCGCCAACCTTGAAGGGACGTTCCGCCAAGAGGATCAGGCCAGAAACAAAATTCGACACGATCGCCTGCATGCCGAAACCGATACCGAGCGACAGACCGCCTGCAACCAGCGCAAGGCTGGAAAGGTTGATACCCGCCGCCGAAATACCGATCACACCTGCAATGCCGAGCCCCAGATAGCCAACGGCAGTCCGGATCGAATTGCGCACGCCCGAGTTGAGTTTGCCGCGAGCCATGACCCTGTTATCGAGCCAGCCCTGGAACCACCGCGTAAAGAAGTAGAACAAAGCAAACAGCAGGATGCCGATCGCGATTGCGACCAGCGATATGTTAACGGACCCGATCTGAAAGCCAGTAGCGATGGTCACGAACCATGCCGACATCTCGCTCCACTGGAATCCCCAGAGAAGCAGTATGATCGGGATGCCAAGCATCACGACAAACACGTTGATGACAACACTCGCCACCAGGCCAAGCTGGTCCAGTGTCGTCTCGTCCATGCCAAAGCGGTTCTGGATCGCTTGACCAAGTTTTGTTCCGGCAAGCGCATTCTCGTCCGACACAGCCCTGGCTGTAAGGAAGCCCAGGTACATCGTCACAACCACCGCGCCGTTGATGACAATCTGCTGGGACACAAAACGGGCAAAGCCAATATAGCCAAAAAATCCGGCAATGATCGGAACCAGACCAATCGTAAAGAGGAAGATGCGCATTGGCTTGGGCCAAGCCTTGATTTTCCCCGTTTCCTCGTCCTCCAGCGGCTTGAGGAAGGCCATGGCAAGGATGAGCAGCCCGACCAGAAGTGTGGCGACGAGGCTCTTGGCAACGGTCAATGACAATGGCGAAGCAGCAATCTGGTTGATCGTGTCGGCAATGTAATCAAGTCCGGTGATCATTGCGGTGGCGGTGATCAGGACCATCAGGATGCGCCCCGGCCTTGGGGCCACGCGTACCAGCCGCCAGTTCGGCGCACCTGGGCAAATCACCGCCTGCGCGAGTGCATGAACGAAAAACACAATGCCGATAACGCAGAAGAGCATATAGATCAGCGCGGCAATATCCGGTCGTAAAACATTGAAATAACCCAGAAACAGATATGTCGTCGTCAGGAAGACAACGACGGTCAGCGACCGCATCAGCGTCGACCAGAAAGCGACAGCAAGTCGGCTTAGATAGGACGGCGACTCAATATTCGGGTCACGCAGGTATAGATGGCCGATTGTCCGCTGACCGCCCATCAGGAGGACGAGCGCAGCAACCACTGCGAAGAAGGCCGCCGCCAGCATGGATTGCCATTTGAATAATATGACGAAGCGCCACCACGACGAAACCAATTGGTTCATCGTTTGTAGTTCCTGGCCGTAAGCATCGACGATTTCGCTGCCGAGCGAATAGTTGATATTCACACGCTGTGACAGCGTGTCGGTAAAAAGCTCACGCCGTGCGTCGACAATACCGTCGATCATCTTGTTGACCTCGATCAACATGTCTTCGGTCTCGCCAAGCACGGCATTGATTTCGGCTTTTTCCGTCGTCAGCCGCATCCGCTCATCGATCACGACCTGCGCTTCGGGTGGTTGCCCCTGCGCCGGAGGAGGGCCCAGCTGTTCCAGACGCGAATTGATTTCGGTGATGCGCGGGCGGAATGATACGCCGATTTCCAACAGCTTCTTTGCTGTTGCTTCGAGGTTCAGACGCAGATCGGCCAATGCCGCGTCAGTGTCGGCTTTTTCCTTCTTCTGCGCAAAGTCGGCAATTTGCTTCTTCAACGCGTCGATGGCTGGACGCTGCTCGGCCACGATGCCTGCAACGGGCGCTTGCACAGGCGCCGGCGCCTGGGCCACCGCCATCTGCAACGAAACAGCCGAAAGCATCAGAGCGACAATCGTCAGAGAAATCCGGCGAAAGAAACGAGAAATCACAGGTTCAAATCCATCCAAGAATAGTTTTCAGCTATCGACTTGCCCGTTCATGTCGGCACAATCAAGGCACTTTTTGCTTTCCATGGTGGAACAAGTCGGCCCAATGATACTGGTCGCCGCTTTCCTGGTGATGGCGTCAGCGTTCTGACAATAGCATAGTAAAAAGAGTTATCATGATTCACGGGGACGGATGGCTTTCGAAATAACTCATTGCCTGTCTGCTATTTACACCAGTCTTGACCAACTCCAGCACAATCTGTTGACTGGCTCTCCAGGAAACAAACTATCGAACATACAATCTTTGCCAGTGAAACGATTCGCCTCGAGACAATGAGATCATGATCATCAAATGCCCCTATTGCGGACCACGCGACGTCATCGAATTCATCTACCAGGGCGATGCAACACGAAACCGGCCCGAACCGTCATCAGACGATCACACGGCATGGAATGCCTACGTCTACGATCGCACCAACCCGAGCGGCTCGCACCGCGAGTATTGGTTGCACAGCGGCGGCTGCCGTCAGCACCTCCTTGTCACGCGTGACGTTTCCACCCATGCGATCTCGTCAGTTGTATTTGCCCGGGACGCAGCAGTTTCAGCGAAAAGCGGTGAACTGGCATGACGAGTTCGCGGCTTTCCAAAGGCGGACGCATCGATCGTTCCAAATCAGTCCGATTCACATTCGACGGCAAGGCCTATAGCGGCCATCCAGGAGACACGCTCGCTTCGGCACTGCTCGCCAATGGCATCACGCTTTTTGGACGCTCATTCAAGTATCATCGCCCACGCGGCGTCTTCGCCGCCGGAAGCGATGAGCCCAATGCGCTCGTCACGGTATTCACCGGCGATGTGCGCGAACCGAATGTCCGGGCAACCGAGCTGGAGATATATGACGGCCTGGTGACCCAGAGCCAGAACCGGTTTCCTTCACTTGAACACGACTGGATGGCGGTCAACCAGCTTGCGGGTCCGCTGTTCTCGGCAGGATTTTACTACAAGACCTTCATGGGTCCGGCCATCGGGCCGCTCCGTGGGACGCGCTTCTGGATGTTCTGCGAAAAGTTCATTCGCCGGGCGGCTGGTCTTGGCAGGGCGGGTACGGCGGCGGACCCCGATCGTTATGAGCGTATGAATGCCTTTTGCGACGTCCTAGTTGTCGGTAGCGGTCCCGCCGGTTTGATAGCCGCGGAAGCGTCCGCTTCCACGGGCGCCAGGGTGATTATTGCCGAGGAGCGGCCAGTTGCAGGCGGCACGCTGCTCGCATCGGGAGAATTGATCGACGGGCGCAACCCCGCTGTCTGGGCACGCGAGAAGGCTGCCGCCCTGTCGAACATGCCCAATGTCCGTTTCCTGACACGCACTTCGGTCTGGGGCTATTATGATGGCAATGTCCTGACCGCAGTCGAACATGTCTCCGACTACAAACCCAATCGTACGAAAGGCCAGCCACGCCAGCGCCACTGGGTCATTCGCACCGGCCGCACCGTTCTCGCAACCGGCGCATTCGAGCGTCCGATTGTCTTTCCCGGGAATGATTGTCCGGGTGTAATGCTCGCCGACGCAGTACGTCGCTACGCAATCGAATACGGTGTCGCCGCGGGAAACAATGTCACCCTCTTCACCAACAACGACAGCGCCTACGATGCCGCGCGGACCCTGTCGCAGGCTGGCGTCAACGTTACGGCGATCATTGACGTGCGCTCTGATGTTTCCGGCACTTGCCGCGATATTGCTAGCGTTGCCGGCGCGGAACTGCTCCTCGCTCACGCCGTAACGGGGACACACGCTGGCAAGACACTGAGTTCGATTACGGTCCAGCACTTCAACGCCGAGACTGGTCGCGTTTCCGGCGCGCCACGGGAAATCAAAACGGATTGCCTCGGCGTTTCCGGCGGTTGGTCGCCGGCCATTCATCTGGCTAGCCAGGCTGGCGGCAAGCCCGACTGGGACGAGGACCTGCAGGCCTTCCTGCCACCCGAACCAAACCAGAATTGGGTGACCACGGGCTCGGCCGCCGGCTACATGGATACGATCAGCGTGCTATCGGATGCCGCAACCAAGGGCTCTGCCAAAAGCAGGCTTGTCCTTCCACCCGTCGAGGCTCCAATGCTGGATGCGTCGCCAGCGCCGGTATTCGAAATCGAACCCTCAGCCAAATCGCAAAAGGCGTTTGTCGATTTTCAACATGATGTCACCGCTGACGATATCCGCCTTGCCTACCGCGAGGGCTTTCACTCCGTCGAGCATCTGAAACGCTACACCACGCTTGGCATGGCGACCGACCAAGGCAAGACGTCCAACGTTCCAGGCCTCGCTATCATGGCGGACGTTCGTGGTATTACGATCCCCCAAGCCGGCACAACGCGATTTCGACCACCCTTCACACCCGTCTCCCTTGGCGCCATTGCCGGAGAGCGGTACGGCGATTTGCGCCCGCACCGGCTGACTCCGATGCATGACTGGCATTTGGCAAACAGCGCCAAGACCTACGAGGCGGGTCTATGGCACCGTCCTATGATCTATGGCAGCCATGGCGAGACAGTCGAACAGGCCTATACTCGCGAAGCACGTGCGGTGCGCCAGAGCGTCGGCATTGTTGACGTTTCGACACTCGGCAAAATCGACATTCAAGGCCCCGATGCAGCTGAATTTCTCGATCGCGTCTATACAAACATGTTTTCGACACTGCCGGTTGGCAAGGCCCGTTATGGACTGATGTTGAGGGAAGACGGGATCGCTTTCGACGATGGAACGACCTGGCGTCTTGGCGAAACCCAATTTCTCATGACGACGACCACGGCCAATGCCGGCACTGTGATGCAGCATCTGGAGTTCTATCTCGACTGCATCTGGCCCGACCTGCGCGTGCATCTGACATCAGTTACGGATGTTTGGGCTGCTTCGGCGATTTCGGGTCCGAAATCTCGTTCCGTACTCGAGGCCTGCGTCACGGGCACGAAGGTTGACAACGTTGCGCTACCCTTCATGGGTATCGTCCATGGCAAGATCGACGGCATCCCAGTCATGATCTGCCGTCTCTCCTTCTCCGGTGAACTCGCGTATGAGGTCTATTGCGGCGCGGGGTTCGGTACAAAGGTCTGGGAGGCGCTGCTCGCTGCCGGAAAACCGTTCGATATCATGCCGTACGGCCTCGAGGCGCTTGGGACGTTGCGCATCGAAAAAGGCCACGTGACGGGGGCAGAGATCGATGGCAGAACGACGGCCCACGACCTGCACCTCGACTGGATGCTGTCGAAGAAGAAGCCGTATATCGGCTCTGCCATGATCGGGCGCGAGGGACTCAAGGACGAAAACCGGCTTTCGCTTGTCGGTCTCATTTCGATGGATAATCAATCGATTACCGGCGGCAGTCACATCGTGACCGATCCCGTTCCGCGCGAGCCGGCCGACAGTTTCGGGCATGTCACGGCAGCATGCTATTCGCCGGCTCTTGGCAAATATATTGCATTGGCCCTCGTCAAGCACGGAACGTCCATGATCGGGAATCGGGCATTCGCCACGGATTTGCTCCGCGACAAACATTGTCCGGTAGAGATTGTCAGCCACCATATGTTCGATCCAGAAGGGAGCCGGATGCATGGCTGAACCCCAATCACCCTTGGGAGCAAACTTTGTTCCGGGAAACCACGGCAATGCGGCTGCTGGCATAGGTGTCACGCTGCGAGAGCGAAAAGGCCTCTCGGTCATTCAGGTTACAGCCTGGCGCGATGCGATACCCGCCATGCTGACCGCGATCGGCAGCGCAACCGGCCTTGCACTTCAAAACAAGCCTGGCCTCGGCCGTGTCGCGGGCGAGAAATCGGTATTCGGCTTCGCACCGGGGCGATACTTTGTTGTCAGCGCGACACCAGACCTCGAAACAAGGTTGCGTTCCGTCATTTCGCCTGAACTCGGAACGATCATCGACCTCACCCACGGCCGCACGGTCATCCGCGTCAGCGGACCGCGCTCGGAATGGGTGCTGTCAAAACTGTTTGCGATCGACTTTTCGGAACACGCCTTCCCGATTGGCAATGGCCGCGCAACGTTGCACCACGACATCCACACCAATATCCAGCGGATCGATGACGAAAGCTTCGATCTGTACGTGTTCCGCACGTTCGCCCGTTCCTTCTGGCTGACGCTGGGGCACGCGGCTGAGGAAGTGGGATATCGCGTGGAATGATCTATTTAAATGCAAAAAGGTCGGCGTCCGGATCTCCGGATTTCGTGATGAGGCCGCGGATTAGTTGGGCGGCGGCCATTGAGAATGTGATGCCATTTCCGCCATACCCAAGGACGGCATAACAACGATCCATTCCCGGGACGGCGCCTATGGTCGGCAAACCTGTCGTGCTGGAACCGAAGCTTCCCGCCCAGGCGTATTCCGCCTCGGCAGTGATGTTTGGGAAAAGCCTCTTGAGCTTGGCAAGAATTGCACTGGTCTTTGCAGCGAGCTTTGCATCCCGCTTCTCCTCATCCTCAAACTCTTCGTCTTCCCCACCGACAATGATCCGTCCGTCGTGGGTCGTGCGCATATAGAGATAAGGATCTGATGCTTCCCAGATGACACAGCGTTCTGGCCACAATTGCTTTGTCTGCCGCGGCGTTGCCAGCGCCCAGGTCGAGTTGATTTCATGCCCCTTGCGGGGAACCTGTTTTGGAATCTCATAGCCTGTTGCCCACACGAGATACTTGCAACTGATTTTCCGCCCATCCCTTGTGATGGCTCTGACACTGCGCGGCTTGGCTTCGACTGATGTGATCTCGACCGGGGTGAGAATCTTCGCGCCACGCTCAAGCGCGACACGCAGATATCCCAGCGCCAGCTTGCGCGGGTTTGCTACCATATTGTCGAAATTGAGAAGGGCACCGGGGCGTTCGATGCCGAATCTGGTCAGGAGTTCGGGTGGCTCAAGGAAGGTCGTTTCGAACCCGGCGCGACGCCTGGCCAGACACTCTCGGTGCAATCCCTTTTCATCAAGCAGGTCACCGGCGAGATAGAGCGAGTTCCTGTTCGTCATCTCGCACGCAATGCCGAGCTCTCGTGTTCGCTCACGCAATGCATCAAGGGCAAGTTTCGAACGCCGCCATGCCCTCTCTGCATCCTCAAGGCCAATTTTCCGTGCAAGCTGGTGCAAAGGCGTATCGATCTCGAACTGCAGCAGTGCTGTGCTGGCCGGCGTCGACCCTGTTACCGGTTTGCGCCTGTCGAAGATCGCGACTTCGTATCCCGCCGCAGTCAAGCTTTCCGCTGCCAGCGCACCGCTTATGCCAGCGCCAACAATAACAATATCGGTTGAGAGATCATCGGAAAGCACGTCGGTCTTGACGCCGGTGGCTGGTCGAGCGAGCCAGAGTGGCTGCCCGCCTCTTAAGTCTCGATGCTTCGTTGTCATGAAGGGTCCCGAAATCGGAGGCATTGACCGTATCGAACGGCCGAAGCCGGATCTTGGTTCCCAGGACGTTAGTTTGCCAACGCGCTCTTCGCCGCCTTGCCTGCCACGTAGACCTCGGCGATCGTCCGATCATCTCCCATGGTCTGCATCAGGAACAGCTCTTCCACCAGCGTTTCGACAGTGTCCATGCGAATGCGCATGGCCGGCGTCGCGCGGGCATTGAGCACGACGCAGTCCGCCTCGGCTCCCGGGACAAACGAGCCAATCGTGCCCTCAAGTGACAACGCGCGGGCGTTGCCGAGGGTCACCTGATAGAACGAGCGCAACGGATGGTAGCGCTGACCCTGGATGTTCAGGATCTTGTAGCCCTCATCCAGTGTGCGGAGCATCGAATACGACGTGCCGCCGCCAATATCCGTTGCAATCGCTGTTCGAACTGGAGGATCGGACGCACGCAGGCGCGCGAGATCGAATAACCCGCTGCCAATGAACAGATTGGAGGTTGGACAGAAGACCGCCACTGAGCCGCTATTGGCGATCGAACCGATTTCCACATCGGTAAGGTGGATGCAGTGTCCAAGCAGTGTTTTCGGGCCGAGCAAACCATAATGTTCGTAAACCTGCGTATAGTCCCGGCTCCATGGGAAAAGTTCGGCGACGAAGGCAATTTCAGCGGTGTTTTCGCACAGATGCGTTTGGACGTGCAGTTCCGGGTGTTCGCGCACCAGGGTACCGCTCATTTCGAGCTGCTCCGGAGTGGATGTTGGCGCGAAGCGCGGCGTGATCGCGTAGAGCTGGCGGCCCTTGCCATGCCATTCCCCGATCAGCGCCTTGCTGTCGTCATAACCGGATTGCGGTGTATCCAGCAGACCCGGCGGCGCGTTGCGATCCATCATGACCTTGCCTGCAATCATGCGCATATTGCGCCGGTGCGCTTCCGTGAAAAATGCCTGAACCGACGCCTTGTGCACCGAGCAGTAAGCAGCGGCGGTCGTTGTCCCGTGCCGGATCAGTTCATCAAGCAATGACGTGGCGATATGTTCGGGATGCCCCTGATTGGAAAATTTCTGCTCCTCGACGAAAGTATATTTGTTGAGCCACTCCATGAGTGCGCCTGCATAGGAGCCGACAACCTGCATCTGCGGGTAATGGATATGGGCGTCGATAAAGCCTGGCGTGATCAAGTGCGGGCGATGGTCGACAAGCTCGGCATGGCTGCCGTTGCCCGCACGCACTTGTGCGTAATCATCGATCTCAACAACCTTCCCGTCGCGGATCAGCAGGCCGCCATCCTCAATATAGGTAAACGTTTCCGGGCTCGCCTCACCCGCCAGCGGTTCATCGTGAAAGGTCAGGATGCGACCCCGCAAAAGGAGCTCTGTCATGGTTTCGTTTCACCAGCTGTCGTGCCACGATACCACGAGACAAGCAGCGCGCGTTCATCAGCAGTGATATTCGTCAGATTGCCGGGAGGCATGGCGTGACTCGCCCCGGCTTGAATATAAATCTCATTCGCATGGGACGCGATCAACTCGTCCGTGTCGAGGCGAATGCCCTTGGGCGGCATCATGATGCCTTCCCAGGAGGGCTCTGCCGCATGGCACATGGAACAGCGGCCCATCACCGTATCGCGAACCTGCTCAAAATCCGGCGCCATCAGGTAAGGCTCGGCAGCACGCGAAACCTTTTGCTCACCGCCCGTCAGGGCTTTCGGAACGGTCGAAAGCCAGATGATGATGATGAACAGGACGGCGCTGGCGAGCCACGTCCAGTGTGGATTGCCCGTGCCCGCATGCCTCGAATTGAAATAATGGCGAATGAGCACGCCGATGATGAAAATCAGCGCGGCAATTACCCAGTTGAATTGCGTGGAGGTCGCAAGCGGATAGTGGTTCGACAACATCAGGAAGATGACCGGAAGCGTCAGATAGTTGTTGTGTGTCGAACGCTGCTTGGCCTGTTTGCCGAGCTTGGGGTCAGGAATTTTTCCGCCGATCAGATCGGCAACCACCTTCTTCTGATTTGGAATGATCAGGAGAAAAACATTGCCAGACATGATCGTCGCCGTGAAGGCGCCGAGATGCAGGAATGCCGCGCGACCCGTGAAAAGGTGTGTGTAGCCCCACGCCATGAAAACAATGACGCCATAGAGGATGATCATCAGCGCCGTGTCATTTGACGCGAGTGGCGACTTGCACAAGAGGTCATAGATCAGCCAGCCGACGGAGATTGAGGCCAGCGAGATCAGAATGGCGACAGGCGTCGAAACATCCAGGACATTGCGATCGATCAGATAGAGATCAGCACCCGCATAGTAAACGATGCACAGGAGCATGAACCCCGACAGCCAGGTGAAGTAGGACTCCCATTTGAACCAGATCAGGTGTTCCGGCATATGCGCCGGAGCGACCATGTATTTCTGGATGTGATAGAAGCCGCCGCCATGAACCTGCCATTCCTCGCCGTTTACGCCTTGCGGCAGGTTTGCGTGCCTGCGCAAGCCGAGATCGAGAGCGATGAAATAAAAGGACGAACCAATCCAGGCGATTGCCGTAATCACATGCAGCCACCGCACGGCAAAACTCAGCCATTCCCAGAAAATCAGATAATCCATCGAGGCCCCATGCGATAATTCGGTCCACAATGCTGTGGTTCTCGGGCCGATGCAACTGCCAACACACCTTACTTCGAATCGTGGAAGATGATGCCGAGCGTATGACGCTTGCCGCTGCGCAGCCGGCTGACACCGTGACGCATAATCACCCGATAGTAACCGCGCGTGCCCTTCACGGGACGATGGCTCACGGGGAAAATGACCGCGTCGCCCTGTTGTAGCGAAACGATCTCGGCGCGCGACTGCATGCGCGGACGCTGCTCGGTCAGGACGAACTCCCCGCCGGTAAAGTCCTCGCCCGGCCGCGAAAGGAGAAATGCCACTTGCAGCGGGAAGACGTGTGCGCCGTAAATGTCCTGATGCAGGCAATTGTAGTCGCCTTCGGAATATTCGAGCAGCAGCGGTGTAGGGCGATCCTGGCCTGCCGCATGGCACCGTTCGATGAAGGCTTGATGCCGATTGGGATACCGGACATCAATGCCCATCTGTTCGTTCCAGCGATTGGCGATTTCGGCGAGTGGCGGGTATAGCGACTGGCGCAGATCGTTTACGAGGTCGGGCAGCGGATAGGCAAAGTATTTGTATTCGCCGCGCCCAAATCCATGCCGTGCCATGACAATGCGCTTACGAAACTGGCCGTCATCCGGATAGCTTGCCGCTAGCCTATGACAATCCAGTTTTGACAACACACCTTTCAGAACGGCACAGCCATAATTGTCCAGTTCGGTTTCGATCGCGTTCCATGGCACCAACGATACGGTGTTGATTGCATCTGCCATCATGACTTCTCCATTTTGCTTAAGAGTGCCAATTTGGCGGTTTAGTTCCACCCGTTTCCTGCAAAACGACACATTTTCCGGTCACCACCAGCTCCAGACGACGATTTTAAGTGACTCAGCCGGTCAGAGTTCATAAATAGAGTCGCAGCGAGACGCTTTGCGCCGCGATAATATTTTATTGGATGTTGGTATGGGCCATTATGGAAAGTTCAGAACAGGAAAGCGTAGCGCTGCTCCGCTCCTGATTTCTGTTTTCTGGCTAGTCTCCAGTATCGGCGCCGCGTTGGGCACGGTTTACGCAACGAGCCCAGAGGTCAATCTAGCCGCGAGCGAAGTCAGTTCTCACAAGAACGATGACACGCGCCTGGCTCACGAGGCCGGCAATCAATCGACTCCGGTTCAACGGCCCATGCGCGTAGTGGCGCTCGAAGCTCTTCATTTGAAGATCAAAAGCGGCTTGCGTTCCGACACCGGCGCTGACAGCGCCTTGCTACCAGCAAAACCATCGCTGGTTATTGTGGACCAGAGGAGTACAATTCCGGTTCACAACGGTTCATACGTCGTGTTCAGCCACGATGCTGTTTTCAGTGCTCGCGCTCCGCCCTTAACCGCAGCCTGACACCACCGTTTCCAATAGGGAAACGACAAAACAATCTGGCGGCGGCCAAGCATGAACGTGATTAGTTCTCGGCAGCGCCTGTACTTATACGGAACATCAGATATGCGCACTTCGAGATGGGTTCTCTGGACCTATATTTTTATCATTCTTGCAGGCATCGTCCTCGCGCTCCCCAATGCCTTCACCAAGGCGCAGCTCGATGCCATGCCGAGCTGGTTCCCCAAGAAACAGGTCGCACTGGGCCTTGATCTCCGCGGCGGCTCTTATCTCGTTCTCGAAGTTGATGCAGCCGCTCTGAAGAAAGATCGCGTACGCGCGATGCTGGATGATGCGCGCGGCCATTTGCGCACGGCGAAAATCCAGCCGCAATCGGTGCGTGTTGCCGGTGACAGCGTTGTCATCACTCTTGCCGATCCGGCGCAGCGGGATGCTGCTGTCAACGCACTGCGCGAACTGACAACGCAGGTTGCGCAGGTCGGCTTTGCCGCACCTGTCAGCGACATCGATATCACTACCACCGATAACCAGATCCGGCTGACCCTTACCGAAGCCGGCATGAAGGACAAGCTCGACAATGCCTTGCAGCAGAGTCTTGAAATTGTCCGCCGGCGTGTAGACCAGGTCGGCGTTGCCGAACCTTCCATTCAGCGCGTCGGGTCGGATCGCATCGTCGTCCAGCTCCCCGGCCTGCAGGATCCAAGCCAGCTTCGGGCCCTGCTCGGCAGCACCGCCAAGATGACGTTCCACATGGTTGCAGACCGCAATGCGGGCGATAGCCCACAGCCAGGTGTGACAATCCTGCCTGATGTGAAAGAACCCGGCGTCACCTATCCGGTGGAAGACCGTGTTGCGATCAGCGGCGAGCGCCTGACTGACGCTCGCGCCGCCTTCGACCAGCAGACCAACCAGCCGATCATTTCCTTCCGCTTCGACAATGTCGGCGCGCGCCAGTTCGCTGATATCACCAGCCAGAACGTTGGGCGCCCCTTCGCCATCGTCCTCGACGGCAAGGTCCTGACCGCCCCGGTCATCCAGGTACCGATCACCGGTGGCTCTGGCCAGATCACCGGCAACTTTACCGTTCAGGATACGGTCACTACCGCCGCACTGCTGCGCGCTGGCGCACTTCCCGCCCCGCTTACAGTCATCGAAGAACGGACAGTCGGTCCGGATCTCGGCGGCGACGTCATCAAGATGGGCCTGTTGACGGGCTTCATCGGCTTTGCGCTGGTCGTGGCCTTTATCTTCATCCTCTACAGCGGCTGGGGCCTCATCGCCAACCTTGCCCTTGCCCTCAATGTGGTCTTGACGTTCGGCATTCTGAGCCTGCTCGGCGCGACGCTGACGCTGCCCGGTATCGCCGCCATCATCCTCGGCATCGGCTTCGCAGTCGACGCAAACATCCTTATCAATGAACGTATCCGTGAAGAAGCGCGCAAGGGTATCGGCGCAATGGCGGCGGTTGACCGGGGTTTCCGGCTTGCCTATTCGACAATCGTCGACGCCAATGCCACTCACCTTATCGCAACGTTCCTGCTCTTCCTGTTCGGTACCGGTCCGGTGCGTGGCTTTGCCATCACCATGATCATCGGTGCCCTCGTCTCGATGTTTACTGCGGTTACGGTTGTGCGCATCATCATGATGGCCATCGTCCGCCGCCGGAAGATGAAGACCATCCACATCGAGCACCTCTTCAAGCTCGTCCCGGAAAATACGAACATCTCGTTCATGAACGCACGGTTCTTCGGTATCGGTGTTTCGATCTTCCTGTCGATCGCCTCCGTGGTTCTCTTCATCCACCCCGGCCTTAACTATGGTATCGACTTCAAGGGCGGTATCCAGGTCGACGTCACAACTTCCAAACCAGCTGATCTCGCCACCATGCGCTCCACGCTCGAAGGCCTCGGTCTTGGTGAAGTTGCTCTGCAGCAAGCTGGCGGCGATAACCGCGTGCTTATTCGCGTTCAGCGTCAGGAAGGCGGTGAAACGGCACAGACCGAAGCTGTAACCAAGGTCAAGGCAGCAGTCGAACAGCTTGATCCCGGCGTCAGAATCGAAAGCTCGGAGGTTGTCGGACCGAAGGTAAGTGGAGAATTGGCGCGTTCAGGTATCCTCGCCGTCATCCTCGCCAGCCTTGCCATGCTGCTTTACATATGGTGGCGGTTCGAATGGCACTTCGCGCTTGGTGCGATCGCCACCTTGATCCTTGATACAACCAAGACGGTTGGCTTCTTTGCGCTGATGGGCCTTGACTTCAACCTCACGGCCATTGCGGCGCTGCTGACGATCATTGGCTATTCGGTCAACGACAAGGTGGTGGTCTACGATCGCATGCGTGAAAACCTTCGCATCCACAAGAAGATGCCGCTGCGGCAGATCATCGACCTGAGTATCAACCAGACATTGGCGCGGTGTATATACACCTCGCTGACGGTCTTCCTCGCCATGCTGCCAATGGCAATATGGGGTGGCAAGGCCGTTGAGAACTTCGCCCTGCCCATGCTCTTCGGTGTGGTCATTGCGACCAGCTCCTCGCTATTCATCGCAGCGCCGATTCTCCTGCTGCTGGGTACCTGGTGGGAAAAGAACCACGCTCACCGCATCGGCAGCTCTGGCGAAAAGCCACTTGCACAAAGCTGATGCCAACAACCGTTAGCGTCCAACGCTAACTATTTGCGGCGCAGGGAAAAAATCACCGTTCCTGCGCCGCAAATCGAGATAAGCGGTTTGCAAGCCATCCCCGGTAGGCAATACTGCTGCGACAGGAACCTGTTCGCAGGATCACCGGACATTTCACCAAACAAATCTCAAGGGGGAGACGCCGACATATGCCTCATGAAACGCCGCTGATTGCGACAATCGTAGTAGGTCTCGTTCTGGCCTTCATCTTCGGTGCGATTGCCAATCGTCTGCGTATTCCTCCCCTTGTCGGTTATCTCGTCGCCGGCGTTCTCGCTGGCTCCCATACCCCCGGATTTGTCGCCGATCAGGACCTGGCAGCCGAACTTGCGGAAATCGGCGTCATCCTGCTCATGTTTGGCGTCGGGCTGCATTTCTCCCTGAAGGATCTCCTGTCGGTCCGGGCCATCGCCATTCCAGGCGCCATCGTTCAGATCGTTGTCGCAACCCTGCTCGGTGCAGCTCTGGCTTGGATCCTGGGCTGGAGCATGCAGGCTGGTCTGGTGTTCGGCCTCGCTCTCTCGGTCGCGAGTACCGTTGTCCTGTTGCGCGCCATGCAGGAACGCAGGCTGATCGAGACGGAGCGCGGCCGCATTGCGGTCGGTTGGCTGATCGTCGAGGATCTGGCAATGGTCCTGGCGCTCGTTCTGTTGCCTGCCATTGCAGGTGCAATCAATGGAGGTGGCTCGTCGGAAGGCGCAATTCATGCGGCCAGTGATCCCCTTGCCTCTTATTTCAATCTCGGCGTCGGCGGGGTTATTGCTCTGACCTTTGGCAAGGTCGCTGCTTTCGTAGCAGTTATGCTCATCGTCGGGCGCCGGGTCATTCCTTGGACCTTGCACGCAATTGCCCACACCGGGTCGCGCGAACTTTTCCGCCTTGCCGTCCTTGCAATTGCCTTGGGTGTTGCCTTCGGCGCCGCCAAGCTTTTCGGCGTCTCCCTGGCACTCGGCGCTTTCTTCGCCGGCATGATCATGAGCGAGTCGGAACTCAGCCATAGGGCTGCTGAAGAGTCGCTGCCGTTGCGTGACGCTTTTGCCGTATTGTTCTTCGTCTCGGTCGGCATGTTGTTTGATCCCATGACGATCGTCAACGACCCGCTGCCGCTTCTCGCGACCCTCGCAATCATTATCATTGGCAAGTCGCTCGCTGCGTTTTTTATTGTACTGGCGTTTGGATATCCGACCGGCACTGCGCTGATCATTTCCGCCAGCCTCGCGCAAATCGGCGAATTCTCCTTCATCCTGGCAGAACTCGGCGTCGGCTTGGGGATGCTGCCCGAAGAGGGTCGTGATCTGATCCTCGGCGGCGCCATCCTGTCCATACTTCTCAATCCACTGGTATTCGCCGCCGTTACCTACCTCAGACCAAGGCTGGAAAAGCGCCTGCCTTCGACCGTCGAGCCTGCAGCCGATACAAATATACCTGCGGTGGAGGAGCCGGACGTTGAAGATATCCATCCGACGACCCTCACTAATCACGCTGTCCTGATCGGTTATGGCCGCGTAGGCAGTCTCGTCGGCGATGCCTTGAAAGAAGTTGGAAAGCCCTTCCTCGTTATTGAGGATGCGGACAAGACCGTGGCGAAACTTCGTGACGAGAATATCGAGACGATCGTCGGCAATGCGGCTAACGGCGATGTGCTGGCAGCCGCGAATCTGGCTGGAGCCCGCCAGTTGATCCTGGCCATTCCAAACGCTTTCGAGGCCGGGCAAATCGTCGTCAAGGCGCGCGCTGCCAATCCTGTCATAAGCATTCTGGCGCGTGCTCATTCGGACGCAGAAGTACAGCATTTGCAGGATCTCGGCGCTGACGCCGTAATCATGGGAGAGCGGGAAATAGCGCGCGGTATCGTCGCTCACATTCTCGATCTTGACGAGCCGAAGCCGGAGGGGCCATTGACGGAATGACGACACGAAAAATTTAAATGACCGGAATGATCTCGTAGGAAATGGCATGAAGTTGAAGGATTACGTTTGGCCAGTCATCGGGCTGGCCGCCGTCGGGATTTCCGTATGGCTCCTCTATAAGGAGTTGCGGAGCATCTCGTTGGACGACGTATTTGACAGCCTTTACGCTATTGCCGCACATCGCTGGATCCTGGCAGGACTGGGGTCTCTCGTCGCCTACGCGGCGCTGGCCGGGTACGACCGCATTGCGCTCCTGCATCTTCGGCGAAAGATCTCCTGGCTCTTCATCGCACTCTGCTCGTTCACGACCTATGCCCTGTCCCACAATATCGGAGCATCTGTACTTTCGGGGGCAGTGGTGCGCTATCGCGCCTATTCCTCGCAAGGCATGAGCACGCCTGAAATTGCGCTACTGATTGCATTTTGCTCGTTCACGTTCCTGCTCGGGATATTGACGCTCAGCGCCATCGTGCTTCTGGTCGAGCCAGGGTTGCTTCGGCGATTTAACTCCGAGCTCCCGCTGACACTGAGCTATGTCCTCGGATTTGGCTCGCTGGCGATCGTGCTGCTCTATATTTTTGGCAGCTGGCTGCATTTCAAGCCACTGCGCATTCGCCGCTTCACGCTGGAATATCCGCGCCTGTCGGTTGTTGCGCAGCAATTGATCGTTGGACCACTGGAATTGATCGGCGCCGCCGCAATCATCTATTTCACCTTGCCTGTCGCGGGAAACCCCGGCTTCCTTGTCATTCTTGGCATATTCCTGGTTTCATTTTCCGCGGCCCTGATCTCCCATGCGCCAGGTGGGCTTGGAGTGTTGGAACTGGTATTCCTGACTGGCCTGCCCGATATGGATCAAGCGGACGTTCTCGCGGCGCTTATTATTTTCCGTCTGTTTTATTTGCTGATCCCCTTCGCCCTATCGCTTCTTGTGGTGCTGTATTTCGAGCGCTCGCAGCTGCTTTTGCGCTGGTACAAGAAAGACGGCGAGACCTGACTACAACGTCTCTGATTTCACGAAACTCTGTTCTTACGCAGGAATATTATCCAGATATCCTCGAGATTAGTGTGCTGTTCCTTCATTGATACGCAGCACCAACCTATTTTGGGGCCACATTCAAGATTTCCCCTCTCAGGCAGATTTGTGTGAAAGGAGTTGGTGGCACCGATGAAGACATTGATCATTCCGGGATATCGCGGATCGGAAAACGGGCACTGGCAGAGGCAGTGGCTGGCAGAAGACGAGGCCGCACGCCTAGTTAAACAGGACGACTGGGAGAACCCGGTTCTCTCGCAATGGCTTCATGTGCTGGAGGCAGCCCTTGCTGAAACTCCTGGCGCGATCCTGGTTGCTCACAGCCTGGGATGCGTACTGGTTTCCCACCTGGCCAGCCGTCCGTCGGCGGCGCATGTCGCTGGCGCCTTGCTGGTGGCACCTGCAGATGCGGAGCGGATGGCCGTGCGGGATCCGAAGTTTCGCAGCTTTGCCCCATTGCCGCGCCACAACCTCGGCTTCCCGTCGATCGTCGCCGCGAGCAGAGACGACCCTTACATGTCGTTCAACAAGGCGCGGGCCTTGGCCGACATCTGGGGCTCAGGCTTTGTCGATATGAAGTATGCCGGGCATATCAACATCGAGAGTGGATTTGGCTCGTGGCCGGAAGCGCGTATCCTCGCTGAGTCAATGCGCTGGCCGCAGGAGGCCTTGCGCACACAGCGTGCAGCGTGAATTTCTGCTGGGCTCGCTTAGAGCCTAGCTTGTCTGTTTCCGCTCCAGAATGTATTTCAGCACGAGCGTCACCACCGCTATCAGCGCCAATGTCGATGAAGCAGCGAACGCGCCGGTCACGTTGTAGTCATTGAAGAGCAGCTCGATCTGCAATGGCAGCGTGTTCGTTTGCCCCCGTATGGCGCCAGAAACGACGGAGACCGCGCCAAATTCACCCATCACACGTGCATTGCATAGCACTGCACCGTAAAGCAGTGCCCACCTGATATTCGGCAAGGTCACATAGAAGAACGTCTGCAGTCCGGTTGCACCGAGAGTTATCGCCGCCTCTTCGTCCTCACTGCCCTGCGCCTGCATCAGCGGAATGAGCTCACGCGCCACAAACGGGCTGGTCACGAAAAGACTGACCAGAAAGATTGCCGGCACTGTGAACATGATCTTGATGTCATAACTGTCGAGCAGAGGCCCGAGTAGACCCTGGCTGCCGTAGAGAAAAAGGTAGGTTACACCGGCGACAATGGGCGATACCGAAAACGGTATCTCGACGAACGTGATCAATAACCGCCGCCCGGGAAAGCGGAATCGCGTGACAAGCCAAGCCACGCAGATACCGAACAGCATATTGATCGGCACGACAACAAGAGCGGTCAGGACCGTCAACCAGATCGCGTGCAAGGTTGCCGGTTGGGTAATCTGCGAAAAATAGACAGCGACTCCGCTGCGGAACGCATAGGTAAAGATCACCAGCATCGGCACGCCAATGAAAAGGATCGACAAGAAAATCGCCGATAGGATCAGCAGCCAATGCATTCCGCGCGACGGTGCCTTGCCGTGCCGCCGTGATGCCTGGACGGCCATTGCCGGTGCAACGAGATCAGCTGCGTTCTGCATAGCGGAGCTGCCAGGCTTGAATGGAATTGGTGATGAAGAGCATGACAAAGGCCGTTACCAGCATCACTGTCGCCAGGGCCGCCGCTGCCGGGTAGTCGTATTCATCGAGCCGGATGAACACCAGGAGCGACATGACCTCGGTCTCGAAAGGCAAATTGCCGGATATGAAGACGATTGCACCAAACTCGCCAAGGCTGCGTGCGAAGGAAAGACTGCAACCTGCTATGAACGCGGGAAAAATAGCCGGCCAGATGATTCGCGAGAATATCTGCCAATTGCTGGCGCCCAAAGACCTGGCCGCCTCCTCGACGTCGGTGGCAACGTCCTCAAGCACCGGCTGTACCGTGCGGACGACAAATGGAATACTTGTGAACATCATGGCAAGGGCAATGCCGAGCGGTGCATAAGCAACCTTGACACCCAATGGCTCGATATATTGGCCAAACCAGCCATTGGCCGAGAAGACGGTTACGAGCGCAAGGCCAGCGACGGCCGTTGGCAGTGCAAATGGCAAGTCGACTACCGCATCCAACAGGCGCCGTCCCGGAAACTGATAACGGACCAGGACCCATGCCAGAAGCACACCAAACAACGCATTGAAAACCGTTGCCAGCGCTGCGGCTCCGACTGTGATGCGATAGGTTGCGAGGGCGCGGTCTGACGAAATGATGGCCCAGAAATCCGCCCATCCGAGATTAACCGATTTGTAGATCATCGCCAAAAGCGGCAGGGCAACGATTATGACGAAATAAAGCAAGGTCACACCCAGGGTGAGGCCAAAGCCTGGCAATACTCCGCGGCGACTGGACTTGGAAAACAACGACATAGGCGGTTTCTAACGCATGTTCCTTTGAACGCAAGCTATGTGGGAAAGTAAAATGGCGCGGCCACCGGACCGCGCCCTTACCTTCATCCGACCAGGACAGCTCATCGCTTGGTGAAGACTTTGTCGAGAATACCGCCCTCGGAGAAATGATCCTTCGTAACCTTACTCCATCCGCCAAAGGCATCTTCAACTGTGATCAGCCGGGTCTCAGGGAACTGTGCAGCATATTTTGCCTTCGCGGTTTCATCGTTCACCCGGTTGAAGTTCTGCGCGAGAATGTCCTGCCCTTCCGGCGAATAAAGGAACGTCAGGTAGTTTTCCGCGATGGCGCGCGAGCCGCGTTTATCGACAACCTTGTCCACGACAGTCACTGGAAACTCGGCAAGCAGGCTGACCGGCGGAACGACCGCCTCATATTTGTCCTCGCCAAGCTGCTTGCGTGTACCGAGCACTTCCGCCTCGAACGTGATCAGCACATCGCCGATGCCGCGTTCCGCAAAAGTCGTGGTTGCTGCGCGGCCACCCGTATCGAAAACCGGAACATTGGCGAAAAGCTTCTTGACGAATTCCTGTGCCTTGGCCTCGTCCTTATAAGTTTCAAGTGCATAAGCATAGGCGGCAAGGTAAGTGTAGCGCGCATTGCCGGACGTCTTGGGATTAGGGAAAATGACTTTCACATCGTCACGAACAAGATCATCCCAGTTCTTGATATTTTTGGGGTTCCCGGCCCGAACCAGAAATGCCGGCAGGGAATAATAGGGAGAAGAATTGTTCGGGAGGCGTGACTGCCAGTCGGCGGGAATGAAATCACCCTTGTCGTGCAGCACCTGCACATCCGTCACCTGATTGAAGGTGACCACATCCGCTTCAAGGCCCTCAAGAATGGAACGTGCCTGCTTGGAAGAACCGGCATGTGACTGGTTGACGGTTATGTCCTTGCCAGCCTCTTTTTTGTAGGCGGCCGTGAATGCCTTATCGATCTGTTCGTAGAGCTCGCGGGAGATATCGTAGGAAACATTGAGAATCTCGGTCGGCTCATCAGCGGCCTTGACCGGCGTCAAGCTCAAGCCCAATGCCACTGCCGCGTAAACAAACAGTCTTTTCATGGAAATCTCCTAGGCATGCAGACACGACGTGCTGCCGCATTTCGATCATCGCCCCACCCGCGCGAACCTACCGAAAACGCGGACAATTTTTGCGAGAATGACGGCAAAAACCGCTGCGCGGAAGAATTTACTTTCCAATGGATGCGGGCAGATCGAAATAGAATACTGCAAACAGTTGAAAATGGAGCAAGCGGCTTAGCGGTGGCCAAACTGCTTGCTCTTATTATTTCAATGAGCCGAGGGAGGATAGTTCAGATGCAAATTCTCACCAGAAGCCGCGGTGCTGCCAGCACCAAAGGAAATCTTCTTCGGTCCAGTTGCGATGCTTCTTGGCTGAAGCCTCTTCGCGATCGCGTGTCGTCCGGTCACCTGCATTTCGATCAAGAGGCTCAGCAGTAAAAACTTCTCGCCACAAGCGTTCAGCCCGGTTAAAAATGCTTGATACTTCACTGTACATTGCGACCTCCATGGAACAATTCGGTTGCAGAGTGCAGTTGCCTTGTGGGTCAACCGATGCCTGATGATGACCGCTTGAAATCATTTGTCAACAATCTCTACCAAGTTAATCGTGTATCAGGCTAAGCCTTCAGATGCTGCGTTCCTTGTCAAATCTTAATGAATTATTATTTTTCAGCGCCTTACGCGCTATTTTTAAGACATTTTTTTGCCGCAAAAAAACTCACTTTTTTAACATTTTTACACTAGATAATGTCGCGCGAGGGACTATGACTGCACCACAACGGTAGTCAGGCAGCAAAATGATATCGCAAAAAGCCAAATACGCTCTGCGGGCGCTTGTCGTCCTTGCAAGGGCGGATGCCGAGAAGGCTCTCTTCATTTCGGATATTGCGGAAGAGCAGAATATTCCGAAAAAGTTCCTGGAACAGATCCTGCTTGACTTGAAGCATCAGGGCATTGTCATGAGCCGCCGTGGCAAGATGGGCGGCTATCTGCTACTCAAGCCAGCGGAAGACATCACCTTTGGCGAAGTCCTGCGCCTCATTGACGGCCCGATTGCGCCCCTGCCCTGCCTGAGCAAGATTGCTTATCGCCGCTGCGAGGATTGCGAGAGTGAAGACACGTGCGAAATCCGCCACGTCTTCAACGAAGTGGCCAATGTCACCCGAGGCGTTCTCGACAAGACCACCATCGCCGATTGCCTGGTTTATGGCGACAACAGCAAAATGGCCGCGATGCTGGACAGCTGAAACTATCTAGCTAAATACCGCCTTGCCGATGACCGGTGTCGACGGCACCGCGACGTCACGCGGTTCCAGCATGCCAGCATGGTAGGCTGCGCGCCCCGCCTCCGTTGCCTTGGCGAATGCGCTGGCCATGGCCATCGGATCACCGGCTTTTGCCACGGCGGTGTTGAGCAGAACCGCATCGAACCCGAGTTCCATGACCGTCGCAGCGTGTGACGGGCGGCCAAGCCCCGCATCGACAATCATCGGAACATCGGGGAAATGGCCGCGCAACGAACGCAGTGCATACAAGTTGAGCGGACCCATTGCCGAACCGATCGGCGCGCACCACGGCATCAACACCTCGCATCCCGCATCAAGCAGACGTTCCGCAACGACGAGATCATCCGTCGTATAGGGAAACACCTTGAAGCCATCCTCCGTCAGGATGCGCGCAGCCTCGACCAGCGCGAACACGTCCGGCTGCAGCGTGTCATGGTTGCCGATGACTTCGAGTTTGATCCAGTCGGTCGCAAACACATCCCTCGCCATCTGTGCCGTAAGGACTGCTTCCTTGACCGTATGGCATCCGGCCGTGTTTGGCAGCACGTGTCTTGCGAGAGACTGGATCATTGACCAGAACTTGTTGCCACTACTCCCGCCCATCATCTCTCGCCGCAGCGATACCGTGATGATTTCCGTGCCGGAGGACTCGATTGCCCTCTCCAGAATTGCCGGTGAAGGATATTGCGCCGTCCCGAGCATGAGCCGGGAGAATATCTGCTTTTCATAAAGTTTGAGCATCGCTCAGCCTCCCTGTCGTGGTGTGAGAATCTCGATGCGATCGCCCTCATTCAAGCGGCAGGCCCCACGTTCCTGTGATCGCACGAGTTCGCCGTTGAGCGCCGTCGCCAGCCATTCGCCTTCGAACTCCAATTCCGTTAGCAAGGCATCGAGGAATTGCGCAGAGACATCCTGCGGTTCTCCGTTGACGATGAGTTTCATTGGGAGTCACTCCTTCTCTCGAAGACCATGTCAGCGGCCTGCGCAGCCATCGCCGGCGCCAGCAGAAATCCGTGCCGGTAAAAACCGTTCACTGTTATCGTTCCGCCCTGGGCGATGACGCGCGGCAGATTGTCGGGATAGGCGGGACGTATCCCGGTCCCCGTTTCAACTATTTCTGCTTCACCAAAGGCTGGATGCAGACTGAAAGCCGCATTGAGCAGCTCCATCATCGATCGCGCTGTGATAGGTCCTGCCGCGTCGCTTTCGATCATCGTCGCGCCAATCATGAAAGTATGATCCTGGCGCGGCACGATGTAGACGGGGAAACGCGGGTGAATGAGCCGAACTGGCCGCGACAGCGAGACATCTGCCGTGCGCAACAGCAGCATTTCACCGCGCACACCGCGGATATTATCGGTCGTAGCGGAATAGCCGGTGCTATCGATGATCTTCGTCAAAGCCATTCATCGCCGATTGCGACAAGTCCGTCTCAAATGATACGCCAGCAGCTGCAAGCTTCGCCGCCAGATTGATCAACGCATGCCTCGGATCGAGATGCGCCTCGTCCGTAAAGAACAGGCCCTTGCGGAATCGTCCCGCAAGATCAGGTTCGAGTGTGGCGATGGCCGCTTCGTCCACCACTTCAAAATGGGATGTGCGCGATCCGAACCGATCGAGTTCCTTGATATCGCGCGATGCCGCAAGAACCAGAGTACCCTTGCGTGTAACGGAACCGGGTAGCGTTGCTTCCCACCAATCTGCGGCGTTCCGGCCAAGCTCGACCACAATTTGCTCAGCGCTTTCCCGTTCGCAATACGGCGCAAGCATGCCGCCCGCATACCAGGAGGCGCGCTTGCCTGATCTCTGGGTCGAGCACAGTCACCTGAACCCCGCGTGACCAGAGTTCATGGGCAACCGAGAGGCCGGCAACGCCGGCGCCCCTTACCAGGACGTCCATGACGTCAGGCCCCGTTGTTCAATGGCATGTAGAGATCGCCGCCCTCGCGGAACTTCTCGGCCATGGCGGCCATGCCTTCCTTCTGCGCCTCGGCGCGGATGTCGTGGGAGATGCGCATCGAGCAGAATTTCGGTCCGCACATCGAGCAGAAATGCGCAACCTTGTGCGCTTCCTTCGGCAGGGTCTCGTCGTGGTAGAGCCGAGCCGTCTCGGGATCGAGCGACAGGTTGAACTGATCCTCCCAGCGAAACTCGAAACGTGCCCGCGACAGAGCATCGTCGCGGACCTTTGCCGCCGGATGACCCTTGGCAAGGTCGGCCGCGTGAGCTGCAATCTTGTAGGTGATGACCCCGACCTTCACATCGTCACGATTGGGCAGGCCGAGATGCTCCTTCGGCGTCACGTAGCAGAGCATCGCCGTGCCGAACCAGCCGATCATCGCCGCACCAATGCCGGACGTGATGTGATCATAGCCCGGCGCGATGTCGGTCGTAAGCGGTCCGAGCGTATAGAACGGCGCCTCGCCGCAAACGGCGAGCTGCTTGTCCATGTTTTCCTTGATCTTGTGCATCGGGACATGACCCGGACCCTCGATCATCACCTGGCATTCCTTGGCCCAGGCGATCTGGGTCAGTTCGCCCAGCGTCTCGAGTTCCGCAAACTGCGCCGCATCATTGGCATCAGCGATGGAACCTGGACGCAGACCATCGCCGAGTGAGAAACTGACGTCGTAAGCCCGGCAGATATCGCAGATTTCCTCGAAATGCTCATAGAGGAAGCTTTCGCGATGATGGTGCAGGCACCACTTGGCCATGATCGATCCGCCGCGGGAGACGATGCCAGTCACCCGGTTAACCGTCAGCGGAATATAGTGCAGACGCACGCCGGCATGGATAGTGAAATAGTCGACACCCTGCTCCGCCTGTTCGATCAGCGTATCGCGATAGATTTCCCAGGTCAGATCTTCGGCAATGCCGCCGACCTTCTCGAGTGCTTGATAGAGCGGCACAGTCCCGATCGGCACAGGTGAATTGCGGATGATCCACTCGCGGATGTTATGAATGTTGCGGCCGGTGGAGAGGTCCATCACGGTATCCGCTCCCCAGCGGATCGCCCAGACCATCTTCTCGACCTCCTCCGCCATGGACGACGTGACGGCAGAATTGCCGATATTGGCGTTGATCTTGACCAGAAAGTTGCGGCCGATGATCATCGGTTCAAGTTCGGGATGGTTGATATTGGCTGGTATGATTGCCCTGCCCCGGGCGATCTCCTCGCGAACGAATTCAGGCGTCACGAAGTCCGGAACGGAAGCGCCGAATGATTCACCATCGCGGACAGCGGCCGTTCGCGCCGCCTCGCGACCGAGATTTTCCCGGATCGCGACATATTCCATTTCAGGCGTGATGATGCCGGCCCGGGCATAGGCGAGCTGGGTGACGGCTTTGCCGCCCACTGCCTTGAGCGGCTGATTGCGGATGGGAAATTCGGGGGTCAGCCGTTCGCCTGTGGCAAAACCATTGTCCGCTGGAGTGATGTGACGCCCGTTGTAAGCACGGGAATCGCCCTGCGCGGCAAGCCACGCCTCGCGGTGACGCGGCAGGCCCTTGGCAATATCGATCACTGCCTGCGGGATCGCTGTAGGGGCCAGAGGGATCGTAAACCGTGACATTGGGTTCGCCAGCGGTTGGATGCACAGCGATTTCGCGCATTGGCACGCGCAGTTCAGGATGAAGGCGGCCAGGCTTGTAAATCTTTGTCGATGCAGGCAGCGGACCGGTCGACACCGTCGGAGCCGGGACAGTTGGGGTAATTGCGGTCATCATCAGGTTCCTTTGCAGTTCGTGCGTGGAAACCCAGTTCTGTGCCGGAAGGATGAAAAAAGCTCGCGAATCGGAAATGCGGACCCGGTGCCGAGGCACTATTCACGTAGACTTTTGCACCGTCCCTACGCCAGTATGAACTGGATCAGGTTCAACGGGTCACTGCGCTGCAAAAGCCAGCAGTATCTCAGCCCCTTGTCGGGACCCCCCTGGTGAATAGCCTTAACTGACCCGCTCACGACGCCATTGTCAAGCGGGTCAATTTCATTGCTTATGCGCGAAGCTGTTTCAACGCGCCAGCCCATTTGGTGAGCTCGCCGAGCATGTTCGTTGCGTTTGTCATGATCAGATCATTTGGCTGGAACACGCCTTCATCGTTGATGAATTGCTGGTAGGAATGCACCGGCACACCCTCGGGGATCGGAACCATGCGCAATCCGGCCATCAATCCCTTGACGGATTCGACTGAACGCAATCCGCCCGAAACGCCGCCATAGCTGACAAAGCCGGCAGGCTTGTAGTTCCATTCCTGCCACAGATAGATCATGGCATTGGTCAGTGCCGGCGGGGCAAAGTAGTCATATTCCGGCGTGACGAAAACATAGGCGTCCGCCGAATCGACGATCTCACTCCATTTTCTGGTGTGGGCGTGCTCGTACTTCTTCATGCGCGGATGGTTCGGCTCATCGAAGATCGGCAGGTTGCGATCAGCAAGATCGATCAGAACCGGTTCAAAACGGCCATCCTGTTTGGCAAATTCATTGAGCCATTTGGCAATCGGCGGACCACCGCGACCTGGGCGCGTGCTGGCAATGATGATGTTGAGCCTGAGTACCATACCGTTTCTCCATGGAGCGTAAATCGTCTCCCATGAATAGGAAGGCCATCCCGCACTGCACAAGAAGGCACTTTTTTGATACCGGCCAAAAAAACGAAACCCGCTCCGGCCGGGGCCGCGCGGGTTCTGTCGCGTTTACCAATGACCGGGCGAGCCGGTCAAAGACTATCGGTTGAAATCGCCGCCATTGCCGTTCGGACGAGGCGTACGTTCTTTTTTCTTCGGACCAGGCAAAAGGCCTTCGCGCTGTGCCTGCTTGCGGGCAGCCTTGCGGGCACGGCTCACGGCCTCAGCTTTTTCACGAACACGGCGCTCGGATGGCTTTTCAAATGCCTGGCGCGCCTTCATTTCGCGGAAGAGACCCTCCCGCTGCATCTTCTTCTTCAGGACCCGCAGGGCCTGCTCAACATTGTTGTCACGAACGAGAACTTGCAATCGTTTTCCTTACCCATGCTTGCCTCGCCTTGCGAAATCACAATCGATCACAATCAGACAAGCGTTTGAAGAATTGCCCCTGCGGCAATCCGGAGAAGCGCGGACTTTATTCATTTCCGCGCCAAAAATCCAGTGTACCCGGGCGATTTACTCGGGCTTTCCAGCTCTCAGGCGGGTTATTTGCGTTCCCAACCTGATGTATTTGACGTTTCGTGCACAAGAACCGTTCATGGTTCCTGCGCAGAGAGAATCAGAGCGCTGCCGTGATGATGATCTCAACCTTGTACTCCGGCGTCGCGAGCTTGGCCTCGCCGGTTGCGCGGGCAGGTGTGTTTGCCGGGTCCACCCAGGCATCCCACACGGCATTCATCTCACCAAAGTCCTTCATGTCATCGAGCCAGATGATGGCCTGCAACAGCTTGGACTTGTCGGTGCCGGCTTCCTTTAGCAAGCGATCGACAGCAGCCAGAACATCCTTGGTCTGCTCGGTAACGCTCTTGCCTGGACCGCCGACCTGACCGGCGAGATAGGCAGTGTTGCCATGGATGACCACCTGGCTCATGCGCGGACCAACTTCAATGCGACGAATGCTCATGGAAAATCTCCTCTAGCGATTGCGGTCAGGCTGGCACCTGCCTTGCGTGCATGAAAAAAGGGCCATGCGGCCCTTTTTTCAAAAGAATGGTGGGCACAGTAGGGATCGAACCTACGACCCGCTGATTAAGAGTCAGCTGCTCTACCAACTGAGCTATGTGCCCGTCAGCCGCTTTGACGACCGAAAGTGAGGGCTCTATAACGGGGCAAATCTTGCCTGTCCAGCCCTTCTTGAAAACTTTATGACGGCTGCGCACAACTGTGGCGTTAGACAAATAGCAGACCCTCGGCAATCTTGATCGCCGCCCCGCCGATGCGGCCGCCGGTCAGCTTCTGATCAACGATATCAAGTTCCAGACGTAGCTTGGATGGTCTCCCCATCTCATGTCCCTGCTCGATGACGAGCCGCACCACACCGTCAAGCGGTTCGTCGAAGGCATGAATAGCACCGGCAAAAGCTGCCGTGGCAGACCCCGTTGCCGGATCTTCATACGTGCCGTCGTCGCTCACAAACATGCGCGAATGAAAGTGGCTGTCATGCAGGATCGTCTCACGGCAATAGCAATAGACCGGTAGTTGGCGATGGCCGATGGTTGGCGCCACATCCTTCATCGCAATCTGGTTGACTCTCATGCGCCCTGCGGCCTCGATTCCATGGATCGGCACCAGCAGATATGGCACTCCTGCATCCCATATGCTTGGAACATGATTCTCGAAGCCAATCTCTCTTGGCTCGAGCCGCAACGCGTTGGCGATGGCAATCTTGTCGTATTTGTAAGGGATGGTCTTGGGCAGTCGCGGAAGATCGAATTCGGCAAAAGCACCGCCTGTACTCAGTTTTACGCCGCAGCGCACCGGTCCAACCTGCTCTTCCAGAATGAACAGGGCATCCGTCTCATCCTCGACGGCGCCGAAACGGCGTTGTGCAAGCGCAACGGCTGTTCCGACTGTCGGATGGCCCGCAAACGGCATTTCATAGTCGGGCGTAAAGATGCGTACCCAGGCCGTATGTGCAGTGTTTTTCGCAGGCAGTACGAAAACCGTTTCGGACAGGTTGAACTCCCTGGCAATCCGCTGCATGGCCAGATCATCGAGACCCTCTGCATCATGCACGATAGCCAAAGGATTTCCGGTCAGCACCTTGTCGGTGAAGACGTCATAGACCTCATAGTTGCGACCGCGCATCTGCATTGCTCCCCAATTGGCGTCGGGAGAAAATAGGACAACGCATCATCCGTGCAAGACAAACCTTGTGACGGTGACATTCAGCCCTGTGTAAAATGCCAGTCGGCAAATGTCCGGAACGTATCGGGCGTCGTCTCGCCCATTTCTCCTGCAGCGGAAATTGCCGTGACATCATCAAGCTCGGAATCTGCCTCGGCAACAATATGGCTCCGGATGCGCTCAATCAACTCATTCGCAGGGACATCAAAATAGTGCCGGCGAAACAGCGCAATGCTGCGGCTGGCAGTGACAAGGTGAATATGTTCGTCCCGCTTACGCGCTTCCGACAGCTTGACGCCAGTTTCCTCCTCGACCTCACGCAGCATATTACCATCAATATCGACGTATTCATCCACAACATCATTCTCGTCAAACGAACCGGCAGGAAAATAGACGCGCCCCGCCGCTGCGGTGAAAGCGGCCATGCGGCCCGCGATGAGTTTGTTGTCATTCGATACGATGACGCCGACACCGAAAATGTGCCACGGTTTGTTGCCGGTTGCGTTGACCTTCCAGTGCATCATCGTGGCAAAACGCGTCCGATGATATCTCGCCTCGAATGCCTGATCTATCACATCGGCCCGCTCCGCCATGAAGAACGGCCCGTTGAACAGCGCAGGATTGGCATTGGTCTCATCAGTCCAACGGGCCGCGATTTCGGCATTATGGCTCAGCTCGTAGCGCAGTGGCGCGCTGTCGACCCGCACAACCGCGCTCTTTAGCGGGACTACGGTTTTCTCGGGGATGTTCTGCATCGGCTATACCATGTTCAATGTAACCGTGACCGGGCAATGATCACTCGCCTTGGGACGGTCCCAGCCCGTCCGCGGGAAAAGTTCTACCTCCTGCTTGGGCGGAAATATGGTCCGGTGCGGCTGACCACGACGGATAATATCCGGAATCGCATCAGCATTGCTCCGTGCCAATGCCGGCGAAGCCAATATGTAGTCGAGCTGGCAGAGGTGCCTCTCCTCGGGTCCCCGCGTATGATACAGCGTCCAGCGGTCCATGACCGGACGCCGCTCCACCAGATTCTCGCAAAAGTCATGCTTCAGCAGGATGTCGAGGCTGCTTTCGGGTTCACTGACCGGGTCGAATGTAAATCCGGCAAGAGAATCGCCGCCAATAATGATCCTTTCGCGGTAGTCGTTAAAGTCGCCGCAGATCACCCAGCGCTTGTCCGCCGAACCACCGCTATGAGCAAATTTGTCCTCGATGATCCGCCGGACTGCCTTTGCTTCAGCCACCCGCACAGGCATCGTCGAAGTGCGGCCATCCAGGCCGTTGCGCGGCGAGCCCATTGATTTGAAATGGCTGACAAACAGCGTCAAGGGCTTGCCTCCGATCCGCACATCGATCTCAAGGCAATCGCGCTTGAACACGCGCTCATGCGGCTCGATCCCGAGCAACGCAAGCTCAGGATCATAAATGCCAAGATCGGTATAGGTAACATGCGCGTGGCTGGTCATCTGGACGATTTCGATCGGCTCGCCATACCGGGTCTGGTCCCGCATCAGCACCGCCACATCAATGCCGCGGCTATCGTTCCCCTCGACCATGTATTTGTGCCGGTAGCCCTCCCCGACCATCTTGAACAGATAGCCGAACTCGAAGGCGTTGAGTGCGCCGATATTGTCGACCTCCTGCAGGCAGAGAATATCCGCATGGGTCTCGGCAATGGCCAGGGCCGTCAGCTGGCGTGTATCATCGGCATGGGCGATTGTCCGTGCCTGCTCCAGCTGCCGGTATTGCTCCTCGTCCTGGATCTGGAAGAGCTGCAATGTCCGGTCCTTGTTTAGATTGTTCTTGAATCCTGAGAAGTCGAAACGGTTCATCAGATTTTCGACGTTGAAGGTAGCGATACGAACGGACATGCAGAACTCGAGGTTGAAACTTTTCTTGTGAAGTAACGTGGCTCCACCATGGACCCTAGCCTCATTGGTGGCCTGCTACCAGTGGCGAACAGCTGAACAAACTCTTATATGCACTAAGTGACATAGTGGTGGGACACCAATGAAAGCCTTGAAAATCATTATCGCGACGCTTGGCCTTCTGGTGACATCGCAACTCGCGGGCGTCTCGGCCCAGGAAATCCAGATGTACCGTCCGGCGCCGCGCGGGCTTGATGTCGTGCCGATCAAACCGCTCATTCTCCGCAACAACTCGCCGGCCAATCCTGCTTCACCCGATTGCACGGGCACGTCCCGCTGTAAGGACTTCCGCGTACGCAGGCCCGTCGGTCCCGAAGGACCAACGCAAACGGAACGCTGTCGGGCCCGCTATCAAACATACCGCGCCTTCGATAACACCTACCAGCCCTTCAACGGCCCGCGCCGCCGCTGCGATCTGTAGCGTGCCGCAAAATCTCACTACATTGCAATTTGTCCATCTACCAGATGGATTTGCCTGTCCACGCGCGCGGCCAAATCTACGTCGTGGGTGACGGCGACGACGGTTTTGCCGTGCTCGCGAACAAGCGTTGCGAGGATGTGAAAGACTTGCTCCGAGTTCTTGGTGTCAAGGCTGCCGGTTGGCTCGTCCGCGAGGACGATTGGCGGATCGTTCGCAAGGGATCGCGCCACCGCAACACGCTGCCGCTGACCGCCCGACAGTTGATCTGGCCGCTTGTCAAGATGACCTTCCAGACCCAGCGATACCAGCAATGCCGTGGCGCGATCATGCATCTGCGTCCGCGATAGTCTCCCGAGCTTTCGCATCGGTATCTCGACATTCTCACGCGCCGTGAACTCGGGCAGGAGAAAGTGAAACTGGAAGACGAAGCCGAGCATGGCGAGGCGCGTCCGGGCGCGTTCCGTTTCGCTCATTGGCCCCGTATCTTTGCCATCAATTTTCAAAGTGCCAGTTGTTGGATGATCGAGGAGACCGAGCAAATAGAGTAGTGAAGATTTGCCTGAGCCGGAGGCACCGGTGACCGCAACGAATTCCTTCTCCTGGATGGACAAAGACACATCCTTGACCAATGTCACCGGCACGGTCTCTGGAAGAATCCGTGTCAGATTTTCAGCTTGTATCAGCACAGTCATGTCGCACCCCGGATAATGTCGACAGGGTTGAGCTTCGCCGCGCGGCGCGCCGGCAGATAACCCGCAACTGCGGCTGAAGCGAGAGCGAACGCCGCGGCAAGGAGATAGTGAAGAAAACTCCAGGCAATCGGCAGCCTGGTCATTTCCTGGCCCGTGGCAGCAAGCTCAAAACGCACTTGCGCCAGCGCATAGACGAGCAGAAATCCGAGTATCCAGCCGACGGCTGACCCGGCGGTGCCGATAGCGACACCCTCAAGAAGAAACAGCCTCCGCATATCATGCTCCCGAAAACCCAAGGATTTCAGAATTGCGATATCACGTGCCTTTTCGTGGGTGATCGTGGAGATGATGTTGAAAATGCCAAAACCGGCGACGAGCATGATGGCTGCAACCACGGTGTACATGATGATATTGCGTACCACGAGCGCCTCGAGGATCGCTTCGTTGGCCTCCTGCCAGGCGACCGCCTTGTATCCCAGCTCGGCTTCCGCGCGGTGCGCAACCGTTGGAGCGGCATTCGGATCGTTCAGCTTGATCCGGATTTCATTGATGGCATTTGCCCGCTCGCTCAAGACCTGTGCGTTCTTCAGAAGAACATAGGCCTCGCCTTCGTCGCGTGCCGTTGTGCCGGTATGAAACAGCCCGACAATCTTGAAGTTGCGGGATAAGCCGGTCGATGACACCGCCGTAATTGTATCACCAAGTCCTGCGCCGAGCCGCGCCGCCATGGTGTCGCCGATCAGTACATTGTTGCCGCCAGCTTTGAGACCCGCAAAACTACCCTCCCTGAAATCATCAACGATGGGTGATACGCCCTGCTCGATTTCAGGATCGACTCCAATGATCGTGGCGCCGACATCGCGGCTGGAATAGCGGATGACGCCCTGTGTCTTGAGGCTTTGTGCCAACCGCCCGGGGACCCATCCATTCAGCCACGTCAGCGCGGCTGTCGGATTGATGATCCCCCGCCGATCTTCCCGAGGACGAAGTCCAGAAATCGCAGCGGTATCGAAAATTTCTTCTGCGGGCTGGCGCGGCGGCGTCCGATGCTCATCGGTAATCTGCACATGCGGCATCGTGTTGATAAGTTGCTCGACAAAATCGTCCTGGCCGCCTTGCATCAGCGCAGCCATGGCAACAGAAAAGCCGACGCCCACGGCAACGCCAATGATTGCGACGAGGGTTTGCCGGCCACGGCCGGCAATATGCGTGATGGCTAGATCAAGAATGAGCCGCACGTCCTCACTCCTTCGCAAATGTCACGCGAGCACCCTCGGCAACATCTTCCGGATATGGCGAGATAATGCGCGCATCAGCGGCAAGGTCCGATTGGACTTCGACATCCTTGATCCCCCGAATCCCGGTAGCGATATCATGCCGTGCGGCCCGGCCATCCTCGACCGTAAAGATTGCATTGCCGCGGAGCGCGAGCGATGGGACCGTGAGCGCGTTCTCCGCGACACGAATGACAATATTGACATCTGTGGACATGCCGATCATCAGCGGTGTGTCGTCGGGAAGTTTGAAACGAACCCGATATGTCTTGGTCACCGGATCGCCTTTGGGCGTGATGCTGTCGACGGTCGCCTCAAGGTTCTGATTCGGGAAGGCGTCGGAACGCAGCAGCGCCCGCTGGCCAACTTTGACGCGTGGAATATCCTCCTCGTTGACGTCAGCGACCACAATAAGCGGCGAAGGCTGGCCAACCCAGAACAATATGGTTCCGGGTTCGGCGATCTCGCCAACCTCCCCATCATGGCGAAGCACAGTGCCCGTTGCCGGGGCCCTCAAAGCGTAACTCTCGAGCTTCGCTTTCTGGCCGGCGACCAGCGCTTCAAGCTGGGCGACTTCGCTACTTGCCCGGTCGACGGACTGCTGGCTTGTAGCGTTCCGTTCGACGAGGACCGATAGACGCTGATGATCGTCCCGAGCAAGACGCAAGCGCGCTTCGAGTTCAACAAGAGCGGCTTGGGCCTCGCTCGTGTCGAGACGGGCCAGCACCGCACCTCGCTCGACGGGCTTTCCCTCGCAATCGCACTGTTCGACAATCCGTTCGCGTACCAATGCGGTCACCTTTGCCCATGTGCGTGGCTCGACCACACCATTCGCGTAGACGATTTCCGCCACGCTTCCACGCTTCGGCATCACCACGGTTACAGCTTGCGGCCGCTGTGTGTACCAGATGCCGAGGGCGCCTATCGCCAGGACTATGGCAATGGCGATAGTCAACCGCGATAGTCGCATGATCATTTGTCTCCGGCACGAACAAAATCAAGATTCAACGAGTCGGACCATAGCAACAGACCGACCGTCGGTCTATATGCAAGATATAAAGATTTTTTGGGCGATGCGGTCCTGTTTCCGTTATTCGTTTGTGAAGATAGAGTTTTCGAATCAAATCCGTAGGGAGTCTGTTTGTGGTTCGGGTCATAAAAGCACCGGAGATTCGGTTTGCAGAGCTGCTTGACTGCGCGCAACGCCTTTTTTTCGCCCGCGGTTATGATAACACGACCGTAAACGACATCATTCACGAAGCCGGACTATCTAAGGGCGCATTCTATCACTACTTCGATTCGAAAGCCGCCCTTCTGGAAGCCCTCGCTGTGCGCATGGCACGCGACAGCATGACGGAACTTCAAGCTGCGCTGGATGATCCCCAGCTTGACGCAATCAGTCGCCTCAACGCTCTCTTCGCTGGATCGCGGCGATACAACATTGAATATGCGCCACAGATCCGCAAAACGTTCGAGGTCATCTTTCGTCCCGAAAACATCGTCCTCTTCCACCGCATGGACCAGGCAGTGACTGCGGTCGTCACGCCAGCCTTGGCGGAAATTCTGCGGAAGGGGGCCGAGCAAGGCGTTTTCGATGTTCCCGACCCGATTGCCTTCGCCGAGATGCTATTACAGTTTCGGCTGAGCCTGGCAACGATGATGAACGACGCGTTACAACAGGCAAAAGCTGGCAATGCTGACGCGGCGGCAGAGGCGCTTGCCGAACGGATGCGCCTCTATGGACTCGCGATCGACCGTGTTCTCAAATTGCCCGATGGAACCATTGAGGTGGCCGAAAAAGGCTTCGCTTATGCATTGATTAGCGAGCAATGATGCACGTTCGAGTTTAAATTTGTGCATAGCCAATCATTTGCGAACGTTACACGCCGCAACAAGCAGACTCCAGCCACCATCCTTTATGCCGACAGGCCTTTGGTGACAGGCAATTTCTGGATCGTTCTTCCCGTTGCAGCCCGCAAGGCGTTCGCAACGGCTGGTCCTATCGGCGGAACGCCCGGTTCACCAACGCCTGTCGGCGGCTCGTCAGAAGGCACTATATGGACCTCGACACGAGGCATCTGTTCGATGCGCAATGGTGTGTAGCTGTCGTAATTCTCCTGATCGACAATGCCCTTTGTAAGTGTCAGTTCCTCCTGCAGAATTGCACCAAGCCCAAATCCAATACCGCCTTCCATCTGCGCGCGGATCTGGTCAGGATTGATCGCAGTCCCGCAATCCACTGCGCAAACCACGCGATCCACCGTGAAATCAGTAGCACTCCTGAACGTAATTTCTGCTACCTCGGCAACATAGGTTGAGAAGCTCTCATGCAGTGCCACGCCACGGAAACGGCCCTCAGGCAGAGGCTTGTTCCAGTCAGCTTTCTCGGCAGCGAGCCGCAGGACCGCTGCGTGTCTCGGATGGGCCTCCAGCATGGATAGGCGAAACTCGACTGGATCGCGCTTTGCCGCCGCCGCGAGCTCATCCATAAAGGTCTCTATCGCATAGGCAGTGTGCGTCGAGCCGACCGATCGCCACCAGAGCACCGGGATTTTAACGTCCGTGGTCGTGAGTTCGACCTTGAGGTTCGGTATGGCGTAAGGAAGGTTGGATGCACCCTCCACCGACGTTGCATCAACACCGTCCTTGATCATGGCCGCAAATGGCGAGCCTCCCAATATCGACTGACCGACGATGTGGTCGTGCAGTGCCACCAATTTGCCGTCCTTGTCGAGGCCCGCCTTAATCGAATGAACATAGGCTGGCCGGTACCGGCCGCCTCGCATGTCGTTTTCGCGAGTCCATTGCACCTTGACCGGGGCTTTCCAGCCGAGCGCCTTCGCCGTGGCAACAGCCTCGACAATGAGATCGGCGTCCGCCACCGCGCGACGACCGAAACTACCTCCGGTTTTCATGACATGAAGCTTGACCTTGTCTGGTGTCGTCTCGCCAACCTGTGCGGCGACAGCCTGATAGAGATCCGGCATCTGGTGACCGCCCCAGATCTCGATGACACCATTCTCATCCCTGCGCGCCACCGCATTCAGGGGCTCGAGCGAAGCATGGACGAGATAGGGGAACTCATAATTCGCTTCCACCACACGGTCGGCCGCCGAAAGAGCCGCGGCAACATCACCATCATTCCGGGCGGTCGCGGCCGCCGGCCCTCCAGCAAGTCTACGGTACTCTTCCAGGATCTCGGAGGATCCGCGTTGTTCGGCGTTTTTCTCGTCCCATTGCGCCGTAACAAGGTCCCGGCCCTTTAACGCCGACCACATGTCGCGGCCGACGACCGCGATGCCGCGTGGCGTCTGGACGACATCGACGACACCGTCAAATTCCTTGGCCTTGGCAGCATCGAAACTCACAAGTTCAGCACCGAACTTTGGCGGATGGATCATAACCGCGGTAAGCAGACCGTCCATTTTAACGTCGATCGTGTAGGGTTGGGTCCCGTTGGTCTTGCCAATTGAATCGTAGCGCTTGAGCTTGTCCGATCCAATCTGGCTCCATTGCTCGCGCGATTTGAGTGGTACGTCATCGGGAACTGGCAGTTCGCCTGCCGATACCGATAGCTCACCGAAGGTCGCCCGTTTTCCCGATGAATGTGATACGACGCCGGACGAGACATCGATCTCATTTTCCGGCAGGCTCCAGGCTTTTGCCGCTGCTGCGACAAGCATCATCCGGGCAGTTGCTCCAGCCTTGCGATAGCGCTCCCATGATGAGGTCATGGAGGTGGAACCGCCTGTTCCCTGGGCTATCCCGCCCCAAGCGAGATTGCCGTAGAGAGCGGGATTGCCCGAAGCACCCACGACCTCCACCTGGGCCCAATCACCGCCGAGTTCTTCCATGACGAGCGTCGCAACTCCGAAATAAGAGCCCTGCCCCATTTCGAACTGGGAAGAATGGATCAGGATCTTGTTTTCCGGGGTGATCTCAACATAAGCCTGGAAGGGATTGGGTTGTGCCGGCGCTGGGGCCGTCTGAGCACTGGCTGGATCACTGGCGATCAACTTGTAGCCTACAACGAGGCCTGCGGCCGTCGCCGTGCCAACAAGAAACTGGCGGCGGGTCGCGCGAACAGTGTTGGGGTCAAAACGAGATTGCAACATGATCAAGCCTCCAGTCTGTGTGCGGCTTCGTGGATTGCCGCGCGGATGCGCTGATAAGTTGCACAGCGGCACAGGTTCCCGCTCATCGCGGAGTTGATATCCTCATCAGTCGGCTTCGGCGTATCGGTCAGAAGTGCCGCAGCCGACATGATTTGACCAGACTGGCAATATCCGCATTGCGGAACATCAAATTCGGCCCAAACTGTTTGGACCATTTGCCCCACCTTGCCCGACAGCCCCTCGATTGTCGTGATCTTGGCACCTTCAACATCGCCGATGGCGGTTTGACATGAGCGTGTAGCTGTCCCGTCAATATGGACGGTGCAGGCCCCGCACTGCGCCATTCCGCACCCGAACTTTGTTCCAGTTAGACCAATGACATCGCGAATAGCCCAGAGCAGCGGCATCTCTGGATTGACATCAAGCGTTTGCGCTTTGCCATTAAGGGTAAAAGCAACCATAACACGCCCTCCTATTGAGCATTAGATGCTTACGCCCCTATTGGCTGGCACAGGACGTATTTGCGTCGAGGCGTAGCTATCGCGACCTTAGGGTTGCTCTGAGTGTCCAGCAAGGAGGGCAAGGGCTGACTCACGGTATCGTGAAATGAATTGTTCGTCGCGCGCCAGGCGACCGCCACGCAGCGTGATCAAAAAAGGCCGATGGAGCGATCCACCGGCCTTCTTCAGAGGTTGAACTTGAACCTCAGTTCTTGGCTTTGTCGACGAGTTTGTTGCTGCCAATCCACGGCATCATGCCGCGCAGCTTCTCGCCGACTTCTTCGATCTGGTGCTTGTCGTTATTGCGACGGATGGCCTTGAAGCGCGATGCGCCTGCCTTGTATTCCTGCATCCAGTCGGACGTGAACTTGCCGGTTTGGATATCGTGCAGAACGCGCTTCATCTCAGCCTTTGTCTCGGCAGTGATGATGCGCGGACCGGTAACATACTCGCCCCACTCGGCGGTGTTGGAGATCGAATAGTTCATGTTGGCGATACCGCCCTCATAGATCAGATCAACGATCAGCTTCACTTCGTGCAGGCATTCGAAGTACGCCATTTCCGGCGCATAACCTGCTTCCACCAATGTTTCGAAACCAGCACGGATCAATTCGACCAGACCGCCGCAGAGAACGACCTGCTCGCCGAAGAGATCCGTTTCGCACTCTTCGCGGAAATTGGTTTCGATGACGCCGGACCGGCCGCCGCCAACGCCGCAGGCATAGGAGAGCGCGAGTTCATGGGCATTGCCCGATGCATCCTGGTGGATTGCGATCAGGCAAGGAACGCCGCCGCCCTTCTGGTATTCGCCGCGTACCGTGTGGCCTGGACCCTTCGGCGCAATCATCACAACGTCGACAGACTTCTTCGGCTCTATGAGGCCGAAATGCACGTTCAGGCCGTGGGCGAAAGCAATCGCCGCGCCGTCGCGGATGTTGTCGGCAATATGATCCCGGTAGATGTCGGCCTGCAGTTCGTCCGGTGTCGCCATCATCATCAGGTCGGCCCACTTGGCGGCTTCGGCAACGTTGACTACCTGGAAGCCGTCAGCTTCTGCCTTTTTGGCGGTCGCGGAACCCTGACGAAGCGCGATGCGCAATTCCTTTGCACCGGAATCCTTGAGATTGAGCGCATGGGCGCGGCCCTGCGATCCGTAGCCAATGATGGCAACTTTCTTCGACTTGATCAGGTTGATGTCCGCATCGCGGTCATAATATACACGCATCGATCTATTCCTTCCCGTGTTAGGATCTAGTGGCCGTCATCGGCCGCTTTCGTGTCGAACTCCGTAAAGAGCCAGAAACTGCTGTGTCGCCCGCCGGGCATCCCGGTCGATCGCCGCTTCAGTCAATTCGAACCGGTCGCCAAGCAGCAACCGGATTTGCACGTCGCGGACAACCAGTCCGAAGAAGGTGCGAAATGCTTCGTCCGTATCGTCGAACAACAAGAGGCCAGTATCCCGTCCAAGCTGGAGCAATGGCTTCAGCCGGCGTGCCATGGCAAACGGACCGTTCTCGAGGACGATGGCGCCAAGATCATGCTTGTCACTACCAGCATGCCCGACCGCGACCCGGTTAAGCGCGACGGAAATGGTGCCGGACAGGACGCGCAGCCAGTCTGAGGCAAATCGCTCAAGACCGCTGGTCAACGAATTCAGGCTGAACGCTTCAGGATTGACGGGAACGCCCCTCACCTTCGCTGCCTGCCATTGCACAGTCGCAGTCAGCAGCCCGTCGCGGTCGCCGAACCACTTGTAGAGACTTTCTTTGGAGCAACTGGCGCGTCGCGCAACACTCGTCATGGTCAATGTGTCGCCGGCTTCAACAAGCAGAGTAAGGGCCGCATCGAGTACGTCCTTCTGACGCTCGGTCAATGCGTTCTCGCTGACTTCCACTGCTGACTGCACCTACCGTCTCCCACCGTACCGTACCGTACGTTACGGTCGGCGTTGTAATATGGCGGAACTCGTTTGACAAGCAGTCTCGATAAAGATTCTGGCGAATTCAATCCGGGTTTTGGATGAACTCATCCCAAAACCGTACCACTTCTTGCGAAACCGGAACAAGAAAGCGCGATTCTGGTTCAAGATTTGCAATCGCTGATTGATTTTTCAGTGTGCCCGGTTGATTCCCCAGGCCTCACCTAGATGTTGACCTGAGTTCCAATCTCGACAACTCGCCCGGTGGGGATCTGGAAATACTCTGTTGCATCGCTGGCGGTTCGCGCCAGAGCAATGAACAGCCGGTCCTGCCAGCGCGGCATTTCAGAGCGTGCCGATGCTTTCAGCGAGCGCCGCGACAGGAAGAACGAAGTCGTCATGATGTCGAACTTCCAGCCCTGCTTGCGGCAGATCGCCAAGGTACGAGGTATGTTGGGTCGCTCCATATAGCCGAATGTCAGTGTCACACGCATGAACAGATCGTTGATCGGTTCGATACGCACACGATCGCTTTTTTTCACCAGCGGAGTTGGTGCCGTAACCACGGTCAGGATCACATTGTTCTGATGTAAGACCTTGTAATGCTTGAGACTATGCATGAGTGCTGTCGGTGTACTCTTCGGATCGCCGGTAAGGAATACCGCGGTGCCGGGCACGAGAGTCGGCGGATTTTCCGCCATTTTCTTGGAGATCAGGTCAAGCGGAACTTCACCCTTGCGCGTCTTTTCAAAGAGCTGGCGGCTGCCGCGTACCCATGTAGCCATGACGAGGATGATCAGGAATGCCACTACCAGCGATGCCCAACCGCCATCGACCACTTTGATCAGGTTGGCGCTGACGAAGGTGATGTCAATGATCAGGAAGCAGAGTGTCACTGAAACTGCTACCCACATACGCCACTTCCAGATGCGGCTCATCACAATGAAGAGCAGCGTCGTCGTAACGATCATATTGCCGGTAACTGCGATACCGTACGCCGATGCAAGATTGGTCGAGCGTTCGAATCCAAGCACCAGCAGAATAACAACAAGCCCGAGCAGCGCGTTAACCCGCGGCAGATAGACTTGCCCGGACTGCTTTTCGGACGTGTGCTCAATGTTGAGGCGCGGCAGGAGATTAAGCTGTACCGCCTGCCGGGACAAGGAGTAAGCGCCGGAAATGACCGCCTGGCTGGCGATAACAGTTGCCATCGTGGCGAGCACCACCATTGGCAAAAGGGCCCAATTCGGGAACATTTCAAAGAAAGGATTCTTGGCGGCCTCCCCATGAGCGAGGATGAATGCACCCTGGCCAAAATAGTTCAGCAGGAGGCAAGGGAATACGATCCACATCCAGGCCGTGGCAATGGGCTTGCGCCCGAAATGACCAAGATCTGCATAAAGAGCCTCAGCGCCCGTCACAGCCAGAAATACAGTACCAATTGTCGGGAAGGCCGTTGCCGGATTCTCAACAATGTATTCCACGGCATAAACTGGGTTAATCGCCGCGAAAACGCTCAAATCGTCGGCGAGATGCCAAAGACCGAAGAACCCGAGCGCCAGAAACCAGAGGAATGTGATCGGGCCGAAGATCGTCGCAACGCGCGCCGTGCCGAATCGTTGGACTGAAAACAATGTAAGCAGAATGACGAGCGTGATCGGAACGATAAATGGCTGAAGCGCGGGCGTTACGATCTCGAGACCTTCAACCGCAGAAAGCACTGAAATCGCCGGTGTGATGACGGCATCGCCGTAAAATAACGATGCACCAACAATGCCAAGGGCCAAAATGAGTTGAGGGCGTGTCTTGAAGCTTGCCCGCGCCAAGGCCATCAGCGATAGAATGCCGCCCTCGCCGTCATTATCGGCGCGAAGAACGAACAAGACATATTTGATGGTTACGATAACTGTCAGCGCCCAGAAGATCATGGACACGACCCCGAGCACATCTGTGCGGCTCAAATTGCCATCAAGGGACGCAGCGTGAAGAGCTTCGCGAAAAGCATAGATCGGGCTGGTGCCGATATCGCCATAGACGACGCCGAGAGCACCAAGAACAAGCACCGGAAAAGCTTCTTTGTGATGCGGCTCCGGTTCATAGGTGACGGTACCGTTATCGCAGTTCTCGTCGCCCAGTTGCTGGTCAATCATATAGGTTTTCCCTCGCTCTGACAGCGTGGGCGGACGAGTTAGTCGTGTTGCAACGCAATATCAATCGCCATTTTTTCATAGCTCTCTACTCACGTTATGCAAAAACGCATGGCAACGCAAATCCTCCGCACGAATCAACGGGCTAGACCTTGAGTGCATCGATGAATCTTTTCACAGCTCCAGACATTCCATGCACCAAAGCATCTGCGGTCAGTCCATGACCGATCGAAACTTCAAGTAGATTCGGCACCTTCTTGACCAGCGCAGGGAGATTGGCAACCGTCAGATCGTGCCCTGCATTAACACCGATTTCTGCGTTTGCCGCAGCGGAACCTGTCACTTCCAGCCTTTTCAGCTCATCGTGCTCACGGCGTGGATCGTCGTAAGCGCCGCCGTAGGGGCCAGTATAGAGTTCGATCCGATCAGCGCCAAGCGCCTTGGCGGCGAAAGGGGCGCCGGAGTTCGGATCAACAAACAATGAAACCCGGACGGCCTGGCGCTTCAAACGTTCAATGATGGGCTGTAAGAATTCCGCATCCCGCTGCAGGTCCCAGCCGTGATCGGATGTGGACTGCGCCGGATCGTCCGGTACCAGCGTCACCTGTTCTGGTTCATTCTCCGCAATGAGGTCCAGGAATTCCGTCGTCGGATAGCCCTCGATATTGAACTCAGCCTGTGGAAACTCATCATCAATCAAGGCGCGGATCGCCGGCAGATCAGAAAAGCGGATATGTCTTTGATCCGGACGGGGATGCACCGTGAGCCCGGACGCCCCGGCTGCCAGAGCGATACGTCCGAGGCCGATAACATTCGGCCAGGGAAGGTCGCGTCGATTGCGAAGCATCGCTATTGCGTTGAGGTTGACGGAGAGTGTCGCTGTCATCGTTGATATTGTCCGGCAGGAGTCCTGCCATGTCTTTTACATGAGAAATGCGACATTAAACATTTCTATTTCAATAAAAAACAAAGATCGAAGTATCGCTGGAAACAGTCATGGAGCGGGACGGCTCCATGGTTGCATACAGAGCCAAAGGGGTGCCGAACTTCAGAGCAAGAAACTCTTTAGCCCGGCAACGATCGTTTCTGGAGAATCGTCCTGGACAAGGTGCCCCGCCATCGGAACCACTTGAAACCGGGCGTTCGGAATGCGCGACGCAAGTTCGCGTCCACGCTCGATGGGTATCCATTGATCCTCCTCGCCCCAAAGGATCAGCACAGGACAACGAACGGCCGGAATCAGGTCTGCAATGTCATCCGTAAAGCGTTGATCCATCTGCGCAATTTGCCGATAAAATGCGGCCTGACCGATGCGCTCGCGCCAAGGCATAGAATAAAGATCAAGGGTTTCGGAAGACAGCGGCTGAAAGGCGGCACCACTCAGATAAGCAGCAAGAATGGCGTCGTGTATGTAGGGAGGGGCGCCGCTGAAAGCGCCCTCATGCGTGCGCACATGCTGTACAAAGGGCGATCCCCACGGTGCAATCGCAACAGGATCGATCAGTGTGAGCGAAGCAAAGTCCACGCGATTGAGGAGATGGGTACGCAGTGCTGTTGCACCGCCGAAATCGTGGGCAACGACATCGGGCCGTTCAATTTTCCAGTGCTGCAGCAGCCCGGCGAACAAATCATTCTGAATGCCGAGCGAAACGTCCTGGCCCTCCCGCATTTCCGATTGGCCATAGCCGAGCAGATCAAAGAAATAGACGCGCCGATCACGAGCAAAATGAGGAACAATCCTACGCCACACGACCGAAGAAAATGGCGTTCCATGGACAAATACAAGCGGCGGGCCATCGCCGATCACGCCAAAACGCACCGATTGCCCTTTAAACAGAAACTCCTGCGGCAGGTCCCACAAGATGCTCTGGTTGCGTTTGGTCATTAACAAGCCTCGCTCTCGCCTGTTCATTGAACCTTAAAAAGCGAATTGAGACGAGCAAAGTCTTTTGACGGGTCGTTAATTTTCCCTGAAGCTGCTCTATCGCACCACAGTCAGACGTTCGGCTGCGCGAGTGATTGCCGTATAGAGCCAGCGCTCGCGTGTGTCCCGAAAGGCGTAGCTTTCGTCAAAAAGCACAACGTCGTCCCATTGCGAACCTTGGGCCTTATGGGTTGTCAGTGCATAACCGTAGTCGAAATCATCAAATCGTTTCTTGGTCTGCCACGGAATTTCGGTATCCGGATCCTCGAACTGCACCTTCAGCAGCTTGATCTTGGCAACGCCCCTGCCCGGCTCCTCATCTTCCGGGGCAACAAGAAGGTTGATGCCCGGCTTGACCGTCTCACGTGATGAAGTCATGACCTTCCAAAGCGAACCGTTGAGCAGTCCTTTTGCAGGGTCATTGCGCAAGCAAACAAGCTTGTCTCCGGCCTGTGGAAAGGAAGCGGAAAAACCCTTTAGTTCGCGCAGCCGCTGATTGTAGCGTCGCCGCGTTCGGTTCGTACCGACCAATACCTGGTCGGCGCCGAGCACCAGCTCCTGCGTCACGTCGGTTTTGGAAATGACCTTCGCTGCGCCGAAATCCCCGTAACTGAACTCCCGCCCTTCGCGAACGTCGAGTGCCAGACGTATGATGGGGTTGTCGCGCGCCTGGCGATGAATTTCGCTCAAGAGGAAATCAGGTTCGTGATCGGTGAAAAAGCCACCACCAGAGATCGGTGGCAACTGGCCGGGGTCGCCCAACACAAGAATAGGCGTACCGAAGCTCATGAGGTCGCGCCCCAACTGCTCGTCGACCATCGAGCATTCGTCCACAACGATGAGCTTGGCCTTTGCCACCGGGCTCTGCCGGTTCAGCGAGAATGTTGGCGCTATGCTGGTTTTGCCGGTGGTTTCATCCTCGACCGTTTCTTCGCCGCGTGGCCGATAAATCAACGAGTGCAGCGTACGGGCATTGGTGGCACCTTTGGAACGAAGCACCTGCGCCGCCTTGCCTGTAAATGCGGCGAATTGGACGTCCCCTTCGATGTGCTCCGCGAAATAACGCGCAAGGGTCGTCTTGCCAGTTCCAGCATAGCCGAAAAGCCGGAAAATCGGGCTACGCCCGTCCTTGAGCCATTTTGAGACGTCCCGAAGCGCTTCATCCTGTTGCGGTGATAATTGCATGACCCTGAGTGAAGGATTCGGCGACCAAGGGCAAGGAAAATGGGGCGACCGTACCTAATACTATAGGTTATCGGGGTTTCCGGGACGTATCTGTCCCTCGCCAATACGGCCGAATTTATTGTCGACCATGCGGAAGCGATCTCCTTTGACCTGCAGCCGCCAGCAAATCTTCTCCTCTTCGCCTTCATAGGTCAGGCAGAGGTTGTCCTTCTCCAGCGTCCAATCACCCGCATAGGACATGCCCTTTGTCAGGATCTGTTCCGGCCTGCAGCATTCGATCATCTTGCCGCGAGACTTACCATCCGGACCCAGGAATTCGCTGAAGTTGAACGGAGGTTCCGCTTTGACTTCTCCGGTCAGCGTTGCGCCGGTGATCACCTTGCGCAACTCCTCTTCCGTCGTTGCCGGCCAGGAAGCATCTTGCGCCACAGCATGATTGCCAATGAGCACCGGCCCGGAAATCAAAACGCACAACGCCAGCCGGCGCGCTCTCAATGACATCTGCATCTCAGGACCGGTCCGGATCATTTTCAAGTTTGATTGGTTGGCCATGCGGCGTCGCATGGGCAGCACGTTGCCAAGCGGCGGCAAGATCGTCAATATCACCTCTTCCTGCGATATTCTTCGTCGCAATGATCGACTCCAGCGCAGCAAGCCAGGCATGATAGTAATCGCTGGCATCATCAAGGGCATCAGGACGCTTCAGCTCCTTTGAAAGGGCATTCGCCCATTCGTCCCAGCTGAACAGCCCGCGATCATGCAGCGCGACCACCATAGCAAAGGCCTCTGCTTGCCAAGGTTCGGCAAACACCGGCGTATCGCCGTTTGCTGGAACACCCCGCGAATGAGTAATCAGCTCACGCAGGCTCAAGATAGCTCTCCCAGGCATCGATGCTGACCGTCAAAGTAGGATCTGCCTGGTCACCCCAGATTTCAGTCGCAGAAAAGACAACCGTGTATACATGTTGCGGATTCTCACCTTTGCCATGAGCATTCGTGTCAGGGAAAACAAACCCTTCGCGGATCGCTTCAATCCGTCCAGTCTTCCCTCGGGCATAGCGAGGCAAGCGCGTGTGTGTCTGCGGGTTGAAATTATGCGTGCGCACCCGATCGCCCGCCTTGAAACGTGGGGTTGCCGTAACTGACCGATCGCAAGGTCCGCCTTTGGCGAGAACCGCAGCCACATTCTCTGCCTTCAGGACCCGCTTCGGCTCGGTCCCGGCACCGAGTGATCTGCCCTCTTTCAGTTCCTGCGCGGTAGTGAACCCATGACGTTCCAGCAGGATCTCCAGCGCCTTGGTCCAAATCTCATAGTAGGTGGAGGAGTAATAGTCCGCGGGATGCAGGCTTTCGCGTGCATGGCGGCTTTCATCGATATTCCAATGTCCCATGGCCCCGGCGGCAATGGTCAGGCCAAGCGCACGCCTCTCCCACGCCGCATGGAAGAGCGGCTCGTCCTTTTCAGGTGCAACGGGGCCGAACCCCATCTGCCCGCCGAGATCCTGAGGGCCGTTCATATGGCCTCCGGCGCAAGCGCTGAGCCGGTCCCGATCATGGAGTCGCGCGTGACGAGTTCAGCCAATTGTTCCTCGGTGAAACCCTCGGTCCCAGCTGGTCGCATAGGCACGACAAGATAACGCAGCTCAGCGGTCGAATCCCACACCCGGATGCTGGTCTTCGCCGGAAGGATAAGGTCGAACTCCGCGAGTACGCCTCGCGGATCGATGACGGCCTTGGAGCGGTAAGGCGGTGATTTGTACCAGACCGGGGGTAGACCAAGGACTGACCACGGATAACAGGAGCAAAGTGTGCACACGACCAGATTGTGCGTATCGGGGGTGTTGAATACCGCGTGCATGTGCTCGCCCTGCCGCCCGGTGTAGCTCAGTGATGCAATCGCCGCCGTCGCATCGCGCTTCAGCCAATCGGCATATTCGGGATCGACCCAGGATTTGGCAACAACCTTGGCACCATTGCGCGGCCCGACCTTGGTCTCATAGGTTTCGACAATCGCGTCGATTGCCAGCGGATCAACAAGACCTTTTTGCGTCAGAATGGTCTCCAGCGCCCGGACGCGCGCCGCCATTGGGTCGAGCTCGTTATCGTGATGGTGGTCATCGTGATTGTGTGGCATGTGAAAATCTTATGCGCCTCTTCTCGCAGGCGCAAGATCACTTCAGCATCGGCCACAGGCTGGCAACGAGCAGAACCGCCATGGTGATGTTGAACCATTTCAATCGCACGGGATCGGCGAGCCAGCCACGCATCATCTGCCCGAAGGCCGCCCAGCTCGACACCGAGGGAATGTTGACGAGCGCGAAGGCGATGCCGACGATCAACACGGTCGCAAAATACGCGTCAGGCGAGGTGTAGGTGGCCATCGCCGTCACAGCCATCACCCATGCCTTCGGATTGATCCACTGAAATGCCGCAGCCTCCAGGAATGTCATGGGCCGCGCTTTGCCATCGACCTCACCCAGCGAACGTGAGGTGGCGATTTTATAGGCGAGGTAAACCAGATAGGCGCCACCAGCAACCTTAAGGATCGTATATAGCAGCGGGAACGTCTGGATCAACGCGCCGAGACCCAAGCCGACACCAAGCAGCAAGGAGAAAAAACCGCTCCCGATCCCGAACATGTGGGGAATAGTACGCTTGAAGCCGAAATTAACGCCCGATGCCAGGAGCATGAAGTTGTTCGGCCCGGGGGTAATCGACGTTACAAAAGCAAATACAAGCAGTGTCAGAAAAATCTCGGGCGTCATTGTTAACCAACCTGATGAATGGCCGAACGCTAAGATCGGATCCCATTTGGCTCAACATCAATCTTGTCAGGGAGACAATTTGCTTATCCCTGACTTGATTTCAGCTATCTTCCAAAGTTTGCACCGGATCACATGCCCAATGGGCCGCGATTCATTGCTGCAACGCCGGTTCGGCAGATTTCAACCAGCCCCAATGGCTTCATGATTGCAATGAACTGGTCGATCTTCGATCCTTTGCCAGTAATCTCGAAGATGAAGTGCTCCGTCGTTGCATCTGTTACCTTGGCGTGAAACGCATCCGCCAGACGCAGCGCTTCATTGCGATGTTCGCCGAGTCCCGCCACCTTGACCAAGGCAAGCTCGCGTTGGATCGGTTTATCGTGCCCCAATTCATCTGCCCGTACGGAAAGATCGACAACGCGGTGCACCGGAACGATGCGCTCCAGCTGATGGCGGATCTGGTCGAGGACGTGCGGCGTTCCTCGCGTCACAATGGTGATACGCGACAGATGCTGTTCATGTTCGGTCTCAGAAACCGTTAGGCTTTCAATGTTGTAGCCCCGTCCAGAGAATAGGCCGATAACGCGGGCAAGAACGCCCGGTTCGTTGTCGACAAGAACCGATAGGACCGTGGTTACCGGTAGCTCCGTTTCCTTGGCAATGAAATATGCCGAGCCGGAGGCCAGATTTTGAGCGTTCATTCTATTTATCCTCTCCGGTTACTTAGACGAGCTGTCTGCCCTTGGCGTCGATGGCGTTGGCGACAGCTTCGTCGGTCGCTTCATCGGGCAGGAGCATTTCATTATGGGCCTTGCCGGACGGAATCATAGGGAAGCAATTTGCCAGATTTGCCACGCGGCAATCGAACAAGACCGGCTTCTTGACATCGATCATCTCCTGAATCGCATCATCAAGATCGCCCGGCTTCTCGCAGCGGATGCCATGACCACCATAGGCTTCTGCCAGCTTGACGAAGTCAGGCAATGCCTCCGTATAGGAATGCGATAGACGATTGCCGTGCAACAGCTGCTGCCATTGGCGCACCATGCCCATATATTGATTGTTCAGGATGAAGATCTTGATCGGAGCGTCGTATTGAACAGCGGCACTCATCTCCTGCATGGTCATCTGCACGGACGCATCGCCGGCGATGTCGATGACCAGCGAATTCGGGTGCGCGATCTGCACGCCCAATGCCGCCGGCAGGCCATAACCCATTGTGCCAAGCCCGCCCGACGTCATCCAGCGGTTCGGTTTCTCAAATCCGTAGAACTGCGCCGCCCACATCTGGTGCTGCCCGACTTCGGTGGTGATGTAAGTATCGCGGTCCTTCGTGAGCGCATAGAGGCGCTCCAGTGCGTGTTGCGGCATGATCACGTCCTTGTTGCGCGTATAGGACAAGGACTTGCGTGCGCGCCATTTATCGATCTGCGACCACCATTCACCAATGGCTTTTTTGTCGGGTTGGGTTGACGATGCCCGCAACAGACGGACCATGTCTTCGAGTACGTTGGCTACGTCCCCGATGATTGGAACATCGACGCGAACGGATTTGTTGATCGACGACGGGTCGATATCGATGTGGATTTTCTTCGAGTTTGGCGAGAACCCACTGATGCGGCCGGTAATCCGGTCATCGAACCGCGCGCCGATATTCAACATGACGTCACAGTCATGCATGCTCATATTGGCTTCATAGGTTCCGTGCATGCCGAGCATGCCGAGCCAGTTCTTGCCAGATGCCGGATAGGCGCCCAGCCCCATCAACGTCGACGTGATCGGGAAATTGGTGATCTCAACCAGTTCACGCAGCAGTTTGCTGGCTTCATTGCCAGAATTGACGACACCACCGCCAGAATAGATTACTGGACGCTTTGCCGATACCAACAGCGCAACCGCTTGCTTGATCGCCTCGATATCGCCCTGGACTTTTGGATGATAACTTGTGCGCGGGGCGGTTTCTGGCGGCGTGTACATGCCCGTCGCAAACTGAACGTCCTTGGGAACGTCGACGAGAACTGGACCTGGCCGGCCGGTTTTCGCAACGTGGAAAGCCTCGTGCAGAACACGTGCCAGATCGTTGACGTCTTTCACCAGCCAATTGTGCTTAGTGCAAGGGCGCGTGATGCCGACGGTATCGCATTCCTGAAACGCATCCGAGCCAATCAAACTCGTTGGGACCTGCCCACTGATGCACACGAGCGGGATGGAATCCATCAATGCATCCTGAAGCGGCGTTACCGCATTCGTGGCGCCAGGGCCCGACGTGACCAGCATGACACCGACCTTGCCGGTCGAACGAGCGTAGCCCTCGGCTGCATGACCCGCGCCCTGTTCGTGGCGGACCAAAACGTGATTGATCTTGTCTTGCTGGAAGAGTTCATCGTAAATCGGAAGGACAGCTCCGCCCGGATAACCGAATATATCGGTAACACCCTGATCAATGAGGGCCTGCACCACCATTTCGGCGCCGGTCATTTCGCGGCGTTGCGATGCGTGGCTGTCACTATCCTGTTTTTCTGCGGTCATCGATCTCTTCCCGTATATTCTGCGGCGCGCGGCACTTCAGATGGTTTTCGTTTAGCTGACATGTTGAAAATAAAAAAGGCCCCCGAAGGAGCCTGTGTTTCGCGCATGGGAGCTTTCGCCGGGTGCTTACAACACCCTGCCCATGCGCGATCCCACGACGATAAGAACTGTTTTCATGGGCGCGGACGATAATTTGGCAAATTCTATCCGTCAACGGCAAAATGCAGTTGAATTGAAATTGCTTGGTAGTCATCCGCGGACTGCATCCAAACAACCGTCAAATGCAAGCAACTGCGCTAATATATTCTCAATGCCTTGAGCATAGAGTACCGGATCAATTCTCAACAATAGAATGCCCCTATTTCCCGGATTGATTGTCACCAATGAGCTCTGAAGCCGTGCACTCCGAACAGCCAAGGCCACTGGTTCGAAACCGAACCGATGGGCATGTCATCGAGTGCAATGGCGAGAAGGCCATCATTCACGCCAAGACCGGTCCATCAGTGCTTGCTTCAGACGATTATTGGGTCGTCGGGCAACTGATATCCATCCAGGTCGCCACCAGCCGGGTCGTTGGCCTCGTTTACAAGGTTGATCTCCCGATCGCTGAATGGGGACAGGGTGTTGACCAAAGCATCCACATCCATGTCGAACTTGTCGGTCAGGTTAAAACGCTAGCCGACGGCACATTGCGATTTTCGTCGGGCATCGCCACCTACCCGTATATGGGCGCGATAGCTCACCGCATCCGCGCAGCAGATTTGGCGACAATCTACACGACCACCCTCAAAAACACCGTCTCGGTTGGTCATCTCTCGCAAAATGCCGATATCCCTGCGCTGATCTCGATCGATAGCCTCATTTCACGGCACTTCGCGGTATTAGGAAGCACAGGCGTCGGCAAATCGAGCGCGGTGTCACTACTCCTTCGCAAGATAATCAAGCAGCGGCCGGATCTACGCGTGCTGATCCTCGATCCGCACAATGAATTTGCCAGTGCGTTTCCCGAGCATGCAATATCGATCGACTATACGACTTTCGACTTGCCCTATTGGTTGTTCAGGCTGGAAGAATTTGCCGAGGCCGTCTTCCGCGGAAGACCTGTTATCCCTGCTGAGGTCGATATATTGCGCGACCTGATCCCGATCGCCAAGGAGCGGTTTGCAAGTGCCGACGCCTCGGCCTCGGCCTCGCTTCTTAAAAAGGATCGCGACTATTCGTCAATGACGGCAGACACACCCGCGCCCTATCGAATTACCGAACTTATGAAACTGATAGAAGATCGCATTGGTCAGTTGGATGGCAAACCAGATCGTCCGACAATGAAAGCACTCAAGCAGCGATTACAGGCCCTGGTTGCTGATCCACGCTATCGTTTCATGTTTTCAGCGCCCACGACACTTGACACAATGCGCCAGACAATCGGGCACATCTTCCGGATTCCAAAAAACGATCGCCCCATTTGCGTGTTTCAGCTGGCCGGGCTGCCGTCTGAAGTGGTCAATTCAGTTGCATCAGTACTCTGCCGCATGGCTTTCGACCTGGCCGTATCCAGCGATGGTCGCGTGCAGACACTGGTTGTTTGCGAAGAAGCCCATCGCTACATCCCTGCCGACGCAAATGCAGGCTTCTGGCCGACAAGGCAGGCCATCGCCCGCATCGCCAAGGAAGGCCGCAAATACGGCGTTTATCTCTCGGTCGTCACACAACGTCCGGGTGAGCTGGACCCAACCATTCTTTCCCAATGCAGCACCGTCTTCGCGATGCGGCTTGGCAACGAACGGGACCAGGAAATCATCCGCGGCGCCATTACTGGAGCATCACAGAGCACGATCGGATTTTTGTCTTCCATTGCCAACCGCGAGGCCATCGCCTTCGGTGAAGCGGTTCCGACACCTATGCGCATGATGTTCGAGACGATACCTGCCGATCAGCTTCCCGCCGCCCATATGGCGAAAACGCAAGAATCAATGCGCCTCGGCGATTCTCATTTGTCGCTCGACACGATTTTGATGCGGATGCGCCAACTCAATGCAGCGGAAACCAGCACCAGTGAGGATACGGCCGACACTTTCGAAGGCATCGCCATCGCGCCGGTTGCGAGCCAGCGCCTGTCGTCTTTGTCCCAGGAGTCGGTGCGGTCGCAATGGCGTAGCGTCGACACGACCGTTCGCAATCAAGAGCCTTTGAAGCCCCAGCCAGAAAACACTGAACGGTTCCGGGCAAGTGATCTCATCCGAACTTTCCGCAACGACAAGACCTGACAAATCACGGATAAGGCAATCTTTCCCAATCGTCGCCGAGTTGGTTGCGAAACCAGGTCATTTGCCGTTTGGCGTATTGTCTGGTGGCAATTGTCGCAAGTTCTGCAGCTTCGTCCGCCGTCAGCTGGCCAGCGAGTACTTCTGCAATTTCCCGCACACCAATGGCACGCATCGCCGGAAGATCGGCCGAAAGACCGAGCGATAACAACGCTTTCACTTCATCCATCGCACCGCCCTTCATCATCATCTCGAACCGCGACGCGATCCGTTCGCCCAACCATTGCCGATTGGGCTCGATGACAATCTTTCGCGCATCATCAGAGTTGATCAGGGGTTTGCCGGTTTCCTGCTGCCATTCAACGATCGAGCGACCGGAAGCATCGAAAACTTCCAGCGCCCGGACTATTCTCTGGCTATCCGTCGGGCGAAGCGTTGACGCGGCGATCGCGTCTTTCTCTGCAAGAATGGCGTGGAGTCTTTCCGCCCCTTGCTCGGCATCCTGTCTGCGCCAATAGGAGCGAACAGTTGCAGGAATAGCTGGCATGGCCGACAAGCCACCCAAGAGCGCACGGAAGTACAGCCCTGTGCCACCAACGAAAATCACAGTCTTTTCACATAGTTCTGGTTTAGCCAGCACGCTTTCGGCATCGGAGTACCAGCGGCCGGTGGAATAGGCTATGGCGGGCGAAACATGACCGTAGAGATGATGAGGAACAGCTTTCAGGTCTTCGGGGCCTGGGCGGGCCGTCAAGAGATTTAACACATCATAAACCTGCATGGAATCCGTGTTGACGATGACGCCGCCGGTCTCGGCGGCCAAACGAAGCGCAAGCGCCGACTTGCCGCTGGCCGTTGGTCCGGCTATCAGGATTGCCTGTCTTGTTGTCACTCTAACCGTCCAATCGGAAATCGCCCATGTCGTTGATGGCCACGCTCATCGCCAATCCCGCCACATCAGGCTTGGTACCTTCTCTCGGGATTAAAGCCTCGGCTGCCGTCAATGCAACAGGTCTTTATTGGCTGGCGGACGGAATTGCCTGTGACATTGCCCTCCGTGACGGGACGGATGCTGAAGAAGCCCATGCGGAAATGAAGCGCGCAATCGATGGCGCTCCGATCGATATTGTGGTGCAAAATCAGGACTCTAGACGAAAAAAAATACTGATCGCCGACATGGATTCAACCATGATTCAGCAAGAATGTATTGATGAACTGGCCGAAGAGGCAGGCTTTCGCGACAAAGTCGCGGCCATCACGGAGCGGGCGATGAATGGTGAAATCGCCTTCGAACCCGCCTTGCGCGAACGGGTGGCACTTCTGAAGGGCCTGCCCTATTCGGTCATCGACAAGGTGATTGCCAGCCGCATCACGTTGACGCCTGGCGGGCCAGAACTGGTGCGGACAATGAAGAAACATGGCGCCTATACCGCCCTTGTATCAGGCGGGTTCACTGTCTTCACCCAGCGCATCGCCGACATGATCGGATTTCATGAAAATAGCGCTAACATCTTGATAGACAATGGAATAACCCTGACCGGCGAGGTGAAGGAGCCCATCCTCGGCCGCGAGGCAAAGGTCGCAGCCCTTACATCGATCTGTGAACGTTTCAGCCTTTCACCGCAGGAGGCAATTGCCGTTGGCGACGGCGCCAATGACCTCGGTATGCTGCAATTGGCCGGTACCGGAGTGGCGTTGCATGCCAAACCGTCCGTTGCTGCCCAAGCCAAAGTGCGGATCGATCATGGCGATCTGACCGCTCTCCTTTACATCCAGGGGTACCGGAAATCCGATTTCGTTGTCTGACCGGTTTCGCGTCTCTACACCAATTTCTCGCGCGAACGTTGTAAAACTCGTCTCAGAATTGCGATTTCCTGTACGAGATTTGCGGCAGTCTGTACGAAATCCGTAAACTGTTGTGCGAAACTTGTTCGGACTTTGCTTATGACGGGATCAATCCATTTGCAGGGTCACGAAGCGCAGTTCGCCGGTCTTTGACGCAAGCATGAGTAGGGCATTCTTGCGGCCCTCGTCGCGAAGTTTCTCAATTCGGGCGGCAACATCTTCTGGTGTCGAAACCGTCTCCTGCGCAATGTCGACGATCACATCACCGGCCTGAATGCGTTTGTTGGCGGCAATCGAGTTGTTCTGAACTTCAGTGATCAAAACACCCTGAACCTCCTTCGAGATACCGAATGATTTGCGGCTGTCGTCATTGAGCGTATCGAGCGTCATGCCGAGCACGTCGACATTCTGAACAGCACCGTCTTCGCCCTGACCAGTCTGATCATCCTTCTTCGCCTGTTGTTCGCTGTCCTCCAGACGGCCGAGGGTGACCTTCACGGTCTCCTCCTTGCCTTTGCGGACAATGACAACATCGACCTCTTTGCCCACCGGGCTCTCCGCGACGACACGCGGCAGGTCCTTGACGTTATTTACCGCCTTGCCATCGAAACGAATGATGACATCGCCCGCCAGGATCGAACCGTTGGCGACCGGGCCTCCATCGATGATGCCGGCAACCAGAGCGCCTTTGCTCGACGGCATGCCGAGGCTCTCGGCAATCTCGTCCGTAACGGGCTGAATGCGAATGCCAAGCCAGCCGCGACGTGTTTCACCGAACTCGCGCAACTGAGCGATGACGCCGGAGGCGAGTTCCGCCGGAATTGCAAAACCGATACCGATCGAACCCCCGGTCGGCGAAATGATCGCGGTATTGATGCCGATGACCTCGCCATACATATCGAACAGCGGACCACCCGAATTGCCGCGATTGATTGCAGCATCGGTCTGAATGAAATTGTCATACGGACCCGAATTGATATCGCGGTTGCGTGCCGACACAATACCGACGGTCACCGTACCGCCGAAGCCAAATGGATTACCGATCGCCATGACCCAATCGCCGATGCGGGTCTTGGACGAATCGCCGAATTTAACGGCAACCAATTTGTGCTTCTTCGGATCCACCTTGAGCACCGCAATATCGGTCTTGGTGTCCTTACCGACCAGTTCGGCCTTCAGTTTCGAGCCATCATTGAAATTGACTTCAATCTCGTCCGCATCGGTTATGACGTGATTGTTGGTTACTATGATGCCCTGCTCGGCATCCACGACGAAGCCAGATCCGAGTGATTGGACCTTGTGAGACGGATTGTTCTGGCCAGGGTTCTGCTTGCCGAAGTATTCATCAAAGAACTCCTGGAAGGGTGAGCCTTCCGGAACTTTCGGCATCGGTATGGGCCCCGAATCCCCATCCTGACCTTTCACGGTCTGGGATGTGGAAATATTGACGACGGCGTCGATAAGCCCATCGGCCAGATCGGCAACCGATGCCGGCCCTTGCGCTCTCGGCTGTTCACTATTGGGCACCGGGGCAGGTTGCGTCTGGGCCCGCGCGACCGTCACGAACGCGGGTGTGGCACTTGTAGCAGCAAAGGCAATCAGCGCGATTGCCGCTGTTGCGGAACGGAGAACGGGGCGACCAGCATTGAAAACCATACGTTCAGGCCTTTTTTGGTAAGCGCGGATAATACAACAGAACGGCGAGAGTAGACAAAAATATGACCACCGACACGAAGGTTTGATGAAAGGCGAGAACGATTTCGCCTTTATCCGCGCGCAAGCCACACGACTGCAACGCCTACAGCAACGGAAGCGACACCCGCAATACGCAGGAATCCATCCGGCTGTTCACTGACATCGCGGGCCAATCGTTTTGCAATCAACGGAAAACAGCCGTAGAGCAGCCCCTCGAAAACGAGGAACAGCCCTACGGCATCCATAAAATCAACCATCACCAGGCCCGCCCTATTGAGGGGCGGGTGCTGGTGCCGGCGGAGCTGGTGGCGTTGCACCGCTGACCGGCGGCAAGGCACCGTTCGAGTCCTGGAAATAACGGAAGAACTCGGAATTGGGCGACAGCACCATCGTTGTTCCGGTGTTGTCCAACGCCGTGCCATAGGCCGTCATCGACCGGTAGAAGGCAAAGAAGTCCGGATCTTTCGAGAACACTTCGGCAAAGATGCGGCTGCGCTCGCCCTCGCCCTGGCCTCGCGCGATTTCCGATTCCTTGCGGGCTTCCGCGATAATCTCGACAACCTGACGATCGGCAATTGCCTTGATGCGCTGTGCCGCTTCACGGCCACGGGCGCGCAAGCGTTCTGCCTCGGCAAGACGTTCTGCCTTCATGCGGTCGAACGTCTGTTGCGACACCTCCTGCGTCAGGTCCGTCCGGCGAATGCGCACGTCGGTGATCTGCAGTCCGAGAGATTTCGGCGTCAGGACGAAGCTGTTCGCGCACTTCGTTCATCATGCCGGCACGCTCGTCCGACAGGGCAGCCTCAAAGCCACGCAGACCGTAGACGCCGCGCAACGAAGCATCGAGGCGGGTACGCAAACGAGCTTCTGCAAGCGTCACGTCACCGGAAACAGTTTGACGGAATTTCCGCGGGTCGGTGATCTGATAGACCAGAAAGGCATCGACCTCGTAGAACTTGCCGCCCGAAACCTGAACACGGATGTTGTCCAGTTCGAAACTCAGAAGACGATCTTCGATCATCTGCACATTATCAGCCTCGAGAAAACCGAAAGGCAGTTTGAAATAGATGCCGGGATCGGCTTTCACATCGACGATCTGACCAAAGCGCAGGACGATGGCCTGTTGACCGGCCCTGACGACAAAGATGGACGAATAGGCCAGTAAGGCGATGAACGCGATCAGGCCCGCATAGAGAGGAAAACGGTTCTGGTTCATTGCTTTGTCCCTTCGACGGTCGCCGGGCGCGGCCTCGTGAGTTCCTGCAATGGCAGGTAAGGCACGACGCCCTGACCGCTCTGGTCGACAATCACCTTGTTAGAGTCCTTCAGAACACGCTCCATGGTTTCGAGAAAAAGCCGTTTGCGCGTTACTTCTGGCGCCTTGATGTACTCGTCATAGACGGACGTGAAGCGCTGTGCCTCACCGGCGGCTTCCTGCACGATCCGGTTCTTGTAGGCGGCCGCGTCTTCACGGATCTGCGCGCCTTCACCACGGGCCTGACCAAGCTTCTGGTTGGAATATTGGTTCGATTCCTCAACGAAACGGTCTTCGTCCTGCTCGGCACGCTGCACTTCATCGAAGGCGTCGGCCACTTCGCGCGGCGGCGCGGCATCTTCGATCGACAGGGCATTGATCGCAACGCCCGCGCCATAATCATCAAGGGTTTTCTGGATGATGCCACGCACGTCATTGGCAATGCCGGCGCGGTTATCACGGAAGATGTCCTGCGCCGGGCTGCGGCCAACGATCTCGCGCATAGCGCTCTCGGAAACCTGCTGTACGAGGTTTTCCGGGTTTTCGACATGGAAGAGATAGGCAACTGGATCAGAGACCCGGTAGAGCACGGAGAACTGCACATCGACGATGTTCTGGTCGCCGGAAAGCATCAGGCCTTCCTTGGCACCGCGGGTACCCTGCCCACCAATGTTCTTCTGCTTCTCAACGATCTCCACCTTTTCATAGGATTCAATCGGCCAGAAGTGGAAATGCAGGCCAGGTTCCGAAATGTCCGGCTTGGGTTTGCCGAAACGCAGCTCGACGGCGCGTTCATCGGGCTGGACAGTGTAAATCGACTGGAAAAGCCAGAATGCAACCAGTGCCAGACCGACCAGGCCCCAGATTGCCGGACTGCCGCCGGAACCGCCCGGAAGCGCCTGGCGCAAACGATCCTGACCGCGGCGGAGAATATCTTCGAGGTCGGGGGGATTACCACCGCCGCCCCCTTGCGGCTTTTGACCCCAAGGGCCACCGCCGCCACTATTGTTACCGCCGCCGCCCCATGGGCCGCCGCCGCCGTTCTGATTACTCCAGGGCATTCCTACCTCATATTTTGAACGAGAAGCTCCACCCCAGTGGCAACCTCCCGCTAAGCCGATGTCCCGTTTATAGGGATGGCGGGGCACGCTTTCAACGCGTGGCAGAGCTTTTCAAGCGGATTTGGTAAAAAGACAAACGATTAAGCCCGTTTATCACGATATTTTCATATCGCTTGCATCACCCGGAATTTGTCAGCGCCGCTCATATACGACGAAGCGTGTAGCATAATTGTCCTTTTCACCTGCCGGGAAATCTTCGCTGGAGATTTCTTCCCAGGTTTTTGGATCGATGGGAGGGAAATGGACATCGCCGTCGACGTCGGCCAACACCCACGTCACATAGAGCCGGTCTACCCTGTTCAGGGTCTGACGAAAAATCTCGCCGCCACCGATGATGCAGATCTCATTGACTTTGTCCGCGCTGGCATGGCTGCCTGCGACAACCAGCGCTTCATCAACGGACCGGACCGCAATGACGCCATCAACGGCAAAGGCCGGATCGCGCGTAATGACGATGTTCGTGCGACCGGGCAATGGCCGTCCAAGCGAATCCCAAGTCTTCCGCCCCATGATAATGGGCTTACCCATGGTCGTGGCCTTGAAACGTTTGAGGTCCGAGGACAAGCGCCATGGCAAACCATTCTCACGCCCGATCACGCCATTTTCGGCAATCGCAACAACAAAACTGATCATGTGAACTAGGATGCCAATCTATGGATAAGGGCATCCTCGACATAGATACCATCAATCAGATTGTTCGAAAAGCGAACCTCGCTTGTACCATCGACGCGCACGACACGTTTGAGACCTTTAATGAGAGGATCGTCCGAACCGGTTATACGAGCATTGGACAAGTCAAGTACGGCGTCCGCAGGATGTTCTTTGCGCCATTTCGAGATCAAGGTCGCCGCTTCCAGATACTTTTTTTCCAGTTCTTTATTGCTACCGGCGTACGCAACGACGAGTTTCCATTTTTCAGCGTCCGTAAGGAAAAGCCAAAGCGCTGCCACCACCCCGAACCCTCCCTGATCAAGAATTCTTGATCAGATTTAGTCCGGCATCGACATCCGTCCTTACCAACGATGTTGCAGCCATCGAAAAACTCCGTGTGTCCCGTCCATCATCGCGTTTCGCATGGCAGTAGCGCGAAACACATCAATAATATCGTACCTGGTCTCTTCCGACCAATCAGAAACGGTTGACCAATAAGCCTGGAATGCAGGTAGTTGATCTCTTTCCTCCTTCAGCAGAACATCCAAACCAGCAAGACGAATGAGCTTGTCAAGATCATGACTATATATCTCATTGACAAATTTTTTGTCCGGAATTGTTTCAGATGAAAAAACTCGAGCGATGCGCGCCTTAATTGCTATTTCTGCAGCATATCCAAATAAATAGAACGAATTGCTATATCTCTCGTGGTCAAACAGAATGTTCGCGTCCTCAAGCTTAACCTGAGCTATTTTTTGAAGATAATCACGGGACAGCGTCATACCGCGATCGGCGCCCTGATGCTCGGCTCGGCGACATAGTCTTTCAGATGGAAATCGTCATATTTGAAGGCGAACAGATCAGTCACGTCCGAATTGATCTGCAATTGCGGCAGAGGACCGGGTCGTCTTGTCAACTGCAACCGCGCCTGTTCGAAATGGTTCGCATAAAGATGCGCATCACCGAGGGTGTGCACGAAGTCGCCAGGCTGCAGCCCTGTCACCTGTGCCACCATCATTGTCAGCAGGGCATAGGACGCAATGTTGAAAGGCACTCCAAGGAAGATATCCGCCGACCGCTGGTAGAGCTGGCAGGATAGTTTTCCATCGGCAACGTAGAACTGGAACAGGCAATGGCAGGGAGGCAGTGCCATTTCGTCGACGAGTGCCGGATTCCACGCCGAAACGATCAAACGTCTCGAATATGGGTTATTGCGTATCGCATCCACCACGCCGGCAATCTGATCGATATGCCTGCCGTCGGGAGCTGGCCAGGACCGCCATTGATAGCCATAGACCGGTCCAAGGTCACCATTCTCATCAGCCCACTCATCCCAGATGGTAACACCGTTTTCCTTCAGATAGGCGATGTTTGTGTCGCCCTGGAGGAACCATAGCAACTCGTGAACAATGGATTTCAAATGCAGCTTTTTCGTCGTCAGCATGGGAAATCCCGCTGCCAGATCAAAACGCATCTGATAGCCGAAAACGGAACGTGTGCCGGTGCCCGTCCGGTCGCCGCGATCGGCGCCCGTATCAAGCACGTGTTGAAGGAGATCGAGATATGTGCGCATGGCTTCTCTTAGCAGATTCAGTCAAACGAAGCACTATGGCTTGTGGATGATCCACAGCGGCAGTTCGAAGTCCCGCACATAAAAATCCCCGGTGTTGGCCGGGGATGATTCGTTGAAAGGCAGGAAAGATCAGAGGCCGCCGAGAGCGCCGAGCGCCTTTGCCGTCAGGTAGTAGAAAGTAACGCGGCTCTTGGTGTTGTCCGCCTTCATGGCCGAGCAAACGGACTCAATGGCGGCATCTGCCTTGGCGACATCGGTGATGCCGAGCTTCTTTTCGACCCAGTTGGTGCGAACGCGTTTCAATTCGTCCGGATCGGTGCACGAAACCAGCGATGAATCCCTGTTCCGCAGGGCAATTCCGAGATGTTTGACGATTTTCGCAACTGTCGCCTCATCGGCAGCTGCATCGTAATGACGTACATCTGTTAGATAGTCACTCATGAAAAATCCCCTGATTGCTAGGTGCAATGCCCGGCATTGCAACCTCCCTGACAATTAAGACACCGCACAAACTTGGCAGATGCATGAGGCGATGACTCATTAGACACCTCGAAACATTCCCCAGCATCCGCTGCAAGTCAATCCACTCTTTCAATTCAACAAAACAGGCCCTATATAAGTCCTGCTGGCTTCGGCCAGCTATGGTGATAAACGGACGATGCAATAAGCCCATTGGACCCGGGGGCAGTACCCGGCGCCTCCACCACAATGCAGCGGATACAGCTGCCTTGTGGCGGGGGCGAAACAGGATCGACAAGGGTGTAAAGATCGCTCTTTTGCCCGGCATTGTACCACCGTTATCGGGCTAACTCAGTAGTTGCAAACGACAACTATGCGGAAGCACGTCTCGCCGCTTAATGCGGTGCGATAGCTTCAAATCAAGTCCTAGGGGTTCGCACTTCTAGGCGGGGTTCGGAGGCACCTGGCAACAGAAGCCTCCACTTTCCCCTTCCTTTTCTGTTTTCAGACCCGCCATCCGTTGAGATTGGCTGCTCCCAATCAAAATCATTGCTTGACGCGACTATTGATGTGGCGTATCAAACCAATCAGTTAAATAACCGAATGGTTCAATGCCAAAAATGACACCCGATCGATTAGACCATATCTTCTCCGCCCTGGCCGACCCGACACGCAGGGCAATCCTGGCGCGGCTGGCGCTCGGCACAACTTCAGTTTCAGAACTGGCTGAACCCTTCCAGATGTCCGGCCCTGCCGTAACCAAGCACCTCAAGGTGCTGGAGCGTGCGGGCCTCATCATTCGCGGCAGAGAGGCCCAGTTCAGACCATGCAGTCTCGAAGCGGCGCCGCTGAAGGAAGCAACAGATTGGCTCGAGCGTTACCGGCGCTTCTGGGAAGAAAGCTTCGATCGCCTTGAGGAATATTTGCAGGAAGTGCAAACCAATGGAGAGAAAGATGTCCGAGGCAGCTCACGTGACAAATGAAACCGCCGGCCGCGTCCTGACCATCAAGCGTCTGTTCAACGCGCCGCCAGCGCTCGTGTTTGATGCATTTTCCGATCCAAAGCGCATGCTGCAATGGCTCGGACCGCGCGACTATCCGGCGAGCTATGTGGAAGCGGACCTGAGGGTTGGCGGCAAATGGCGCGCCTGCTTAGAACTCCGCTGCCAATGGCGAAAAGCTTTGGCATGGCGGCGTCTACCAGAAGATCGTGCCTGGCAGGCACCTTGCCTTCACCTTCGCCTGGGATCAGGAGAACGGTACCGCCGGTCTGGAAACCTTGATCGATATTACCTTCGAGGGGCAGAACGATAAGACCCTGATGACGTTCCGTCAGAGCATCTTTGATACGCCCGAGGATTGCCGCTGCCACGAGCAGGGCTGGAACAGTTCCTTTGATCGCCTCGAGGAGTTGCTTGCGCAGGAGTAGAGCTGCGAGTTTTTCGGCCGCAACAGGAGGTAGCCATGCAACATGAGATCGCATCACGGGACGAATGGTTGAAGGCGCGGACCGCGCTGCTGGCCAGGGAAAAGGCCTTCACCAAGGCCCAGGAAGAAATGAGTGCGCAACGGCGGGCCCTGCCCTGGGTCAAGATCGACAAGGAATACGTCTTCGACAGCCGGTCCGGAAAGGTGACGCTTGCCGAGTTGTTCGACGGCCGCAGCCAGCTCTTCATCAAGCACTTCATGATGGGACCTGGCCAGGAGCAGCAATGCGTTGGATGCTCGCTCGAGGTTGACCACATCGAGGGACTGCTGGCTCATCTCGAAAACCACGATGTCTCGTATGTGGCGGTCGCCCGGGCACCGATCGGCGAGATTGAGGCATTGCGCAAAGCCATGGGCTGGCGTTTCCCCTGGGTCTCATCCTTCCACAGCGACTTCAACTATGACTTCAACGTATCCTTTACGCCGAAGGAAATGGCGGAAGAGAGCGCCTTCTACAATTACGAGCACATGGATACGGGCCTCGAAGACCTTTCCGGCGATAGCGTCTTTTACAAGGACGAGGACGGTCAGATATTCCATACCTATTCAGCATTTAATCGCGGTGGCGAGCAGTTCCTCGGGATTTACGGCTATCTCGACGTTATGCCGAAGGGCCGGAATGAACCCGGGCCGCACCATAACCTCGTGGACTGGGCCCGCCCATGGACGATGTATGGCAAGGGCGGCACTGTCGCCAACAACGGCCGGTATCATTCATCCGGCTGCGCCTGTGGCGCACACGCGGCGGAGTGATGTGCTGTGCGATTGGAGCCTTGCTCCTCGCCGTCATCACGGCATGGCGAACAGGATCGAGGACCCTGTTCGCCATGCTGCCGGGCGCGCGGACTTCCTTTGGTGCCGCTGCCATCGCTCTGGTCGCAGGTTCAGTTCTAATAGTTGAGCATGTCTCGCATTATGTCGCCCGCGCGCAAGCCAGCGAGCGGACTGTGCTTGCCGAATTCATGCACCAACCGATCTGCGGCGGCGGCGCTTCAAATTAAAGGGCCCGGAACGACGTCCCGGGCCCTTTCTCTTGGCATCTGACGGAGGATCAGAATTTTACTCGGCAGCAGCCTCTGCCTCGACAACGCGCCGGCGGCCGATCGTTGCCTGTGTGAGTATGAAGGCACCTACTGCACAAAGAGCAATGCCAGCTGCCATGGGCAAGGCCGTACCGTCAAAGAACAGGCTGGCAATCACCATGGCGATGGCTGAGGTCACAAAGTGCAATGTGCCCATCAACGCGGAAGCAGTACCGGCAATTTCACCATGATCTTCAAGCGCAAGCACTGCTGATGTGGGGATGACAAGCCCGAGGAAGCCGTAGCCAACGAACAGGAATACCGCCATCACCGGCAACTGGTCGAAGCCCAGCCCCATGACGACAACCATCGCCGCCATTGTGATCGAGAAAGCTGTCACGGCCAGACGCATGACCCTGATGAGGCCAAACCTGTCACCGAGCCAGCCGGTCAACTGCGACACCGTGAAGAACGAAACCGCATTGATCGAGAAGGCCATGCTGTATTGGGTCGGCGTCAGGCCATAATGATCGATCAGCACGAACGGCGAGTTCGCCAGATAAACCAGAAAGCTCGAAATACCGAGACCGCCGATAAAAGTGAGCGTCAGAAAGTTGCGGTCACCAAGCAGCAGGCGATAGGCTGCCATGGCGCTTGCAAGACCACTTTCCGCGCGGGCCTCCTGCGGACGGGTTTCCTTCAGCTGCGTCGACAAAAGGATCAACCCGATAAAGGCAGCAATCATCACCGCCCAGAACACACCGCGCCAGCCATAGAACTCGATAACCGCGCTGCCCGTGAGCGGAGCAAGAATGGGCGAGATGCTGAAGACCAGCATCAACAGCGACATCAGCCGTGCCGCCTGCACGCCAGTATGCATGTCACGAACAATGGCGCGTGGAATGACCATGCCTGCCGCGCCGCCGATCCCTTGGAGAAAGCGGAAAGCGATCAGGGTCTCGATATCACTTGCCAGTGCACAACCGATGCTAGCCAGCGCGAACAGGCCAATGCCGATATAGAGCGGCGCCTTGCGGCCCCACATATCGGACAAAGGTCCATAGACCAGCTGGAAGATGGCGAATGAAATAAAGAAGGCCAACAGGCTCAACTGCACGACGTGGTTCTCCGCGCTCAATTCCTTGCCAATGGAAGGCATTGCCGGAAGATACATGTCGATCGCGAAAGGCCCGATCGCAGTCAGGAGACCCAGGATGAGGGCAGTACGAAAGAAGGAGCTCGTCATGATGAAGATCTTTCAGGAAAACTGTAGCACGAAGGCTGATTGCCTCAGCGCCACATTGCTCTCAGGAGAGGTTGATATCGGGGTCATCAGGTGGAGCGCACGGGCTTGGGAGGACTGTGCTCTCACTCAAAAAGGCGTGTCAATATTTTTGGACACAGTATGTCAATTTAGACACCATTGTCTAAAACGTCAACACGCATTATCTTGGGTCTATGAAAAATCGCTATGAACCAGCACTCAAGGCCACGGGCCATACTCAACGTGGCCAATGTGCAAAACGCCTTTCGATACTCGATGCCGCTGCGCACGTGTTTTGCCGTGAGGGATTTTCTGGGGCGAGTATAGATGAGATAGCCGTAGCGGCCTGCGTTTCGCGCCAGACTATCTACAATCATTATCGTGAAAAGGAAACGCTCTTCACCGCCGTTGTCGAAGACGTCATGGATCGCGCCAATGCCATGCTTTACACGATATTGGCGACGTTTCCGGACAAATCCGATAACATTGAAGATGATTTGACTGCATTCGCCGTGCGCTTGAGCAAAAATTGCCTCTGCAACCAGGACGGAAAATTTCTGCGCAGGCTCGTGCAATCGGAAGGCGAACGCTATCCGCATCTCTTTGAAGCATGGCGTCAACATGGTCCGGGCAAGATCAGCTCGGCTCTGGGCGCACTCTTTTCACGGCTGTGCCACAAGGGCGTTCTGCAAATTGACGATTTCGATCTCGCTGCCCGCCAGTTTCTGGCGCTCGTCAATGCTGACTTGCAGATGATCAGTCTTTTTGGCGGAACGCCAACCGATGAGGAACTGGAGAGCGCAGCGCGCAATGCAGTTCAAACATTCCTGCGTGCCTACGGAAAGCCAGCAGGCAAGAATATCGCGCAACCGCCATCACTTGCCGTTGTCAGCTAGCTTTGGGTATCGAATCGCCGGACGCAGATTGGACCCGCGAACCAACGTCAGAATTGCCTTAAAAAAATATCGGATCGCCCCTTCGGACCTTCCTGGAGGCGTGGACAAAACTTAATTTAAACATGCGGCTGACAAGCGGTCGCAATTCCGTTAGCCATGCGCCATAATGATCGAATTACGGTTGCCATCTCCGCTTGACAGGGAGGGGTGAATCCATGGGATAAGAATGCATGCCACAAGATATGATCCGCTACGATATACTTGCTCAGGAAGCGCTACGCGGCGTGATTCGTAAAGTGCTTGGCGAAGTCGCCAAGGCAGGTCTTCCGGGCAATCATCATTTCTTCGTCACCTTCCTTACAGGTGCACCCGGCGTTCGTATCTCGACCCGCTTGCATGAAAAATATCCGGAACAGATGACCATCGTCCTCCAGCATCAGTTCTGGGATCTTCAGGTCACGGATACTTTGTTCGAGGTTGGGCTATCCTTTGGCGACGTGCCGGAACGTCTGGTTGTTCCCTTCTCTGCGATTCGCGGTTTCTACGACCCCTCAGTGAATTTCGAACTCGAGTTCGACGTAGAGGTGGAAGAGACTGTTGGCGACAACGATCAGGGAATCACGAGCATTGCGCCGCCCCAGTCGATAGACAAGCCGAAGGTGGCGACACCGAGCGCCAAGCCGAAGCCACCTGTCAAAGCCGCCAAGAAGCCCGTGAAACCCGGTGAGAAACCTGACGCCGCATCGGATGAAAGTGGCGAAAAATCATCGGCTTCTGTCGTGTCGCTGGATTCCTTCCGTAAGAAGAAATAGCCCCGCGATGGCCGAAATCATCAATCTTCGACTGGCCAAGAAGCGGAAGGCGAAAGACGTCAAAAACAAGACCGCAGAAGAAAACCGCATTCTCTTCGGTCGCACCAAGGCCGAAAAGCAGTTTGAACGCAATGCCAGCCGCAAGGCGGCGCGCTTTCTTGACGATAATCGCCTCGAGCGAAACGATACCCCCACAGAATCCGATACGGATGACAAGTGAGCCTCGTTCGCAAGAGATCGGTTACAATTCACGGACATCGCACCAGTTTCTCGCTCGAAGATGCCTTCTACGACATCATTGCGTCTATTGCGGAGAGTCGCGATATTCCGCTGGCAAGTCTTATTGCCGAAATCGATGAAAACCGCGACCGCAATGCCAACCTCTCGTCAACGCTGCGGATCTATGCCCTGGATTGGGTAAGAAACAACACCAGCAATCGCTCCTAGGCCCTGATTTTGATTCATGAATCGGCGGCTTGGACATTAGGGTAGCATCCTAACGCAGAAAAATTCCCATGCTGTGTCGGAACGGCAAGCGCTCATTCGTCTTACAGATAGTGAAATCCGCTATGAAAGGAAAAACGATGCCTGCCAAACAAAAGATCACCCCCTGCCTATGGTTCGATGGAAACGCCGAAGAGGCGATGGATTTTTACATGTCCATTTTCGAGGACAGCAAAATTCTTAATAAGATGAACTGGGGGAAAGAGGGGGGTGCCAAGGAAGGCTCGCTGCTCGTCGCCACGTTCCAGCTTGCAGGCCAAGAATATATCGCCTTGAATGGTGGGCCGGAATTCAAATTTACCGAGGGTATTTCGCTCTCCGTTGACTGCACTACGCAGGAAGAAGTGGATAGCCTGACCGAAAAACTGACAGCCGATGGCGGGGAAGTTCGCCCCTGCAGTTGGGTTAAGGACAAATTTGGCCTGTCATGGCAAATCGTTCCTTCCATCCTTCCCGAAATGCTGCGGGACAAGGACCAAGCGAAAGCCGACCGTGTCATGGCAGCGATGATGAAAATGTATAAAATCGATATCCAGAAGATCAAGGACGCATACAACCAGCAATAGCGACGTGGATGCAGTCACTACTACCAGCGTTACTGAATCTTCGGCTCCAGGGACTTGGGCTCAAGCGTTTTCAGGAAGTCGTCGACGGATTGCTTGTTAATGGTCCCTGCCCCTGGTGACGGCGCTGCTGTTCCGCCCTGGTCTGGCTGCGGTGTCGCTGGTTGCGTTTGTTCGAGCGCCTTTGCTGCAGCCTCTTCGGCTGCCTTCTTCTCGGCTGCGGCGCGCTCTTCGGCTGCGCGTTTTTCCGCTTCGGCGCGCTCCGCCGCTTCGCGTGCTTCTTGCTCGGCCCTGAGCCTGGCCTCCTCGGCCAAGCGAACGCGTTCATCTGCGCGGGCCCGATAGAGTTGCGTCTCGCGGCGCAAACGCTGCTTCTCAACGAGTGCCGCCTGCAATGTTTCGACCCGTTGTTGCTCCCGTTCCAGCGCCCGCTGGGTCAAGAATTGTTCAAGCTGCTGACGATCCAAAGCCAGTTTTGGACTATCCCACGGACCATTCAGGGTGAATTCGATTACAGGATCTGCTCCTGCCGCCACTGCCGTGCCAGGATCGAAGGCGATGCGCCCCTGCGAGGCAACCGTCATATTCGGAAAATTCATTCTAAGGTCGGCAGCCAGTGTTGCACCATCGCTCCCGAGTTGAAATGTCGAGGTCCGTGCCATGCCGCCAGCAATCGTAAAGGCGAAATCTGCAGCACCCGCTTTAAACGTGCCCGCATGCAGATATTTTCCGATTGCCCCGTTCAACAACGCGGGCGTCACCGGACCTTCCATTGCATCAGCGTTGGCCAAGATCGGTTTCAGGGCCGATGGGTTGATCGCATTGATCGTAAGATCGCTGGCGGATACCACCCCCGAACCTGCAACCGATTCCATCATCTCCGCAACCGAGGTGCCGGTCGCGTTGACGGACGCGGTAATTTTCGCCTTTCCCTTAAGAGGCGGCTCGCCTGCTGCTGGTTTGTAAAGAGCATCCAAAGCCGTTTGTTCCAGGGTGAACTGGCCGGTAGCAAGGCCCGTGCCGCTGGTGTTGCGCAGTTCGAACATACCATCGAAACGACCGCCGAGCAGATCACCCTTTGCCTCGTCCAGGCGCAGCGCGCCGTCTTTCAAAACGGCATTGGTCTGAAACTTGCTGATAAGGCCGAACATGCCAGCATCGGCCTCGTCAGCGGTCACTTTCACATTGAAGCTCACTGGAAAAAGCGGTGCCGACGCAAAATCCTGTTTGGGCCATGGCGTCCGGCCATCGCCATCCAGCACATCTGCGCCAAGCACAAATTGGACAACGGACGGAAGATCTAGTCTGGCAAGCTTCACGTCACCCTGAACGGCCGGCACGTCGTTCTCGATTGCCAGTCCCAGCCGCCCGCTCACCTTGGTGCCGCTCAACTGCCCGCTCAAATCAGGAAGTGTGAGCCTGCCTTTCGCAAGTTGAAAACTGCTGGCTAAATCGGCAGGCATGCCATTGCCAAATCCGGGCAGAGAATAGCCGGCAGTTGCGAGGTAGCCTTCTAGATCGCCGGACTTGATGGAAGCCCGCCCCTCGCCGGTCAAGCCATCACCCGCATCACGGAAGCTCCCGTCGACGAGCGCCTGTCCGTCCGGTGCCTTCAGGGAGAGTTGCGTCTGCAGCCCCTCTTTCTCATTGCCTTTCAGTGCAAGATCGACCTCCAGTTCTCCGGCGAGGCCAAGCGGCAAGGATGGAAGACCGATCAACGCCATCAGTGTTTCAGCTTGCCCGCTCTGCGCATTCATGGTCAGTTCGAGCGTACGCAACTTGTCCGCGTTTTTCGTGGTTGTGCCCGACAGCGTTATATCCATCCCGCCAGTCTTGCCGGCTGCGCTCAGCGAAAATTCATCGGTTCCGGCCGTCGCGCGCAAAGTGTTGGCAAGGATGGTGAGCTGCGTTTCCTGGAACAATCCGGGAAATTTGGCGGCATGTTCGTTCAGAGCCTTGATAAACGGAAAATCCGGGATCCGCGTAGCAAGAGCCGAGATAAACGGGGCTAGATCGTCCGCCAGGATCGTGGAGTCCATGGAACAGGTGGGGTCGGCCTTGAACGGATCGAGTTTTCCGGTCGCAGTTATGGTCGCGCCCGCCACATTGCCGATTGTCAGCCGGTCAATATCGAAAACGCCATCGCGCAGGCGGAAAGCCGTATCCAGCGTTTCGGCGACCAATCCATCATGGGTGACGGGCCCGGCCTTCAAATGCACGTCGAGGTCCTGCCCCTGCAATTGCGGTGAACCGCCGGCCGTTGGATTGGCATGATTGCCAAAGATTGCGGCAAAGGCCTCGAGTGCATCGGCATCAAGCGCCCCGCCCTCAAGTGTCAGTTGCGTCAGTGGCAAAGATTCACCCTTGGCACTTCTTACCAGCGAACCCTTCAGTGATGCGCCGCCCAACGCCAATTCCAGATTGTCGACCTTCTGCAAATCGTCGCGCAGGCTGACATCCCCGGAGAAGCCTGCCCCCGGCAGCCGCCGGATTGCCTCATCGACCGAATCCGTGAGCCAAGCTGCCAGACCGGAAGGCTGACGTGAGGCAACAAGCAGCCTTCCATCAAAACCGAAGTCCGTTCCAACCTGCAATACACCATTGGCCTCGAACTGCGTCCGGCCAGGCAATTCCGCCTTGAGCTGATTGATCGTCCACCCGTTTTCCGAAGGCGCAGCATCGATCGTCACGGAGCGGATCGTCGTGTCGCCGGCAACGATCGCCGGAAGCTTGAGGTCGATCGTCCCCGGAATCGTCGGTATCGGCAGTTGATCCATCAGGCGCCGGAAGACGCCAAGTCGCGCTGCAGCTGTTATATGCCTCGACTTGGTGCCGTTGGCTTCTTCCTTGCCATTATCGAACGTGACTTGCTGGCCATCTGCCTTGATCTCAAAACGCGAGTCGCTGCCATAGTCGAACAACGCGTTGCCATTGACGACATAGGGGTCGTCGGGTGCACCCTGCTCCATGCGAAATTCAGGAATGGAGATTTTTCCATGATCCGCCTCAAAACGTCCGGTCACGCGGAGACTTGAGAGCAGCGGCTTCTCCACCTGTTCGACTGACTTGGATCCGGCGCCGGCAGGGAGTTCATCGGCCGAACGGATGGCTATGCTGCCGGCATATTTCAGTGCTCCGCCGCTCAGGGTCACATCGCCGTCAGTTTCAAGCGCTCCTGGAATTCCGTCTGGAGTAATTCGCGTCCGCAATTTCAACGTGCCATCCGGTTTCACTTCACCGGTGGAAGCGGATATTGCCGTTTTCTCGCCGTTGAACAGCAATGTTCCATCGAATTTCCAGGGCCCGGAAAGGTCTGCGGCTGATAACGTCGCATCCAGATCCGTTATCGTGCGGGTCGTCGCGGTTGATGCATCCCGAATGACGACAGAGCCATCGGTAATGCGCATGTCCTCGAGCCTTACCTTCGCCGTCCGGAAGGGTACATGCGGACGGATTGCCCAATCGACGACGCCATCCTTGTCTATCGCAACTGACACGGTCGGCTTCTCGATCCGCATGTCGAAGATCAGTATCTGACCACGTATGAACGGCGCGAGCTCCGCATCCATGGAAAACTTGTCGATCGTCATGACCGGCTCAATGCCTGGATCACCGACCTTCACATCGGAAAACGTCACGGACGGGAACGGCAACAGCCGCGCACTGGCACTGCCTGCGACAGTGACAGGGCGCCCAAGCAATGCCGAGGCCTCGCGTTCAAAGGAGGACCGGTAGCCTGCCCAGTCGACGAAATAAGGCACGACCAGTGCCGCCGTCAGCACCAGTACCAACAAACCGCCGATGAAAACAAACAGCCGTGCCAGTATCTTACTCCAATCAATACACGTTAGCGGTCCGATTCTGACATTCGTATCGCAATTTTGCAGAACCCGCTTACGAATGTCAGAATCATAGGTCCGCTAGTATCTTTATGATTTTAGTGGAACTTTGAATTTGACATTTGAGCAAGGGCGTTGCTGCAAAGTGGGTGTCAAATGTCAAATTCAAAGTTCCACCAGGCATCATCAAGGCCGGTTTTTTGCCGACGAGAAGACATGATGGTGTTCCTCATTGATTTGCAACGCTGAGACAATGGTTTAGCGCCTGGAATCAATGTGCGAACCTATAACCGTAAGATCTTGCCAGGATTCATTATATTTCCCGGATCGATAGCCCGCTTGATGGACTCCATCACATCCACTGCCCCACCGAGCTCGGCCCGGAGAAACTTGATCTTGCCTTGGCCGATGCCGTGTTCACCCGTGCAGGTCCCGTCCATCGCGATAGCCCGCAGGTTGAGACGCTCCACAAACGCTTCCACTTGCTGGATCTCGTCCGGGTCCTTTTCATCAAACAGGACAAGCACATGAAAATTGCCGTCCCCGGCGTGACCGACAATCGGAGCAATCAGGCCGCTCTTTTCAATGTCCTTCTCTGTCGCGACGATGCATTCGGCAAGCCGGGAAATCGGCACGCAGACATCCGTCGAAAGCGATTGCTTTCCTGGCGCAAGGGTCATGCAGGCAAAGTAGGAATTGTGCCGCGCCGACCAGAGTTTCTCGCGTCCTTCGGCATTGGCTGTCCACTTGAACTCGCCGCCGCCATTGGCGGCCGCGATCTCGCCGAAAAGCTCGGCCTGTTCCGCCACACTCGTTTCACTGCCGTGGAACTCCACAAACAGATAGGGAGCTGGTTCGTAATCAAGCTTGGAATAGGCGATCATGGCCTGCATCCCAAGCTGATTGACCAGCTCGATACGCGCGACAGGTATGCCCATCTGGATCGTTTCAATCACCGCGTTGCAAGCGCTTTCGAGGTCCGGAAACGCGCAGATGCCGCCGGAAATGGCCTGCGGAATTCCGTAGAGCTTCAATGTCAATTCGGTGATGACACCGAGCGTTCCTTCCGAACCGACCAGCAGGCGTGTCAGATCATATCCTGCCGATGTCTTCTTGACCCGCTTTGACGTAGTAATCAGGCGCCCGTCTGGCATGACCGCCTTCAGCGCCAGAACGTTCTCGCGCATTGTGCCGTAGCGCACGGCGTTGGTACCCGATGCCCGGGTTGCCGCCATTCCGCCGAGGCTGGCGTTGGCACCCGGATCGATGGGGAAGAACAGACCCGTATCGCGCAGATACTCGTTGAGCTGCTTGCGGGTGACGCCTGGTTCAACAACGACATTCAGGTCTTCGCTATAAACCTTGAGAATGCGGTTCATGCGCGAAAGATCGATCGAGATACCGCCTGCCGGTGCGTTGACATGGCCTTCCAGCGAAGTACCCGTCCCGAATGGTATGACCGGCACCTGCCATTCGCCGCAAAGTCGGACGACTTCTTGAACATCTTCCACGGATTCAGCGAAAATAACCAGGTCAGGTGCCTGGTTTGGAACATAGCTCGTCGTATGCGCGTGCTGCTCGCGGATCGACTTCCCGGTCTGCGCGTTGTCACCGAAGCGTTTCTTGAGGATGGATACGACCGTCGCAATCCCATTCTCGTTGCGCAGCAATGCTCCTGCGTCTGCCAATGCCATTCCAGTTTCCACCCTTCCAATTCATCATCGTCTTTTCCACGTGCATTTTCAGGGAATGCACGCGACTTGTCCAGTTGTAACTCTGTGTGATGGTCAACGGCCTAGGCCGGGCAGGAACTGGACGATCAGTCCTCGTCCTCATCATCCTCGCCGGGCTGCCAATCGGTAACGGCGACGAAACGTTCCTGCTCGCCTGTCTTCTCAAAAACGCTGCCAACAGGGGAATCTAGCAGTGGTATGATGCTTGGGTCGTAGTTGGCGATGGTGTTGACGTCGAAGATGCCGCTGTTTTCCGGATCTTCCATATAGTCATCGCTCTCAAAGCCGGAGAGAAACCGCCAGCCGCTATCGAGCGGATTGTCCGGGTCCTCACGGTACATGAAACGCACCGGATAGCCATCGATCGTGATCGTATCAGTTGCGATACAACCACCATAGTTGCGGATAAGTGGCCGTATCTCGTCCTTGGTGAGTTGGTAGCTTTTCTCCATACTTAATTTTAATTGATCGTCATGGACTTGGCTAGCTTGCGGAAACGTTCCGAGTATTTGTCCTTCTCAGTATCGCGCACAATGAGGATTGCACGGACATAGCGGCTCGTTTCAAATCGGGCGATTTGCGCGACATAGAGCCCGTCGCCGCTCGCTGCATCCTTGGCGCCACCATCGATCTCAATCCACTCGGCTCCGTCAGCCTCGGAACTTGTTTCATTGTCCGACCGCACGTCCTTGATCCCGGTCAGGGACGCAAATGCCTGTTTGGCAAAATCCATCCGAGCCGAAGGTTCCGGAGCAACGTTGAGGTTCGAGGCGATGACGATCATCGGTTGAGATGAGTTGGCTGCAACGTCGTTTGGCCCCTCGGTCAGGAGATAGGTCGCGCCCGCAATAACGCGAACCGGCCGGAAACCGGCCTGATCCGCGACCTTGAAGGGTAGCGCAGCGATCTGCTCTTCCAAACTGGGCGGCGTTCGTATCGCGATCGATCGCAGGGCTGTGTCCACATCCGCGTCCGACAATCCGCCCGCTACACCTTCAGGGATTTGTACCGTAACCATAGCTGTTGTGGATTTCGCGCCGATGAGTACGATCCATTTACGGTATTTGATCCCCGCCGCGACCTGGCTGCCGCGGATGAGTTTCGAAACGACAGCACCTTCGACGGGCCAGTTTTCAGGAGGTGCAGCTGCCTCTATTCCGGTTTCGCGCAAACCTTCCGGATTGAACTTCGCCCCGATCGTCGCATATGCCTCCACGGGCATTTCCGTGACGACGATGGACGTGCCCGTTGCGGGGTCCTCAAAGCCGCTGAAATTGGACGATGCTGCCAAACCCGCCGGCGGAACGAGTCCAACGCTTGATCCGCCCGGAAAGACCGCATCCTGCGCAAAGCTGGATTGAACACTGACGAGCATGAACAAGAGCAAGCTCAGAGAAAGGGTAAAGATTCGCATCGGCGCATTCCTTGTCGCATTTACAGCACAAGAGTTAGTAGCCGCAGAGCGATCCGGCAAGCGATTGGTATCTCGTTTGTTTTTTGTGGCCTAGCTCAGGTTCTTCTTGAAGAACTCCACCGTTCGGCTCCATGCAAGGTCCGCCGCCTTCTTGTCGTATCGGGCTTCGGATGTATCATTGTTGAAAGCATGGTTCGCACCTTCATAGACGTAGATTTCGAAGGTCTTGCCATTATCTTCCAGTGCTTTCTTGTATGCATCGATCCCCGCATTGATCCGGGTGTCCAGACCCGCATACTGAAGCAGCAGTGGGGCCTTGATCTTCGCAACGTCCTCCGGTTTCGCCTGACGCCCGTAATAGGCTACTCCTGCCCCGAGATCAGGCGCGTTGACGGCCAAATCATTGACCATACCACCGCCCCAGCAAAAGCCGACGACTCCAACCTTGCCATTCGTCGACTTGTCTTTCTTGAGATATTCGATCGTTGCAACGCCTTCTGCGATCGCCGTTTTAGAATCGAGCGCGCCAATCATTTCGCGAGCTTTCTCCTCATCGGATGGTGTTCCACCCGCCGATGACAGCAAATCCGGAGCCAATGCGATAAATCCTTCGAGCGCCATACGCCGGGCAACGTCGCGAATATGATCGTTCAGACCACGATTTTCATGAATGACAATAACAGCCGGAAGCTTCCCGGACGCTTCGGCCGGGCTCGCCCGATAGCCCTTGATATCGCCGGCAGGTCCAGGGAAGACGATATCCTTTGTCCGGAGCCGGTTATCGTCCGCTGCGACTACCGCTGCCCGGGCAGAATTTGCCGCCAGCATTGGAGCAATCATCGCGGCGGCAGCGCCGGACCCGGCGAGTTTGGTGAGCTTGTCCATGAAAGACCGGCGGTCGAGAGTCAGGTGCGTGTATTCATCATATGCGTCGACCATGGCCTGCGTGATTTTGGGTGTTGTTGTCGCCTCGTCCATTGTTGACTCCTCCGATAAGATATTGGGCGAGGCGCTTGCTCGTTTCGCGTCAACCCTTGAGTCGATGCGAAAGGATACCGGTGGAAAGGGCAACGCCAAGTCCTGTGATCACTGCTGCCGTAATTTCCCAGACACCGACCGGCTCGTCAAGGAATATGGAACCACCGAAGGCAGCAAGGACAGGTGTCAGAGCACTGAACGCGGCAGCCTGGCTACCGCCGAGGGAACGGACGGCAATTCCGTAGGCCAACATGGCCGCCAACCCCGACAGAACACCTTGACTGAGAAACTGCAAGCCAATCTCAGGCATGGGAACTTCAAAAATCGTTGTACCAAAGGCAAGTGCTAGCCCGGCATGGATAATGAATGACCATACGGCAATCAGCGCGCCACCCTGCAAGGCAGTCAGGCCAGAACGTTTGAATGCATGAGTATAGCCGGCCCAGAGGAGCGCTCCGAATGGCAGGAAGACAAAACTGATCCATGAGATTTCATGACTGCCAAGCGCCAGCGCCAGCAGAATGGCAAGACCGGCGACGATCGCGACCAGGCCGAGGCAGCGCGTGAAATCAGGCCGTTCACCAAACAGGAGAACGCCGATCAGCGCGGCTGCCAGCGGCATTGAACCGCCAAGCAGAACGCCCACGGCGGCTGCCGGTGTCGAATGGATGGCAAAGGTTGTGAACTGGAAGAACACCGCCCCGGCACCACAAACCATGATCGCCAGTAGAACAAGCGGAACATCGCGCGGAATGAGTCCGGTCTTGATCCAGACCGGCGCAAGGACAAGTGCGGGCACGCCATAGCGTATTAGCCCGAGATCGATGGTGCCCAGATGTGTCCCGCTACTGTGGCGGGTGGCAATGATCCATGTGGCCCAAATGAAAACGGTAACCAGCGCTCCGGCATAGCCCGCACCGAGCGAATTCGACTTCTTGTAGTCCTGAACAAGAGCAACCATCGAAGTAACCTCCAAACTGCCCGAACGAATTTCGGTTGAGGTCAACATACTCCTGACATCATGGGCATGTCCTTGCAAGTTCGTGCTGTCATTACTACTATTTCAGCAATATCAGGGAAGATATTGGATAAAAAAGGATGATAAATGCCAAAACTGGATAATTTCGATATTGGCATACTCGAAGCACTGCAGGAAGATGCAAGAGCGACGAATGTCGAGATTGCGGAACGGGTAAACCTCTCGCCTTCACCCTGTTTGCGCCGCATTCGCAACCTGGAGAAGACAGGGGTCATCCGCGGATACCGGGCTGACATCGATCGCAAGGAAGTTGGCCTTGGTCTGACCGTGTTCGTAGAGATCAAGGTTAGCCAGCACAGCAAGGAGAATTCGGACGCGCAACAGGCTGCTCTCCTGGCAATGCCGGAAGTTACCGCTGCGTTTTTGATCTCGGGGACAGCGGATTTCCTGGCCGAAGTGGTCGTGGAAGATCTTAGCGCCTATGAGCGGTTCCTGACGGAAAAGCTGCTCATTCTTCCAGCCGTCTCGGACATACGCTCCAATTTCGCAATCCGCACAGTCAAGGCAGCTAGCCCGCTGAAACTGCCAGCGCCCAAATGAACCGGCGCTGGCAAAGCATCGTCTATTCTGAGAATGAGATGCGATTGCTGAAGGGATCGATGACCATGATCTCCCGCCCCCAATCCTGTTGTTCAATCCCTGGCTTCATGAAGCGATAGTTCTTCGAGTGGAGCTCCTTGTGTAGCGCATCGATGCCCTTGATACGCACGAATACCCTCGCACCCGGGCTGGCGTCACCTGAATGCTCGCTCAGATGCAGCGTCAGACCAGACCGGGAAACCTGACAATAAAGCGGGAAGTTGTCACCGAAACGATGCTCCCAATCGAGCGTGAAGCCGAGAAAGTCGAGGTAGAACTCCTTGGCCTTCGCGACGTCGAATATCCGCAGGATAGGGTTGGCCGGTCCGAAAGATACGGCTTCCTTCTCAACCGCTGCGGCCGTATCGATTTTCGCCGCAAGCACGTTCCAGTTGTCGAAGCCGAATCCGGTGGCGACAAGTTCCAGACCTTCGCTGTGGGAGATTTCAATATTCTTGTGCTTGAGTGCCTGCCGCAGCGATTTGGCAATCGCCTTGGCGTCATTGAATGTACGCATCTTCAATCCTTCGCGTCTGATGAACGAGGAAAGTCAGTGCCCGCTTTGCCGACTCGTTAATCATTCAAAGGATGAAACGAAGCTTCAATCGATACATTCACCTTGGCTCTGAGGACCGCGGGCGGCTGGCTGCATCTGCCACTGCAATGGATATTGGCAGTTCAAGCCACCGTCAAGCCAACTTGACAAACTCACTCAAGATAACCTCCGGAACGCCAGCCCGGAAGATTGCCTGAATTCTGCAAATGCTCAGTCCGGCAAGGTGTAGGCGATCACATAGTCCCCTGGTTTCGTGCCGACAGAACCATGACCGCCCGCAACCATGACCACAAACTGCTTGCCATTCTCCAAGGCGAAAGACATCGGCGTCGACTGACCACCTGCTGGAAGACGTGCTTCCCAAAGCTGTTTGCCGCTCGTCACATCATAGGCGCGGAGATAGTCATCCACCGCTGCGCCGAGGAAGGCAACGCCGCTTGCTGTGATTATCGGACCGCCGATACCCGGAACGCCCACTTTGAGCGGCAAGGGTAACGGCGATGAGTCCCGCACGGTGCCGTTCCGGTGTTTCCAGATGATCTTGCCGGTACGCAAATCCGCACCTGCGACATAACCCCATGGCGGCGCCTGGCAAGGCAGACCAAGCGGCGACACGAAGGGACCCATGAAAACCGCATACGGCGCGCCCTCGTTGCGGTTGAGACCCTGTTCGCTGGCTTTCCTGTTGTCTGGCGGCGGAACGTCAGCTCGGGGAATGAGCCTGGAGGTAAAGGCGAGATAGGTCGGCATGCCAAACATCACCTGGCGCCCTGGATCGACAGCAACCCCTCCCCAGTTGAACACGCCGAAGTTACCTGGGTAGATCAATGACCCCTGCAGGGACGGCGGTGTATAGCGCCCCTCGTAACGCAGCCTGAGGAATTCGATGCGGCAGGCAAGCTGATCGAACATCGAAACGCCCCACATATCCTTACCGGTCAAAGGCTGAGGCATGAAGCTGAGCGCGGACACCGGCTGCGCCGGTGCCGTGAAATCACCTTCGATCGCCCCGGAGGGTGCCGGGACTTCCTCGATCGGCAGGATCGGTTCGCCCGTGCGGCGGTTGAGAACATAGATGTCACCCTGTTTTGTCGGTCCAGCCAAGGCGGGAACAGCGCCGGTCGCGGTGTTGATATCAAGCAGGGTCGGCTGCGCCGGCACGTCCATGTCCCAGAGATCATGATGGACCGTCTGACGCACCCATCGCATCTGGCCGGAATTCAGGTCAAGCGCAACGATCGATGATGAGAACTTCTCGACGTTTTCGGAGCGCCCTGTGCCAAGCTGATCCGGGGTCTGGTTCCCGAGTGGCACATAGAGCAGGCCGAGCTTTTCATCGGCACTGGAAACAGACCAGCTATTGGGTGAATTGTGCGTATAGGTCTGCCCTTCCGGCAACGGCGCCGTTACATCGGGATTGCCGGAATCCCAATTCCAGATCAGCGTGCCAGTGTTGATATCGAAGGCACGAATGACACCGGACTGCTCATGGATCGAATAGTTGTCATTGACCGCTCCTCCGACAATGATCTTGCCTGCAGCGATCACCGGCGGCGAGGTCGAATAGTAATATCCGGCCGGGTTGTAGGGCATGCCGGTTTCGAGATGCAGCGTGCCCTTGTCACCAAAGGACGGACAGACCTGGCCGTTGGCAGCGTCGAGGGCAATCAACCGCGCATCGGAAGTCGGCAGATAGATCCGTTCGGCGCAGGGCTGGCCGGCGGTTAGCGTCGGGTCCGCATAATAGGAAACGCCGCGGCACGTCTGGTGCTGGCGATCAGGATTGAGGCCCACATTCGGGTCATATTTCCACTTTTCCTTGCCGGTAGCCGCATCGAGCGCGATGGCCCAATTGTGCGGGGTGCATAAATAAAGTGTGTCACGCACCTTCAACGGCGTCACCTGATAGGTGGTCTCGCCGACATCCTCGGGCAGCTTCACGTCGCCGGTCTGGTACTGCCATGCGACCTGCAACGTGTTGACGTTTTCCGGCGTGATCTGCTTGAGTGGCGAGTAGCGCTGGCCATAGGGCGTGCGGCCATACTGATGCCAGTCATCCTGCGGCACGTTACCACCGAGATCCGGTTCGGGAACAATGACCTCCTTGCTCAGTTCCCCGACGATCTGCTGGGGATCTTGTGTCATCGAATATCCCGCAACGCCAAGCGCCGCTAGCACCGCGACAACCAGCGGAATTGCCGGACCCCAAGCGGAGAGCGCCCTTTCCTCTTCCTCATTCAGCCCCTTGCGCACCCAAGGGGTCAACAGCCACAGCCCGAGCAGCATGATGACGCCGCCACGCGGCGCGAGCTGCCACCAGTCAAATCCGATCTCCCAGATCGCCCAGCCGAGCGTGCCGGCGACCAGTGCCGCATAGACAAGCAACGCAGAGCTGCGCTTGCGGAACAGGAGTATGGACGTAACCAGGAAGGCAATTGCGGCCAGGACGTAGTACCAACTGCCGCCAAGTATCGCCAGCCAGACACCCCCGACGCCAAGGGCCGCACCGATGAGAAAGAATATGAGAGCCGTCAGAGTGATTGCCATGGGTCAAGTGTCCTTTTCCAAGCTCAATCAGGGTCTTATGGAGCTCTGACATGCGGCAGCGAACGCGCCGGCGGCTGTCAGAGTCTGTACAATCAAATGGGTAGGCTCTAAATCCGGGGGACGCAATATCGGCCGCCGAATATTCAACCCCAAGTTTCGGGGGAATATGCGCGCCCAAGATTGGCCGTTCTCTTTTTGTATCGCTTTTAAACTGGTTTTTCGGAGCCGAATCACTACATTGGGAACAAATGTCCGGATTGCCCGACGATATTCCGTTTTTTGATGAACCTGATGCGCCACGGCAGCCCTCGGGCATAGCGGCGCGCGCAATGCAGGCACGCGGAGCCCCGCCCTATTTGGCAGGCCTCAATCCGGAACAGCGACTTGCGGTTGAAACGACGGAGGGGCCGGTTCTCGTTCTTGCGGGGGCGGGTACGGGCAAGACCCGCGTCCTGACCTCCCGCATTGCGCATATATTGTCGCTCGGCAAAGCCTATCCAAGCCAGATTCTTGCTGTCACCTTTACCAACAAGGCCGCGCGCGAGATGAAAGAGCGCATAGGCGTTCTTGTCGGCGGCGCCGTGGAAGGCATGCCGTGGCTCGGTACCTTCCACTCCATCGGCGTCAAGCTCTTGCGCCGGCATGCGGAACTGGTCGGCCTCAAGTCCGATTTCACCATTCTCGATACGGATGATGTCGTCCGCCTGATCAAGCAGATCATCCAGGCGGAGGGCATCGACGACAAGCGCTGGCCGGCCAAGCAGTTCGCGCTGATGATCGATACCTGGAAGAACAAGGGGCTCGGCCCCTCGGAAATACCGGAAGGTGACGCGCGTGCCTTCGCCAATGGCAAGGGCCGCGAGCTCTATAGCGCGTACCAGAACCGGCTGAAGACGCTGAACGCCTGCGATTTCGGCGATCTTCTTTGTCATCCGATCCGGATGTTCCGCGCTTATCCGGATGTACTGAAGGAATATCACGCCAAGTTCCGCTATATCCTCGTCGACGAGTATCAGGATACCAACACGGCGCAATATATGTGGCTGCGCCTGATTGCCCAGGGATCGAAGAATGTCTGCTGTGTCGGTGATGACGACCAGTCGATCTATGGCTGGCGCGGCGCTGAAGTCGATAATATCCTGCGCTTCGAGAAGGATTTTCCCGGTGCGGTCGTCATAAGGCTGGAGCGCAATTATCGCTCGACAGCGCATATTCTTGGCACCGCCTCCTTCCTCATCTCCCACAATGAAGGGCGGCTCGGCAAGACCCTCTTCACCGACGCGGCCAATCCCGAAGACGCCAAGGTCAACGTGCACGCCGCCTGGGATAGCGAAGAGGAAGCCCGTGCCGTCGGCGAGGAGATCGAACAGGCTCAGCGCAGGGGCCACAATCTCAACGACATGGCGATATTGGTGCGCGCCTCGTTCCAGATGCGCGAGTTCGAAGACCGTTTCGTCACGCTCGGGCTGAATTACCGGGTCGTCGGCGGCCCGCGGTTTTATGAACGTCTCGAAATCCGTGACGCTCTGGCCTATTTCCGCGTTGTAGCGCAAGGGTCGGACGACCTGGCGCTGGAACGCATCATCAACACGCCCAAGCGCGGCCTTGGCGAAGCGGCCATCCGGCAAGTGCACGATTATGCGCGGGCCCGCGACATCAGCATGCTCGATGCGGCGACAGATCTCATCGAAACAGAAGAGCTGAAGCCAAAGCCGCGCTCGGCGTTGCGCGAGGTGGTAGAGAATTTCAGGCGCTGGCAGTCGCAGATCGATTCCACGCCGCACACGGAACTTGCCGAAAAAATTCTCGACGAATCCGGCTACACGGCAATGTGGCAGGCAGACCGGTCGGCGGAAGCGCCGGGGCGGCTGGAAAACCTGAAGGAATTGATCCGCTCCATGGAGGAATACGAGTCCCTTCGCTCGTTCCTCGAACACGTGGCGCTGGTCATGGACGCCGAGCAGAACGAGAACCTCGATGCCGTCAACATCATGACGCTGCATTCGGCCAAGGGCCTTGAATTCGAGACTGTATTCCTTCCCGGCTGGGAGGAAGGTCTTTTCCCGCACCAGCGTTCGCTGGATGAAGGCGGCCGGTCGGGCCTCGAGGAAGAACGGCGTCTCGCCTATGTCGGCCTGACCCGCGCCAAGAAGAATTTGCACATCTGGTTCGTCTCCAATCGGCGCATTCACGGCCTCTGGCAATCCACCATCCCTTCCCGCTTCCTTGAGGAACTGCCCGAGGCGCATGTGGAAGTTGTATCGACGGGCGATTCCTATGGTGGTTACGGCGGCCGCGGCAGCTACGGCCAATCCCGGTTCGATCGCGCCGACCCATTCGAAAACAGCTATTCGACACCCGGCTGGCAGCGCGCCCAGCAGCACCGTTCCGACGCGACCCGCAACAACTGGGGTTCACGCTCCGGCGCACGCGTCGAGCGCATCGGCTATGGTGAAACGGATTCCGGTCACGGCGCCGGGCGGGGTTCGGTCAAAGGCCGTACGATCGATGGTGAGCTGGTGGCGAAATCCGTCAGTGAAACACCGTCGAATTTCGATGTCGGCGACCGCGTGTTCCACATCAAATTCGGCAACGGCAATGTTTCGTCGATCGAAGGCAACAAACTGACGATCGATTTCGACAAGGCCGGCCAGAAACGCGTGCTGGATAGTTTCGTGAAGGGCATTTGAGCGACGCCCGCCCCTTACCCCTCGAACAACCAGTCTCCATGCACCCAGCCGGAAAAGTCCGGCTTCGCGTCCTTCCCCAACACCGACACATAACGCCATCTGCCCTGCGCTTCGTGCACTACAACCTTTGTCTCATCGGGCAATGGCACCGGCCTGACCAGCGCGAACGACGCGCCGGCGCCGCAGCGGATGTTCAGGCCGCTGCTTGAACGGACGACCATGATCGCGCCGCCGTTTTCGGCCTCTCCCCGTACTTTTGCCTTGAATGCCTCCATGTCCCATGCAGGACCCGGGTCAGATTTGCGGCCCGGCGCGATATCGTCGTGGCCGACAATGTCCTCAATAGGATATTCACCGCAGACTGCCTGGGCGGCAGCCACCGCCGCTTCAACCTGAGCAGGCGTGAAGGACTTCCCAACCACAATCCGGCATCCCGAATTTATGGCGTGCCTCGATCACTTTGGAGCCATCAACCGCAGCGCCGGTCCATGAAATCCAGCCATCCGCACTTTTGTTAAGCGGCCCCCAGTTTTCGATTTCGATGCCGATTGCGTCGCTGTTCAATCCCGAATACCGCGCGCCGCTTTTGCCGGTCCATTGGCTCTTGCCCGCGTGCCAGGCGACAACATTGAACGGAACGCACTGGGTCACCGAACCATCGCGGCGGACGACGAGATGCGCCGAAACACTGGCGGCCCCCTGTGCAAAATACCTGGCGATATCGGTATCCGGGCCGCTCGCGGTGTAGTGGATGACCAGGAATTTCGGCTTCAGCTCAGCCCCAATATTAGGCGATCCGACAAACTTCACATTGGACGAGCCAGCTCGCAGCCTATGATTCTTTATGCGAAAATCCATAATCAAACCTTTGAAAAGCTTGATTTATTCTGCAACAGACAGAGCCAGATTGAAATTGGCCAATAGTATGAGATGCGGCCCGTAGAAGACGGCACCTGCTGGACGGATTGCCGGAAATGCTATTCTGGCTTGCCTTTTGCCCACGTTACGTTGCCTGCAAATAGCGGAATCGTCGAAATCGATGTCTTTGCCGAGCCGTCCTGGACCTGGCTGGCATGGGCAAGATAGATCAGTGAATTGTTGGGCTTGTCGTAAATCCGCGTGATGATGAGTTTCTTCCAGATCAGGCTCGTCCGCTCGGAAAATACGCGCTCTCCACCCTCACCCAACTCGATATCGTCAATAGTGATCGGGCCGGTCTGCTGGCAGGCGATCGAGGCATTTGAGGGATCTTCGAACCAGTTGCCTTTCTGCAACCTGTCGATCACGCCACGTGAAAACGAGGCAAGATGACAGGTAACGCCCTGCACCTTCGGGTCGGTTACGGCATCGATGACTATGTCATTGCCGAACCAGTCGACGCCAACCTTGCCTACCTCTTCCGCCTGTGCAGGCAGGATTGCAGCCCCCAGAAGGGCCAGACCAGCCAGAGTACGCTTCATCGAAAATCTCCTGAAGGTTGGTTACAGGTGCCAGAAACAGTTGGATACTGCGCCGGGCGATTGCAAGCCGAGTTTCATCCTCCTCCAGCCCGCGTTTCCCATTTCGCCAGAAAATTCTCGATGCTGAGTGACTGGATATCCGGGATGGCTTCGAAGATCGTGGCCGATGGCCAATCCCACCATTCGAGCTGCAGCAGGCGGGCAGCAATATCCTCCGAGAAACGCAGGCGAATCAGCCGGGCCGGATTACCGGCGACGATAGTGTAGGGCGCGACGTCTTTTGTAACCACCGCATTCGCCCCGACGACGGCTCCGTGGCCGATTTTGACGGCTGGCATGATGACCGCGCCATGGCCGATCCACACGTCGTGACCAATGTTGACCCGCTTGGCTTGCCGGCGCGAACGAAAGGCACTGTCGATGCCTTGATAACGAAAGAATTCATTTGGCCGATAGCTGATCTTGTGTGTCGTCAGCCGCTCCATCGGGTGCTCAAGTGCATTGATGCGCACATTCGACGCAATCGAACAGAAACGGCCAATATCGGCATAGATGCCCTCGCTGTGACGCTCGAAATAGGTGAAATCGCCTGCTGTAACGTCGCGCAGAATAACGCGCTCGCCAACTTCGGCATATTTGCCGAGTTTGACGCCCTTCAGCTGCGCGCTCGGGTGGATGCGTGGCTGATCGTTCTGGTAGCGGAGATCGTCAGTATCGGCCATCGTGTTCTCAAAAATAAAGTTCGGGCAATTCTTTTGCATAAAAAGAAACAGCGTGGCAATTCACCCGATGAAAACGGGCCACAGAGCTCGCTCCCCTGGTTATCGACCTAAGCCCGCAATGATTGACCTAGGTTGTAAGCTAGTTATCGACTTGGGTCGCCACACCCATGAATGCGCCTTTGGCGTTGTAACGGCACACGAACTTCTTGATATCCTTGCTGCCCCAGTCGACCTCCCCGTCGATCGTCAAACCGTAAGTTTGCTTTACCGGCGGATTGATCTTCACGTTTTGAGGCCGCGTTCCATAGATTCCGGCAACCTCGCCACGACAATAGGCAGGCTGATTGACCTTCCTCAAAGTCGCGCCCTTTGTGGTCAGCGTGACTGGTGGTGCTTCAAAAATGGTATCCGGTGCTATCATCGGCGTCCCGCTCACTTTCGCCATCGTGCAGCCGCCAAGCACAATTGTGACGGCAACAACCGCCAAACCAATGTTTCGCATTTTCCGCTCCCCCGGTTGTAGACATTATTTGTTTGAAGAATAACATGTCCAATTTGAAAAGTTTAGCAGTGTTGAGATGACCGAAAACGCGAAAGGAGCAGGTTTTTTGCTGAGTCAGCCGAATTAATTAGGTCTGATCTTTGCTTTGCATAAACAACAACGAGGTCCTATATTCGGACCATGAAAACATCATCGTCCATCAGCGTGCCCAAAATGATGCTTTATGCAGTGCTTGCTCTCGGCGCAGCGGCTGCATCCGGGCTGACTTTCGCCGCATGGTTCAACCAGGGCGATTCCATCTTCCTGTCCCTCATCAATGCGGGTCTGGCGTGGTGCATGTAACCGCCGCGCAGCCTTAAGGTTAATTTCCATGAACAAACGCCTGCTGCCCTTTCTGATTGTGGCAATTGCACTTCTTGCGGCCGCAGTGGGCTGGATCACGTTCCAATCGTCACGCCAGACGGCGATTGGCGGCAACCAGGGTCCGTTTGGAACGCCGTTCCAGCTAACGACTATGAATGATGAACCGATCACCGAGGCAGTGTTTCGGCAGCAACCATCAGCCGTCTTCTTTGGCTTCACCCATTGCCCGGATGTTTGCCCGACGACATTGTTCGAACTCGACGGCTGGCTCAAGCAGCTGGGCACAGAAGGCAAGAATATCAATGCGTACTTCGTGACCGTGGATCCGGAGCGCGACACCACGGCCGTCATGAAATCATATGTTACCAATGTTTCCGGCCGCATCGTGGGCGTGACCGGGGAGCCCGGCAAGATGGCGGCCATGCTCAAGGGCTACGGCGTCTACGCCCGCAAGGTTCCGGCAGAAGGCGGTGACTACAGCATGGATCATACGGCCTCGATCTTTCTTCTGGACAGCAAGGGCGGTTTCTTCGGCACCATTGCCTATGGTGAAAATCCTGATACGGCTGTCGAGAAACTGAAACGGCTCGCCGAGAGCTGAGCAAGCATCCGAAAGCCACTGCCCCGATGACCACCCAGACTCGCCTTTTCCTCACCGCCGGCAAGATCGAAGCCGAGCGTGTATTCGCTCTGCTTGAACGCGCCTTCGAGGATGACGGCCTGCCGATCTCCACCTCGGAGATCGATGAAGATCGCGAGATATTCGAGGTCTCGGTCTATACGTTCGAGCCCGACGAGATCGAGCCTCGCATCAGGGATGTACTTGGCAGCGATACCTTTGGCCTGGAACTCAAGCGCGAACAGGTGCCGGACATCGACTGGGTCGCGCATTCTCTCGAGGGCCTGAAACCCGTTCGCGCCGGGCGGTTCTTCGTGCATGGCTCACACGACCGCGACAAACGCCGCGTCAACGACCTCGCCATCGAGATCGACGCGGGGCTCGCCTTCGGTACCGGCCATCATGGAACGACGTCAGGCTGCCTCGACATGATTGGCGAAGTGATCCGGCGTGAACATCCGCGCAACGCGCTGGATCTCGGGACCGGCAGCGCGGTGCTCGCCATCGGCATTGCCAAACTTGCGCCGATTCCGGTTCTCGCCACGGATATCGACCCGATCGCCGTTGCGGTCGCGCAGGAGAATGTGGTGAAGAACGGCGTGGCAGCTCGGGTACAAACCGAAACCGCGACGGGCTTTCATCATCCGTCGATGCGCTTTGCAGCACCATTCGAGCTCATCGTCGCCAATATTCTCGCGCGCCCACTGATGCAGCTCGCGCCCGAAATGCGCCGGCATCTCGCTTGGGGCGGCTCGCTTATCCTGTCAGGAATTCTCGAAACACAGCGTGAAAAGGTTCTCGCAGCCTATCGCGTGCAGGGTCTGTTCCATCAGAAAACGCTGCGCCGCGAAGGCTGGGTTACGCTGCACCTGAAAGCGAACGCAGCACTCAAACGTAATAGTTGATGTGCCTGGTTCTCTCGCGTACCCCATCAACGGGCCGCACAACATACCGGCTCATTTGAGCGGTACGGTAAGCAATCAGATTTTCGAGCGCTGTCTTGAAAAACCCGCGGATCTTATGTGCCATCTCTCATCTCCATGATCATATGGTGGCAACCGATCCTCCCGCAGTAAAAGATAGGTGATTTGGGTAGGCGCCAACCAGCGCCTTTCCAGCATGGCAGCCATGTCCATTGCGCATATGCGGCGGAATATTAGCGCAATCGGAACGTGCTTTACTCGACTGTTATAGGCAGAATCTGGTTGCGAAAATCCACTCCTCCATTGCGCGGGAGAGGACGGGAAGATAGGTTTCGGCCTCTAACAGCAGAGGTTATAAGTCATCATGTTCCAGTCGTTTGAGGTCGTTAGCAATCCGGCAACCGCCGCCCCCAGGGTCGCCAAGCTGCGCGCCGAACTCGAGTCCCTCGGCCTTGACGGTTTTCTCGTGCCGCGCGCCGACGAGCATCAGGGCGAATATGTGCCCGCCCGCGCGCGCCGACTGGCATGGCTGACGGGCTTCACCGGGTCAGCCGGTGTTGCCCTGATCATGAAGAACAGGGCCTATCTGTTTGTCGACGGCCGCTACACGCTGCAGGCAGCCGAACAGACTGATCCCGAAATCTTCACGATTGAAAGCCTTGTCGATACGCCGCCCCCAGTCTGGCTACGCAATGTCGAGAAGAAATTGGCCATTGGTTTCGACCCATGGTTGCACACGATCAGCGAGACCAAATCGCTGCGCGAGGCGCTGGAAAAGAACGGTGGCAGTCTGGTCGCCATCAAGGACAACATCGTCGACATGATCTGGGACGATCAGCCGGCTCCGCCTCTCGAAGCAGTCACCATCCAACCTGAGAAATATGCTGGCAAGCTCGCCAGCGAAAAGCTGCACGAACTGGCCGAGACGGTGGCCAAGGCCAAGGCTGACGCGACCATTCTGACAGATCCATCCTCGATTGCCTGGGCGTTCAACATTCGGGGCAATGACGTCAGCAACACACCGCTGCCGCTGGCTTTCGCCCTGCTCCCCGCTTCCGGAGAACCGCTGCTCTTCATCGACAAGCGCAAGCTCCCGATCGAGACAGAGGCATATCTCACACAGCTTTCGACATTGCGTCCACCTGCAGCACTGGAGGGCGACGTCACTGCCTTCGTCGCCGAGGGCAAGACGGTGATGCTCGACCCGGCGCTGGCGGCCGAAAAGCTGCGCCTGATCGTTGAGCAGGCGGGCGGCAAGGTTGTGGACGGCCTTGATCCGGCGCGGCTGCCGCGCGCGATCAAGAACCCCGTCGAGCTTGAAGGCGCACGCAAATCGCACGAGCGCGATGGTGTCGCCATGGTGTCGTTCCTGTCCTGGATCGACGAACAGGCTCCCGGCACCATCGATGAAATCATTGCAGCGACCAAGCTGGAGGAAACGCGCCGAACAGTTGCAGAGGGCTTCCAGATGCCGCTCGAAAACCTCTCCTTCGATAGTATTTCCGGCGCTGGACCAAATGGTGCCTTTGCTCACTACCGCGTCAGCACCGCGTCAAACCGCACATTGGAGGACGGAGAGCTTTTTCTGATCGACAGCGGTGGCCAGTACCGCGATGGCACCACCGACATCACCCGCACCCTGCCGGTTGGCAAGCCGACCGAGGATATGAAACGGAAGTTCACGCTGGTCCTGAAGGGCATGATTGCCATCTCTACCGCGCGCTTCCCCAAGGGCACGCGCGGCATGGATATAGACGCGCTTGCCCGCGTCGCATTGTGGAAACACGGCTACGATTACGGCCATGGTACCGGACATGGCGTCGGCTCGTTCCTTTCGGTACATGAAGGCCCACAAAGCATATCGAAGCGTGGTGTGCACGAACTGTTGCCGGGCATGATCCTCTCCAACGAACCCGGCTATTACAAACCCGGTCCTGGCGGCTATGGCATCCGGACCGAAAACCTGCTGATCGTTACTGAGCTGGAAGTACCGGAGGGCGGCGATATCCCAATGATGGGCTTTGAAACCATCACGCTCTGCCCGATCGACAAGCGGCTGATCGACACAAGCCTGCTGGTGCGCGAAGAATTGGTGTGGCTGGACGCCTATCACGCGCGGGTTCGCGAGGCGCTTCTGCCGCACACCAAGGGCGATGAGCGCGAATGGCTTATGGCTGCGACCGAGCCGCTCGCGCACAACAGTTGAAAATAGCGATCAGGAAAACTGGCGCAGCAGAATGATCATTGCTGCGCCAGCGAGGAACATCGTCAGCGCATTGAACCGCAGGGAAATGAGCCCTGCGAAAGCCAATGCCACCAGACCGCGCCAGTCAGCGGTGGCCGCCGCTGGCGCAACCAGTGTTGTCAGGACAGCGGCGGGCACTGCGTTGAGTGCCACCTCGACGCGCGGATGAATGCGTTCGAAGCGCGACAGTACAAGGTGGCCACCGATGCGGGTGAGGAAGGTCAGGACTGCGCCGGCGATGATGATCCAGAATATCGATGACATCAGCGCCTCTCCCGTGCTTTTTCCGGCTTGGCGACGATCACCGCCACGAGGATGCCCGCCAGAGCACCGATGCTGACATGCCAGGGCGAGCCGATGGTCTTATAGGCGATGATCGAAACAATCGCGCTGGCGACAACGATGGCGGCCCAGTTGTCGCGCTTGCGAAAGCCCATGACCAGCCCAAGGAAATAGATCGGCAGTAGCATATCGATGCCAAGCGCATGCGGATCGGAAATGAGGTTGCCGAAAAGCCCGCCAATCCACGCCTCCGTTACCCACATCACATAGATCGGCGTGGCAACGCCAAGATACCAGATAAACGTGACGGCCTTGCCGGACTCGGCACGCTTCTCGGTTTCCGCATATTGCGGGTCGGTCAAAAGGAAATAGCTGAGGAGGCTCTGTAGCGGTTTGAAGTGACCGATGCGCCGTCCCACGGCTGCTGAATAAAGCACATGACGAAAGTTGACCGCAAATATCGAAAAGACGATCAGCCAGGCGGGAATGTGCTGGCCGAAGAGCTCGATACCGACCATCTGACTCGCGCCGCCAAAGATCGCGGCACTCATCAGCACCGCTTCGAATACGCTGAAGCCATTATCGACCGCCAGCGCGCCGAACAGGAGGCCGAAAGGCGCCGAAGCAACCATGATCGGCAAGCCCTTGCCAAAGCCTTCCCAGAACTGCGAACGGGAAGTACCGGAATCGACAGCGACCGGTTCCCGTTGATATATTTGTTCATCCATGGGTCTGCTCTAGGCCAGGATGGTCAGGCTGTCACGTGAGATTTGTTGATCAATACCATCAATGTTGCTGCAGCAAGCCACCAGACCTCCCCTTCTTGTCTCCGACTTTGCCCATAGATAGGGTGCCAATGGGTGCGGTGAAAGGGAAGAGAAGCCATGGCACATGTCATTGATCGCGATGTCTGGGCGGAAGATCCGGAGAATTGGCACGGAGAAGTGACCGGCAAGCCCTACGGCACCAATATATCCATCATCTTCAATTGCCAGCAACGCATCGGCGGCGGGCCGCGCCTCCACAAGCATCCCTACCCGGAGACCTTTATCATCCGCAAAGGGCATGCCCGTTTTACCGTTGGCAGTGAGATCATCGATGCCCATGAAGGCCAGATCGTCGTTGCACCTGCCAATACGCCTCATAAATTCGAGAACCTTGGCCCGGGCGTCCTCGAGACCATCGATATCCACGCCAATGAGGTGTTCGTTACCGAGTGGCTGGAGTAACTGGCATGGGAGTTTGAACCGAGTTCGCCTGCCATTTTGCAGGCGATCATGTCCCCTCGATCGCCCTGCCCCAGTCGATCAACGGTTTTGCCCGCACTGCAAAGTCGAGAAGATCGTCAGCAAGCTTTGGCGAGGTGATGCCGGCAGGATCGATTGGAAAGCGTACCACGAAGTTGCGGTTACGCAGCGCTTCGATCAAATCCGGATCAGTGACCGCCTCAAAACCGCGCGGCGTTCGCTTCAAGCGGTCGGTATCGTTGAGTTCTAGCCTATTCTTCGCCAGCGCCTTGACCATCGCCCGATATTTTTCCGGCTTCTCGACAATGGACTTGCGCATGGCAAGCAGAAGTTCCGGCTTTGGCTGCCACCAGGCAATAGCAGCGTAACAGCCGCGATATTCCTCAAGGCCAATGCAGACAAAGAAACAGCCGCTCTCGGCCCACTTGTTGCCGTCGGGCGAGAGCAATGCAGACAAATGCCGGTTGTAGGGGCTCTTGTCCTTGGAAAAGCGGGTGTCGCGCTTGATGCGGAACTGCGATTTTTTGCGGTCGCCCCTGAATGGCAGGCCCGCCTTTTCGAAACGCGCCAGCAAATCCTCGACCAGATCACCGAGCGGTTCGTAGAGGTGCCCTTCGAACAGATCCTTGTTTTCCAGGAACCAATCGCGGTTCTGATGAAAATCGAGCGCTTTCAGAAACGGCAGCGCCTTGTCACCAAAACCCTTGAACACGATCTCGCTCATGCGCCCACCAGGGTGAACCAGGCGTTCTCGTCGATGACCTCGATGCCGAGGCTTTGTGCCTGTGCGAGCTTCGACCCCGCGCCCGGTCCGGCAACAACGAGATCGGTCTTCTTGGAGACAGACCCGGCCGTCTTGGCGCCATAGCGCTCGGCCATGGCTTTGGCTTCATCTCGCGACATACGCTCCAACGATCCGGTGAAGACGATGGTCTTCGCCGACAACCGGCGAGTCGCCGACCGTCTTCACTTCCTCGTCGAGCGGTGTGACTTCGGCGAGAAGTGCGGCAAGTGCTTCGCGGTTATGTTCTTCGGCGTAGAAATCGACCAATGCCTCGGCAACGATGCTGCCTATGCCTTCCACCTCGTTCAGTTCACGCCATGCGTCGTTGCCCTTGTCGGCCCTGTCCTGCGGCGGCACCGCGGCCATGGCGGCATTGGCCAAGGCTTCATAGGAGCGATAGGCCTTTGCCAGCCGCTTGGCATTGACCTCGCCGACATGGCGTATTCCGAGACCATAAATGAAGCGGCTGAGCGTGACCTCGCGCCGGTCATCGATCGCGTCATAGAGTTTCTTGACCGATGTCGCGCCGAAACCGTCAATATTTTCAAGCTTGGTCAGTGAGCCGGCCTGTCGCTTCTTCAACGTGAAAATATCGGCGGGCGTGCCGATATGCAGCGCCGGATCCTCCGATTTGAAGAAGAACTCCACCTGCTTCTCGCCAAGCCCCTCGATGTCGAAGGCGTTGCGCGAAACGAAATGCCGGATGCGCTCCACCGCCTGCGCCGGGCAGATCAGACCGCCGGTGCAGCGGCGTACCGCCTCGCCCTCCTCACGCACCGCATGAGAGCCGCAGGCGGGGCAGGTATCCGGGAAGACATAGGGCGATGATCCGCGCGGCTTGTCGGCAACGATGTCGACGATCTGCGGGTATGACATCGCCGGCGCGCTGAACGACGACCGTATCGCCGACCCGCAGGTCCCTGCCCTCGCGGATCGGCTGGCCATTCTGGCCGATGCCTTTGATGTAGTCCTCATTGTGCAGCGTCACATTAGTCACGACGACGCCGCCCACCGTGACCGGCTCAAGCCGCGCGACGGGTGTCAGCGCGCCGGTGCGGCCGACCTGGATGTCGATACCTCTGAGGATCGTCATCGCCGTTCCGCCGGGAATTTATGGGCGATCGCCCAGCGCGGGCTGCGGGAGACGAAACCCAGACGTTGCTGCAGAGCGAGATCATCGACCTTGTAGACGACACCATCGATATCGTAGCCAAGCAAGGCACGCTGTTCCTCGATCTGGTGATAATGTTTCACCAGATCCTTCGACCGTTTCGAACCGTTGCATCAACGGATTGACACGGAAACCGTAGGACTTGAATGCTTCGACCATGCCCATCTGCGTCGCGGCCGGCATCTCGCTGACCTCGCCCCAGGCATAGGCGAAGAACTGCAGAGGCCGCGAGGCCGTGATCGTTGCATCGAGTTGGCGCAGGGAACCCGCCGCGGCGTTGCGGGGATTGGCGAAGATTTGCTTGCCGTCCTTCGCCTGCCGCTCGTTCAGCGCCGCGAAATCCGCATGACTCATGTAGACCTCGCCGCGAACCTCGAGGACTTCTGGGGGCTTGCCATTCAGCACGTTCGGGATACTGGCCACGGTACGCGCATTGAGGGTGACATTCTCGCCGGTCGTGCCATCACCGCGGGTTGCTGCGGTCACCAGCCGGCCGAGCTCATAGCGCAGGGAAAGCGACAAGCCATCGATCTTGGGTTCGGCAGTGATGCCGATCTTCGCGTCGGCCCCAAGCTTGAGAAATCTGCGGATGCGGCCGACGAAATCCTCGACATCGCTGTCGTGGAACGCATTGTCCAGCGACAGCATCGGAACGGCATGCGTAACCTTGCCGAACTTTTCCGATGCGACGGCACCGACTTTGTTCGATGGCGAGTCCTCACGCTTCAGATGCGGAAAACGCTGTTCGATGGCAAGGTTTCGCCGCCGTAGTGCGTCATACGCGGCATCCGAAATAATCGGCGCATCTTCGGTATTGTAACGGTAGTCGTGGCCTGCAATTTCTGCTGCCAGACGGCCAAGTTCCTCGGCGGCTTCCGCCTCGCTTAGGTCTTCTACGGGAATGTCTGCCATCACTATCGTCTAATTGTTGTGCTTCGTCATGTGTGTAACGTTAGCGTTCCCGTTGCGAAAGAGAAAGTGACGCAAGCGCCTTCATGAATTATTGGTTCTGGCTTTTTGTTGTTGTACCCCCAGCTTTGGTGTTCACCGCAAGACCAGAGGAAAATGACTGGCTTAGAACGGGGCGATTGGTCGGCGCAGTTGCGCTGGCCGCGTTGTTTGGTAAACTTGTGGTGGATTTCGATGATAGGATTGCAGCCGAGGTTTATGCCGAATGTCTCGCCCGCATTCCCTCCAGTGAAGAGGTGAAGCGTATGCGTTTCAATTGCCTATCATTAAAGTATGATGTCCTGGGCGTCCGAGACATTTTTCTAGAAAACTTCGCGTGGATATCAAACGTTGGGTATGTCACCTCCCTTGAAATCATTCGGCGCATCCAGCTTCTTCACACAACATCGATATTTTGCAGGAAACATTTGATAAGCAACATATTTATCTTCTTATGTTTTCCGCTCGTTGCCGCATTGCTCTTTCTATCGCTTGTATTTTTTTTCTATGCGTTTGGCGACTACATACTTTTGACGCATAGCGTCGTTTATGGGAAATAGACACTCATTCCGGCCATCGATACATGCTCTCGGTCGCACTCAACTTCGCTTCGCTTTTGAACCGAGCGGTCCATGTATCGGTGATCAAATACGCTGTTCCTCCGAATTCTGTCCACTGCCAGGATTGCGGCGTCAAGGCAGAGGAACCTGTCGAGATTTCCCGCAAATCCGCAGTATCCGTGAAAATATCCGAGTATTCGTAGACGATGTCACCCTCGATAGTCATCATGCTGTGCTCTGATTGGACCGATCCCGTAAATTGTCCACGTACGACACCCCGCCCGAATGCGAAATATAATCGATAAATTGATATGAACCGTCGAAATCGTACGAGACCGGACCGGATTTAACCCTCCTTGCCGCATCAATGATCTGTGCGTTGATGCGATCGATCACCAACGCGGGATAGAAATACTGGAAAATAAAATCTGACAAGAGCCCTGCTTCAGAGAGCGTAACGGGCTTGCCGCCGCCCGTATAAAAATGATCAATAAACTTAAGCGTATTCCATTGTTCCGGATTATCTTTTATCGTCGCTGGTAATCGTCTGATAAGCATATTCGCTGTCCCCCGTTCATAGGGTTCCGCTGTACAGCGGCAGCCGTAGTCCTCGCCCGGATGCCCCGTTTCCGGTGGATTGTCCCATGCGAATAGCTTCCCGTTATTTTCTATATGGGAGGGGCGTACTTGCGGATCTCCGCGCGTGCGCCAGATATAATGTGTGGTCTGGTGGCCCAGGTCTTCCGCCTTTAGCGACAAGCGTATGGGAGTTCCACGGCGGAGATAGTCGTTAAAAGCCTTGCGGTATTCCAGAGTACTGAGAAGGTTCATCCATATCTTGCCCCGTTGCACCCGGACAATGATACGGCGGTAAAAGTGGACGTGGATAAGTGACCAGTGAGAAATCGCCGAAAGCGATTACTCTCTCAGGGTACGACGGCGGCGTTTTCTCGTAGCAAGCGGACGGCCGCGGCGCGCGCCTCTTCTGTCACACTGGCACCGGCCAGCATGCGCGCGATCTCTTCCTGCCGGTCGTCCGTTTCCATGGCACGGATGGAAGTCGCGACGCGGTCATTGCCGCTCGCCGACTTGGCGATCAGGAAATGCGTCTGGGCCCGGGCTGCCACCTGCGGCGCATGGGTGACCGACAGCACCTGGACTTGCCCGGCAAGCCGCCGCAGACGCTGGCCGATGGCGTCGGCGACTGCGCCACCAACACCCGTATCGATCTCGTCAAACACCAGTGTAGGTGCTGAGCCGCGGTCGGCAAGCGCCACTTTCAGCGCCAGCAGGAAGCGTGAGAGTTCGCCGCCGGAAGCGACTTTCATCATCGGCCCGGCGCGGGTGCCGGGATTGGTCCGCACCCAATATTCGACGGTGTCGATGCCTTCGGCGGTGCGGGTATCCGTATTGGTCGTCATTTCGACGATGAATTCAGCCCGCTCCAGTTTCAGTGCCGGCAATTCAGCCATGACCGCCTGTTTCAGATGAACCGCAGTCTCGCGCCGGTCATTCGAAAGCGCCAGCGCCGCCTGATCGTAGGCGTCACGTGCCGCCATTGCCTCCTTTTCCAGGAGAGCAAGCCGCTCGGCACCGGCGTCGATATCGGCGAGGTCTGCATCCATCCTGTCGCGCAATGCAGCAAGGTCATCCACTGGAACTGAATATTTCCGTGCCGCAGCACGAAGAGCGAACAAGCGCTCTTCCGTCTGTTCAAGGAAGCGCGGATCGAAATCGATGGCGCGAATGGCTTGTTCGATGCCGTTCTGCGCCTCAGCCAGCGCGTTCAGCGCTTCATCAATCGCCTTGACCACTGGCTCCAGCAATTGTGGTGCTTCCGGTACCTTGCGCTCAAGCCGCCGTACGAGGCTGGCGAGCGAGGGAACGGGCGAGGCATTGCCAGAGAGAACCTCATTGGCATCATTGACGTCACCGGCAATCTTTTCCGAGCGCATCATATCCGTGCGCTTGATCGCCAGCATCTCTTCTTCCTGAGGCTCGGGATCGAGCTTGGCAAGTTCCTCGACCGAGGCTCGCAGATAGTCGGCCTCTCGCGTCGCCGCTTCCACCTTGGCCCGGTGGCGAACCAGCGTGTGTTCGGCATCCCGCCATGTCTTGTGCGCAGTCCGAACAAGTGCCGCTTTTGTTTCAAGCGCGCCGAATGCATCAAGCAGTGTGCGGTGGATATCGATGTCGATCAGCGCACGGTCATCGTGCTGGCCATGGATCTCGACGAGCCTGCGTCCAAGCTCCTTGAGCAGCGTTACACTCGCGGCCTGATCATTGATGAAAACGCGACTGCGGCCATCGGCTGTCTGCACGCGGCGCAAGATGATATCGCCATCATCTTCGATGTCGTTGTCGCGCAACAGCGAGCGTGCCGGATGGCTGCCCATCACATCGAAAACGGCTGTCACCTGGCCCTGGTCCGCCCCGTGCCGTACAAGCGAAGCGTCGCCACGTGCCCCAAGGGCAAGCGACAATGCATCGAGCAGAATGGATTTGCCGGCGCCAGTCTCCCCGGTGAGCACCGACAAGCCTTCGCGAAACTCGATGTCGAGCCGTTCAATCAGAACAATATCGCGGATCGACAGATGCGAAAGCATGAACTGCTCTGTTAAGGTTAGACGCCGTCTTTGCCGCCAGTGATTGCAGTTGCAGCCTTCGACAGCCATGAACCGGCGCTCTCACGCGGCTCAAGGCCACCACTCTGCAGCAGCTTGTAGCTATCCTTGTACCACTGGCTATCCGGATAGTTCTGGCCAAGAACAGCCGCAGCCGCCTGCGCTTCATTCGTCAGGCCGAGAGCGTAATTGGCTTCAACCAGACGCGCCAGCGCCTCTTCGACATGGCGTGTGTTCGAGTATTGCTCGACGACAACCCGGAAGCGCTTGATCGCAGCCAGATATTCCTTGCGTTCGAGATAATAGCGGCCGACCTGCATTTCCTTGCCGGCAAGCTGGTCACGGCCGAAACGGATCTTCGCCTTGGAATCCTCGACATATTCAGAATCGGGGAAGCGCTCGACCACTTCGCTGAATGCGGCGATCGACCGGCGCGACATGCTCTGCTCGCGCGTCACATCCGGGATTTGGCGATAATAGCAGAGGCCCGTAATGTAGTAGGCGTAGGCCGCCTCCGGCTGTGTCGGATAAAGTGCAATGTACCGCTTGGTCATGGCCAGCGCGTCGTCATATTTGCCGGCGCGATAGTTTGCGAAGGCACCCATGACCAGCGACTTGCGGGCGAACTCCGAATAGGGATGCTGACGATCGACGGCATCGAATTTCTTGGCGGCCTCGGCAAGCCGGCCGGAATTCAGATTGGCAAGCGCCTGATTATACAGAACGTCGGCAGGTTCGATCGTATCGACATAGGCGTTCAGTCGATATCATCATCCTTGGATGCACAACCGGAAATGGCGATAGCGCTGGCAATTGGAACAAGAAGAAGGGCCATGCGGGCCCTGTGGCCCAACCCTGTATTCATCGACATTCTGCAATTCGCCATGCTGTCTCCGGCCCCCACATAATAGTTTAAGAGCATTGATCGCAAACCCGATATCACGTTTGCGTCCCATGCTCTAGGCATACTCAATCTTACCGTCGGTTGGGCGTTCATAAACCACAAGCCAACAGAATCAGCAATCTTATTGCCGTGTAATCGTCCAATTTTGTGGCGAACCTGAAATGAATTCAATCTTGTTTCGGGAGCGACAGGTGCCCGATCCTGTAGGCTTGGATTTCCGCACCGGGCGTCAATGGCCGCGGCTCGCCCCAAAGCTGAAAGCGGAGGCGCGTCCAGCTCGTCGGTTCGAACGCAGAAATCGAGGCGAGAGCTCCGCGCTTCTCGACGTCGTGAAGGACTTCCTCGCTTTCGAATTCTCGAAATTCGCCAAGTGATGAATGGGCCGCCGTAATCCGTATTTCGCATGTTGCGAAAGTTGCTTGAGCGACCGCGGAGGACAAATATGCCTGCCAGACAAACCAGGTCTTCACCACCGGCCGGCCGAACGACCGCGTGAGCCCGGCAAAGCCCTCCCCGCACAGGAAGTCATTCAAGCCGTCCTCATGGTTCCAGAGATAGAACGGTGCGTAGAGGTTTTCCCGGCTTTGGGTGTCGTCGCCGCTTCGGGCCGTCACATAAGCCTTGAATTTCAGATTGGTGAAATTGTCGAGCAGATGGCCTTTCTCCGCTATGCGGCGATCGATGATCGTCATGTCGTAGCCTGCGGGTAACGGAAAACTGTATTGCATGGCAATCATGGCGACGGCTCCTATCGCATTTCGTTCAAACGGCCTCGATAATCTGAGTCTCGCCGTTGCTGAACGACCATTCGTCCCGGCTCGAGGTACTGATGATGATCATGATATCCTCCGGTCTGATCCCTGGCGCTTCAGCTAGCAAACCGACAAGCCGTTTGTAGAATGCCTTCTTTGTCACTGTGTCGCGCGGCCTGCCTATGGTTATCGAGAACACCACGAAGTCATCCGAACGCGGCCCGCCAAAATAATTGCGGTCGAAGATCAGTTCGCCGGGACGGTGTTGGTGTATGGCCTGAAACCGGTCATCGATTGGAACATTGAAGGCTTCGACCATGGCTTGATGGAGGCTATCGGTCAGAGCTGTCAGGTACTCGGGCGATTTTCCTTCGAGTAGCGAGATGCGGGCAAATGGCATGGGAATGGTCCTTCCTTCCTGGGTGCGGGTGGCTAATGAACTTGACGCTTGAATGATAGGCGCGCATATTCATCCTGAAAATCAGAAAATTACGAACTTATCATCCTGAAAACCGGGATAATTAAAATGCGACGAATTACATTCGATCTTGATGTGCTGCGAACGTTTTCGACGGGAATGGAACTTGGCAGTTTCGCCAAGGCGGCTGATCGGCTCGGTCGATCCACTTCCGCAGTCAGTGCGCAACTGAAGAAGCTTGAGCAGCAGGCCGAAACACCGATCTTCATCAAAGCGGGTCGCGGCCTTGCACTTACTGACGCGGGCGAGACCATGCTCGCCTACGCGCGCCGTTTGCTTGATCTCAACGACGAAGCCGCGACGGCGATCCATGGCACCGAACTTCAGGGCTGGGTAAGACTTGGTCTGCAGGAGGATTTCGGGGAGACCATCCTGCCAGAGGTGTTGGGGCAATTCGCGCGCGCTCACCCGAAAGTGCGGATCGAGGCACGAGTAGCGCGTAACGCTGAACTGATCGATCGCGTGACGTCGGGCAAGCTCGACCTGGCGCTGGCCTGGAGCGATGGTGCGGTCACGCCCCATTACGAGCACGTCGTCGACGTACCGATGTGCTGGGTCGGACCTTCCGGCGAACCGAAGCAGTGGAAAGCGTTCCCCTGAGGAACCGCTGCCACTCGCCTCGCTCGACGCACCATGCCTTTTGCGAACCGCTGCCGTAAACGCGCTTGACCGAGCCGGCATTCCGTGGCGGCTGTCATTTGTCAGTCCAAGCCTGGCGGGATTGTGGGCCGCCACCGCGGCGGGCCTTGGCGTGACTATTCGCACGCCGGTTGGCCTTCCTGCCAGCGTCCAGCCCCTGGTGTCCGCAGACAATGGATTGCCGCAGCTACCAAGCCTCGGGCTGGTTCTTCATCGCTCGGAAGCGCAATCCGAACCGGCAACGGCACGCCTTGCAGCAATCATGCTGCAAGCGGTGCACAATGCGATACCTGGATTGTAACCGGAATTATATCGCCCAGGGCGCAAAGACAGGGGCGTTTACCGCGACAAGGGATGCCCCACGGGCTTGCCCGCGCTTGCCCGTCATCTCGACAATCTCGAACGCGGTGTGATCTGACAAGAGCGCACGCAGCACCGCCGCGTTCAACCGATGACCGCCGCGATAGGAGCGGAAACAACCGATGAACGGTGCTCCCGCCAGCGCCAGATCGCCAACGGCATCCAGCGTCTTGTGGCGGACGAATTCGTCCTTGAAGCGCAGACCACCAGGGTTGATGACAGAATGGTCATCGCCAATGACCAGGGAGTTGTCCAGCGAAGAGCCGAGGGCAAGGCCGGCAGCCCAAAGCTTTTCGACGTCGCGCATGAAACCGAACGTTCGAGCGCGCGAAATTTCCTGGCGAAAGACCGCCTCGTCCATATCTCCGGCGAATTTCTGACGGCCGATAACCGGCGTCTCGAAATCGATCTCAACCTCATATCGCGTTCCGTCATAGGGCCGGAATTCCGCCCACGAGGCACCCGCTTCGATGCGCGATGTCTTGAGGATACGGATAAAACGGCGTTTCGCTGCCTGACGGACGAAACCGGCCTGTTCGAACGCATCCAGGAATGCAGCGGAGGTTCCGTCGAGTATAGGTACTTCCGGCCCATCGATCTCGATAACCATGTTGTCGATACCGGCTCCCGCGATCGCCGCCATCACGTGCTCGACAGTACTGATCGTAACGCCTGCCCGATTAGCAAGCGTCGTTGACAGATCTGTCGTTTCTACTTCGGACACCAGGGCCCTGATTTCGTGGCTGCCGCCACTGCCATCGATTCTTTGGAAAACGATGCCGGTATCGGGATCAGCGGGCGCAAACGCCATCGTAACCGGCGCGCCACTGTGCACACCCGCACCCGAAAGCGAAATACGCTCTGCAATCGTCGTCTGGAAATCGCGCAATAGAAACCTCGTGCCGGTGCCGGGCAGGAACACCCGGAATTTTATTTTTGGTACGCTGCACGATCGGAATCAGCACAGCAGCTGCCATGTTGCGGCGCAAGATACAGTCCGTATCGTCTGAAACAAAATCACGGTTTCGAGACATTTGTAACGAGAGCATCATGTCCGCTGATCAGTTGTTTCAAAGCCTTTTCAAAAGCTTGAAAGAAAAATTCCGCCATTGAGACAATGGCGGAATTCATATTTTTTAACATTCCGTGAACGGATCAGTTTGCCTGACGGCGGAGAAATGCCGGAATTTCAAGCTGATCGTCTTCGGAAGCCTGGCGCGTTTGCGGCTGTACCCGGCCCTGCTCGTCAAGCTGACCGCGGCGCGGCGCGTAGATGGATGCATCTTGTGAAAGGGGACGGCGTGGTTCGGCCGGACGCATGGCGGGTTCCCGCGGCTGCGCTGGTTCCAACCGGGCGGTTTCGTCGTCGCGGCGGGTCAAGCCAGCAGTCAGGCGCTTCAAGAGACCCATCGGACCACGATCTTCCTGGCTCTCATATGAGGCCTGATCGCGACCGTTATCGCGGGCGCCCATGTCGCGAGCATTGAGTTCCGCCTGAACGACCGGCGGGAAATCAGCGACATTGGGCATGCGTGGCGCTGCCGCAGGCTGCGGTACGGTCGCAGCCTGCATCTGCGGCTGAGGTGCCGGTTGAACCGGTGCCTGGGGAGCGGCAGCTACCGGTGCGTCGAAGACTTCCGGCGCTGGCGCCTGGAAGATGCGGCTCTGCGGGCGGAACTCCTGCTCGACCTGTTGTGGTGCGCGCTGCGGAATATCATGCTCGGCAGCGCGGATCGCTTCCGCGACCGGATCTGCGGCGCGGGCGGCCGGCTGCTGGACAACCGGACGTGCAACTGTCTCAACTCTTGCGGCTGCCTGCTGAGCGGGCTTGGCAATGGGCTTCAGAGGCTGGCGAAATTCGATCGGCGCGGGCGCCGACTCTCCAATCTGCTTATCGATGCCAGTTGCCACGACAGAAACGCGGATGATGCCTTCGAGGCTTTCGTCAAAGGTAGCACCCAGGATGATATTGGCATCCTGGTCAACTTCCTCACGGATACGAGTTGCAGCCTCATCAACTTCAAACAGCGTCATGTCGCGGCCACCAGTAATCGAAATCAGCAGACCCTTGGCGCCACGCATGGAGGTTTCATCAAGCAGAGGATTGGCAATTGCAGCTTCTGCCGCGGCCATCGCACGGCCGTCGCCGGAAGCTTCGCCGGTGCCCATCATTGCCTTGCCCATCTCGCGCATGACCGAACGAACGTCGGCGAAGTCGAGATTGATAAGGCCTTCTTTGACCATCAGGTCGGTAATGCAGGCAACGCCGGAGTAAAGGACCTGATCGGCCATCGCGAATGCATCGGCGAAGGTCGTCTTGTCGTTGGCAATGCGGAAGAGGTTCTGATTGGGAATGACAATAAGCGTATCGACATTCTTCTGCAGGTCTTCGATGCCCATATCCGCGGTGCGCATGCGGCGCTGGCCTTCGAAATGGAAAGGCTTGGTCACGACACCGACCGTCAGGATGCCCTTTTCGCGAGCAGCGCGGGCAACGACAGGAGCAGCACCTGTACCGGTACCGCCGCCCATGCCGGCGGTGACGAAGCACATATGCGTACCCGACAGGTGATCGTTGATTTCATCGATGCACTCTTCCGCAGCTGCGCGGCCAACTTCTGGCTGCGAACCTGCGCCGAGGCCCTCGGTCACCGCCGCACCGAGCTGAATCAGACGTTCAGCCTTGGACTGCGAAAGTGCCTGCGCATCGGTATTGGCCACAACGAATTCAACACCGCGCAAACCGGCATTGATCATGTTATTGACCGCATTGCCACCGCCACCGCCAACACCGAAGACGGTGATCCGGGGCTTAAGCTCGGTAATATCCGGCTTTTGCAGATTGATACTCATTTGTCTCGTTCCTTTTCGTCTTTACCGCCTCGCCGCTGCGGTATTTTTTTGGGTTTCCCCGCCTGCCCATTCTACGAATGGGCTGTTTCAACTTGCTACTGCGACCTTGACACGTCCCAAGAGACGTGTGGCGCAGTAGTCAAAAACTCTCTCTCAGCCACTGGCCGATACGCTGAAAACGCCCACCCGTACCTGTCATCAACGATGATGAACCGGCCTTTACAGAACGCTCCTCAATTCCTGCCACCTGCGGATAGATCAGAAGACCAACCGCTGCAGAGAAGGCCGGGCCCTTGGCTGCTTCGGGTAGCCCCGTCACACCGAGCGGGCGGCCAATTCGCACATTGCGAGCCAGAATACGGCGGGCCACTTCGGGCAGCCCTGCCAGTTGACTGGCTCCGCCCGTCAGGACGACGCGCTTGCCGACAATCTGGCCGTAGCCTGATTGATTGAGACGATCGCGCGCCAGTTCCAGCGTCTCCTCGACGCGGGCACGGATAATGCGTGTGAGAACAGCGCGCGGATATTGGTTGGGAACATCGCGCCCGTCATTGCCGAGCGGCGAGACGCTGATGAGATCGCGATCATCGGCAGCGCTGGGCAATGCCGACCCGTGCATGACCTTAAGCCGCTCCGCATCGTCCATATGAGCCGAAAGGCCGCGAGCCACATCCATGGTCACGTGATTGCCGCCGATAGCGATAGCATCAGCGTGGATGAACTTACCCTCGGAAAAGACCGATATCGTTGTTGTGCCGCCACCCATGTCGATACAGGCAGCGCCCATCTCGGCCTCGTCATCGACGAGCGCCGAAAGTCCACTGGCGTAGGGCGTCGCAATCATTGCCTCGACCGACAAATGGCAGCGGTTGACGCAAAGCTCGAGGTTGCGCAAAGGCGCAGCATCGGCCGTGAGCACATGCATTTCAACACCCAGCGTATCGCCGATCATCCCGAGCGGATCGCGAATGCCGCGCTCACCATCGAGGCCATAGGCGATGGGCAGCGAATGAACCAGATGACGTTCGGTTGCGAGGGCCTGTTTCGCGCCTGCCGCTAGGACACGGCGGATATCAGCCTGATCGACTTCATGCCCGCCGAGATTGATGCTCGCCGAAAAGCTCTCGCTCTTGAGACGGCCGGCGGAAATGTTGACGATCATCGAGTCGACGGTCAGACCGGCCATGCGCTCGGCGGCATCGACCGCGAGGCGGATCGCCTGTTCTGCAGCGTCCAGATTGACGATCACGCCGGATTTGATGCCACGCGATTTCTGGTGACCGATACCAAGAACTTCGATGCGGTGGGTACGGCCCGGCAGATGGGCGCTCTCTTCACGCGGACGCAGCCGCGCAATGATGCAGCATACCTTGCTTGAGCCAATATCAAGTACCGTCAAGGAGCGGGTCCGCTTTGCGGATGCCGCCCCAGTCGAGTTTGCTTTTCCGTTCAGAATACTCATACACGCTTCTCCGAACGCTTGGACGCCTTGTCGCGCGCCTTCAAATATTCAACGCGCTGTACCATCGCGTCTGGTGTCAAACGAACGACGACCCGGTCCGTCAGGCGCATATCGACCGACGCGATATCACGCGACAGAAGCCCGGACTTGCGATCCATATCAACGACATCCGCAAGTGCTTCATCGATCCGGTATTCTGGCAGCATCAGCGTCACGCCACTCTTCATGACGAGATCCCAGCGACGGTCGCCAACCCGTGCATAAGCCTTCACCTCGCCCGCGATCTGCGGAAAGGCAGCCATTTGCGCCATCAACAGCTTCGTCTGCTTGTCGGCACCAGCACCGATCACCAGTGGCAGGGCGGCGCTGCGTCCTCCAGAGAATGGAACGATCACCCGGCCGTCCGCATCAATAACCGAGAGCTCGCTGCCGTTCTGCCAGACAGCCATCGCCGTCCTCTCATGGATAGAAATCTGAATTGTGTTTGGATAGACCTTGAAGACGTCGACAGATTCAACCCACGGCAATCCTGCGACGGCTTTCTGCGCATCAGCAGCACTCAACCCGACCAAAGAGGTTTCGCCGTCGAGACCAAGAGCTCCAAGGACATCAATCTCGGACGTTTCCTTGTTACCCACTACCTTAACGTCTTCGATGGCAAACCCAAAAGTCGAAGTCGTGACCTTGACAACTTCCGGCGCATGACCGCCGAGAATGGCCCCATAAGCACCAGTCAGCGCAAGAAATACGACCGCACCGAGTGTCCCGACATGGTTCGGAATGGAGACTTCACCTTCGATGGTGCGCGCAAGCACGCGCACAGGCTTACGCAGGAACCTTGGCAGGACGATCCGGAAACGGCCAAAAGTCGCCGACCTGCCCGAAGACACCGGCGCAGCACCCCGCGGGTGCGCATTTTTGCCCTTCAACGCAAACACGATGCGTCCTCCACCATCCAACTCAACAATTCACCGAAGGTATGCCCCGCAGCTTTGGCGATATCAGGCACGAGAGAGGTGGGAGTCATGCCGGGCTGAGTGTTCACCTCCAGCCAGATAAGCTCGCCATCTTCGGAAAAACGGTCATCGTAACGGAAGTCCGACCGGCTAATCCCTTTACATCCAATTGCCTGATGCGCCTTGAGTGCCAGTGTTTGTATTTTTTGGTAAATTTTTAGTGAAATTTTAGCGGGAACCACATGATTTGATCCGCCTGCAACATATTTTGAATCATAATCGTAGAACTGGTGCCCGACAGGAATGATCTCGCACACACCGATGGCGACATCACCCATGACGGCACAGGTCAATTCCCGCCCATGGATGTAGCGCTCGACCATGACTGTGTCGCCATACTTCCAGTCATCTGAAGTGATGACCTGCGGCGGATGCGATTGATCCTCCTTGACGATCACAACGCCAAAGCTTGACCCTTCACTGACCGGCTTGACCACATAAGGCGGCTTCATCGGATGCGACGACGTGAAATCGTGACGGTCCATCACCTTGGCTTCCGCGACCGGTATGCCCGCCGCCTTGGCAACGATTTTCGCCTGCTCCTTGTTCATGGCCAGCGCAGAGGCAAGCACGCCAGAATGAGTATAGGGGATTTCGAGATATTCAAGGATGCCCTGAACGGTACCATCCTCACCGAAGGGGCCATGCAGCGCATTGAACACCACATCCGGCTTCAGCGCATTGAGAACGCTGGCAACATCGCGATCGACATCAACCCGCGTGACCCGATAGCCCTCCGCCTCCAGCGCATCGGCACAGGCATTGCCAGAGGAAAGGCTCACCGGACGCTCCGATGAAAAGCCACCCATCAGCATTGCAACATGCTTTTTCGCCATCAAGGCAACCCCTCAACACTTCCCCATCAAAGGCGGAAAAAGACATAAGTCGAGGCACATCCGGCGGCAGGGACCGCAGATACCCGAAGCTGATAAAAACCAGCCGACTCAAATCAGTTAACGCTTGCCCCTAAAGAATCAGAGAGTTGATTCGCTGACAAGTCCCCAATGATTCAACAATCAATTTTCGTGTAAAAAAATGTGTTCCATGGCTGGAATGCGACATCAGGGGGTGGATGCGGATTCAGTTGCCTAGAGCAACTGCCCCATGAACTCATCCACCTCGTGTCCGGGCCGGAATAGCCCGAGACGCTTGATTTCCCAATGCAGGCGGATGCCCGATTTTTCCAGCACACGCGAACGGATCGTTTCACCCAGGGTTTCGAGGTCATGACCGGTCGCGGTACCAGTGTTGATCATGAAGTTGCAGTGCATGGGCGACATCTGTGCGCCACCGATCATCAGGCCACGCCCGCCAGCCCTGTCGATTTCCTTCCAGGCCGAAGAACCGTCCGGGTTCTTGAACGTCGAGCCGCCGGTCTTCTCGCGGATGGGCTGTACTGTCTCACGGTGCTGTTGCACCGCATCCATCGCCGCTTGAATGTCACCCTTGTCGCCGGGCGACCCTTCGAATAGCGCCGAGGTGAAAATCAGGTCGTTCGCCGCCCCGGAATGGCGGTAGGCGTAGCCCATGTCCGCGTTGGACAGGGTATGGGCCTCACCCTTGCGATCAAGAGCCCGCACTTCGACAACACGCTCGCGCGTCTCGACGCCGTTGGCGCCTGCGTTCATGCGCAGTGCGCCGCCAATGCCACCGGGGATGCCGTGGTAGAAGTGGAACCCGGCGATGCCTGCCTCCAATGCCGCGGCGGCCACGCGCTTGTCCGGCGTGGCAGTACCTGCCCGCAGTTGCGTGTCACCAACGCGCTCGACCTCGCCGAAGCCCTTGGCAGAAAGCCGCACGACAAACCCGCGTATGCCGCCATCGCGCACCAGGAGGTTGGACCCGATACCGACCGTCAGGACTGGATATTCTTCAGGAACAGCTTTGAGGAACGCCGACAGATCTTCCTCATCGGCCGGTTGGAACAAGACTTCGGCCGGGCCGCCCGCACGAAACCACGTTACTTTTTCCATGCCCATATTGGGCGTCAATCGCCCGCGCAGGCCCGAGAACCGATCGCCCAGCTTTTTCAACAGGGCTTCGCCATCAACCAATGAATACATAGTGTCCTTCCAGCAGCCTCCGCCCCAAACATCCCCGCCCAAATTGAGCCGCTCGGGCAACCGCCAAATCTAGAGCGCCGCGAGTTCCTTTGGCAAGGCGTACGCCCATTGTGTAATGCTGCCTGCACCAAGAAAAATCACAAAATCATCCGGTTTGGCGATTTCGGCGATCAATGGAGCGACTTCCTGCGGGCCGCTAATAAAGCGCGCGTCGCGATGTGCGGCAGTTCTGATGCGGGAAACCAGCGCCTCGGATGTGATGCCTTCGATCGGATCCTCGCCTGCCGTGTAGACCGGGGCGACGACGACTGTGTCCGCATCGTTGAAGCACGCCGCGAATTCGTCGAACAGACTGGCCAGACGCGTAAAGCGGTGTGGCTGGACAACGGCAATCACGCGGCCCTTGGCGGAATCGCGTGCTGCCTTCAGTACAGCCTTTATCTCGACGGGATGATGGCCGTAATCGTCGAAAATCTCGACGCCGTTCCATGTTCCGGTATGGGTGAACCGCCGTTTGACGCCGCCGAACGACGATAGCCCCTTTTTAATGTCCTCGGCAGATATGCCAAGCTCGTGCGCCACTGCGATTGCTGCCGTAGCGTTGGAAACGTTATGGCGGCCCGGCATTGGGAGGCGAAGGCCAGTGATCTCCATCGTTCCACCGGTCTTGCGCTTGGCGATCTGGACATCGAAACGCGAATTGGCGCCGTCCACGACAAGATTGACAAAACGCACATCCGCCTGAGGATTTTCGCCATAAGTGATGACCCGGCGATCCTCGATACGCGACACGAGTGATTGTACTTCCGGATGGTCCAGGCACATCACGCCAAATCCGTAGAACGGAACATTCTCGACGAATTGCCGGAAAGCTTCGCGAACCCGGTCGAACGTGCCGTAGTGATCGAGATGTTCCGGGTCGATATTGGTGACAACCGCGACGTCGGCTGGAAGTTTTAGGAACGTACCGTCGCTCTCATCCGCCTCCACGACCATCCAGTCGCCCTCGCCCATGCGCGCATTGGTGCCATAGGCATTGATGATACCGCCATTGATGACAGTGGGATCAAGATTGCCTGCGTCGAGCAAAGTGGCGACCATCGAGGTCGTCGTCGTCTTGCCGTGCGTGCCACCGATGGCAACGGCCTTGCGGAAACGCATCAGTTCGGCCAGCATTTCCGCGCGGCGGACGACAGGCAGCAGCTTTTCACGCGCAGCGATCAGTTCCGGATTGGATTTCTTGATGGCCGTCGACACGACGACCACTTCGGCGTCGCCAACGTTCTCAGCCTTGTGGCCGACGAAGATCTCGATGCCCTTTTCTCGGAGACGCTGCACGTTGGCGCTGTCTGCCTGGTCGGACCCCTGAACCCTGTAGCCGAGGTTATGCAGGACTTCGGCGATGCCGCTCATGCCGATACCGCCGATACCGATGAAATGAACAAGGCCGATGTTGAGCGGCATCTTCATGGACGCACTCCTTTTTTGAAATCTTCAATACGCTGGCCGGACGCAATAGCCTCTGCGAGGTCTGCAAGCAACCTTGTAGCATCCGGCTTGCCGGTGCTGCGGGCTTTTTCCGCAACAAACGCCAGCCGTTCCGGTTCATGCATCGCACTCGTCAGGATAGCGGCGATGCGCTCGGGCGAGAGTTCCGACTGCTTGATGACGTTGGCGCCCCCGGCCGCCTGGAGCGCCGCTGCATTGGCCGCCTGATCATGATCCAGCGCATGCGGGAATGGCACGAGAATGGCGGGACGGCCGATTGCGGCGATCTCGGACACAGTGGACGCACCTGAGCGGGAAAGGACAAAATGTGCATCCGCCATCCGGCGAGGCATATCCTTGAAGAAGGGGGCAACCTCTGCCTTGATGCCGACTTCCTGATACGCAGCGCGTACCTGCGCCTCATCTTCGGGCCGGGCCTGTTGCGTCAACACAAGACGCGCTTGATCCGCCGGCGCAAGCAGTTTGATCGCCGCAGGAACAGCGGTCGAAAAATACTGTGCGCCCTGGCTGCCGCCAAACACGAGGAAGTGGAATGGCTGATGTGCTTGCGATGCGGCGTACGGTTTGCCGACTTCGGCAAGGACAGCAGGTCGCACCGGGTTGCCGGTGACGATTGTCTTGCCGGCGAACGGGCCGTCACGGTCGGGAAGGAACCCGCCGGCGATCGCATTGACCCGTGTAGCGAGCGCCTTGTTGGCACGGCCCATCACAGCGTTCTGCTCATGGAGCAGCGTCGGAATTTTCATCCCGCTCGCCGCATAGAGCGGCGGCAGAGTGGGATAACCGCCAAAACCAGCAACGAGTCTGGGCTTCAATGCACGGAACAGTTTGCGGGAATCAAGATTGCCCTGCCACAGCGTCCAGAAAGTCTTCGCCAGAGAAAGCGGATTGCGCCCGGCGATCGTCGCCGATCGCACCACATGGACCTTTGCTGGGAATGCGCTTGTAAATCGTGTCGCTCGATCATCGGTAGCGAGGTGGACCTCCCAATCGCGCGCGATCAACTCATGCGCCAGCGCTTCGGCCGGGAAAAGGTGACCGCCGGTACCACCGGCGGCAAGAAAGATAACCCCCTTCGCCATCGTTCAGATGCTACCCGCCAAAGTGCGCATCTTTGCGTCGACCAGTGTGGCCGAGCGACGTGCTTCGGGCCGGCGCCGTGTCAGCGCGAGCAAAAGTCCGGTCGAGATCGCAACCGCGATCAGCGACGAACCACCATAGGAGATGAATGGAAGCGTCATACCCTTGGCAGGCATCAGATGCAGGTTGACCGACATATTGATGATCGACTGGAAGCCAAACAGGATCACCAGACCCGAGACCGAAAGCCGGGTGAAATCATCGCGTTCCCTCAACGCAATCGACAGCCCGCGAACCACGATGAACGCGAAGATGACGACGATCAAAAGGCAAAGCACGATGCCATATTCCTCTGCCGTGACCGAGAAAATGAAGTCCGTGTGGCTATCGGGGATGATGCGTTTGATCGTGCCCTCACCCGGTCCCTGTCCGAGCCAGCCGCCGCGGATAATCGCTTCGCGCCCGGTATCCACCTGGAATGTATCGCCCTCGCCCGTCAAGAAGCGATCGATACGGCCGGCCACATGCGGAAATACCGTGTAGGCGCCAAAGAAACCGCCCACAGCGAGGACACCGAGCCCGATGATCCACAGCCAGGGCACCCCTGCCATGAAGAACATGGCACCCCAGGTAACGGCCGTCAGAATGGTCTGCCCCAGATCGGGCTGCGCAACAAGCAGAGCGGCCACAACGCAGAACAACACCATTGAGAAAAAGTTACCCGGAATGTCCTTGCGCCGCTCGTTCTCGGCAAACAGCCACGCACACACGATCACGAAGGCCGGTTTCATGAATTCCGATGGTTGAATTGAAATGCCGGCGAGCGAAATCCAGCGTCGCGCGCCCTTGACTTCGATACCGAAGAACAGAGCACCCACCATCGCAATGAGCGAGATCCCGAGCATGATCATGGCGAACCGGCGGATTGTCCGCGGCGCCATGAAAGATACGGCGAACATCACGATCACGGCAGGTACCATGAACAGCGCCTGACGCTTGACGAAGTGGAAACTGTCCAGCCCGATGCGCTCGGCGACGGCAGGACTTGCCGCGAAGGACAGCAGTATCCCGAGCCCCATCAAGGCCAGACAGGCTGCCAGGAGAAAACGATCGATCGTCCACCACCAATCGGCAACGGGACCACGGTCAACACGACTAACCATTAGCTTCTAGCTCCCAGGATTGGTGTTGCGCCTTCAAGCGCAAGGACGGCGGAGCGGAATGCGTCGCCGCGTTTTTCAAAGTTCTGAAATTGGTCGAAACTGGCACAGGCCGGCGACAGCAGCACGACCGGTTCTGCGGAGCCGTCGCTTGCCGCATCGCGTGCAGCATGTTCTACCGCCGCGTCGATCGTACCGGATATCTCGAATGATGCAGCGTCACCCAGCGTTGCCGCAAATTGCGGGGCCGCTTCGCCAATCAGATAGGCCTTTGCGATGCGCGGGAAAAATCCGGAAAGCGAAGCGATACCGCCTTCCTTGGCGAGGCCGCCCGCGATCCAATAAATGCGCGGGAATGACGAAAGAGCCGGCGCTGCTGCATCCGCGTTGGTGGCCTTGGAATCGTTGACGAACAGCGTTCTGCCCAGCTTGGCAACCTGTTCCATGCGATGAGCCAGACCGGGAAAGGTTCTTCAATCCTGAGTTGATCTCCTCATTGGACAATCCGACTGAGCGGCACGCTGCAAAGGCGGCCAGCGCATTTTGCGCATTGTGTTCACCCCGCAGCGAGCCAATGCCGGCGAGCGATGCGACCAGAGTCCTCTCCCCGTTCACGGCGTGGAAGAGGTTCGGGCCTTCGGCAAAGTAGCCGTCACGAACGGCGAAGCGCTTTGATATGCGGATCACCGGCTTGCCCGTACGTTCCAGCCGGTCGGCTATGCCTGAGCAATAACTGTCATCAATCCCGATGATCGCGGTATCACTACCCGCAACAAGACGCTCCTTGATTTCGGCGTAATGCTGCATCGTGCCGTGGCGATCCAGATGATCGGGTGTCAAATTCAGCAATATACCGGCGGTGGGATTGAGCGAAGGTGCAAGATCGATTTGATAGGACGAGCACTCAACAACGTAAAACCGTTCGTCGGCAGGCGGCTGCAAAGTCATGACAGCAGTACCGATGTTGCCGCCCGAGCTGCATGTCGCGGCCGGATGTCTTGATGATATGCGCAATCAGCGCCGTGGTTGTCGATTTGCCGTTGGTACCGGTAATGGCAATGAAGGGGCTGTTCGTACTCGCGCGACTTCGCTCGCGCACGAACAGCTCGACGTCGCCGATGATTTCGACGCCAGCAGCTTTGGCGAGGTCCACCGTCCAATGCGGGCGCGGATGCGTAAGTGGCACACCGGGCGACAGGACGAAGGAAGAGAACTGCTTCCAGTTCAGCTGCCGCAGATCGCCAGTCTCGATGCCTGCATTTCGAGCACGCGAGACGCTCTCGGGATTGTCATCCCACGCAATCACTTTCGCTCCCCCGGCGACAATCGCCTGCGCGGTCGCGATGCCCGAACCGCCGAGCCCAAACAGCGCGACTGTTTTGTCCTTCATGGAATAGGCAGCGATCATGCGGACAAGCCTTATCTGAGTTTAAGCGTAGAGAGGCCAATTAGCGCGAGGATAACGGCGATGATCCAAAACCGGATCACAACCTGGCTCTCGGTCCAGCCCTTCTTTTCGAAATGATGGTGGATAGGCGCCATCAAGAATACGCGCTTGCCGGTCATCTTGAAGGACGCTACCTGGATGATGACCGACATCGCTTCCATGACGAAGACGCCGCCGATAATGGCGAGCACTATCTCGTGCTTGGTGGCAACGGCAACGGCTCCGATGAGACCACCGAGCGCAAGCGATCCGGTGTCGCCCATGAAGATGGCGGCGGGCGGCGCATTGAACCAGAGGAAACCCAGACCAGCACCGATGACCGAGCCAAGCACAACCGCAAGCTCGCCAGTGCCGGGCGTGAAGTGGATTTGCAGATAGTCGGCGAATATCGCATTACCAGATAGATAGGCGATAACACCGAACGAAGCTGCCGCAATCATCACTGGAACTGTCGCAAGTCCATCCAGACCATCCGTGAAATTCACTGCATTGCCGGCGCCGACCATGACGAAGGCGGCAAAGGGAATGAAGAAGATGCCGAGATTGAGGATCAGCTGCTTGGCGAACGGGAAAGTCAGCGACGAAGAAAAAGGTTCCTGTCCGGCCCACATGATGGCAAGACCAGCCAGGCCGGCAAGCAGAAATTCTATTCCCAGACGCGCCCTCGCCGAAAAACCCTTGAATGTCTGTTTGCTGACTTTCAGGTAGTCGTCATAGAAGCCGATTGCACCGAAACCGAGGGCAACCAGCAATACGATCCAGACATAGACATTCGACCAGTTGGCCCAAAGCAATGACGAGACCACAATACCCGTCAGGATCATGAGCCCACCCATCGTAGGGGTGCCGGCCTTTTTAAAATGAGTCTGTGGGCCATCGGCACGGATCGGCTGACCGCGCCCCTGCCGTATCCGCAGTAAATCGATGATGCGTGGGCCGAACAGAAACACAATCAACGCCGAAGTGATCAGCGCGCCGCCGGTCCTGAACGTGATGTAGCGGAACACGTTGAGAAACTGGATATGTTCCGCCAGACCGGCGAGATAATAAAGCATCAGCTATTTCCCCATAGCCGTAGGATCATTCGGCAGGACCGACAGGCTCCACGGTGTTGTATTTCTGCAAGAGCGTTTTAACGATCTGGGAAAATCCGGTCCCCTTCGATGACTTGATCATGATCACGTCACCGGCCCTGATCGTGTTCAGCAATTGCGGTTGCAGTTCGTCTACGCTCTGCCTGTATTCGGCATGAAATTCAACCGGCATGGCCGCTTTGAGCGCCGCCATCTCGGGTCCACCGAGAAAAACCATGTTGATATGATTGGCGGCAATGACAGAAGACAGTTCGGCATGCAGCTTCGGCGCCTGCTTGCCCAGTTCCAGCATGTCGCCAAGAACGGCAATGCGCCGGCCTTTTCCAGTAGGGGTAGCTGCAGCCAAAAGCTCTATTGCAGCGCGCATCGATGCCGGGTTGGCGTTGTAGCTCTCGTCGATCAGCGTGAATGTGCCTTTGGCGATTTCGAGCGTGTGACGGGCACCGCGTCCGCTCTCAGGCCGGAGCGATGCCAGCGCCAAGGTAACCTTGGTCATATCCGCGCCCGTCAAGTGAGCAGCGCCCAGCACTGCGAGGACATTCTGCACGATATGACGACCTGGTGCACCAATCTTGGCGACGACTTCCTCACCCGCGAGACGTGCTGTCATGCAGGAGCAGTCGCCATGCAGCTTCAACTTGACCAGCCGGTAGTCGGCTCGAGCGTTTTCGCCGAAACCCTTGATGTGCTCCACACCAGCTGCCCGTGCCAACGTATCCAGTAACTTGAAATGCTTGTCATCGCGGTTGAGCAGTGCATAGCCGCCCGGTACGATCCCTTCAAAAATCTCTGCCTTGGCTTCGGCAATTTCCTGGAGATTCTTGAAATGGCCAAGATGGGCAGGTGCAATCAGTGTAACCAGAGCAACGTGCGGGCGAACCATTTTGACCAAGGGACGGATTTCATCCGCATGGTTCATCCCAATCTCAAACACCCCGTAATCCGCATCAGCCGGCATGCGGGCCAATGTAAGTGGGACACCCCAATGATTGTTAAAGGACGCAACTGACGCATGCACCTTACCGGCGTTGGAAAGGACATGCCGGAGCGCTTCCTTGGTGGTCGTCTTGCCAACCGAGCCAGTGACCGCAATGATCTGCGCGTGCGAGCGTTCCCGCGAGGCAATACCGAGCCGTGTCATGGCGGCCAGCACATCGTCGACGACGATCATCGGTGCTTTCAGCTTGCCAAGCGCAGGCAATTTTGCCTCGGCGACAATAAGAAGAGCCGCTCCTGCCGCCACAGCCGCCGTCGCATAGTCGTGACCATCGAGCGCGTCGCCCTTGATGGCAAAGAATGCCTCGCCCTTGCGCAAGGTGCGTGTATCGATCGAAATGCCAGTGATCCCGTCAGGCAGCTTGCCCACGGGTCTGCCATTCATCGCTTCGATCATTGCCTCCGAAGTCCAAAGCAAACTCATGCGCCACTCTCCTTGGCGAGTCTGTCTTTCAGTGCCAAGCCGACCTCGGCATGGTCCGAGAACGGCAGCACCACATCTCCGACGGTCTGGCCTTCCTCATGGCCTTTTCCCGCAACAATCAGCGTATCACCCGACTTCATCATGCCGACGGCTTCGCGGATCGCCTCACGGCGATCGGGGATTTCTCGAGCGCCTGGCGCTGAAGCCAGGATTTCGGAGCGGATCGTAGCCGGCACTTCCGACCGCGGATTGTCATCAGTCACAATGACAACGTCGGCAAGCCGCGTGGCTATTTCGCCCATCATGGGGCGTTTGCCCTTGTCACGATCGCCGCCGCAACCGAACACCACGATCACCCGGCCCGTTGTGAAGGGACGAACAGACGCGAGGACATTCTCCAGCGCATCAGGTTTGTGAGCATAGTCGACATAGGCGGGAGCCCCCTCCTCGGTCGCTCCGACGAGGTCGAGGCGACCCGGCGCGCCCTTGAGCCGCTCCAGACCACGCATCGCAGCGGCAGCAGGCACACCGGTGGCAATGGCGAGGCCGGCCGCCACCAAACCATTGGCGACTTGAAAATCGCCCGCGAGCGGCAGGGTTATCTCGAAGATTTCGCCATTGATTTGCACTTCCACGTGCTGGCGGAACCGTTCGTGCTCGACGCGCTTCAACGTAATGAAATCGCCCTTGCGGCCCACAGTCAGGACCTGGCAGCCAGCTTCGGTGGCAGCAGCGATCGTTGGCTTCGAGAATGCGTCATCGGCAAAAATCACGGCCGGGGCACCCTTCGGCAGCAGCTCGGTGAAAAGGCGCAGCTTGGCGGCGTGATATTCCTCGACTGTCGCGTGATAGTCCATGTGGTCGCGGCCAAGATTGGTAAACGCACCTGCTGAAAGCCGAACGCCATCCAGCCGGCGCTGGTCAAGACCATGGGACGAGGCCTCCATCGATGCATGGGTCACGCCCTCATCGACCAGTTCTCGCAATAATTTATGCAGTTCGACCGGATCAGGCGTGGTCAGCGAGCCGTAATCGTCACGCTTGGGCGAAACAACGCCAGTTGTTCCGATGCTGGCAGAAGCGAATCCTGCCTGAGCCCAGATCTGGCGCGTGAAGGACGCTACCGAGGTCTTGCCGCTCGTACCGGTAATCGCAACCATGACGTCCGGCTGGAGTTTGTAAAAACTGGCGGCTGCCAAGGCCAATGTGCGGCGAGGGTCATCCACATAGATGATCGGAACCGCGATCTTGCCGAGCTTTGCACCCTTGGACGTAACGATGACCACCGCGCCCCGCGCCACAGCATCGGCCGCGTAGGTAGCGCCGTCCGACTTGGAGCCCTTGAGGGCTGCGAATAGAAAGCCGCGCTCCACCAGGCGGGAGTCCGACGTCAGACCATTGATCGTCTTTTCTCCGATCTCGGAGATCGCCAAGGCCGGAATGCCGTTCAGATCTTTCAGTTTCATGGCCGGACTGGAACCCATTCTTCAAACGTTCTTCATAAACTCATCGAGTCTGCTCGCAATGCGCATCGTTTTGAGTTGAATCTGCGGCATAAGAGCATCGATCGACAAATACGATGCAATCCACCGGTGGGAATTGGGCTCCCGGCTGATCGACGCTGACTTCGTAAGACGGCTCCCGCGAAACGAACTTGCGTCATATCTGCCGAACGACGTTCTAGTCATCAAACGTCACCATCATTGGAGCGGTTATTTGTTCTTCACCGAAATCAGGTTTCACACCGAGAAATGATGCCGAGCGCCGGATGATGTCGGCGACCATTGGCGCCGCATTGAAACCGGCCGTTGCACCGACCTTGCCTTCCTCCGGCTTCGGCTCGTCGATAATCGTCAAGACAACATATTCAGGATTGTCGATTGGAAAGGCGGCGACAAAGGCATTGAACCGCACGTCGCTCGAATAGCGGCCGTTGACCACTTTTTCCGCCGTGCCGGTCTTGCCGCCAACGCGGTAGCCTTTGACATTTGCGCGCGAACCTGAGCCGCCCGACCCTGTTTCACTGTTAAGACGGTAGAGATAGCGCATGTCCTCGCTTGTCTTCTCATTCACGACCTGCTTTGCCACCTTGCCGGCCTCTTCGATTGTGCGCGGCAGAAACGTCGGCTGGATCAGCTTGCCGCCATTCATGAGGGCAGCAGCGCCGACGGCGGTCTGCAGTGGCGTCGTTGCCATCCCATGACCAAAGGCGATTGTGATCGAGTGCACCTTCTTCCAGACTTTCGGCTCCATAGGACGGGCCACTTCCGGCAGCTCCGTCTGCATACGATCCAAAAGACCCAGACGGTGCAAGAACTCCCGATGCCCCTCAATGCCGACAACGTCCGCTTCCTTTGCCGAGCCGATGTTGGACGAATAGATAAACACCTCAGGCAGGGTCAGCGTACGATGTTTGCCGTGAAAATCGCGGATCGTCTGATGCCCGATGGTGATCGGGCGGCTGGCATCGAACGTGCTATTCAGATTGACCTTGCCTGAATCGAGTGCCATCGCCGTTGTGAAGCTCTTGATGGTGGAACCCATCTCGTATGTACCGGCCGACATGCGGTTCAGGCGATCCTTGTCTAGCGCATTGAACGGGTTGTTGGGGTCGAAATCCGGCGCAGAGGCCATGGCAAGCACTTCGCCCGTGCGAACGTTGAGCACCACCGCACCCGCTGCGATGGCGCGATAACGCTGCATCGCTGTCACCACGACGTCGCGCACGACATGCTGGACGCGCAAATCGATCGACAACCGTACCGGTTCAAGCGAGCGGCTGTCCGCAAGACCGACATCCCGCAGATCAGACAGTCCTTGCTCGTCGATGTACTTCTCCATGCCCGCGATACCCTGGTTGTCGATGTTGACAAGGCCAAGGATATGCGAGGCGGTTGGCCCGCCCGGATAGAAGCGTGATTTCTCAGTCCTGAAACCGATGCCCGGTATGCCGAGCGCCATGATCTGACTTTTTTGCTGCGGTGTCAGCCCGCGCTTGAGCCAGGCGAAGCCAGAGCCACTTTTGAGACGGCTGTAGGTCTGCTCGAAATTGAGATCAGGCAGGACCGTCGAAAGCAGTTCAATCGCCTCGTCTGGATCGACGATTTTGCGCGGTTCCGCATAGAGCGAGGCAGTTTTGATGTCGGTTGCGAGAACTTCGCCATTGCGGTCCAGGATATCGGGGCGCGAAGCAAGCACCGCGCCGGTTGGGCCGTTGTAACCCGACGTATCTTCCTGCATGCCGTAATAGACCAGGCGACCGCCGATAATCCCATAAATACCCATGAAACAGGCAATGGCCATAACAACGCGGTTACGGGCTCGATTGCCGGATTTCTTTTTCCTGGCGTCCAATGCGAACGCGGGCGCAGTGCTCGCCCCAAGTTCAGCTTTCTTCCGCTTGATCCACATCCCAACCATCAGTAGAGCCCCACGCCTTTTGGTGCTGCATTCGAAACAGTCCGTTTGGCCGGCTTCGGAGCAACCGGTTTTGGTTTGACGATGCTGCCGGTCATGGTGGTGATATCGGGTTTGATCGTCGGTCCGGCGTTTGCCTCCGTGATGATGTGGGCAACATCATCAAGGTCTTCCGACACTGGCTTTGGCTGAGGCAGCTCGTTGATACTGACGATCTGCTGTGCCTCGACCTGCTGAAGCTCGAGCTGCCCCTGGAAGACTTCCACCAGTTTTTGCAACCGGTTCGGTTGCGTCAGCAAGCTCCAATCGGCCTTGAGCAGATCGATCGTATCTTTCTCGTCGGTGATCATGCGTTCAAGCTTGTTCACTTGTGCCATCTGCTTTTCAGCGTCGTGCTTGATCTTGTAGGTCACGGCCGCGGCCGTGATCATCAGTCCGATCAAAATGATGTCGAAGGTACGCAGCACGGGTCAGCTCCTCACCGTTTCATGGAAGACCGGAAGATTGGGCAAGCCGTAGATCGAATGATCTTCAGCGAGCGGCGGATTGTCCGTGCGAATGCCAGCGCGCAGCTTTGCAGACCGTGCGCGGGGGTTACGGGCAGATTCGGCCTCGGTCGGCGCAACAATACCCTTGCCGACAGGTGTGAAACTGGCCAGACGTTGCTCGAGCTGCGGCAGATGACGCGAACCGCCGCCTGTGCCCGAGCGGTCTGAGAAGAAGCGCTTGACTATGCGGTCTTCCAGCGAATGAAACGTTACGACAACGAGGCGTCCACCGGGTTTGAGCACACGCTCAGCGGCATGCAATGCTCGCACCAGTTCACCCAGCTCGTCATTGACGAAAATGCGTAAGGCCTGGAACACGCGTGTCGCGGGGTGGATCGGCACTTTCGGATTTCTGCCGACAAGCGCTTCGATCGCATTGGCGAGGTCGCGAGTACGGGTGAAGGGCTCGGACGCACGACGCTTTTCGATCATGCGGGCAATGCGCCCAGCATGGCGCTCTTCGCCGAGAAAATTGAAGATGCGCGCCAGGTCTCCTGTTTTCAGTCGATTGACAACATCTGCCGCACTTGGCCCGGAACTCGACATCCGCATGTCGAGAGGTCCGTCCTTCTGAAATGAAAAACCGCGTTCGGCCTCATCGATCTGCATCGAGGATACACCGATATCGAGGACGATGCCGTCCGGTGCGCCGAGTAGCGCGACCTGGTCAAGGGTGGAAAACGTGCCATGAACGAGCGTCAGACGACCGCCATATTCCTTTTCCAGGGAGCGGCCCGCTTCGATCGCCGAAGGGTCCCGGTCAACCGCCGTAACGGAGGCTCCGGTCTCAAGAATGCGCTTGGTGTAGCCGCCCGCACCGAATGTGCCATCGATGACAAGCTGGCCCTTGGCAGGCTGGAGTGCGGCAATTACTTCGTCAATCAGAACCGGGATGTGCCGTCCGTCGCCGTCGGCCGCTGAAGTGGCATTGCTGCCTGAACCAGCCATCAACTGCCTCCTGCTGGAACGTTCAGTTCCCCCTGACGGCGCTTTTCCGCCAGCCGCTCGCGGACCCTTGTCCGATGCACTTCGAACTGGTCCGGTTGCCACATCTGAAAATGCGTGTTGGCCCCCGCAAAGGTCACATCGGCCGAAATGCCCGTATGCTCGCGAATGAAGTCCGTGACCGTTATCCGTCCATCGCCATCCAGCTTCAGGAAACCGCCATCCGCGTGAAGATAGAATGACATATCGTCCGCCGTTTCTGCGAAGGGATCTTCCTGCCCCAAGCGCTTGTCGAAGCGGGTCAGTAGCTCCGGTCCGCCCACATCGAGTGCAGGAAGATGCAACGAGCGCAACGCATAGAGTTCCGTGTGCCCGGTCGTCTGGATGATCGAACGAAATTGCGCCGGAACGGAGACTCGCCCCTTCGCATCGATCTTGTTCGTCACATGCCCGAGGAACCGGTTCAAAACGCAACCCCGCCATTTCCGCCCCAAGCGTCTTGTTTATCGGGGCCTCGATCATTTCCATCTCTGCTCCACCCTTCGATCGTTTCGAAGCGCGAGCCCCATCAATAGGTGTCAAGGCACCGGCAAAGTGAGCCGCGCGCCTGCCCTGGCATGCCAAATCCAATGTCGGGAAACACCGTGTCGACTGAACGCTACTGATGAAATCAATCGATATCATGGGGCACTATGGGCGTCAATGGGACTAGAGCACACTGGATGGGAGTGAGCCGCAATTCCAGCGCACTTCCGGCGATTCTGAATTTATCGCTCATTAAGCTTAATGAAGGGTTAGGACTATGGTGCAGGGCCGCACAGGCACGTGCAGATGCGTCTCCCGAGGAGGAGCATCTTCACGCATCTTCTGCGATGTAAATTGAATTGCCAGCTGGCCTGTAAGCCGGGTTCTGTATGGCCGGACTTTCGCCCGGCGCGGCAGCCATTCATCTTGGACGGATGTTACCACCCGCCTCCTGCAACCTACCCGGACGACTGACCCGGAAACTGATCGCCGGACTTTCGCCCGGCACGCCGTCCCTATTCGGTTTTGCTCCCGGTGGGGTTTGCCATGCCGCCCCTGTTACCAGTTGCGCGGTGGGCTCTTACCCCACCCTTTCACCCTTACCCCGTCATTCCTTGCGTCCGGTCCAGTATCCTTTTGCCGCAATTCCGGACGGAAAACCGCTTCACGCTTTTCCTGGAATTGCTCTGAACCCGGCGCAACGAAAGACGGGGCGGTTTCCTTTCTGTGGCACTTTCCCTGGGGTCGCCCCCGCCGGACGTTATCCGGCACCGTGTTTCCCTGGAGCCCGGACTTTCCTCACATGCCGCCTTTCGGCTCATGACATGCGCGGCTGCCCGGCCAGCTGGCGACCCGTATAAATGCATTCTGAGTGAAAAACGCAAATGAAAAAGCCGGTGGAGCGATCCACCGGCTATTTAACGCCAACAAAGTAAACGCGAATCTTTAGTTGGAAGCCATCTGCGTCTTCACCTTGGCGCAGTAATTGGCAGAGACCGGGTTCATGCGGGTAGCTCCGTGGCCGGCATTGTATCGCAGGATTGTGCCGCAGGTCGTGCCATTGCCGAGTTTGTGGGCGCCGGCAAGATATTTCATGCCCCAACGGATGTTTGTGTCCGGATTGTAAAGAGCCTCACGCGAACCAGTATATCCGAGGCCGCGAGCCGTCTCGAGCTTGATCTGCATCAAGCCAATCTCGCCAGCACTGCCAGTCGTATTCGGCTGATAATTGCTTTCGACGCTGATGACCGCGTTAGCCAATGCCACCGGCACGCCAAACGATGCTGCATAGGAATTGATGATCGTCGAGTACTTGGTCGACCCCATCGCCGAAGCAACACTACCGGTAGTCATCGTGTCGATGCTGCCAGTCGTCCTGTTGATCACAACTGTCTTTACACGGGCTTTGGCCTGAACAACTGGGCGCTTGTGCGTAGCTGCCTTCTTGCTCACACGCTGCTGCTTGGCAGCGGCTTTCTTGACCACAGGTGCCTTGGCAGCACTTTTCTTGACCACAGGTGCCTTCGCAGCACTTTTCTTGACCACAGGTGCCTTCGCAGCACTTTTCTTGATCACCGGGGCCTTCGCAGCAGTGCCTTTGGCTTTGATCTTTGACTGAACCGCCTTTGTAGACTTCCCGCCGGCTTTCTCTTTTAACTCATTCGCCCGGTTGGCCTTGATGAAATCGGCGAGGTTTGTGGGCTCGGTCGTGCTACTGAACGCTGAATTTGAACCATAGAGGGCCATCGCCCCAAGAAGGGCGAATATCATACCAAATTTTTTTGTCATCTTTTCCGTCTAAATGCTTGGGCCGCACGAACGTACGCGCCGGGATCATTCCGTCGCCCAAAAATCAAAGGAGCAGAACCGGAACACTGGCCAAGGATGTGACGGTCCAATGCAGCCGAATATTGATCGGCCAAATAACTTTGTGTAACCCATTGAAATATATAGGTTGCACCGCACAAAACAAGCTGGAAAAGGCTTTTTTGTTCAATAGGTTACGCAGTCAGCGCCGGTAGGGCAGAAAGCAGTCGATGAAGCGTTTCTATGGTTGACATGTCCGCAACTCCGTCGACTTTTTCAGGGCGAAAATGGCGCTGAAACGCCAAAATGCCCAATTCTGTCGTCGATCCGAACACACCATCAATGGGGACAGCATACCCGTAGAGCGCCAGCATTGACTGGAGTGCCTCGACTGGCTGCCCCTGGTCGCCAACGGAGAAGAAACGTCCGCCGCGAACAGGCGACGGGTTAACCCAGTGGCCTACTCCCGCGTTGTAGAGCACAGACCACGGAAACTTTTCCCCCGGATCGATCTTGCGGGCAGGTGCAATATCCGAATGGGCGAGTACAGCCTCCGGCCTGATGCCATGACGGGAGATAATGCCCTTGCACAGATCGATCACGGCGTCGATTTGCCTGCCCTCGAATTCAGGGAAACCGAGCAATGGTCCGCCGTTGACGATCTCAATCCCGATTGAGCTGGAATTGACGTCCGTCTCACCTTTCCATGAACTCTGTCCGGCATGCCAGGCGCGCTCGCTCTCAGGGACCATTTGGACGATACGGCCATCTTCGTGAACGATGTAATGTGCCGACACCTCACTCGCCGGATTTACAAGCCAGCCTTCTGCGGCTTCGCCGGTCTCCATCCCGGTATAGTGCAAGACCAAGAGAGACGGTCGTTTGCCGTCCTTGCGGTGTCCGAAATTCGGTGAGGCATGAACTTCAGCGCGCAAATGATTAGATTCAAACGCTTTCATATGCCTTCAGGTCTTTTTCGACTTTTTCCCAGGCCGCATTGATAGCGGCGATACGCTGATTGGCGATTGCGATGAATTCTTCCGGCACGCCGCGCGCAATCAGCACATCCGGATGATTTTCACGAACCAATGCCCGGTATTGCTTGCGAGCAGCTTCAAAGCTGACATCCCGTGGCAGACCAAGAACGAGATAGGGATCGGCGTGCCCCCGACCAGCATGGCGCGCCAGTATCCGATCGAACTGTTCTTCATCGAGCTGGAAGATTTCGGCAACAGTGCCAAGGAAGGTCAACTCCTTGTCGTGCAAAGCGCCGTCCGCCTTGGCAATGTGAAACAGACCGTCGAGCACGTCTTCGAGCATCTTGCAATTGGGTTTACCGCTGCCGCAAAGCCCTGCAAGTTGCGTCGCGTAGGCCTCGTAGCCAGCCACATCCTGCTTGGCGAGGTTGTAAAGGCGTGACACCTGATCCTGATACTGTTGCGGTACGTGGAAAATGTCGTGAAAGGCGTTGACTTCAACCTGCGAGACGACACCGTCCGCCTTGGCCATCTTTGCTGACAGTGCAATCATGGCAATCGAGAATGCCACGCGTCGCCGAGTTTCCGGGTCACCCTCAAAGGTTGTCCGTACCGCCTCGATGATGCCTGAGAAAGCATCAATAGCAGTGCTGGTGATGAAATCGCTGATACGGCGCCAAATCGACATGAGTTTCGTTTTATTCAAATTCTCTCGCAATTGCGAGAGCGATAATAAAAAGCCGGCCCGAGGGCCGGCGATTTATGGAAGGTTGGCTCCTTACTGGACGCCGAGAGCATCTTTGATGGCTTTTTCTGCGGCGTCGGCGGCAGCAGTTATCTGCTCCGCTGTCTGACCCGCTGCCTTGGCAGCATCTTCAGCAGCCTTACGCGCCGTTGTAACAGCAGCCTGCTTCTGTTCCGCAGTCATGGTTGCAGCCTGTTCCTTCAGCTTGTTCAGCGTGTCCTGAGCATTCATAGGAGCAGCTGGGGCGGCTGGAGCTTCGGTTTTTGCGGGCTCAGCGGGAGCTGGCGCCGGAGCGGGTGCTGGCTGTTCGGTTGTTGCCGGAGCCTGTTCGGACTTCTTCTCACCTTCGCCGCAAGCCGCAAGCGTCAAAAGCGAAACGGCTGCCAGCGAAACAAAAATCTTATTTCTCATGGTTTTCCTCTCCGAGATATATATGTGGCCCCTCGGACTCCACATTATCCAAAATCGCATCGCATTGGGTTTTGTTTTCGTTTTCGGTTAATTTTCATGTGGATATCAAACATTTCGCAGAAAATTTGCAGCGAATGGCGCCGCGGATTGCGCATGCGGCTCGGTCCTGATTATTGTCGCCTTGGCGGAAGATGTCCGCCCAAATTTACAAATCACTAATTTTATTACGATCGGACCAATAATATGAACGACAAATGGGATTTCTGGATCGACCGCGGCGGTACTTTCACCGATGTGATCGCGCGCGATCCGAAAGGCCGTCTTCTTGTACACAAACTGCTATCGGAAAATCCTGAAGCCTATAAGGACGCGGCCATTCAGGGCATTCGCGAACTCCTGAGCGTCAAGCAAGGCGACCCCATCCCCTCGCACCATATTGGTGAGGTCAAGATGGGTACAACCGTTGCAACCAACGCGCTGCTTGAACGCAAGGGAGACCGGACAGTTTTGGTCATAACCAAGGGCTTTCGCGATGCGCTCAAGATCGCCTACCAAGCGCGCCCCGACATATTCGCCAAGGAGATCATTCTTCCCGAACAACTTTACGAGCGCGTCATCGAAGTGGATGAGCGCGTAAGAACCGATGGATCCGTTGAGACGGCGCCCGAGCCCGAAAAGATCTGCGCAGCCTTAACCGAAGCCAAGCATGACGGGATCGACGCGGTTGCCATAGTCTTCATGCATGCGTGGAACTATCCAGCACACGAACAAATAGCCGCCAAGGTCGCCCGGGAGTTGGGGTTCGGCCAGGTTTCGGTCAGCCACGAGGTGTCGCCGCTTGCCAAGCTGGTGGGACGCGGCGATACGACTGTTGTCGACGCCTATCTCTCGCCCATCCTTCGCCGCTATGTTGATCATGTCGCCAGCGAGCTGGGAATAACAGCGGCTGGCCAAGGCGAGACGAGGTCGCCGCGCCTTTCCTTCATGATGTCGTCGGGCGGTCTGACAGCGGCGGACCTGTTTCAGGGCAAGGACGCCATCCTGTCCGGACCGGCCGGCGGCGTCGTCGGCATGGTTGAAACCGCCAAGCTTGCTGGCTTCGACAAAGTGATCGGTTTCGACATGGGCGGCACGTCCACCGATGTGGCGCATTATGACGGCGATTATGAACGAGCTTTCGATACGGAAGTGGCCGGTGTTCGTATTCGCGCGCCGATGATGCGAATTCACACGGTGGCGGCGGGTGGCGGCTCCATACTCCACTACAGTGCTGGTCGGCTGTCTGCAGGCCCCGATTCCGCCGGGGCCAATCCCGGCCCCGCATGCTACCGTCGTGGCGGCCCCTTGGCCGTTACCGATGCCAATGTCATGCTCGGCAAGCTCCGGCCTGAATATTTCCCCGCAATCTTTGGCCCTGATCAGAACGAGCGGCTAGATCGCGATATCGTCGCCCAGAAGTTTTCGGCGCTCGCCGCCGAGATCGGAGATGGCAAGACACCTGAAGAGATCGCGGAAGGCTTCATCACTATTGCCGTCGAAAATATGGCGAACGCCGTCAAGAAGATCTCGGTCCAGCGTGGCTATGACGTTACGCGGTATCTGCTCAACTGTTTTGGCGGAGCCGGTGGACAACATGCCTGTCTCGTCGCCGATGCGCTCGGCATGGAAGCCGTACTGATACACCCCTTCTCCGGACTGCTTTCGGCCTATGGTATCGGTCTATCCGCAATCTTCGCATCGCGGCAGCAAGCACTGATCAAGCCCCTCTCACCCGACACCCTGAACGAAATCCAGCAGTTGTCCGACCGCCTTGCTGATACCGCGATCGCCGAGATCGCGGAGCAAGGTGTGCCGCGCGAACACATTGCCTCACGCCCCGTTCTCCATTTGCGCTACGACGGTACGGATACGACAATCCCGATCGACTACAGTACCTTCTCGATCGAGCGGGCCCGTGCCGCATTCGAGTCGGCGCACAAGGCCCAGTTTGGTTTCATCTACGACAACAAGGGAATTGTCGTGGAGGCCGTGGGCGTCGAGGCCGCTGACGCTCGCGAACGCGCCCAGGTTGAGAGCGAGCGCCAGCAAGATAATGTGGAACCGCTGCCAGGCGAAACGTGCAAGGTATATTCAGGCGGGCGGTTCCACGACGCCCTCACCTATCCGCGCAGAAACCTCAAAGCGGGGCACAAAGTCTCGGGTCCGGCGCTGATCATCGAGACACACCAGACCATCGTCGTCGAACCCGGCTGGCAGGCGGAAATCACCAAGCTTGACCACGTCCTGATGCGGCGGGTTGAAAAGAAGGCCCGCACAGCAGCGCTTGGCACAGAAGCTGATCCGATCATGCTCGAAGTGTTCAATAACCTGTTCATGTCGATCGCCGAGCAAATGGGCATCACACTGCAGAACACGGCCTATTCGGTCAATATCAAGGAGCGCTTGGACTTCTCCTGTGCGGTTTTCGACCGCAACGGCGCACTCGTTGCCAATGCGCCGCACATGCCGGTTCACCTCGGATCGATGGACCGTTCGGTTGAAACCATTATCAAGCTGAACGCGGGCGACATCCAACCAGGCGACGTCTTTGCCCTGAATGCCCCTTATAATGGCGGGACGCATCTGCCCGATATCACGGTTGTAACTCCCGTCTTCGACGAAGCAGGCGAGAACATCCTCTTCTATTCCGCTTCGCGCGGCCACCACGCAGATATTGGCGGATCTGCGCCAGGATCGATGACACCGCTGGCGACGACCGTGGATGAAGAAGGTGTTCTCATCGACAATTTCCGTCTCGTGGAGCGCCGCCGTTTCCGTGAAAAGGAACTGACGGAACTCTTGACCAATCACCCCTGGCCGGTACGCAATGTCCATCAGAATATTGCCGACCTGAAGGCACAGATTGCCGCCAACGAAAAGGGTGTAGCCGAGCTTAAGAAGATGATCGCCCAATTCGGCCTCGACGTCGTTGAGGCCTATATGGGTCACGTGCAGGACAATGCTGCGGAAACCGTTCGCGCTGTGCTCGACCGCCTGCCGGAGAACGCGGAATATTCCTACGCCACCGATACGGGCCAGACCATCCACGTGAAAGTCACTGTCAACGCTAAGGAACGGCGTGCGACTGTCGATTTCACCGGCACATCGGCTGTAATGAAGAACAACTTCAATGCACCGGAACCAGTGGCTCGCGCTGCCGTGCTTTACGTGTTCCGCGTGATGGTAGAGGGCGCGATCCCAATGAATGCCGGTTGCCTGCGGCCTATTGACATCGTCATTCCTGAGGGCTGCATGTTGAAGCCCTCCTATCCGGCTGCGGTGGTTGCCGGCAATGTGGAGACCTCACAACACGTCACCAATGCTCTCTTCGGGGCTCTGGGTGCGATGGCCAATTCGCAAGGGACGATGAACAACCTGACCTTCGGCAATGACCGGTACCAATATTATGAGACGATCTGCTCTGGCTCACCCGCAGGTCATTTCAATAGTGGAACGGGGTTTGCCGGGACGTCGGCAGTCCATACCCACATGACCAACTCGCGCCTTACAGATCCGGAAATTCTTGAAATGCGTTTCCCTGTCTTGCTCGAGGATTTCCATATCCGGGAAAACTCCGGTGGCAAGGGCAGGTTCAGCGGTGGCGGCGGCACCAAACGTACCATCCGCTTCCTCGAACGCATGGATTGCGCCATCCTCTCCTCACACCGCAATCGACCACCGGAAGGTCTCGACGGCGGCGGGCATGGCGAGGTCGGCAGAACCGAGGTTCGCCGCAGGGATGGAACAATTGAAACCCTGAAAGCTTGTGATCAGACCGTGCTTGACGCAGGCGAGGCCGTCATTTTGACCACGCCGACGCCCGGCGGATACGGAGCTTGATCGATTGGACGCTGCCATCTCCATAAGATTGCTTGATGGCGGCGATGCCGAATGCTTCCAGGCGCTGCGTTTACATGGCTTGCGCTCCGCCCCGGAGGCATTCGGTTCCAGCTATGAGGATGAAGCCGGTCAAAGCATAAATGACGTTCGCCTGCGCCTTGTCGACAGACCAAATGCGGTCTTCGGCGCCTTCGCTGATGAAAGACTTGTCGGCGTGGCCGGTTTTGCCGTTAACAGCAAATTGAAGCAACGGCATAAGGGCCTGCTGTGGGGCGTCTATGTTGATCCTGAGTGGCGCGGACATGCACTAGGGAAACGTTTGACACAGGCTGTCATCGACTACGCTCGGCTTCATGTCGATACGCTGCACGCAACCGTAATGGCTGCGAATATATCAGCACGAACGCTTTATCTGCGGCTTGGCTTTACCGTCTACGGTTTCGAAAAAGACGCCTTGCGTATTGGCGATCAATCCTATGATGACGAGCTCTTGCGCCTTGACCTTCGCTGACAGGAATGAGCGAAAAATCATCCAAGGCCTCTTGAAAAAATCATCATTCGAAGTTATATCGCACAATAATAATTAGCATACTACTCATTATGTGGCTAGGATATGTCCCATCAGTCTCCCAATGCACAGTTCGTTGATGAACTGACCAAAGCGAGCCGCAAATTGCGAACGCTGTTCGACGCCCGCGTCAAAACACTGGGGCTGACCCTCGCACGTGCCCGCACATTGCTACTCTTGCAGCGTCTTGGTGTCCTCAATCAGCGGGAACTTGCGGAAGAGCTCGAGATCGAGACGCCAACGATGGTACGCCTGCTTGACGGCCTCGAAGCGCAAGGCTTCATAGAACGCCAAGCGGTCGAGGGTGATCGCCGCGCCAAACAAATCGTCATGACACCAGTTGGCGCCGAACTGGCCAAAAAGGTCGATCACCTCGCTCAGGCATTACGTGCCGAGTATATCGGACATATCGATGAAACTGAGCTTCTGACAGCCATCAAAGTGCTACGTGCCGTCAGTCGCAACATTGGCGATCTCATCGAGAAGAGCTAACGCCAGATGATCCCTGAAGCAGAATTTGTTGGGTACGATCCCACAAGAAGCGAGCCCATGCGGCAACAGCCAGTGGCTTCCTCAGAGCGACCTGCTGCACCGCTATCCAATCACCCGCTGCGTTCAATGGCCTACATCGTAGCATCCACCTTGTTGTCGATGACACAGGGACTAGGTATGAACCTGATCGCGACGAATATTCCGCAAATCCAAGGCTACCTTGGCGCGACAAACATTGAAGCCACGTGGCTTATCGCCGCCTATATGGCGCCCAATGTCAGCCTGTCGATCGCATTGATCAAGATTAGAAACCAATACGGCCTCCGGAACTTCGCCGAGCTGAGCATCGCCGTTTTCGTTCTCGTGTCGCTGTTGCATCTGTTCGTCACCGACCTGCAATCAGCCATTATGATTCGCTTTGTCAGCGGCATCGCCGCAGCGCCACTATCAAGCCTTGCCTTTCTCTACATGCTTGAAGCCTTTAGCCCAGCACGGAAGATGACGATCGGCATCTGTCTAGTCCTTACCAATATTTCGCTCGCATCTCCCCTTGCACGATTGCTGTCGCCAACACTGCTCGACATCGGCCAATGGCCAGGGCCTTTACATGTTCGAAATCGCGCTGGCGCTTGTCGCGTTGAGCGTGATCTACGTGCTTCCACTTACGCCCGTGCCACGCGCCAAGGTGATCGAGAAACTTGATATTGTCAGTTATCTCCTGATCGCCATCGGATTCGGTTGTACGGCCGTTGTTCTGGTTACCGGCCGCCTTTATTGGTGGGGCGAAGCGCCCTGGCTCGGCGCTTTGCTGGCCATCGCCGTTGTAACAGTCACAAGTGCTGTCGTGATCGAACTCAACCGCGAAAAACCCCTCCTCGATATAAGGTGGATTGCCAGCAAGGAGATCCTGCATTTTGCCGCGACGATCCTTCTCTTCAGGCTAGCCGTTTCCGAGCAATCGTCTGTTGCCAGCAACTTCTTCCAGAATCTGGGTCTCCAGAACGACCAGTTATCGCTGGTCTACATCGTCAGCATTCTGTCAATGATCGCCGCTTGCTTCTGCTGCGCCGCGGTCATGAAACCTGAACGCGTTCCGGCAATTCACGCCACCGCTTTGATCTTCCTGATCATCGGCTCATATATGGACAGCCAGTCTACGAATCTGACGCGCCCGATAAACATGTATGTGAGCCAGGCGTTGATTGCCGCGGCGACAGCGCTTTTCCTGCCACCCGCCATGTCCGTTGGGCTCATGTCGGCACTGAAACGCGGCCCAAACTACATACTCAGTTTCATTATCGTGTTCCTGTCCACGCAGAGCCTTGGTGGCCTCCTCGGGCAGGCAGCATTCGGTTCGTTCATTACGATCCGCGAAAAATTCCATTCCAATATTCTTGCCGAACATATCACCATGTCCGATCCACTGGTTGCCCAGCGTGCTGCGCAACTCGCAAGCGCCTACGGCCGCGTAATCGGCGACAAGCAATTGCTCAATGCGGAAGGTGCTGTCTTTCTCTCCCAACAGGTGACGCGCGAGGCAAACATTCTTGCGTACAACGATGCCTTCCTGCTGATCGCCGGAATGTCCCTTTGTGCGCTTATCGCACTTCTTACGCACGTTGCGATGGGTGGTCTGCTCCGCTCACGCTCAACGTCTACAGTCACCCAAATGAGCTGATTGACCATGTCCAGATATCTCCGCCACTCCGCAACCTTGATTGCAATCTTCGTTGGCATCGCCGGCCTCATTCTGGTCCTTTATGCCTGGCGCCTGCCACCCTTCGACAGCAACGTCGAGTCCACCGAGAACGCGTATGTCAAAGGCTATGTAACGCTGATCAGTCCGCAGTTGAGCGGCTATATCGTGGAAGTGCCGGTGCAGGACTACAACCACGTTAGCAAGGGCCAACTACTGGCGCGCATCGACGACCGCATCTTCGCGCAGAAGCTGGATCAGGCACGGGCTACCCTTGCAAGCGAACAGGCGGCCCTCGACAATTCCACCCAGCAACAGCGCGCCGCCGAAGCCCGTATCGGTTCCAGCGAGGCGCAACTCGACAGCGCGACCGCAGGCCTTAAACGCGCGCAGGCCAATTGGGCCAGGATCGAGCCTCTGGCACGCCAAGGGGTGATGACCAAGAGCGATGCCGAGCAAAGCCAGACGACACTGGAACAGGCGCAGTCGTCGGTCACGCAGGCGCAGGCAGCCCTTGAAGTATCCCGGCAGGACCTTGAAACGATCAAGGTGAGCAGAGGATCGCTTGAGGCTGCGGTCGCCGGGGCGGAGGCCGCAGTACAACTCGCGCAGATCGATATGGCGAACACGCGGATCGTTGCACCACGCGATGGTACCTTGGGTGAAGTCGGCGTGAAGCTCGGACAATATGTCAGCGCCGGCACGCAGTTGATGGCGATCGTCCCGCCCGATGTGTGGGTCATCGCCAACTTCAAGGAAACGCAACTCAGTAATATCGCACTCGGTCAACGTGTGAGCTTCACTGTCGATGCCCTCAACCACAAAATTCTGACAGGGCACGTCGAACGTTTCTCACCAGCTGCAGGTTCAGAGTTCAGCGTACTTAGGCCGGATAATGCGACTGGCAACTTCACCAAGGTCGCCCAGCGTATCTCCGTGCGCATCGCAGTCGATCCCGATCAGGAGCTGGCCAAACAACTCTCGCCCGGAATGTCCGTCGTCGTTCGAACGCAAATCGAAGGCGCGTAATACAGGATGAAACGGTGTTTCCGCCTGAACCCAAAGAAGGGGCAGGAAAACAAGCGATTAGACGAGTCCGATCATTTGTGGCGGCAAGACTGTCATATAGCGCGAACAAGCATTCCCAAGGTGTTACGGCTGTGAATTGAATCAACTCGCCAATTTGTTGATCCAGCATCGTCACCGGTTTGTTACATCGAAATGTTAGGCGGGCAGGAATTTCCAACAAAGGGGATTCGATTAGATGCCTATTGCTCGACAATCCAGAAGCGCCTCTCATCCCCGCAATGAGAAGCTGAACAAGGCAGTTCGCCAAAACAGACTTCTATCGCGCGCTGGACTGTCCGAACGGCTCTTTGCCCATGTCTTCAAGGGACTGGTCTACCCGCAAATTTGGGAAGACCCGGAAGTGGACATGGAAGCGCTGCAGATCCGCGCTGGTCACCGCATCGTCACCATCGCATCCGGCGGTTGCAACGCCATGTCGTACCTGACTGCCGATCCGGCCAGTGTCGAAGCAGTTGATCTCAACACGGCGCACGTCGCTTTCAACCGGCTCAAATTAGCTGCCGTCGCCAACCTGCCCAATTACGATGCTTTCTACCGCTTTTACGGTACGGCCGATGACAAGGCCAATCTTGCTGCCTATGAGCGTTTTATCCAGCCGCATCTCGACACGACCAGCCGCTCCTATTGGGAAAAACGCATGCTTTCCGGTCGCCGCCGCATCACGATCTTCTCGCGAGACCTCTATCGTCACGGCCTGCTGGGTGTTTTCATCGGCATGGGCCATCGTGTAGCCAGACTTTACGGCATTGATCCGCGTGACCTCCTCAAGGCATCGACCATGGAAGAGCAGCGCGCTTACTTCGACCGCGCACTGGCACCGCTTTTCGACAAGCGCATGATCCGCTGGGCAACGAAGCGCAAATCCTCGTTGTTCGGCCTCGGCATACCGCCGCAGCAGTACGATGCGCTGGCAACAGCCGGAAATGGCAACATGGCACAGGTTCTCCGTGGCCGGCTTGAAAAGCTCGCTTGCGGCTTTCCATTATCGGAGAACTATTTCGCCTGGCAGGCGTTCGGGCGCGGCTACAGCGACAATGCCGAAACCGGACCGCTGCCCCCTTACCTCTCCCGCAACAATTTTGCGACCGTGCGCGAACGGGCCGGCAGGATGAGCGTCGTCAATGCCTCCCTGACCGAATTCCTTGCCGCCAAGCCGGCAGCGTCCGTTGACAGGTTCATCCTTCTCGACGCGCAAGACTGGATGACCGATGCTCAGCTCAATGATCTTTGGCGTGAAATCAGCCGCACCGCTGCCCCGGGTGCGCGCGTCATTTTCCGCACCGCCGCCGAACCGACCATTCTTCCCGGCCGCATCGATGATGAATTACTGGACCGTTGGGCGTATCAGGCGGAGGAGTCCATCGCGCTCCATGACCGCGACCGCTCGTCCATCTATGGCGGCTTCCATCTTTATCTGCTCAAGGATTGACGTTGATGTTTGCTAAGACAGAACATGGGCGGTTGATGGATCGCGTCTATCGTCACCAGCGGCATTTCTATGATGCTACCCGCAAATACTATCTGCTCGGCCGTGACCCGATGATCGCCGGACTCAATCCTCCGGAGCGGGGCAGCATTCTTGAAATTGGCTGCGGCACCGGCCGCAATCTAGTGCTGGCCGGCGAGGTTTATCCCAAGACATCGCTCTATGGCATTGATATATCGCACGAAATGCTCGCTACGGCGCGCAAGAAGGTCACTGCCGCAGGGCTTGGCGACCGCGCGCACCTAGCTCACGCCGATGCTGCCGATTTCAGCCCGGTAACGCTTTTTGGGCGACGTCAGTTCGACCGGATCTTCATCTCGTATGCAGTATCGATGATCCCGCAATGGGAAGCCGTAATGCGTGAAGCGGTGAGCCACCTCACACCGGGCGGGGCATTGCACGTTGTTGATTTCGGCGACCTGAGGGACCTGCCCGGCTTCACCAGGACAGCACTCTACAAATGGCTCGAATGGTATCATGTCACTCCGCGCAACGATCTGTTCGATGTGGCGGACAGGATTGCAGTCGAGACTAAGACCGACACAGAAGCACAGCGGCTCTACCGCGGCTTCGCCTGGCTCTCGATCATTCGTCGCAAAGCCTGAAGAAACGGCTACTTGCAAAGATCGGCTTTGGAACCCTCAGCGTTCGGTCCGGCGAGGCAATACAGCATTGACATGTCCGCGGCCGAGCGGGTGCTCTGCGGATTAGGCTCGGCCGTATCGCCGCTCGTGGGCCGGTTCAATTCGCAATCTGGACGAAGCTGGCACATGACCGGTATTCGAGCCATCGCGACCGCCGCCCTGAACATGCCCTCTTGTCCGGCAAAATTGCCGGCATTGCGCACGCGATACCATTGATGCGTGCGCGAGATACGGAAAAAGGCCCGTGGATTAGATAGAACCGCCATTCTTGAGATCAGATCATTGTCAGCGAAGAGATCTACTACCTGCCCGTCATAGGGCTCCGCCAGGCGCCGATTGTTTGATACGAACGTCGAATCGAAACTGATCGCTGCTGTGCAGGGAAATCCCGCTGCGATGTGACGTGCAAGGCCGCCGCCCAGGCCATGGCCGACCGCGAAATATTCGACCGGTAATCCGTCAGAATTGGACTGAGCGTCCCTTCTGATCTTAGCGAACTCCTTGCGCGCAGTACGATATTGATCCCAGGGATTGATCATCTGCGTGAAATAGCTGTTTTCGCTAATGATGTCGGTCAGGTTGGTAGCGCTGTCCTTTCCCCGGAAAACCACCATCACTGAAAGGCGGTCAGCGCTGTGACGATAGTAAAGTTCGGCGTAGAGACCACCAGGCCGTACGATAGGTTCCCCTTGCGGAACCCAACCGAAATAATCCGGCATCAGCTTGAATCGCTCACGGGGAATGGGGCGATAGACGTTCGAAGCAAAGGCCGCATAAATGCCAAAGTAATCGGAAATCAGCTCATTATCGTAATCGGGAAAGCCCCGATAGTTGCGCCAGAAGCTGGGGATCATGGGCCGTATGCAACTTCCGGATTGACCGGCTGAAATTCCAAGATCGTCCCGGTTGATCGTCACCCATGATGCGAAGAAAGCGTTGGCAGCTGCAACAAGCCCGATAAAAACAACCAGCAAGCCAAGTCTTCTGATCATTTCGTTCCCCCGCCTCAAACTCAGGTTGTAACGAGTAACATGGCTCCGGGCTACGTGCAGCCAACAAATTGACTTTAATGTTGGCCAACTTGTCCACGAAATCAAAGCCTGTATAGTTTTGCCGGTCCAATCCGGACGGTGACCGCATTGATCGTCGCAAAGCTCGGTCCATGAGGATCGGGTCTGCGCTTCAGGAAACCTGTCACCGACGTGGACTGGATCGCCTGCTGTCGAGAACAGGGAAACTGCCATGTGTCGTAACATCAAGACGTTATTCAACTTTGATCCACCGGCCACGGAGGACGAAATTCACGCATCTTCGCTGCAGTTCGTCCGCAAGCTCAGTGGCTTCAACAAACCGTCGAAGGCCAATGCCGAAGCCTTCAATCTTGCAGTCGAGGAAGTTTCGGATGCGGCGCGGCGCTTGCTCTTTTCTCTCCATACCCAGGCGCCGGCACGCGATCGCGCCATCGAAGCCGAGAAGGCGCGCGAGCGATCAAGGGAAAGATTTGCCTCCTGAAGTCATCCCTTTTTGCACATCCGGCATCGGTAGTGTCATATAGACCCGGGGCGCGGGCTGTGATTTTCAAGCCCGAGCCCGCCAAGGGCGGCGATAAAAAGTTGAGGCCGATGGGGATTGAAGTATCTTTTGTTAAACGTAATGGCACATGACTATGGGGTACCAGACGCTCCCGCCACGATTCGAATACGGACCAATATTGATGAAACGACTTGCAGCAGGCTTGCTGACCCTTCTTCTGACCGGCTGCACGACCGTTGACTATGATTTTTCGGAAGCAAAGCGTGCCTCCACCGTCCAGCAAATCGCTTCGCCATCCGGCAAGGTAGGCGCGCCGCGCTTCGGTGATCGCGATCCGCATGACTGGAACGGCAAATCGCCCTGGGGCTACCCGATTCACGGTACTGACATATCCAAGTATCAATCCAAAATTGATTGGCAGAGTGTCCGCGGCAATCGCATTTCCTTCGTCTTCATCAAGGCGACCGAAGGCGGTGACCGCGTTGACGACCGCCTGGCCGAGAACTGGGCGGCGGCACGAGCTGCAGGCATCCCGCGCGGTGCCTATCATTTCTACTATTTCTGCCGGACCGCCAAGGATCAGGCGCGCTGGTTCATTCGTCATGTGCCAAAAGATCCGGACGCACTGCCTCCCGTTCTCGACATGGAGTGGAATGCGGCATCACCCACGTGCAAGCTCCGGCCCAATGCCGCCGTTGTCCGCAGTGAAATGCGCACATTCCTGGACATCGTCGAGCGCCATTATGGCAAACGTCCCATCATCTATACGACTGTCGATTTCTTCGACGACAATGATCTGAGGCAGTTTGTCGGTTATCCATTCTGGCTGCGCTCCGTGGCAGGCCATCCGGATGAGAAATACGGACCGCATCCCTGGACCTTCTGGCAATATACCGGAACCGGAGCCATTCCCGGAATTCGCGGCGACGCGGATATCAATGTTTTTGCGGGCAATGAAAGCGCCTGGAAACAGTGGCTGGTGCGCAACAAGGCTCGATAAAGCTTCGTTCTTGGCCCTTTCTCGCAATTCTTTGTCTTCACGCCATCCGTATAATCGTGCATTAGCAGCACATGTCCGCGCAGCAAGGCTGCGCCCGTTGCCAACGAGATCTCCTGATGAACAAACTATCGATTGCCCTAGCCTGCCAGCCTTTTGGTTATGTCCAGCGCTGCCAATGCCCTGGACCAGGTGGCGTCGCCGCAGTCGGTAATCGCCAAGCCCGCCTGTGGCGGCGAATTGGAGCCATGGTTCAACGGACTGATCAACGAGGCAAAGGCAGTCGGCGTCACCGATAAGGGTATCAGCGAACTGTTCAAGGCATCGATGGACGACAAAGTCCTGGAACGTGATCGCGCCCAGGGCGTGTTCAATCAGACTTTCCTGACCTTTTCGTCGCGCATGGTGTCCGATTACCGTTTGAAGCAGGGTGCGGCAAATCTCAAAAAATATTCGGATGTCTTTGCCCGGGCTGAGGCAGAATACGGCGTACCCGGACCCGTAATCGCCGCTTTCTGGGGCCTGGAAACCGATTTCGGTGCTGTCCAGGGTGATTTCGACACGCTTAACGCGCTCCTGACGCTGTCGTTCGATTGCCGCCGGCCGGAGCTCTTCCGCCCGCAGCTGATCGCTCTCCTGAAGCTTTTCGACAACGGTGTCGTGGATGCCAAGACGACCGGCGCCTGGGCCGGTGAAATCGGCCAGATGCAGATGCTGCCAACCGATTACCTTGAGCGTGGCGTCGATGGTGACGGCGACGAAAAGGTCGACCTGAAGCACAGTGCTCCGGATGCCATCCTGACCGCCGCACGCGTGATGCGTGATCTAGGCTGGCGAAAAGGCGAACCGTGGCTCGAAGAAGTCAAGCTGACACGGGACTTGCCTTGGGAAAATGCCATGCGCACCAATCGCCTGCCCCATTCGAAATGGGCGGAATGGGGTGTGACGGGCATGAAGGGACCTCTTGGACCCGATGATGGCAATGCTTCCCTGCTCCTTCCCATGGGGCGCAAGGGACCGGCCTTCCTGTCCTATGCAAATTTCGACGTGTTCGTTGAGTGGAACAAGTCGATCATCTACGCGACGACTGCTGCCTATTTTGCCACACGCCTGGCCGGCGCGGGCCCGCTTGAGCCGACCAATCCTGAAGTCGGTCTCAATCCGGAGCAGATGAAGGAATTGCAGAACAAGCTTGCGGCGCGCGGCCACGATATGGGCCCGAAAATTGATGGCGTGTTTGGCATTCTTACCCGAGATGCGGTACGCGACGAACAGATTCGCCTCGGTCTGCCCGCCGACGCATGGCCAACGCCAGAACTTCTCGGCAAGCTCTGATCGTCAATACGCCAGAGAATCGATGGAGACTTAAACCTCCATCCATTCAACCGGGGATTACTTCAGCCCCACGCAATTTGCGTAATAATTTGTTGTCGCTGGCCAATCGGAAAAGATGCCCTTCACGCCGACTTGCTGGGCAAGAACGTCCACCCATTCATAAATCTCGCTGCCTTTCCTTCGTATGTTCCGGAAATTGCAACGGCGCGCCGCGATGAGAAATGGCAAAATCTGTCCGTTTGAACGGGCCTTTTTCGCAGGATTTGAGCTTAATCTTCAAATCGCTCTTGCTCATGTCATCCACGAGGTAGAATGGCCGCAATCCGAGTTGCACCTGTGCCACGTCGGCGCCGCCAGCCTTTAGACCATCAGCACCTGCGCCGCCAGCCTTCTCATCGTTCTTGTTGGTCCCACCGGTTGTCGTGTCATTGGTCACAGTGACCTTCGTGTCACCGGCGCCGGTGTCGGTGTCGGAAGCCTTCGTATTACCGTCCGCGGTCCCAGCGGCCTGCGTATCGCCGCCACCAATCCCGGTGTTATCTGAAGATGTTCCTTGTTCGGCGACCTGTTGTGAAGGCTCATTCTTCGCTAAATTGCTGTCATTGCAAGTCGAGACGGTCACAAGAAGAACACATAAAACTAAAGTATTAATAATAGCACGCACCAATATTTCTCCTGAAATATTGGTGCTAATACTGCGTAATTATGACACTATTATTTCGATACCCGAAGCTTGGACAGAGACCATATTTTGGCGTGGCGATTTACTGCGCAGGCGCCATTGTCTCGAGTGAGGCAAAACCTTCCGGTCGATCACCTTCATCGAAGGGCGTCTCCACCTCCACGAAAGTGTCGGGATAGAAGCCGTTGAAGCGGGTGCGCAGCGACAGCGAATAGGCGCCGATATGGCCTATCTCGATCCAATCGCCAGTATCGACCGTTTCCGGCAACCAGAACGGGCGTGACAGGATATCGACGGAGTCGCAGGTTGCGCCGCACACGCGGAACGGCACAATTTCCTTCGGATCGCCATTGCGGTGCTTTTTGGCTGGATCCGGGATGAAACGGGCAGGCAGCGTGATCTTGCCGGTCCACGAATCCGACAGCGACGCCCAGATACCGTCATTTATGTAGAGCCGTCTGCCCTTGCGCAAAAGAACACGGACGATCAATGAAAACGCCCGAGCGACAATGACCCGGCCCGGCTCTGCAACGAGCGGTATATCGTCGAAATGCATATTCCTTAATGTCCCCGCGCAGCCGCGACATAAGTTGGCCAAGCGAAGGCATCTCCACGTGCTTGCGTTTCGGATCATGTCCATACTCAGCGGGAAAGCCGCCGCCGACGTCCAGACCGGCCAATGGCACGCCAGCACGGTTGCGTACCCAATCCGCAGAGCTCAAGGCACGCTCATAGGTGTCGGGATCCTCGATCTGGCTGCCGACATGAAAGCACAGACCGACCATGTAGCCGATCTTGTGGGCGCGCTGCAGAAGCTCGACCGCATGCGCCGGCGCCGCGCCGAACTTCTTGGACAGTTCATACGCCGCATGGCCCTTGGTCTGCAGGCGCACGTAGAGAGTGATACTGCCAGGATCGATATCGAGCGCACGCACGATGCGTGTCACCTTGGCGATTTCGTCCTCATGATCGACGGACAGAACCCGGATGCCATAGGTTTCAAGTGCCAGGCGAATGTCCGACTGCGCCTTGATTGGGTGCATGTACAGCATCTGTGCGTCTGGCGCGACCTTGCGCACTGCTTCAAATTCTCCGGGGGACGCAACATCGAATGTATTAATGCCGTTGCGCGCCAGCGTCTCCAGCACGAGATTTTCGCCGTTGGTCTTCACGGCATAGGCCGTCTCGCCGGGAAACATCTTCATGAACTGATGCGCGTCTTCAACTAGAACTTGTGGCCGAAAACAGTACACGGGCTGATCCGGCCGCAAGGTAAGCGCTGCTTCACGGGCCGAGGCGAATCGTTGCATCGTTTTGTTCTGCGTCATGCAAAACTCTTATCAAGGACAGGTGACAGACGAAAGTCGGTTTCTTGCAGCTGGAATCGGGTGGTTTTATACCGTTGACCAGCTAGAAACCTTATCAGACAGCACTGTCGAAAGGATCTACCCGTGTCCACTGCGCAAACAACGTCGCCCAATCCTCTCGCCATGACCAGCTTCGCATGGTTGCAACTGCTTCTTCTCGGCGCAATCTGGGGTGGCTCATTCTTCTTTGCACGTGTCGCGGTTCAGGTTGTCCCGCCATTGACGTTGGTACTTTTTCGCGTAGCAGTCGCAGCGCTCGCACTGCATGTCTATCTGCTTGGCCGCGGCGTCCGGTTCTGGGACTACCGTCACCACGCATTTGAGTTCGCCGGGCTTGGCCTGCTGATGAACGTCATCCCCTTTTCCCTGCTCTTCATCGGGCAGACAGTTCTTGGCGCAGGCGTCGAGTCAATTCTCAATGCGACAACACCAATCTGGACAGTTGTTGTCGCCGCTGTCCTTACGGTAGACGAAAAGGTTACGATCAACAAACTTGTCGGCATTCTCCTGGGAATATTCGGGCTTGTCATCATGATCGGCCCTGGTGTTCTTACGGGTCTCGGTGGTCCGCTCTGGGCCGAAATTGCTGTGATTGGCGCCACACTGTCCTATGCCTTTGCCGGCATCCTGGCGAAGCGTTTCAAGGGCGTCCCCCCTACAGTGACTTCGACCGGTCAGATGACAGCATCCACGCTCATCATGATACCCGTGGTGCTCATCTACGACGGAGTTCCCGCCGTGACGACCATCGATACTGGTGTCTGGCTGGCCATTCTCGGTCTAGGCCTCCTGTCGACCGCCTTCGCCTATATCCTCTATTTTTCGATCGTGCGGACCGCCGGCGCAACAAATGCATCACTCGTAACTTTGATCGTACCGGTCAGCGCCATACTTCTTGGAACAATTTTTCTCGGTGAACGTCTGGCGGCTCACGATTTCATGGGCATGGCATTGATCGCCTTTGGTCTGCTGATCATCGACGGACGCGTAATGAACATTTGGCAAAACCGGCAAAAAGTGTAAAGTTTTCAATAATGCATTAGCATTATAGCTCAAAGTGCCAAATTGAATTTCGGCGGGATTGTGGCAAAGCGTTACAAATGCTAGTTACAACGAATGTCGTTGTGCAGTGCAAAAATATACCCGATTCCCGTACATTTTATCGTGAATTTAGAATTTTTTTGCTACTATAAATCTGTTTCATTTCAAAAACTTAAGGTTCTTGGGCAAAAAATTTCTACTCGCCTTGTCACACATCGGTAATAATTAGGCTTTTTCTGTGGCAAATTTGCGCTATGCTAAATCGGTTAACTGCAGGAGACAAACGATGGGACTAACTCGATCGATGAATGTCCTTATGATCTGTGCAGCGTTCGCATTTATTGGTGCAATGGTCGTAGGACTGATACCCTGACATAAATCATGAACGCTACGGAGATGGTCTCAGACCGTTATCAGAGTGAAACAAGATGGAACGGTCCGGTTAAAGCAACCGGGCCGTTTCCCATTTTACGGTGGCCTGCTTTGCAATCAGGCTGCGGCTCCAGCCAGATTGGCCTCTAACGCATTGCCCCCGGGGCGAATGCCAATCAGGTGACAGATAGCGAACGCAAGATCGGCTCGGTTCATCGTATAGAAATGGAAGTCCTGGATCCCGCGCTCGACAAGATCGAGCACCTGCTCTGCTGCCACGGCTGACGCAACCAGCGCGTGGGTCTGCGGATCGTTTTCGAGGCCATCAAATCGCTCCGTGAGCCAACCTGGAATGTGCGTTCCCGCCTTCGAGCAGAAATTAGTCACTTGCGTGAAATTGTGGATCGGCAGAATTCCCGGCAGGATCGGAATATAAATACCGGCGCGCCGAACCTTCTCGACATAGCGTTCGTAAAGATCGTTCTCGAAGAAGAACTGGGTGATCGCCCGTGTGGCACCATTGTCGACCTTGCGCTTCAGCATGTCGATGTCGGTGGCAAAGTCCGGGCTCTCAGGATGTTTTTCGGGATAGGCCGAGACGGAGATGTCAAAGTCAGCAAAGGCCTTCAGGCCCGCGACCAGATCAGCGCCATTCTCGTAGCCGCCAGGAGTTGGCTTGTAATGCGCACCCACACCGCTCGCAGGATCGCCGCGCAACGCAACGAAGCGCTTGACACCCATGGCTGCAAATTCTCGTATAACCGTGTCGACTTCTTCCTTTGTCGCGTCCACGCAAGTCAGATGTGCAGCTGCGTTGACCTCCGTCTCCGTTAGGATCCGCTTGATTGTTCGAGCGGTGCGTTCACGGGTCGAACCGCCCGCTCCGTAGGTTACCGACACGAACTCAGGATTGAGAGGCGCAAGGCGCGTCACAGTCTCCCAAAGACGTTCCTCCATTGACCTCGGTCTTGGGCGGGAAGAATTCGAATGAAACCCGTATATTGGTACCGAGATCGGGACGGCGGGATTGGCGGAAAAAACTCATCATACACTCTCCGTGACGCGGGAGGTTAAAGTCGGATCGGCGATCAGCAAGCGTGGGTCGCGTGCCAGCCACAATTTGACGGTCAATTTATCTTTGCCTTTCGGCTCGAGTTGCATGTTGTCCTCAAGCATCAGGCCAGCTTCAGTGAGCCATTCACGCATCTGCTCATCAGCGAAGCCCAAACGAACATGCGCATGGTTGTCGCGCAGGAATTCAAGTTCGTGTGGAGCAAAATCGACAATCAGCATGCGCCCGCCAGCGCGCAGCGCACGCGCCGCCTCACGAATGGCGTCCGCTGGATTATCGAGGAAATGCAAAACCTGGTGGATAGTCACCAGATCGAAAGATTCCCGGTCGACCGGTAACGAATAAACGTCGCCATGGCGCACCTGCGCATTGGTAATGCCGTCCCTGTCGAGGTTCGACCGGGCGATCGTCAGCATGTCGCGATTGATATCGATGCCAACGCCGCGCACGTAAAGAGGAGCGAAGAGTTCCAGTAGACGCCCTGTACCGGTACCGACATCCAGCATGGCCTGGAACGGCTTGCGACCGATGATCTTCAGAAGAGCATCTTCCACAGCACCATCCGGAACATGCAATGAGCGGATCACGTCCCAGCTTGTTGCGTTGGCGCTGAAATAGGCCGCGGCGCGTTCGCGGCGCTGTAACTTGACCGACGAAAGGCGTTCGAGATCACGCTCCAGAAGCGGATCAGCGCTGTCAAGACGTTCCAGCAAGGAGCGCGCGATGTCGCCAACAATGAGCGAGTCGGCCAGACGGAAATAGGCCCATGAGCCTTCCTGATAGCGGTTGATCAGGCTCGCTTCAAACAGCAGCTTGAGATGGCGCGACACGCGGGGCTGGGACTGACCGAGAATGGAGGTAAGGTCCGAAACGGTAAGATCGCCACGCGACAACAGGGCGAGGATGCGAAGGCGACTGGGCTCAGCCGCCGCTTTGAGCGTATCGACCATCAGATCAAGATTGAGATCTCGCTTGTCCATCACATTCACCTTCAAAAGACATAAAGATATGTTTATGTGAGAAATGTGATTTTGGCAAGTTGGTTTTTGCCATTGACGACAAATTTTGCCGCGTCTGAAATAGCCAGAGAATCGCAACAAGGGAATCCGCATGAGCACAGGGACAAACCGCCAGCGCGCCATCAACAAGGCGCTGACGCTGCTTCTGCCGGCGGTGCCCTATTCCGATTCGGAACCCATCCGCTCAGCAGCCAGCGCCCCTCACATGAGGACTTTGCCGCCGCCAATCGCCGTCTGGCTCGCTGCAGTCGCCCATGTCCGGCATCAGCATACTGACTATGATGCCTTGCGCGATGAAGGCTATGACAAGGATTCAGCGCGGTTTTTCGTATTGGATGAAATTAACCGCAAGTTGACCGAATGGCGGGCAACCCGATTGCTGGATCCGGACGAGGAGGATCCGAGCTAAAGCAATTCGAGGGAAGTGGGAACCGGTTTCCCGTCCGACATTGCGACAAGACTAGTCGGCATCTGCCTGCCATTCCTCGTTGAATATCAAGCCTTCCAGGGGCAGTCTCTTCCCCCAGCCACGTTTTTCCAGCTCGGGGGCATCATAGAGTTCGTCGGCATAGCCAATGCAGAGATAGGCGATGATCTCGACGTGGTCAGGAATACCCAGGATCTGCCGGATGTCCTGGTCGTGATAGATGCTGACCCAGCCAACGCCGATGCCTTCTGCCCGTGCCGCAAGCCAGAGGTTCTGCACAGCGCAGACCGTACTGTAGAGGTCCATCTGCCGGTTGTGGGTCCGCCCCAGCACCACCTTGCCGCCGCGCGTGCGGTCGCAGGTGATGCAAAGATTGACCGGGGCCTTCCGGATGCCCTCGAGCTTCAGCGACGCATAGAGCGCCTGCCGCTCATCCGTAAACAGCGCTTTCGCCTCGTCATTGGCACGCGTGAATGCGCGTTGCACCTGCGCCTTGCGCGCTTCATCGCGTACGACAATGAAGTTCCACGGCTGCATGAAGCCGACCGACGGCGCATGATGGGCAGCATCGAGTAGCCGCATGAGCACTTCATCCGGGACCGGCCGAGGCAGGAACTGGTCGCGCACATCGCGTCGGGTGTAGATGGCTTTGTAGACCGCCGCACGCTCTTCATCGGAAAAACCAATAGCCGCGACCGGACCATGCGAAATATCGTGCATTGTTTGCTCCCAACAACGCTTGAAACCCTCCCCGCCGTCCGCGCGAGTTCAGGCTATAGGGTCCGGCCGGTCTTCTGACTGAGGTTCGCCTGAACCGCGCGCCTTCCGGATATCTCCGTGGCATGTTGCGCGGCCCATCCCCTTTACAGCGTTGGGCACGTGCCGGAGTTACACCGGCTTCCCGATTCTCCCGCATCTCGGGCACCGGACCTTCAATCCATTCGCCACAGAAAATGCTCTGGCGCAAGCCTCAAGGCTGATAAATCCATTGCTCGGGCACGCGCACATCGACCTTTTCACCAGCGCGGATGATACCTGGCTTCTCAACCCAGGCAACGATGCCGCGCAGACGCCGCGAGACCCGGACAAAATCGAGTGCAGTAACCGTATGGTCCGAGGTGCCGGCGTGCTCGGCGACGGACCGGCCGGAAACCTTGCAGGGGGCGTTCTGACCATCGACCCGCAGGGTCACCCCGCCTTCAAAGAACAGCAGCGTGCGCGGCGGCAGCATTGAAAGCGATGGAACGCCGTCGATGACCATGTTACCGCCAATCCATTCGGGCTTGAGTTCCGAGAGCCCCATGCCAGTCGCAATATTCTGCAACTCGTCCCACGCAAGGATCGAAAGCTGGCGTTCGTTGCGCATTTCAGTGCCCCGTGGATACCAAGGTTCGCGACCGCCCGACATGCGCGTCTGGCCGGCGTGATGATCGCCGACAATTCCGTCGAATGTCAGTTCGAGCGAACTTGCCGGTGCCGTGATGAAGTCCCCTGCGCGAGCCTCGTACACCCCGCTTACCCGGCCGCTGATCTTGCGTGCAGGAATGATCTCGGTCGGGGTTGCTAACAGGTCAGTCATTGGGCGCTCCGTGATTTTCGCCGTATTTTAAGAATATCAACCGCGAAAACCAGCGAATATGACTGATGGGTCTGTCAAAAATGGTGATGGGAGGGCGGTTCCACCCTCCCGCAATATCAACGTGTCAAAGGCTTGTAGGTTGGGCGCTTCGGATTGACGCTGTCCGGTCCGAGGCGGCGGATCTTGTCGTTCTCGTAGTCTTCGAAGTTGCCTTCGAACCATTCCACATGGCTGTCGCCTTCGAATGCCAGGATGTGCGTCGCGAGCCGGTCGAGGAACATGCGATCATGGCTGATGATCACGGCGCAGCCCGCATATTTTTCCAGCGCGTCCTCAAGCGCCGCCAATGTTTCGGTGTCCAGGTCATTGGTCGGTTCGTCGAGCAGCAGTACGTTGCCGCCAGCCTGCAGCATCTTGGCGAGATGTACGCGATTGCGTTGACCGCCGGAGAGATTACCGACCTTCTGTTGCTGGTCACTGCCCTTGAAGTTAAACGCCGAGACATAGGCGCGCGAGTTCATCTCGTATTTGCCGAGCTTGATGATTTCATTGCCGCCGGAGATTTCTTCCCAAACGTTTTTGTCCGCCTTGAGATGATCTCGGCTCTGATCGACATAGCCGAGATGCACGGTGTCGCCGATGCGGACGGACCCGGAATCCGGTTTCTCTTGTCCGGTGATCATCTTGAACAGGGTAGTCTTGCCAGCGCCGTTCGGACCGATGATGCCGACAATGCCACCGGGAGGCAGCTTGAAGGTGAGATTTTCGATAAGAACACGATCGCCGAAGGATTTGGTGAGATTTTCCGCCTCGATGACGACCTGGCCGAGACGCTCACCCGCCGGAATAAGGATCTGGGCATCGCCGGGACGTTGATCGTTGGCCGCGTCAACGAGTGCGTCATAAGCTTTGATACGCGCCTTCGACTTTGCCTGCCGGGCTTTAGGGCTTGCAGATATCCACTCGCGCTCGCGCTCAAGTGCTTTCTGCCGCGAATCGTCCTCGCGGCCTTCCTGCAACATGCGTTTGGCCTTGGCGCCGAGATAGGCAGAGTAATTGCCCTCATAAGGAATGCCGCGACCGCGATCGAGCTCGAGAATCCAGCCAGTCACATTGTCGAGGAAGTAACGATCGTGGGTGATCAGCAGCACAGAGCCGGGATACTCGCGCAAGTGCTTTTCCAGCCATGCGGTGGTTTCAGCATCAAGGTGGTTGGTTGGCTCGTCGAGAAGCAGCAGATCCGGCTGCGACAGCAACAGACGGCATAGCGCAACGCGGCGGCGCTCACCACCGGAAAGATTGGTCACTTCGCTGTCGCCGGGTGGGCAGCGCAACGCTTCCATCGCCATTTCGACCTGGGATTCCAGATCCCACAGGTTCTTGTGATCGATGATATCCTGCAACTTGGCGCCTTCTTCGGCGGTCTCGTCGGAGTAGTTCATCATCAATTCATTGTATCGATCGAGGATGGCCTTCTTGTCGGCAACACCATCCATGACATTGCCCATCACATCCTTGGTGGAATCGAGGACAGGCTCCTGCGCCAGGTAGCCAACCGTTGCGCCATCGGCGAGCCATGCTTCGCCGGTGAACTCTTTGTCCATGCCAGCCATGATCTTCAGGATGGTCGACTTACCGGCACCGTTGGGGCCAAGGATGCCGATTTTGGCGTCCGGATAGAAAGAAAGGTGAATGTTTTCAAGAACCTTCTTGGTTCCATATGCCTTGTTCAGGCCGGCCATATGATAAATGAATTGGCGTGCCATAACGCGCGTCACTCCGGTGTTCGGGAATTTAGGGACATGAATTTGCGCCGTATGTATGCGAAAGGGACCGCATGTGGCAATGCATGGGTAGGTTATTTCGGGTTTTCCGCCCATCTTGAGCTTTCCCCTTGCCACGCCCGCTTTTGCGTCTGGCCATTGAATGGTTGGGAAGACGGGCGGTCGTCGAAGCGCGTCTTTTGGGTAGTAATAATGCGATCCGAAGACCGCCCGTCCGGCGACTTTTCATCCCGTCCGTTCCGCTTGGGAGGCCTCGGCAGGTCCGGTTGCCCTTGCGGGAAACCTTCGCTGCTCAGGCCCCTTTCGAAGTGCTCGTCCAGCACGCGCCGGTCATAGTACCGGCAGGGGAACCCTTGGACGGAACTTCCCCGGACAGCGGGTACGTCACCCGCCATCGGAGGCGCCGGTCCTTCTCCCACTTCGAACGGCTCCGGAAGCAGTTCCCACGGGAAGGACGACATCAGGATAGCCCAGGTTTCGGGGGCGTGGATAAGTTGGCGGGAATATTTCTTGAAGCAATTGAAATTGTTCAAAAAGACCCCACCCTGGGGCTGCGCAGGAGCTGCGCAGCAGGGAGGGGATTTATGAAAGCTCTGCAACCAATCCACGTGCCTCATGATGAGCTTGCCGAACCACGCACTAAATAGCCTGCAGCCTCAATTATTATCGCAGACCCACGCTGACGTTGCCCTAAAACGAGCGAAACCGGGCGCGGATATTTCCGTCACCCGGTTTCCCCTCTGGTGCCGCATTCGGGGAGCGTCCTCTTCTCCCGTGAACGGCCATGTAACTGGCAAGAGCTGGATGACGCAGGCCTGATCGATCTTCACACTTCCTGCGATAGTTTGTGGTCACCGACAAAAACCTGCGTCCATTCTCTTTCGGAATGAAGTTCTGCGGCATGTTTTTGACGTTTGCAAGAGGTTTTGCAAAATAAAATTGCATTGATTTCAACATGATCATTTATTGTGCAACATCGAATTAATTTAGGCGGATTCAACCGGCATTTTTTCCGCATTGACTAATCATGCGCCACCCTTTCAAACTGCAACGGGAGGCTCTGAATGGCATTTGACGACGTAGAAATGGTGGAAACTGCAACGGGGGCTACGCTCGCCATGCGCTTTTCGCCAGCCGATGGCCCGCAACGTGCCATTATTCAAATCAATCACGGTGTCAGTGAGCATTCCCGCCGTTATAGCCGTTTTGCGCGGTTTCTCAATGAAAGAGGTTTTCATGTGTACGCCCATGACCATCGCGGTCATGGACTGACCAAGGCTCCGGGAGCACCGGCCGGCCGCTTTGCCCAATCCGGGGGGCTCCTTCACGTGCTTGATGATGTCAACGCGATCAACGACCTTGCTCGCAGCCGTCATCCCGGTCTGCCCCTGATTCTGTTTGGCCATTCGATGGGCGGGCTTGTCGCATTGAATTATGCGATGAAGCACCCGGACAAGATTGACGCCGCTGCGATCTGGAACGCCAATTTTTCTGCCGGATTTCTTGGGCGTCTGGCACAGGGTATCCTGCGGGCCGAACGCATGTTTCTCGGATCTGATGTTCCCAGCATGGTCTTGCCAAAGCTTACCTTTCAGGAATGGGGCCGCAGCATAAAGAATGGGCGGACCGCAACTGACTGGTTGTCGCGCGATCCTGACGAAGTGGATGCCTATCTCGCCGATCCCCTCTCGGGCTGGAACCCGACAGTGAGCATGTGGCGCGATATATTCGATTTTATTTTCGCCGGCTCGGACGATCGCCTGCTGGCCAAGGTCCCACGCGACATGCCGTTCAATCTTGTGGGCGGCGCTGAGGATCCCGCAACAGCAAAAGGCAAGGCAGTCAGAGACCTTGAAAACCGGATGCTCAGGCTCGGCTTTACCCAAGTTACGACGACGATATACAAGGACACGCGACATGAAGGCTCTGAATGAGATCAACCGGGAGTTGATCATGCAGGATTTCGCAGAATGGGCGGAGCAAATCGTTGAGCGGCAAACAATGAAACTGAAGAGTGCCTGACCATCATGAATAGCGCCCCGCTCAAAGGAATACGTGTCATCGAATTGGCCCGCGTCCTCGCCGGACCTTGGGCAGGACAGATACTCGCAGATCTCGGCGCTGACGTGATAAAAGTGGAAAACCCTGCTGGCGGCGATGAGACCCGCGGCTGGGGACCTCCATTCATCACCAGCAAAGAGGGAGAAAATCTTTCCGCTGCGTATTTTCACTCCTGCAATCGGGGCAAACGTTCGATCACCGCTGATTTCACATCGGCGGAAGGTCAGAAAACCGTCAAGGCGCTGTGCCGAACCGCGGATGTGGTACTGGAGAATTTCAAGGTTGGCGGACTGAAGAAATACGGGCTCGACTATGAATCGCTTAAGTCCGACAATCCGCGTCTTGTCTATTGCTCGATCACCGGGTTCGGCCAGTCCGGCCCCTATGCCGCGCAGGCGGGCTATGATTTCATTATCCAGGGCATGTCCGGCCTGATGTCGGTGACCGGAGAACCAGACCGCGAACCACAAAAAGTCGGGCTTGCCGTTGCAGATGTCTTCACCGGGCTTTACTCCGTCATCGCCATTCAGGCGGCGCTTGCGCACGCGGCCAAGACCGGCGAAGGGCAGATGATCGACATGGCGCTATTCGATGTGCAGTCGGCGGTGATGGCCAATCAAGCGATGAACTACCTTGCAACTGGCAAAAGCCCGCACCGCATGGGCAACGCGCATCCAAATATTTCCCCCTACGAAGTCGTGCCGACATCGGACGGCCACATGATCCTCGCGGTCGGCAATGACGGCCAATTCGCCCGGTTCTGCAGCATAGTCGGGCTGACAAATCTCGCCAGCGATCCTCGCTTCCTGACGAACCGGGCCCGGCTGGAAAACCGCGCCGCGTTAACGGCATTGATCAGGGGCGAGACAACAAAGCACACTCGTGCCGAGCTACTCGAAGCCTGTGCCAGTAACGCCGTCCCGGCGGGCCCGATCAACCAGATCGGTGAAATGTTCGACGATCCGCAGATCGTTTCGCGCCAGTTGAAGCTTGATCTCGATGACGCTCATGACAGCACCATTCCTTCGGTGCGCACGCCCATCATCATGTCGAAGACCCCTCTCAGCTATGACCGGCCCTCGCCGCGACTTGGCGAGCACAGCGCAGAAATATTGAGCGAATTGAAGGATAGCACCCGATGAAAACCGGCGGTGAATTGATCGTTGAGGCGTTGGTCGCCAATGGGACCGAGCGCCTGTTCTGCGTCCCGGGCGAGAGCTATCTGGCGGTGCTCGACGCCCTTTATGACGCCGAAGTCGGCGTCACGGTCTGCCGGGCCGAAGGCGGCGCCACGATGATGGCGGAGGCCTGGGGCAAGCTGACCGGCAAGCCCGGTATCTGCTTTGTCACCCGTGGCCCTGGCGCCACCAATGCCTCGCCCGGTATCCATATCGCCAAACAGGACTCGACCCCGCTGATCCTGTTCATCGGTCAGGTACAACGCGAAGCGCGCGAACGCGAGGCATTCCAGGAAGTGGAATACCGGCGCTTCTTTGCGGACACCGCCAAATGGGTAGCGGAGATCGATGATGCACGGCGCATACCCGAATTCGTCACACGGGCATTTTCGGTGGCGACATCGGGCCGTCCCGGCCCTGTCGTCCTGGCATTGCCTGAGGACATGCTGACCGACAAGGTCGAAGCGGTCACGGCACAGGGCTGGCAACCGGTCGAGACCGGCCCCTCGCCCGCCAGTATCGAGAAGCTCGCAGATCTACTGCAAGGTGCCAAAAAGCCGTTCATAATTCTCGGCGGCTCGCGCTGGAACGAGCGTGCCGTTCACTCGATCACCAGCTTTGCCGAAAAATGGCATTTGCCCGTCGGTTGTTCTTTCCGCCGGCAGATGCTGTTCGATCACCTTCATCCCAACTACGCGGGCGATGTCGGCATCGGCATCAATCCGGCACTCGCAACCCGCGTCAAAGAGGCGGACGTATTACTGCTTGTCGGCGGACGTTTCGGTGAAATGCCTTCCTCGGGCTACACGCTGATGAACAGTCCTTACCCCAGGCAGACCCTCATCCACGTGCATCCCGATGCCGACGAACTTGGCCGCGTGTATCGTCCAAGTCTCGCAATCAACGCTGCCCCCGACGCGTTTGCCGAAGCCGTCGAACATCTCGCACCACCTTCGCACATCAACTGGCCAGGCGAAGCCGAAATTGCCCACACATCTTATCTTGCCTGGTCGACGCCGCCGAAGACCGGACCTGGTAAGGTGGCGATGGGACCAATCATGTCATTTCTCGAAGGCGTTCTGCCTGAGGATGCGATCATGACCAATGGCGCGGGGAACTACGCCACGTGGCTGCACCGCTTCCATCGCTTCCGCCGTTTTGGCACGCAGGCTGCTCCGACGTCGGGCTCGATGGGTTACGGACTGCCGGCTGCGGTTGCTGCAAAACAGCTCTGCCCGGAGCGCACAGTCGTATGCTTTGCGGGAGACGGCTGCTTCCTGATGAACGGTCAGGATTTCGCGACAGCGGTCAAATACGAGCTGCCCATCATCGTCCTTGTGATTAACAATAACATCTACGGCACCATCCGCATGCATCAGGAGCGCGAATATCCCGGACGTGTTTCCGCGACCGACCTGACCAACCCGGACTTCGCCATGCTGGCACGCGCCTATGGCGGTCACGGCGAGACTGTCGAGACCACGGACGAGTTCGAGGGGGCATGGCAGCGCGCTGTCGAGAGCGGCAAGCCGGCAATTATCGAAATCCGCCTCGATCCCGAAGCGATCACACCGGCGAAGTCACTGACCGACATCCGCAACAGGCGCTGAACACCATTACTCCCCAGTAATATAAATGAGGATAGCAAGGCGGCGCTTTCAATGTTATGGAGCCCGCCTGATGAGATAATACGAAAGCGTCTGACTTGAGCAATCCGGCAATCACAATCGTCATTCCGTGCCGAAACGAGGCCGCCAACCTTGCCTTTCTCCTTGATGAAGTGGACGCTGCCATGGATGGCCGCAGCTACGAGGTGATTGTCGTAGATGACGGCTCGACCGATGCGACGGGCGACGCTCTCGCAGCGAGGATCAAGGCCGGAAAACCGCTGCGCCATGTCCGTCACGACAAATCCGCAGGTCAGAGCGCCGCGGTGCGTTCAGGCGTGTTCGCTGCGAAGGGCAAGGTCGTCGTAACGATGGATGGCGACGGTCAGAACGATCCCGCCTACCTGCCCAATCTGGCCGATGCGCTGCTGAAGGCGGGTCCCGCAATTGGCATTGCCGCTGGGCAGCGCCTGAAGCGGACCGACACCAAGCTCAAGCAGATCTCTTCAAAATATGCTAACAAGCTGCGCGGCGCGATCCTCAAGGACAATACCCGCGATTCAGGCTGCGGCCTCAAGGCAGTCCACACGCACCTCTTCCGCGAACTGCCGTTCTTTGACGGCTGGCACCGTTACCTACCGGCGCTCGTCATACGTGAAGGCTACGGCGTTGTGCATGTCGATGTGGTCGACCGCGAACGCCGCCACGGCAAGTCAAATTACGGGATCCTCGACCGCGGTCTGCGCGGCATTCTCGATCTTTACGGGGTCTGGTGGCTGAGAAAGCGCCGCAAGACCGTTCCAACGATTACGGAGATCAGCCATGGCTGACGCTATCACCAACTGGCTGCACTCGGTTTTCATTGCGCAGTTCGATGCCTGGGTCGTGCTCGGCTTTTTTGCACAGGCCTGCTTCACCATGCGTTTCGTGCTGCAGTGGCTGGCCTCCGAACGGGCCAAGCGCAGTGTCGTACCGGTGACCTTCTGGTTCTTTTCGCTGTTCGGCGGCGCACTGCTGTTCATCTATGCCATCGTCCGCAAGGACCCGGTGTTCATCGCAGGACAGGGCCTCGGACTTGTGGTCTACATCCGCAATCTCTGGCTGATCGCCAATGAGAAGAAAGCAATGACGCAGGACACATGAGCACGGGTTTGTCGATGACCGACTCCCATTCTGCACCCTCCAGTAGCCTCAGAAGGCTCCGCGTCAGCCACTATCTGTTGCTGATCTTCATCTGCCTTGTCTCCTTCCTTCCCGGTATCGGCTCGATACCGCCGCTTGACCGGGACGAATCCCGTTACGTCCAGGCCACGCATCAAATGGCCGAGAGCGGCGACTACGTCGACATCCGCTTTCAGGACGCGTCCCGCTACAAGAAACCGATTGGCATCTACTGGCTGCAAAGCGCTGCGCTGAAGCTGACCGGCCATGACGGCGATGCACCTATCTGGGTCTACAGATTGGTTTCGGTAGCAGGTGCAACTGTGGCGGTGATCGGCACTGCGATACTTGGCGCCGCGTTCTTTGGCCAGAGTGCTGGCTTGTTGGCGGGAATCGCCCTCGCGGCAATCGTCATGCTTGGGTTTGAGGCGCGCGTGGCCAAGACCGATGCCATGGTCCTGGCTACCGTCGTGTTCGCGCAGGGCGGTCTTGCCTGGATCTGGATGGCAAGCCGCATGCAGGCGGTAGAGAGATGGGCACCAGCACTTGTATTTTGGGTGGCAACGGCAGCCGGCGTCCTGATCAAGGGGCCGATTACGCCGTTTGTCAGCCTCCTGACGATGGCAACGCTCAGCCTGTTCTACCGCGACTGGCGCTGGCTGAAGCGGCTGAAGCCACTAAGTGGCATTCTCATCCTGCTGGCAATTGTCCTGCCCTGGCTCATTCTGATTACCCTGAAGAGCGGTGGGACATTCTTCAACGAGTCCGTCAACAAGGACTTCCTGTCGAAAGTCGGCGACGGCCAGGAAAGTCATGGCGCGCCGCCCGGCTATTTTGCGCTGATCTTCGTCGTCTTCATCTGGCCATTCGGAGTACTGGCTGTTCGCGGCGGACTGCAAGCGCTGAGCCGACTGCGTGAGGACCCACGCCTCGCCTTCCTGACCGCCTGGTACATTCCGTTCTGGCTGGTAACAGAGCTTATCCCGACCAAGCTGCCACATTACATCCTGCCGGCCTATCCAGCCTTGTTGCTTATGATGGCGTGGGCGATCGACACCGGTATCGCCAATGAGCCCTATCGCGGGCGATGGCAGATATGGCTGGAGCGCCTGACGCTGCTTGGCCTTGCCGTAGCAACGCTGGCGATCATGGGAGCGGGCCTCGTGCTCCCCTATGTCATGACTGACTCGTTCTCGTTTGCTGGGATCATCGTCTTCTTCACGGCCCTTGCAGCCGGCATCTTTGCCAGCGGCCTCATCCTGAATCATAATCTCAAGGGAGCCCTGCAAGCTGCTGCAACTTTTGCGATTATCACCTTCGGCCTGCTCACCTGGGGTGTCATTCCGGCCTTGACTCCGATCTGGCTGAGCCCAGCCATAGCCGACGCCTTCAAGGCGGCAAAGCAATGCGACAACAGCGTGCTCGCCTCGGCGAGCTATGCCGAGCCAAGCCTCGTGTTCCTTGCCGGCACCGGGACGATACTGACGAATGGTCAGGGCGCTGCACAGCAGCTTCTGGCGGATCCTGCCTGTGCGATCGCTGCCGTCGACGAACGCGAACGTGACGCCTTTATCGCGAACTTGCCGAGGGGCGAGCAATCGGTTGCGGCAGTCGCAACGGTGTCGGGCATTAACTACAGCAAGGGCCGCCGTACGACGATAACGTTGTACAGGGCGCTTCAGTAGGCTTTTCAGGCGGCAGATCTCCGCCCATCTTCTGCGTTTCGGAATGGGTATAAGCGACCTTTCGTCAGCTGGACGTGACGCAGACCTTGCCGATAGCCTCGGGCCGCAAATCGAAGGGAGAGAACATGACTGACATATGGTTTCGTACGGGTGAAGCGACGGTTCTGGCAGCGGAGGGACAGGTGACGGATGCCATGCCGGAAGTTGTCATCGGCTCGGTCAGAGGTCCTGTCGGGCAGGCCTTTGCCTCGATGATGGGCCAGGTAAAGGGTCACACCCGCATGTTCGTCGTCCGCGACCTCAACCAGGCTGTTCGTCCGGCAACGATGATGACCACGAAAGTGACCATCAAGAACATGGCTTATGCGGAATTGCTCGGAGGAGTGGTACAGGCAGCCATGGGCGATGCGATCGTCGACTGCCTGATTGAAGATATTCTCCCCAAGGACCAGGCGGACGAGCTTTGCATGATCATCACGGTCTGGCTTGACCCCCGTTGTGCCGAAGACGAAAATCTAGACCACAAGGATCTCTACCGGACCAACTACGAGGCCACGAAGCTCGCGATTTCGCGGGCCATGACTGGGTCGCCGACCGTGGAAGAGCTGATCGCCAATCGCAAGACGGTGAAGCATTACGCGCTCGACGGTGTCATCGACTACTGAGCCTAGTGACAGGAGCCCGGCCCGGGCTTCTCCGTGGATCGTTGGAACCTGTCATCGAAGTCCCGGGCGATGTCGGCGATCGTGACTTTGCTGAACCGAGAGATCAGGATTGCCTCTGCTTCGGCAAAGGCATCCTGCAGGGCTGCGTTGACCGATTGTTCGACCAGACAGTTCGGGTGATCGACTGCGAGCCCGATTGCAAATACTTCCGGGCTGCCCAGCGCCCGATGGATATCGAGTAGCGAGATTTGCTCGAGGGGCCGGGAAAGCGTCCAGCCCCCGCCATGACCTTTCACCGAATGCACATATCCTTGCTCGCGCAGACCCGCCATTGTCCTGCGCACCACCACCGGATTCGTGCTGAGCATCCGGGCGATTACTTCGGAGGTGGCAGAGCCGTCATGCCGATCCATGTGGATCAATACATGCAGCATGCGCGATAGTCGGCTGTCGTGTCGCATATTCTTCGGTCCTCGCGCCTTTCCTAGCACATGGCTCATTCCGTAACAAGATGAGTTACATGACTATTGACTCCACCATTTCATGTAACTTATGTTGTTCTCTATCTTCATTTTTGGCAAAGGAGCGGCCATGTCACATGATGCAATTATAGTTGGCGGCAGTTTCGCAGGGCTATCGGCCGCAATGCAGCTTGCCCGGGCAAGGCGGCGGGTACTGGTCATCGATGCCGGCCTGCCGCGCAACCGGTTTGCGGCGACCTCCCACGGCTTTCTCGGTCAGGACTGCCGATCACCCCGCGACATCATTCACGATGCCCGTCACCAATTAACTCGATATCCCACGGTTGAATTCATCCATATGGAGGCGGTAGCGGCCCGGCAGGCTGATGACGGATTTGCCGTTGAGTTGACCGATGGTCGGGAGCTATCCGGCCAGCGCCTTGTCCTTGCGACTGGCGTGAAGGATGAACTGCCCGCGATCACCGGCATTGCCGAACGCTGGGGCGCGACGGTCCTGCACTGCCCTTACTGTCATGGCTACGAAGTGGGCAAACAGCCGTTGGGTGTCCTCGCCAACACACATCTCTCGATCCACCATGGGCTGCTTCTGCCTGACTGGGGACCTACAACCTATTTCACACAGGGCGTTTTCGAACCGGACGAAGCGGAGGCCTCGAAGCTTGCCGCCCGCGGGGCGCGCATAGAACGCACGCCAATCATCGAACTCCTGGGTACCTCACCTGCGATGGAGGCCGTCAGGCTCAGCGACGGCAGGATCGTGCCCGTGGCTGCCATCTTCACTGCCCCCAAGACACACATGGCAAGCCCCCTCGCCGAACAACTCGGCTGCGCCTTCGATGACGGACCGCTCGGGCCGCTCATCCGCATCGACGGCCACAAGGCAACGACGGTACCGGGTGTCTATGCAGCAGGCGACGCATCAAGCGCCATGGCCAACGCCACGCTCGCATCCGCGGCGGGCGTGATGGCGGGAATCGGCGCGCACCAGTCTCTCATCATTGCGCAAAACTGACGTCAGTGCGACTGATGTCGAATGGACGGCAAACCTGGCTCGACAGATCAACAGGGAAGGCAGTGGATGGAAAGCGATCATGGTTGAGGCCGCCCGAATTGGTGCATATGCTTACGGACACGTTCGATTAATGCAAAGTTCGGGACAATGGACACTCCACATCAACCGTTGACCACAAAACGAATGCTGCTTGGCCTTACCGCCGCAGCCGTCGCTGGACTGGCGGCGTTAATCGGCATCACTTTCGCATCTAACCTGCTCCAACTTGCCGTTGCCACGCTCGTTTCCAACGAAGAGTGGAGAACTCCGTCAGTCGTGCAAGGCGTGCTGCTCTATGCGGTGTTCGGCTTTCCGTTATCCCTGATCTTCAGCGTGGCCATTGGTCTGCCAGTATGGAAGCATGCGGAGTCTCGGCCTTTGCGCAGCAGCCGCGATGCGATCGCGCTGGGTGCTAATGTCGGTGCGACTATTGGTTTGCTTTTGCTAACGTTCAGTCTCGTCATGGGATTGAGGACCTACTTCGATGACAACTCTAGCTTCAATAGTTGGAGTTGGGGCTATCAGGTGACGAAGGATGGCTTACCAACGCTGTTCGGTTGGTTGTTCAAACTTCTGGACGTCCTCTATTTCGTACTCGCAGGCGCAGCGGGTGGTCTGGCCGCTCGTTGGACTGCGCTGCCCAAAGTCGAGAGCCAATAGCAGGTTCGCTTTCCGCTCGATGCTTCCGTCTAGGTCTGGTTTAAGACGACTGGCCGCCAGTGGCAGCTTGCCAGGCGTCTCTAGCTAGAAGTTTGCACAGCAACTGATGCGCCTCTAAACGCCCTTTCCCACCAGCGGCCTTCCGACTGACCGATAATCGAGTCCCGTGCCTTCGAGATCCTGGGCGCTGTAGACATTGCGCAGGTCGAACAGGATATTGCCGCTCATCAGGCCCGCTACCCGCTTCAAGTCAAGCGCGCGGTAGGCATTCCATTCGGTGAGGAGAACGGTGATCCCGGCGCCGTCGGTGGCCTCGTAAGCGGATTTGCACCAGATGACTCCGGGCAATACAGATTCCGCCGCGACACGCGCTTCCGGGTCGTGGGCTCGGACAGCCAAACCCGCTTTTTGCAGCACAGGAATGATGTCCAGCGCAGGCGACTCGCGAATGTCGTCGGTATTGGGCTTGAAGGCGATGCCGAGGACCGCGACGGTCTTCACGCCGTCCTTCTGCGCCGCTTCGATGACCCTCTCGGCCATGGAGCGCTTGCGCTGTTCATTGACGGTGACAACCTGCTCGATCAGCGTCTGCGGCGCATTCATCTTGCGGCCCGTCGCGGCATAGGCGCGGGTGTCTTTGGGGAAGCAGGAGCCGCCGAAGCCGGGGCCTGCATGCAGGAACTTCGAGCCGATGCGATTGTCCATGCCGATTGCCCGCGCCACATCCTGCACATTGCCGCCGGCCTTCTCGCAGAGATCGGCGACCTCATTGATGAAGGTCACCTTCATCGCCAAGAACGCGTTGGCCGCATATTTGATGATCTCGGCATTTTCCAGCGTCGTCACGATCATCGGCGTCTCGCGCAGGTAAAGCGGGCGGTAGACACGCTTCATTGCCGCTGTACCGCGCTCGTCATGCACGCCGACAACAACGCGGTCGGGACGCAGGAAGTCTTCGACGGCGGAACCTTCGCGCAAGAACTCCGGATTGGACACCATGGAGAACGGAACGTCCGGACGTGCCCGGGCAATGCGCTCGCGCACGTCGGCATTTGTGCCGACAACTACAGTCGATTTGATAACGATAACAGCGCCCGGCTTCATCGCCGCAGCAATTTCATCGGCCGCCGCGTGGATGTATTGCAGGTCAGCCTCGCCGTCGCCACGGCGGGAGGGCGTACCAACGGCTATGAAGATGACATCGGCTTCCGCAACAGTCGTTGCGAGATCCGTCGTGAACACGAGGCGTCCGTCGCGTGCATTGCGCACCAGCAGCTCATCAAGGCCAGGCTCATAGATGGTGACCTCACCAGCCTGCAAGCGCTCAATGATCGCCGGATTCTTGTCCACGCAGGTGACCTGGAAACCAAATTCCGCAAAGCAGACACCCGACACCAGACCGACATATCCGGTCCCGATCATCGCAATCTTCATCGAACTATTCCAATCCGTATCGATTTCATGGCGCAGACATTTCGCACATTAGCGTTGCGCTGCCAATCTCAGCTTTGTGCGAAACAACGCCAGAGTGATGATATCCTGGCGTTGAAGCCGCAACTGCGGGTATCAGGCCAGTTTCGGCGGCACACGCTGCGGACCGTCACGTTCGGCCGAGGCTGCCCAGAGGTTGACATTGGCGTCATTGGCGTACTTGTCGATCTCTGCAAGCTCCGCATCCGTAAACTCGAGATTGTCGAGCGCCTTGACGCAGTCGACGACCTGCTGTGGTTTGCTCGCCCCGATCAATGCGGTCGTGATGCGACCCTTCCTGAGCACCCAGGCAATTGCCATCTGGGCGAGCGTCTGGCCACGTTTACCGGCGATGTCATTGAGTGCACGAATATTGGCAATGTTGGGCTCGCTCAGGAAATTCGGGTTGAGCGATTTGCCCTGCGCCGCGCGGCTCTCCTCTGGGACGCCCTTGAGATACTTGTCCGTCAACATGCCCTGCGCCAAAGGCGAAAAGACAATCGAGCCGATCCCGAGTTCCTCCAGGGTGTCGATCAGGCCATCTTCCTCGATCCAGCGGTTGATCATCGAATAGCTGGGCTGGTGAATGAGACATGGCGTACCAAGCTCTTCAAGGATGGCTTCGGCTTCGCGGGTCCGTTTCGAATTGTAGGAGGAAAGGCCGACATATTGTGCGCGGCCTGACCGGACAATGTGGTCGAGCGCCATCATCGTCTCTTCAAGCGGCGTATCGGGATCAAACCGGTGCGAATAGAAGATATCGACATAATCAAGACCGAGCCGCTTGAGGCTCTGGTCGCAACTGGCGATGACGTATTTGCGGCTGCCCCATTCGCCATAGGGTCCCTGCCACATGCCATAGCCGGCTTTCGACGAAATGATCAGCTCATCGCGATAACCCTTGAAATCATTGCGCAGGATTTCGCCGAACGCTTCCTCCGCAGATCCGGGCGGCGGACCGTAATTGTTGGCGAGATCGAAATGCGTGATTCCGAGATCGAAAGCCTGGTGGCAGATCGCCTGCTTGAGGCTGTGTGGTGTATCGTTACCGAAATTGTGCCACAACCCCAAAGAGATAGCGGGAAGCTTGAGACCACTCCTGCCGCAGCGATTATACTTCATGGTGTCGTAGCGTTTGGAATCCGGTGTCCAGCCCATGGTCGTCGTCCTGTTCCTGTCCATATCAGAGCCGCGTGAAATCGATTCCACGGCGCGGCGGACTATGGCCCAAACGTTTGATCATGTCATGACATGAATTGGCAAAATCAGCCCTTTATGACCTGCCCTTCATTGTCAAACCGGTAGGTCCGCCCCGCATCCGGAGTGGCATAGAGCACGCCGTCAACATCATAATTATGCTCGCCGAAGAGCCGGACGGTGAGTGGGCCGAAGTCGGTCTGGAGATAAATGATCGTATCGGCGCCGAGGTGCTCGACATGGATCACCGAACCCTTCCAGTCACCCGATGTGTTGCTGACCTGAATGTGTTCGGGCCGGATGCCGATGGTCTTGGCTCCACTCTGGCCGAGCTTTGCCGCATCGATAAGGTTCATTTGGGGCGAGCCGATGAAGCCAGCGACAAAGATTGTTTGCGGCGCGTTGTACAGCTCCATCGGCGAGCCTACCTGCTCGATCTTGCCCTTGTTCAGCACCACGATCTTGTCGGCGAGCGTCATCGCCTCGACCTGGTCGTGCGTCACATAGATCATGGTCGCCTTGAGCTGCCGGTGCAGGCGCGCGATCTCGAGGCGGGTGTTGACGCGCAGCGCAGCATCGAGGTTCGAGAGCGGCTCGTCGAAGAGGAAGAGTTGCGGTTCGCGTACAATGGCACGGCCAATCGCGACACGCTGGCGCTGACCGCCGGAAAGTTCTGCGGGGCGGCGTTCGAGATATTCATCCAGCGACAGCATGCTTGACGCAACCCTGGTGCGTTCCTTGATTTCATCCGCAGGTTTGCCCGCCTGCTTGAGGCCAAGGCCCATATTGTCGCGAACAGAAAGGTGGGGGTAAAGCGCATAGGTCTGGAACACCATGGCGATGCCGCGTTTTGCCGGCGGAGTATTGTTGACCTTCTTGCCGTCGATCAGGATTTCGCCCGACGTCGCATCCTCGAGTCCCGCGATCACCCGCAGCAAAGTGGACTTGCCGCAACCGGAGGGTCCGACAAAAATCACGAACTCGCCATCCTTGACTTCAAGGTCGATGCCTTTCAGCACGTCGACATGGCCGAAGGACTTGCGGATATTTTCAATCTTCAAAGAACCCAATGTCTTGTTCCCGTTTCTTGGATAAATTTATAGGTCTACCGGCCTGCCGGTGCGCACACTTTCATCCGCCGCGAGGCAGACACTCAGCGAACGCACTGCATCCTGCATGTGGCGCGCAAGATCGACATCTTCACGAATGGCTTTGAGGACAAATGCTTGCTCCAGATCGCAGAGCTCCTGATGTACGGGCTCCCCGGCCATGTTCAAGAGTTCGTCCGGCTCGGCAAAGCGTCCGTCCGTCGCGGTCGCTGGCGGAGTGCAGCTTTATGGTCGACGTCTTGGTGTGGGAGTCGATGTCATCAGATTTGGCGTTCTGGTCCATCACGATGGAAACACAACCTTTCGGCGAGATGACATCCTTCACGAAGAAGGCTGTTTCCGACATCATCGGACCCCATCCCGCCTCGTACCAGCCGACGCTCTTGTCGTCGAACAGCACCTGCAGGTGGCCGTAATTGTACATGTCCGCATCAACCTCGTCGGATAGGCGCACACCCATGCCGCGAACCTGAACCGGCTTGGCGTCGGTGATCTGCAACATCACATCGAGATAATGCACACCGCAATCGACGATGGGCGACGTGGTCTTCATCAGCGACTTGTGGGTTTCCCAGGTGGCACCACTCGACTGCTGGTTGAGGTTCATGCGGAACACATAGGGGCCGCCGAGCTTACGGGCCTCTTCGATCAACCGCACCCACGATGGATGATGACGGAGGATATAGCCGATCACGAGCTTGCGGCCATGCTTCCTGGCGGCAGCGACGACCCGCTCCGCATCAGCCACCGTGGTCGCCAGCGGCTTCTCGACGAATACGTCAGCGCCGGCTTCCATGGCCGCTACGGCATAATCCGCATGGCTGTCTGAGTAGGTGTTGATCGAGACAAGCTCGGGCTTGAGCTCCGCCAATGCCTCTTCGAACGACGGATGGATCGTGTAGGAGCGCAGTTCTTCCGGCAGAGGCACAATCGAGCGGTTGACCAGCCCGACAATCTCGAAACCCGGATTGCTGTGGTAGGCAAGCGCATGGCTGCGCCCCATATTGCCGAGTCCCGCCACAAGAACCCGGATTGGCTTTTGCATTGTCATTTGACCGCTCCCGAAGTGATGCCGCGGATGAGCTGCCGCGAAAAGACGAGGTAGAGGACGAGGACCGGCAGGATCGCCAGCGTCAACGCCGCAAGGACGGCGTTCCAGTTGGTGACGAACTGGCCAATGAACACCTGGCTGCCGAGCGTCACTGTCTTGGTCGCGTCGCTTGGCGCAAGGATCAGCGGGAACCACAGATCGTTCCAGATCGGGATCATGGTAAAGACGGCAACGGTAGCCATGGCGGGTCGGACCAGCGGCAGCACCAGCCGGAAGAAGATTGAATATTCGGAGAGACCGTCAATGCGCCCGGCATTCTTCAGATCGTCAGAAACGGTCCGCATGAATTCGGTGAGGATGAAGACCGCAAGCGGCAAGCCTTGCGCCGTATAGACCAGAATGAGCGCGGTCAGGGTGTTGACCAGCCCTGCTGCAACCATGCCCTGCAGGATCGCTACCGTGCCGAGGCGAATGGGGATCATGATGCCGAGCGCCAGATACAGCCCCATCATCGTGTTGCCTTTGAAACGGTATTCCGAAAGTGCAAAGGCGGCCATTGCCCCGAACAGCAGCACGAAGAAGATCGAAACGGCGGTGACGATGAAACTGTTCTGGAAATAGAGGACGAAATCTCCCTGCCCCAGCACCGTGTTGTAGCCGACAAGGCTGAATGTGGAGGGGGTCGGCAAGCCGAGCGGATCGCGGAAGATCGATGCCCGGTCCTTGAATGAGTTGATAACGGTCAGGAACACCGGGAAGAGCGCGATCAGCGTGTAGGCGCCGAGCGCGAGGTGCACGAGGCCGGTGCGCAGGGGCGATGCGGTTGGTTTGGCCATCGGTCGCTGCTCCTAAAACTGGTACCGGCGCATGCGCCGCTGGATGGCAAAGAGATAAAGGCAGACACCCGACAGGATGATGAGGAACATCACTGTCGCAATCGTCGCGCCCATCGACTTGTCGCCGATCTGCAGCTGGAAGCCGAAGAAGGTGCGGTAGAGCAAGGTACCCAGAATATCGGTCGAGCCATCCGGCCCGGCGAGTGCACCCTGCACCGTATAAATCAGGTCGAAGGCATTGAAGTTGCCGACGAAGGTCAGGATGGAAATAATGCCGATCGACGGCAGGATCAGCGGCAGCTTGATCTTCCAGAACTGGCTCCAACCGGTGACACCATCGCATTCGGCAGCTTCAAGAACTTCATCGGGGATGTTCAGCATGGCTGCATAGATCAGCATCATCGGGATACCGACATATTGCCAGACCGAAATGAGCGAGACGGCAATCAGGGCCGTGCCCGGTTTGCCGAGCCAGGGTGAAAACATCGACTTCAGACCGACCAGATCCATGAGGTAAGGTGATACACCCCAGATCGGCGACAGGATGAGCTTCCAGATGAAGCCGACGATCACGAACGACAGAAGCGTCGGCAGGAACATTGCGGTCCGGTAAAAGGCGCCGAAGCGCAGCTTCGGCACGGAGAGCAATGCAGCAAGCGCCACACCGATCGGATTTTGCACCACCATATGGATCAGGAAGAAAATGAAATTGTTGCGCAGCGCATTCCAGAAGCTGGCCGCCCAGCGCGGATCACCGAACAGGACCTGGAAATTGCCAAAGCCAACGAATACGCTCTGGCCGTCCTTGACGTTGAACAGGGAGAGCCGCAACGTTTCGATGAGCGGCAGGATCATTACAGCCGTATAAACAAGCACAGCCGGAGCAAGGAACACCAGTATGTGCCAGCGCCGCTGGCGCTTGTCCGCGCCTCTGTCGATCGATACTTCTGCGACTGTGGTCATTAAATTCGAGACCCCTGCTTTTGATTTTTGGTCGTGCATGACGCGGCACACGACTGCCGTTCTCAAGATGATAGCGTAACGGCCAGAGCCGCGCTTCAGATAAAGAAATAGCCGGAACGCCCCAGACGGACGCTCCGGCTATCGATTGTTTACTTGGCAGGCTTGAACCAGCTGTCGAGACCATCCTGCAGCTTCTTGGCTGCAGCTTCCGGTGTGTCGGTGCCGTTGATCACGTTGGCCGATTCAACCCAGGTTTCGTTCTCGAGGTTTGGCGTGCCGCGCGACAAGATCTGGTAGGTCGAGCGGATCGTCGGCTTGCACTTTTCGCGCCAGGACACGAATTCCTGTGCAAGCGGGTCCTGCATCTTCACAGCGGTCGAATTCAGGCTGAAGAAGCCCGGAAGCGCATTGGCATAAATGTCGGCAAATTCCGGAGAGGCAACCCAGTCCAGGAACTTCTTGGCTTCTTCCGGGTGAGTGCTCTTCGCATTGAGACCTACACCGATGTCGTTGTGGTCGGAGATATAGCATGCGTCACCGGCATTTTTGACCGGCGGCGGGAACGCACCCATCTTGAATTGGGCCTGCGTGTTGAACAGGCCGATTTCCCACGAACCAGCCGGATAGATCGCAGCGCGGCCCAGCGTGAACAGGTTCTGGCTGTCTGGATAGGTCTGCGCTTCGAAACCGTCGCCGAGATAATCCTTCCACTTGAGAAGAACCTTGTAAGGCTCGACCCATTCCGGATCAGTCAGCTTGGATTCTCCCTTGATCAGCTTGGCGCGGCCCTCTTCGCCCTTCCAGTAGGTCGGTCCGATGTTCTGGTAACCCATCGTTGCGGCTTCCCAGAGATCCTTCGTGCCCATTGCCATCGGAATATAGGTTCCGTCGGCCTTGATCTTGTCGAGCGCCGCGAAGAATTCGGCTTCCGTGGTCGGAACGGCAATCCCAAGCTTGTCGAAGGCATCCTTGTTATAGATGAAACCATGGATAACCGAAGCCATCGGTACGCAGAACGTGTCCTTGCCATCGTCCGTCGTCCAGGCAGCCTTGGCGACATCGGAGAAATTCTTCATGCCCGAAAGGTCGTTGAGGCTTGCGAGATTGCCGCGCTTGAACTGTTCCAGCGACTTGTCGAATGGACGGCATGTGATGATGTCACCGGCGCTGCCCGCATCGAAACGCGCACCAAGGGCAGCGTCATATTCGGTCGGAGGCGTCGGAGAGAACTTGACCTTGATGCCGGGGTTTTTGGCTTCGAAAGCCGGAATCAGCTTCTCCTGCCAGATCGCAAGATCGTCCGTACGCCAGCTTTCAATCGTCAGCGTGGTATCTGCAGCGTGGGCAAACCCGGCCGTAGCCAGAATGCTTGTCGCCATTAGCAGTGTTTTCAGTGTTGTGCTTCCCATTTTAGTCTCCTGTTGCACCCTCATGAGCAGTGCCGTTAACGAGAGCCGAGGCTCCCTTTCAATTTCGAAAGCGCCGGGCGAAGCCTCTGTTGATTGCTTTCGAGAATTTCTGTTGCTTGTTCTGCACTTGGCGCACCGGCCGCGAGCAGAATTGCAGATTTTACCGATCCACCGCTTGCCTCGAGCAGCTTGGCCGCATCGCCGATATCGCAGGCGCTGATGGCCGCTACGATCCGCGCTGCCCGCTCGCGCAGTTTGATATTGTCCGCGGTTAGGTTGACCATGTAGCCGTCGTGGACATGACCGAGATGGACAGCCATCAACGTCGACAGGAGATTTAGCGCGATTTTCTGGGCCGTTCCCGCTCCCATACGCGTCGATCCCGCGACCATTTCCGGTGGGGTTGGTAGCGTGATGGCCACATCCGCATGTTTGAACAGCGGAACACCTGGATTGTTGGCGATCGAGATGATCTTCAGGCCGCGCTTTATGGCCTCGTCGATTGCCGCGAGCGCATAGGGCGTCGAACCGCTGGCGGAAATCGCGATCAGGCAATCACCCTCTGCAAGCCCAGCAGCAGCAATGTCTTTCGCTGCCTGGGCAGTGTCGTCTTCATATGTCCCGGCAAGGCGATTGAGACTGGCAACGCCGCCAGCCAGAAGGATAACGATACGATCCGGGGCGATGCCGTAGGTGCCCGGCAATTCAAGCGCATCCGCCAATGCCATCAGGCCAGAACTGCCCGCCGCAGCATAAGCGAGACGACCACCGGTACGGAGAGTTTTAGCAGCCAAAAGTGAAGCCTTTGCAATGGAATCCGTAGCCCGGGCAACGGAAGCCGCCGCCTCAAGCTGCGCCTCGTACAGCAAACGCAGGATCTCTTCTGGCGATCGCTCGTCCAGACCTGATGCCTTGTCATTGCGTTGCTCGGTACGGGTTGTTCCCACTGCTCTCTCCTCGTTGAGATAATTAATGCCAAAAAAATACCACTTGTCCAGCAAATCTTAAAAAATTTCCTCAATGATTTTTGAGCGAGACTTTTTATGCAATAAATTCAATGGTAATAAGGAAATTCGGAAAAAGCATAAATTAACGCTTGGCTATTGGTATTTTATTGGTATTCTGTTTTTGGAGGATGATTGAACGTGACTTATCTCCTGGGAATTGATGGTGGTGGAACAGGCTGCAGGGCGGCGCTGGCTGATATGAGCGGCCAGGTTCTGGGTACCGGCAAAAGCGGTTCGGCCAACATCATGACCGACATGAATACCGCACGCCTCAACATTCTGGACGCAACGGAAGCAGCGCTGGCCGACGCTCGGATCGACCACTCGGTGATCCCCTCCCTATCGGCAGTTCTTGGTCTTGCCGGTGCAAATGTCGGGAGCAATGCCGCCCAGCTTCAAGCCATGCTGCCTTTCAGGAATTCCCTGGTTTATTCTGACGGCGTCATCGCACTTCAGGGTGCACTCGGTAACCATGATGGAACGGTGGTCATTCTCGGCACCGGCTCGGCCTACGTAACCCGGGTTGGAAGCGATATCCGTTTTGCGGGCGGGTGGGGCTTCAATGTCAGCGATCTCGGCGGTGGCGCGCGGCTGGGCCGCGATCTGCTCGAAGAAACCTTGCTCGCCTATGACAAATTCCATCCCTCCTCGCCATTGACCGAGGCAATCATGGAGAGGTTTGGTGGCAATCCGCATCGCATTGTCCAGTTCGCCCATTCGGCACGCCCGAGCGATTATGGCTCGTTTGCCCCAATGGTTTTCGAATATGCGTCAAAGGATGATGATGTTGCTCTTGCCCTTTTGCGGAAAACGATTAGCCAGATCGAAGAAGGACTAGATGGCATCACAGCGGGCAACCCAACCCGCCTCTCCTTGTTAGGTGGCCTTGGCGCGCTTTATGGCCCGCTCCTATCGCCACGATATCAGGCTCAACTGCAGACGCCTCTCAACGACGCACTCACAGGAGCAGTCCAATTGGCGGCACAGAATTTTGCTTCGAAAGTCACGGAGACCGTCCATGGCTGATGGGCTGATCGATATTTTGCCTTCGCTCAACGACGGCTCGGCCGCCGGGGGTCCGCTGTATGTGAAACTCCAGCGACTTATAGAAAATGCCGTCCGTGACGGGATGCTCCACCCCGGAGATGCCCTTCCGCCCGAGCGCGAGCTCGCCGCCATGGCCGACATATCGCGCGTCACGGTGCGGAAAGCTGTTCAGGGTCTGGTCAATAGCGGGCTGCTCGTACAGCGGCATGGCTCCGGCACATTTGTTGCGCCACGTTCCGAACGTGTCGAACAGTCGCTGTCACATCTGACATCGTTCACGGAAGACATGGCTCGTCGCGGCATGATCGTCCGCTCGACATGGCTTGATCGCGGCATATATGCACCGTCTCCGGAAGAGATGGTCACGCTCGGCCTTTCGTCCGGCGAGAAAGTGGCACGCATCAGCCGCCTCCGCGTCGCCAACGACACACCGATGGCAATCGAGCGTGCCGCATTGTCGATTCACGTGTTGCCTAACCCCGAATTGGTCACGCTGTCGCTTTACGCCGTGCTGGCCGAAAGCGGAAATCGGCCGGTCAGGGCAATCCAGCGCATTTCTGCAGCCATCTTGAAAGAGAATGATGCTAAATTGCTGCAGGTTCCGGCAGGTTCGGCCAGTCTGAACATCGAGCGCATATCCTATCTGGAATCGGGCAAAGTGATCGAATTCACCAAATCGATCTATCGTGCCGACGCCTATGAATTTGTCGCCGAACTGAAACTCGGCGATTCTTCGGAAATATCAGGAGCAGTGCTTTGACAACCAAAACGACCCTTATGCGGGAAGAGATCCTGTCCATTCCCGCTGTCACGGTGCGATTTCTGGATGCCTCACGCGACACACTTGCAGCGGTTGGAGCGAAGTTGCGCGAGAAGAACCCGCCGTTCCTGGCATCGATCGCCCGGGGATCGTCCGATCATGTCAGCGCCTTCCTGAAATATTCCAGCGAACTTACCGCGGGCATTCCCGTTGCCTCGCTCGGTCCTTCAGTTGCATCGATCTATGGCATAACGCTCAAGCTTGGCAGCGCCGCGACTTTGTCGATCTCGCAATCGGGCAAGAGCCCCGACATTGTCAGCATGACCAAGGCGGCAAGCGAAAGCGGCGCGCTGACCATTGCCATCACCAACGTCATCAATTCCGACCTTGCCAATGCAAGTGAGTTTCCCATCGATATCCTGGCCGGTCCTGAACGCAGCGTCGCCGCAACGAAGTCCTTTGTCAGTTCGGCCGTTGCCGGTCTTGCCCTCATCGGCCATTGGACCGAAGACAAGCAACTGCTTGCAGCAATCGACGCGCTTCCCGCCGCCCTGGAAAAGGCGGTCGAGTGCGACTGGTCGCCCTTCGCCAGCGCTTTGAAGGATGAAAACTCGCTCTTCGTACTCGGTCGCGGTCCGTCGCTTGCCATTTCGAACGAGGTCGCACTGAAATTCAAGGAGACGAGCGCCGTTCATGCAGAGTCCTATAGCGCGGCAGAAGTCATGCACGGCCCGAAAGCTATCGTCGGGAAAGGTTTTCCCGTCCTGGTGCTGGCCGCGCGGGATGCCGCCGAATACTCCATAGTAGAGGCTGCCGACCGCCTCGCCGAACAGGGCGCGGCCGTATTCGTAACATCGTCAAAGCCCTCCAAGGCGACCGCCCTGCCCTTTGTCGCAACATCGCATCCTTTGACCGATCCGCTGGCTTTGCTTGTGTCATTCTATGCGTTCGTCGAAGGCTTTGCGCGCAGCCGGGGATTGAATCCGGATGAACCGCCGCATTTGAGAAAAGTGACCGAGACGATATGAGTTCACCATACGCACTCACTGGCGCCGAGATATTCGACGGCGAGGACTGGCATGCCAATTCGGCGCTCGTCATTGACGGCGGTCTTGTCAAAAGCATAACCGCGTATTCGGACCTGGATGCCGGCCTGCGCAAGGTCGCGTTGAAAGGTGGCAAGCTCGTTCCCGGCTTCATCGACATCCAGGTCAATGGCGGCGGCGGCGTGCTTCTCAACGACGGCCCAAGCGTCGATGTCATCCGCACCATATGCGATGCGCATTTTGCCTTCGGCACCACCGCCATGCTCCCGACCCTGATCACCGATACGCCGCAGATCACGGCCGCGGCACTCGCCGCCGGCAGGGCCGCTGCGCAGGAAAAGGTTACGGGTTTCATCGGATTGCACATTGAAGGGCCGCACCTTTCCCTGACACACAAGGGCACGCACGATCCCAAACTGATCAGGCCAATGGACGATGCCGATCTCCTTGCCCTCATCGAGGCGGTGCAGGAAGTGCCGGTTCTTCTGACCACTGTTGCCCCGGAAACGGTTCCCGTGGACAAGATCCGGGCGCTGGCGGATGCCGGCGTGATTGTCAGCCTCGGTCACAGCGGCGCCTCCTACGAGGTCGCCATGGCCGCAATGGATGCAGGCGCCACCATGGTAACGCATCTTTTCAATGCCATGAGCCAGCTTGGCCATCGCAGCCCCGGGCATGGTTGGCGCAGTACTGCAATCGGGCGAATTGTCCGCAGGACTGATCGCCGATGGATTTCACGTCGACAAGGCCTCCATGGCGATCGCACTACGTGCAAAACAGGGACCATCCAAGATATTCCTCGTCACCGACGCCATGTCGACGATCGGCACAGACATTACCGCGTTCACCCTGAACGGCCGCAAGATCACCCGCGCCGGAGGCCGCCTGACTCTGGAAGACGGTACGCTCGCCGGTGCCGATCTCGACATGATTTCCGCCGTCCGCTTCGTTCACCGCGAACTCGGACTGCCCCTCGATGAGGCGCTGCGAATGGCCTCGCTCTATCCGGCGGAAAGCATCCGCATCGATCACCGCTATGGCCGGCTGGCTGCGGGTTATGTAGCCAATATCGTCCACCTCGACAACGAGCTCGATGTCAATCACGTCTGGATCGATGGAGACGTGCATTACGCTCGTTGACGCCGCGAACCGATTGGCCATATTCATAATCTTCAATGAGTTGGAGAATTGGGAATGGCCAAGGAAGCGCTGATCGTCGTTGATGTGCAGAACGATTTCTGTCCAGGTGGCGCGCTTGGAGTGGAAGCAGGCCATGAGATCGTTCCGATCATCAACAAGTTGATGATACGGTTCGACCATGTGATTGTCACCCAGGACTGGCACCCGGCTGGCCATTCAAGCTTTGCCTCATCGCATCCCGGCAAAGCGCCTTTCGAATCGATCATAATGCCCTATGGCGAGCAAACGCTATGGCCGGAGCACTGTATCCAGGGCTCGGCCGGTGCGGATTTCCATCGCGACCTGGAATGGACCAAGGCCGAACTGGTGATCCGCAAGGGTTTCAGGCCGCATGTCGACAGCTATTCAGCATTTTTCGAGAACGACCACAAGACACCGACCGGCCTTGCCGGCTATCTACGGGAACGCGAGATTACCAACGTGACCTTCGCCGGTCTTGCAACAGATTATTGCGTCGCCTATTCGGCACTCGATGCAGTGGAACACGGCTTTGCTGCCGATGTTCTCCTCGATGCATGCCGCGGAATTGACCTTGGCGGTTCCCTCGCAGCGATGATCACGAAAATGCGTAAGGCAGGCGTCACGCTGATCTAATCCGCCTTAAAAATGAACAGCTGCGCAATTTTCCACAGCACTGTCGGGTGGAAGTCATAAGTCTGTTGTTTCTCTGTCACATAATGGAGATACTGCCCACAAGCGCACTTCAGATGACGCCTAATCATGGGAGATTGAAATGACTTATCGCGGTACACGCCTGAGCCTTGCTCTTGGCATTATTCTCGCCTCATCCACCTCATCCTTTGCCGTCACGGAAATCAGTTGGTGGCACGCAATGACCGGCGCCAACAACGAGGTTGTTGAGACGCTGTCGAAGGAATTCAATGCGAGCCAGAGCGACTACAAGGTCGTTCCGGTATTCAAGGGAACCTATCCTGAAACGCTGAATGCCGGCATCGCTGCATTCCGCGCCAAGCAGGCACCGGATATCATGCAGGTATTCGATGCAGGCACGGGGGTGATGATGGGCGCTGAAGGCGCGATCAAGCCAGTTGCCGACATACTATCCATGGGCGGCACGAAGTTCGACAAGAGCCTCTATCTACCTGGCATCGTCTCCTATTACTCGAAGCCGGACGGCACCATGCTGTCCTTCCCCTATAACAGCTCCTCGCCGATCCTCTATTACAACAAGGACATCTTCAAGAAGGCCGGACTCGACGAAAACAACCCGCCAAAAACCTGGCCGGAAGTTTGGGAAGCTGCGAAGAAGATCAAGACCAGCGGTGCAGCAAATTGCGGTTTCACTTCGACCTGGCTTACCTGGATCCACACGGAAAACTTTGCCGCCTGGAACGATCTTTCGTTTGGCAGCAACGAGAATGGAATTGCCGGCACCGATGTCGAGCTGAAGATCAATGCACCGATTTTCGTCAAACACTTCCAGGAACTGGCTGATCTCGCCAAGGACGGTACTTTCCGTTACGGCGGACGCACCTCCGAGGCCAAGCAGTTGTTCATCTCCGGCGAATGCGGCATCTTCACCGAATCCTCGGGTGGTCTCGGCGACGTCATCAAGTCGGGCATGAACTACGGCACGGGCCAGTTGCCTTACGAACCGGAAGCCAAGGGCGCGCCGCAGAACACGATACCGGGCGGCGCCAGCCTCTGGGTATTCGCGGGCAAGACTGACGAACAATATAAGGGCGTCGCAGCCTTCTTCAATTTCCTGTCGAAGACCGAGATTCAGGCCCGCCTGCACCAGGTCTCAGGTTATCTGCCAGTAACGCTGGCTGCCTACGAGGAAACCAAGAAGTCTGGTTTCTACGACAAGAACCCTGCCCGCGAGATTCCCATCAAGCAGATGATGGGCAAGGCTCCGACGGAAAACTCCAAGGGCGTTCGCCTCGTCAACCTGCCGCAGGTTCGCGACATCGAAAATGAAGAGTATGAAACCATGCTGGCGGGCAAACAGACTGCCCAGCAGGCTCTCGACAACGCCGTCAAGCGTGGCAACGCTGCCATCAAGCAGGCTATCGGCCAGTAATTGTCCCCTCATGACCGCCCTGTCCGTACCCAATACGGACAGGGCAATTTTTTCGCGAGGCATTCATGGCATCGTCAACACGCGTCACTTTTCCAAACAAGCTCTTGCCCTATCTTCTGCTGGCACCGCAGCTCGCCATTACGGCGATTTTCTTTTACTGGCCGGCATCGCAGGCGATCTACCAGTCTGTGCTGCGCGAAGACCCGTTCGGTCTTTCGACCCAATTTGTCGGTCTAGGTAATTTCAGACGCGTGATAAGCGATCCGAATTATGTCAATTCGCTTCAGGTGACAGTCATCTTTTCCGTAGCCACCGCGCTCATTGCCATGGCTCTAGCCCTGCTCCTAGCCGTCATGGCCGACAAGGTCATCCGCGGCAAAGACATCTATAGGACATTGCTGATCTGGCCCTATGCGGTTGCGCCCGCCATCGCAGGCATGCTCTGGCTCTTCCTTTTCAATCCATCAATGGGAACGCTGGCCTACCTCGTTCGCTCCGCCGGATACAACTGGGACCCGCTGCTTAACGGCAATCAAGCCATGGTCCTTGTCGTCTCGGCAGCAGCCTGGAAACAGATCAGCTACAATTTCCTGTTCTTCGTTGCCGGACTGCAATCGATACCGAAATCGCTGATCGAAGCTGCTGCGATCGATGGTGCGGGCGAGACCAAGCGCTTCTGGACCATCGTCTTTCCGCTGCTCGCGCCGACGACATTCTTCCTGCTTGTCGTGAACACGGTCTACGCGTTCTTCGACACGTTCGGCATCATCCACGCTGTCACCGGAGGCGGCCCAGGCAAGGCGACGGAAACGCTGGTCTACAAGGTCTACAATGATGGGTTTGTGAACCTGATACTCGGTGACTCGGCAGCACAGTCAGTGATCCTGATGATCATAGTCATCGGACTCACGGCAATCCAGTTCCGCTACGTCGAACGCAAAGTTCATTACGGCTGAGGTGGAAAAATGATCCAGAACAACCCTATCGGCCGCCTGATCGCCCACATCATCCTTATTATCGGGATCCTCATCGTGGCGTTCCCGATCTACTACACCTTTGTCGCCTCAACTCAGTCGCTGCAGGAGATCATGCGACCACCCCTATCACTGCTTCCCGGCAGTCATTTTTGGGAAAACTATTCGGCCGCACTGTTCGGTGGAGTGGGGCGGATAGGCGGTGTCGGCGTCGACCGCCTGCTTTTCAACACGATCGTCATGGCGCTCGCGATCGCCGTCGGAAAGATCGTGATCTCTATCCTTTCGGCCTACGCAATCGTCTTCTTCCGTTTTCCAGGCCGCATGGTTTTCTTCTGGCTCATCTTCATTACCCTGATGCTACCTGTCGAAGTCCGCATCCTGCCGACTTATAAGGTCATGGTCGATCTCGGTCTGATCGATACCTATACGGGGCTGACGCTGCCATTGATGGCATCGGCAACGGCGACGCTACTTTTCCGCCAATTCTTCATGACCATTCCCGGCGAACTCGTCGAGGCTGCCCGCGTTGACGGTGCTGGTCCCTGGCGATTCTTCAAGGATATCCTCCTGCCCCTGTCCAAGACCAATATCGCAGCGCTGTTCGTGATCCTCTTCATCTATGGCTGGACGCAATATCTCTGGCCCCTATTGATGACCAACCGCAATGACATGACGACCATTGTCATCGGCCTGCGCAAAATGATCTCGTTTGCCGATGCAGATACCGAATGGCATCTGGTGATGGTCACCTGCATTCTCGCCATTGTTCCCCCGATCCTCGTTGTCGTTTTGATGCAACGCTGGTTTGTGCGTGGACTGGTCGAAACGGAGAAATGAAATGGCAAATGTAGAATTGACCAACGTCCGCAAGGTCTATGGGAACTCGGTCGAAGCGGTCAAAGGCGTCAACATTGCCATTGAGGATGGCGCACTATGCGTGCTCGTTGGTCCTTCCGGCTGCGGGAAATCAACGCTGTTGCGCATGATCGCAGGGCTCGAGTCGATCACTGATGGCACGGTCAAGATCGAAAACACGGTGGTCAATAATCTCGGACCAGCCGAGCGCGACATCGCCATGGTGTTCCAGAACTATGCGCTTTACCCGCACATGAAGGTTTACGACAACATGGCTTATGGCCTGCGCAACCGCGGCATGCCAAAGGATCAGATCGACAAGCGTGTCAGGGAAGCCGCGCAAATACTTGAATTGACTCACCTTCTGGAACGTCGCCCCAAAGAACTTTCTGGGGGCCAGCGCCAGCGCGTCGCCATGGGGCGCGCCATTGTCCGCAACCCCAAGGTTTTCCTGTTTGACGAGCCCCTGTCCAATCTTGATGCCAAACTGCGCGGCCAGATGCGGGTCGAGATCAAGAACCTGCAGCGCCAATTGGGAGTGACAAGCGTCTACGTGACACACGACCAGCTCGAGGCCATGACCCTCGCAGATACGCTTGTCGTCATGAATGCCGGCTCGGTCGAACAGATCGGCGCACCACTTGATATCTACGAACAGCCGGCTAGCACCTTCGTTGCAAGTTTCATCGGAGCGCCGCCCATGAACCTCGTTCACGTTACCGCAAATAGCACCGGCCTCATCCTGAAGGATGGGACGCATATCGGTGCGGAGGGGCTGACAGTTCCAACCACCGGAGCTGTCATTGGATTCCGTCCGGAAGACCTGGAGGTCTCGGCCGGAAATGAAAGGCATATTGGCGGATTGCAGCTCGACCTCAAGGTTCTGGGTGTGGAACCAGTGGGGGCGGAAAGCTATGTCTATGGCATCATCGGCGGCGAACGCGTCGTGGTTCGAGTTGCCGGACGTTCTCCGTCACAAGTCGAAGATCATTTGCGGGTGATCATCCCCAAGGAAAAGCTGCACCTGTTCGGTGCAGACGGAAAAAGGATCTCACCCGCATAGGGTGAGATCCTGCCGTGAATCCAAGAATTACCAGCTTGGAACAGCGGCGCCCTTGTACTTGTCGAGTATGAACTGCTTCACCGGATCCGAATGATAGGATTCGATCAGGGTCTTGACCCACGGCTTGTCCTTGTCGGCCGTGCGAACAGCGACCAAATTGATGTACGGCGCCTTCTCGCCTTCCTTGAGGATGGTGCCGTTCATCGGATCCAGTCCAGCCTCGAGCGCATAATTGGTGTTGATCGCAGCGGCATCCACATCATCGATCGAACGTGGCAACTGGGCGGCATCAAGTTCGACAAATTTGAAATTCTTCTTGTTCTCGGTGACGTCAGCCGTCGTGACCTTGAGGCCGACGCCGTCCTTCAGCTTTATCGCGCCTTTGTCGGCGAGGATAAGGAGGGCACGACCGCCATTCGTCGGATCATTCGGGATCGCGATGGTCGCGCCATCGGCCAACTCATCGAAGCTCTTCACCTTCTTCGAATACACCCCCATCGGGAAATTGACCGTATAGGCCACATCGACCAGATCGAACTTGCGGTCAGCAATCTGGTTGTCGAGATAAGGCTTGTGCTGGAAGGAGTTGGCATCGAGTTCGCCATCGTTCAGCGCCTGGTTCGGAACGACGTAGTCCGAGAATTCGAAGATCTCGATATCCAGCCCCTTCGGCTGGGCAACTTCCTTCACCTTTTCCATGATCTGCGCGTGCTCACCCGGCGTCACGCCGATCTTGATCGTCTCGGCCAATGCACCGGTCGCGTTCAGGATTGCCGCCACCGCGGCAGTGGCAAGGATCTTTTTCAGCATTTCATACTCCTGTTTTTAAACGAAGAACTCAGCGGGGACGAACGCGCTTGTCGAACCGGCGCGCCAGCCGGTCGCCGGCGCTTTGAACCAGTTGGACAAGTACGATCAGCACCACAACAACCGTGGCCATGACATCCGGCATGAAGCGCTGGTAGCCATAGCGGATGCCAAGGTCACCGAGACCACCACCGCCGACCGCGCCAACCATGGCCGAATAGCCGATGAGGCTAACGATGGTCAGGGTCAACGCCGACGCGATTCCCGGCCTCGCCTCGGCGAGCAGAACCTTGAACACGATCTGCATCGGACTTGCACCCATGGCACGCGCGGCCTCCGTCAGTCCGGGATCAACCTCGCGGATTGCGGTCTCGACCAGCCGTGCGACGAAGGGAATGGTCGCGATCGTCAAGGGCACGATAGCGGCGGAAGTGCCGATCGAGGTTCCGGCGATGAGCCGTGTAAACGGAATGATCGCAACGACAAGGATGATGAACGGTGTCGACCGGGTGGCATTGACGATAGCGCCAAGAACCTTGTTGACCGATGGCGCCGGAAACAGCTCGCCTTTTCCGCTGGTCGCCAGAAAGACGCCGAGCGGGATGCCGAAGAGCGAACCGACCAGGCCAGCCACGACGACCATGTAGAGCGTCTGCCCGGTTGCCTTGACGAGAAGCGCGAGGATATCAGCGGACATAGCCGACCACCTCCGATGCCAGGCCGTGATTGGCGAGAAATTGCCGTGCTTCGGTGATTTTCGCCTCGTCGGCGCGGAGCGAAACAACAAGCATGCCGAACGGCCGCCCGGCGATCTCGTCAACGGCACCCGCCAGGATATTGACTTCGATGCCAAGATCGCTGCCGAGCCGCGCCAGCATGGGTTCCGTTGCATTCTCGCCCTTGAAAATGACCCGGAGGATCGTGCGGGAATCCGGTTCCGGATGCTCCGTCATGCGGCTGGTCAGGAATTCCGGCAAGCGCATGCCGGCCAAACCGCCGAGCAGAGCACGCGTGGTTTCGTGGGCGTGGCCGGTGAAGACGTCGAATGTTGGTCCCTGCTCAACGATGCGGCCGCCATCAATCACCGCCACATGATCGGCGATGGTTTTCACCACTTCCATCTCATGCGTGATCAAAAGGACGGTCAGACCGAGTTCCTTGTTGATCTGCTTGAGCAGGGCAAGAATGGAGCGCGTCGTTTCCGGATCGAGCGCCGAGGTTGCCTCGTCGGAAAGCAGAAGCTTCGGCTCTGTGGCGAGTGCGCGGGCAATACCGATACGCTGCTTTTGCCCCCCGGACAATTCGGATGGGTAGCGGTCGCGCTTGTCGGAAAGGCCGACCAGGTCGAGGAGTGGCGTCACCCGCTTTTCGATCGACTGCTTGTCCACGCCGGCGATTTCCAGCGGCAGGGCAATATTGTCGAAGGCAGTGCGCGAGGAAAGCAGATTGAAATGCTGAAAGATCATGCCGATCGAGCGACGCACAGCACGAAGAACTCTTCTCATCCAGTCCGGCGACATCGACACCATCAACCAGGACGCGGCCGGAACTTGGCTTCTCCAGCCCGTTGACCAAGCGGATCAGCGTGGATTTGCCGGCACCCGAACGGCCGATAATACCGGTCACCGAACCGCGCGGAACGATGAGGTCGATACTGTCCAGCGCGATCACTTCCGCACTGGAACGGGCCGCCGCAAAACGCTTGGAAACGCATTCGAAAGCGACCATCGGGTTCGCTGACTTATGCATCTGCGGTTCATCATTCGCAGCCATATTAAGTGGGTTTTTCACCCTGTCCGTTACAATCGCCATGTTCATTTGCGGTGCTCGCACATCCGCCCTGTTGTCTTTTTGCGACCGTCTATACAGACCATCTGCGATTTTCGATAGACCTTGACAACAGGCATGAACATTTCAACGCGATTTGAGATATATTGGAGGATGCGGCCAAGGGTGCCGCCGCGACGCTGACAATAGGAAATGTTCCACGCGCCGGACACGTCCGGCGTTCCATATTTGGCGTCATTCTGAAAATGTTATTCCAAAACGATGGCCGGCAGTGTTGCATTCAACCCGCAATCTTCACACGGCAATGAGTTCTGGAATGAACCGTGTGACCGATCTCTACGATACGGAGAATCGATCGATGACCCACAACCACGTTCCATCACTTTGCCGCCGCGCGACCTCGGCGGTGACGCTGCCATCGGGGAGCTGGGTTGAAGTCAGCGCCAAGTCGCCACTGACAACAGCCGGACTTTGGGTTCCGGCTGCAAATTTTTTGCCCGTTGCAGTGATATCCGCGAACAACACCCGGATTGCATCTCTTCCAATGGTCAATGGCCCCTCGCCATTGTCGAGGACGGCGTTTGGCTCAAATAGCGCCGCCATTCCGTCAACGTCTCCGATCCACTGTCGGGCGATGAGCAGGCGCTCCAGATCCTGAGGATTTCGCGCCGGCTCACGCTGTGCTTCATCGGTCATGGTGGCATCCTTCGCGTCGATCCAGTCAAACTGTGACACTAGCCGAAGCCGCCGATGGTTTCGACGATTGATTCACACCGGAGAAGGCCTAAGCGGCCCGATACCGGTCAAGCCAATGAGCGTAGGGCGCCGGAAGCACCCATGCCGGGTTCTCAATACCAAGCTCCTTGGCAGCCTTGTATGGCCAATGCGGATCATTCAGAAGGGGTCGCGCCAGCATGACCAGATCAACCGAGCCGTCACGTACCAGCCCATCCGCCTGCTGAGGCGTGCTTATGTACCAGGATGTGGAGGCAGGGATACCGGCTTCGCGGCGAACCCGGGCCGCAACTGGACCAAGGAATGCCGGACCCCAAGGGATGTTCGCCTTGCCGAGAGAGAAACCCATACTGACGTCGATGAAGTCAAGCCCATTGGCCTTCATCTGCCTGACGAGTTCGATCGCTTCGCTGAGCGTCTCTTCGTCATTGCCATCGAATTCAATAACGCCAAGTCGTGCCGCCAAAGGAAGATTTTCCGGCCAGACAGAACGAACAGCGCGGAGCGTCTCAAGGATGAAGCGGCTACGGTTTTCAAAGCTGCCGCCATATTCGTCCGTGCGATGGTTCGAGTGCTTCGAAAGGAAGCTCTGCGCCAGATAGCCATGGGCGAAATGCAATTCCAGCCACTGGAAACCGCTCTCCAGAGCACGTTTCGCGCTGTCAACAAAAGCCTGTTTTACACGTTCGATGTCCACCTTCGTCATCTCATGCGGAACTTTTGATAGGCCGCCACCATAGGCGATGGCCGATGGTGCGATCGTCTCCCAACCACGCGGATCATCCGCTGCTATGTGGTCGTCCCCTTCCCATGGCCGGTTGGAGCTGGCCTTGCGACCGGCATGGCCGATCTGGATGCCCGGCACCGCTCCGGCGTTCTTGATCGTTTGGACTGTAGGAGCCAACGCAGCCGCCTGTTCGTCATTCCACAGTCCGAGGCAGTTGGGGGTGATACGCCCTTCCGGCGTTACGCCGGTTGCTTCCACGACCAGCAGACCCGCGCCGCCGCGCGCCAATGCTCCAAGGTGCACACGGTGCCAGTCATTGATCATTCCGTCTGTTGCGGAATACTGGCACATGGGCGACGCGGCAATCCGGTTGCGTAGTGTCACATCCTTCAACACGAAGGGTTCGAAAAGAGAGGCCATCTATCATCACTCCGATTTGGTTCTTCAGTTAACGTTCGCCATGTTTTATAGTTCGATAATATTCGAACAATAGCAATACACAAAATTTTGTGCTAGGACTACGGCATGAGACAGTTCCGCCACCCAGCTATCAGCGACATCCAGCTTGAATCCGTTCTTTATGCTCTGAGTGATCCGGTGCGCCTGTCGATCGTCCGGCAATTGGCGCGCGAAGGCGAAGCGACATGCGCAGCGCTCGACGGTGGGCGTCCCAAATCCAGCATGTCCCACCATTTCCGTGTCCTGCGCGAGTGCGGCATCGTGAAGACCCGCAACGACGGCACATCGCACATGAACGAATTGCGCAGTGGCGATCTGAACTCTGTCTTTCCTGGTCTGCTAGCCGCAATTCTTGCCGCACCGAAATGAGCATGCCAGACCAGCACACAAACACTGGTTTGAACAACCTGCAAATTTGCTTAACTCGAGATAAAAAGCAATTTTTTAAACATAAAATTGCGCTATTTTGATATGTACTAAAAAACTTTGTAATATGTTCTTTATAATACTTATAATTTGGTAAAATTGTATTGATTTTCATTGCTGATAAAGGCTGGTCAAAAAAAATACATCTTTACCAGAGTAGGCGGAACAGGCATAAAGACATTGGTAACTATTACAAAAAATGTTAAGTATATTAACCAATGCCGAACGTAAAAAAACTAACATGGGGAAACGATGAACTCACCTACCTGAGGTCTTTGCGTGCGATTGTCCAACTTTCATACCTTTGACGCGATCCGATCTATGTTCGGAATGCGCGGGGCCATAAACCCGGCGGTCAAGCGCCGTGTCTATGCCGAACAGATGGACGTAGCGTTGAGACTGGCGCCGTTTACAGTCCTCGTTGCAATGTGTGTGGTGTTCGTCGTTTCGTTTGTATTTTGGGACCTCGGACCTCGCGTCTACCTGGCAGGAGTTGCAATCGTCGTCGCCCTTCTGACTGTAGGCTCGCTCATCGCCTGCTTTCAATGGTACAAGGTGCCGAAGGTCAAGGAGCTCGGCTTCGATGCGATCAAATATCTGATCATCGTATCATCGCTTTACGGCATCTGCCTCGCCAGTATTCCCTTGATGTTATTTCTCGATGCGGATGCTTATCATCGGCTGTTGATCGCGTGTACCGCGGCCGGGTTGATGGCAACCGGTATCGGCGTGGCCGTTGTGCCTCTGGCGGCAATCGCCTATTCCGGCACGATTATCACCGGCTCCTTTTTTGCGCTGGCCTCGACGGGCGAAGATTTTTTTCTTTTTATTGCGATTCTCTTGGCGTTCTACGCCCTGTTCATCCTCTTCACCATCGTTCACATGAGCAATCTCATTGTGATGCGCACCTTGGACCAGATCAAGGTTGAGCAGCAGAAGGAAGTCATCAGCCTGCTACTCTATGATTTCGAAGAAAACGCCAGTGACTGGATATGGGAGACCGACGCGGACCTGAAACTCCAGCACACCTCTCCACGCCTTGCCCAGATCGCCGCGAAGACGACAAAAGAGCTGCAAGGGATGCCCTTTGCACAACTGTTCAAGATCGACCAGTCGCATGCTGAGGAAGCCGTCAAGGTCGGCTCCATCTGGCAGGCCATCGAAAATCGCACGACATTCCGAAACCATATCCTGCCGATCAACATCAAGGGTGAAACCCGCTGGTGGTCGCTGACCGGTAAGGCCATTTTCGACAATGCCGGCCAATTTGTCGGTTACCGGGGCGTTGGTTCGGACGTGACTGCCGCGAAGCAGTCGGACGATCAGTTATCCTACCTTGCACGTTATGATGTGCTGACTGATCTACCCAACCGCACCCTGTTTACGGACCAGCTCAGCCAGGCGACGAAGGACCTTGAAAAGGGTCTTCGCAGCTTTGCGGTCTTCTGCATCGATCTTGACGAGTTCAAAACTGTCAATGACAGTTTCGGCCATGGGATCGGCGACCAACTACTGAAACAGGTGGCGGAGCGCCTGCGCAATTCATCCCCAGCGACCTACGTGGTCGCCCGACTGTCCGGTGACGAATTTGCGATTCTGGCGCGCGGCGCCGATCAGGCCGCAGCGACTGAACTCGCCGAACAACTGGTCCAAAGCATCTCACAGCCGTTCTGGATCGACGGTATCCAAATCAACATTCACATCAGCGTCGGTATTGCCATTGCGCCGACTGACAGCGTCAACGACATCATGCGCTGTGCCGACCTCGCGCTATACCGCACCAAAAACGAAGGCCGCAACAGTTTCCGTTTCTACGAGGTCGAAATGGACGCGCGCATCGAGGCCAAACGTGCGCTCGCCATGGATCTGCGCGGCGCGTTGGCCCGGGGGGAATTCATTCTGCACTTCCAGCCGATCGTTTCCGCGCAGAGCCTGAAGACAGTCGGCTTCGAAACCTTGCTTCGCTGGAAACATCCCGTGCACGGTTTCATCTCGCCGACGATCTTCATCCCGATCGCCGAAGAGACAGGCAATATCATTCCGCTTGGCGAATGGATCATTCAGGAAGCATGCCGCATTGCCGTCTCATGGCCACAGGATATTCACGTCGCGATAAACATATCGGCAATCCAGTTCCGGCACTCGGATCTCGCATCGATCGTTCGAGAAGCTCTCTCCAAAAACAAGCTCAAACCAAATCGTCTGGAACTGGAAATCACCGAGTTCGTCTTCCTAGAGGCCAACGTCGCGGCGATTTCTCTGCTGCGCCAGTTCCGCGCCATGGGCGTGAGCATTGCTCTCGATGATTTCGGTACAGGCTACTCCAGTTTGAGCTATCTGCGTAAAATGCCCTTCGACAAGATCAAGATCGACCAATCATTTGTCCGCGATCTTCCCCACAACAGAGGCAGCTTGGCGATTATCCGTGCCGTGATGGGTCTGGGTGCCAGCATGGGCATGAAGATTACCGCCGAGGGTGTCGAGACACGCGAGCAACTCGCCTGCCTCCAGAAGGAAGGTTGCGATCAGGTCCAAGGATTCCTGTTCAGCCCAGCCGAACCTGTCGAGAAGACTTTCGAACTACTGGCCTTCGACCGCGATCGTTATCAGGTCGCAAGCTAGCAGCCAGTTCTTAGGCAGCGTCCACTCTTGTCGGGCGATCTGAACAAAACTCTGGAGCAATCAGGCCTGGCGTTTGGCCACTTCCTCGATCTTCGGGCGATAATTCGGAGACAGCCGCGAATCCTTGGGCCAATAGGCAAGGAAGCCTTTGATCACCTCTCCCGGAATATCGAGCGGATTGTAGTGTTCCCTATCAACGAACATCAGCGATTGCTCGCCATGACCCAGCAACCCCTGGGTAGCACTGTGGATTTCATGGTGTAGCGTCACGAATTTCCGGTTATGCCGCGCGATCTTTATCCGGACGGTGATCTGCTCGAACTCCTTCGACTCGCGACGGTAGTCATGGGTGAAGGAACGCGTGAGGATATAGAACCGCGTGGTCGCCAAATCAAAATCGGGCATGCAGACATTGAAAAACAACTCGCGCGCCTTGCCTACCCAACGGACGTAATTGGCAAAATAGACATTTCCGACGGAGTTCGTATCGTCATAAGTCGGCACGAGCTGCATGACAAACCATTCGCCGTCGAATCCATGCGAAGGCGTAATTTCGTCGGTTCCAGACACTGCGGCAAGCGGCGACGGCGTCATCATACGAATGGGCTGATCGACGATCTCGACAGGAACGGCCCTTGTCCGCGGTCCTACCAGTTCGATGATTGCAGGCAAGGCACCGATCAAGCCGATGAAAGGCGCAATGAAGAGGAAACCCGGTACGGGCTGGATATATCCAATCACAAATATCAGCGATGAACCGCACCCGATCATGAAACTGAGCACCGGATCAAATTTTGGCTTAGTCCCCAGCGCCTCACAAACCAGATTGGCTGATGCACTGATGAACAATGTTGCAAATGGCATCATGAAGTACATAAGTGAGAAATTTGCTGGGACAGCCGTGAAGGCAACCCACGCAGCGCCGATCAGGAGCCAGAGCGGCGAAGAAGCAATGCCGTCCGGGATCAAGGCGAGGAGCGGGCTGTTACTACGCAGATGCTTGCCTTTGAGAAACCAGGACGTGGCGCAATAGAAGCTGTCGACGGTTGAGGCCAGAGCAATCACTGTCCAAATAACAAACGCGACAGCCAGGTATGCCTGACCATTCTCCGCAGCAAGAACGGTTGCCGCGGAAACCGCTCCTTGGGCGCTCGGCAAGCCATCTATGGAAAGAATACTGCCGATAGGGCCGACCGCGGAAGCCGTCAATGCATTGAGATAAAGAAAGCCGAAAAAGAGCAGCGCACCCGCGCCATATGCCAAACCTACATTGCCGCCTTCGCGCTTGATGGTGACTGCTCGCTGCCAGTGCTGAATGTCGAGCCAGGGCCCCAGCAGAAATCCGACCAGGGTCGGCATGATCAGCCCGTAAAAACGACTGTCAAATCGCTCAAGCGGAACGCCCGGATAATCCGATGCCTGTCGCAAGCCAACAAGCAGCACGATCCCAGCCGCAACGCCTATGACCGTATAGACAATGTGCAGCAGTTTCAGTTGCTGCAAGGAAAGCGCATGACCAATGGCGCAGGCAAACAATAGCAACAGCGCAACGCCTAGCCCCGAGCCTTCGCCAACGATCGGTTGCCAGAGATAAGCTACAAATCCGAAGATCGTCACTACTAGTGCAGCCATTTGGAATAGCAGGAATACCCCTGCATAGCGGCCTTCAATGTCCTTGATTATCTCGTCGGGCGGGCGCTTGGTCCGGCCAAGAATATAGCCGAACAGCCAAAGACCGCCGACATTGGCAATCGCAAATCCAAAGAAACCGAGCCAGCCATAGGTCAGTGTGACGTGGATCGAGTAAAAGAACCCCAACCCCCACAACCAGGATAAGCCTATTGTTGGCGCCCACAAAAGATTTCGCACGACCGTCATGACTACCCAGCTTTTCAAGTGCGCTGACCTACAGCATTGTACTTTAGTCGATGTTATTCGCTGAAATAAGTCAATGATTTGCGTTTCGGGCGGACGGGGGAAATCAATATTTTTTTGCCCTCACAAATCAGAGCCCAGCGATCTGACGCAGATCGCTGACAGCGCCCGTAGCAGCCGCGAGGACGGGGGATCCTTTCGTCAATCCATCGCCCGTCACCGGGAAGGGATGGTGCCAGCCACCGGCTTCCTTGACCAGACAATAGCCCGCCATGCAGTCCCAGGCATGCATATAGGGTTCATAGTAGCCCACGAGGCGACCCGCGGCGACATAAGCCAGCATCAAGGCGCCAGACCCGTTGCGGATGAAAGTGCCACCCGCCTCGAGCAGCTTTTCGACAATCGAGGCAACAGTCGCGGGGCTCACGTGATGATTGGCGCCAATACCGGTCACGGCATTGCGAATAGTGCGGGTAGCATCCAATTTGAGAGTTCTGCCGTTCAATGTCGCCCCCATACCAGCAGCGGCGGCGTAGATCTCGTCGTTGCAAGGAGCATAAATGACCCCGACGACAATTTTCTCCCCTTGGAGGACGGCAATCGAAACGCACCATGTCGGCATGCCGTTCAGGAATGGACTGGTGCCATCGATCGGATCCACCACCCAAGTGTAATCGGAGGCGCCTGGACTTACACCATATTCTTCGCCAAGAACTGAATCACTGGGAAAAGCAGTCGCAATCCCCTCACGGATCAGTGCTTCCACTTGGCGGTCGGCAGCGGAAACGACATCCTGCGGATCGGCTTTGGTCTCAATGACAAGCTGTTCGCGTGCGTTGAAGTGCGTCAGGGCCACCGCTCCGGCCTCCCTTGCGACCTCCTGGGCCAGAGCAAAGCGAGCGTGAAGATCGGCAGCGATATGCGATGCCATTAATGTTTCCTTGATCTGTGCGCATATAATCAGCGGGCGCAAACGCTGCCCTTACTATCTTCGGTAGTGAGCACGAATATGACAGCAACGATCGATATCAACTGAAATTGCCTTACTTCACAAAATCCCCCAGATGCTCAGGCGGCCACGGCCGTTGCGCTTCGACTGGTAGAGTGCGCTGTCCGCACAGTTCAAAATGTCGTCCGGTCCATTGATGGTCGCACGGTTTTCGTCTCCGAGCACGGCCATTCCGATGCTGACGGATATTATTCCGGTAGGGCTCCCGCTATGTTCCATCTGCATTGCAGTGACAGTGCCGAGCATCTGCATTGCGGTTGTCGAAGCTTGTTCCGCCGTGACACAGGCCAACAGTGCTGCGAACTCCTCACCACCGAAGCGGGCAATCGAGCCGCCACTATGTTTGATAACTTTGTTTAGGGCGCGTCCCACCTGTACAAGGCATTTGTCTCCGGCCAGATGCCCGTAGAAATCATTGTAAGCTTTGAAATGATCGATATCGATCATCAGAATGGCCAGCAAGTCGGCATTTTCAGTAGCGCGGACGAATTCTCGCTTCAGCAGATGGTTGAACTTCCGGCGGTTCGGCAGATTGGTCAGATGATCACGTTCCGACTGGTTCTTCAACTTGCGGTTTGCCTCGAGGAGCTTCTGTTCCAACTCGAGCCGGAGTTGAACTGTCGTGGACAGCTGTTCCTCGATTTGTTTCTGCATGCTGATATCGACACTCGTCGCAAGCAGCCGCAAAGGTGCACCGTCTGGCCCGTATTCGACAATCTTACCGCGGCTTAATATCCAGGCATGCCCGCCATTGCCGCGCGGGACACGGTAAACTGCCTCAAAATGCGGCGTGCGACCGCTTACAACATCTTCAAATGCCTGATCGCGCGTGCTTTGTCGTCGGGATGAACGATATCCCAAGCAACGCTCTCGCTTTCGGCGCCGTTTGGATCGAGGCCAAGCAGTATCCTGTATTGGGGCGAACGCCAAACTCGCATAGTCGCGATGTTAAGATCCCATATCCATTGCCCAGCGCTTTCGAGTGCATAGGTTGTTCGCTGCTCCGTCTCCTGCAGCTTGTGCGCAATTCTTTTTACGTTCGAGACGTTGCTATAAGCCACCGAGATGCCAGTGATCTCGCCCAGATCATTTGTCACGGATGCGGCGGAAACCATGAAGGTTTCCTCCGCGCGGCGGATTTCCTGATCGGGAATTGGAGCGCCAGCCAACGCTGCTACAAGGCTATCACGCAGCAGATGTGCATGATCTGGCACAATAGCCTCCACCGGCTGATCGACAGCATTTTCGCTTGCTACACCAAGCATGCGTGAAAGCTGATCATTGATCGTAACGTAGGTGCCATTGCGATTGAGATAGCACAACCCGACAGGAACCTTGTCATACACTGCTTCGATCTGCAGCAGACGGTCGGCACCGCGCTCATTCCGGGTATCGAATGGTGACTGTCGCGACTTACTGATTGGCATCACCCGCCTTCCGTCAACCGCGGAAGGATCGCACCGCAGCATAATTACATTGGCGAGCGAAGAGCTGAATCGTCAAGATAAATACTCTGAGCTGAGGTTAATTATTCGTCACGAAGGAAGCAGGTGCAGACCTGATCTGGCGGGATGCTGCGATGATCACTACATTGACCCTGTAATTGCGATAAGCAGGAGGCCCTCTTGTCAGACGAACACCAGAGCGGCGAAAACTCCCATCGCGGTCCGATCGACTGGCGTGAAAATGGCGTCAAGATCATTCCCGAGTAATTCACTCGATCCGAATACGGCTCAAACGCCGGGCATGAACCGTGCGGCCGCGATCAATCGTGCTCGTGCAGGCGCAGAGAAAATCTGGGCCGGGACCGTGGACATTCATGCCAACGCCAAGACCGGTGCGCACCACCACGGTGACCTGGAAAGTATTATCTACGTGGTGAAGGGCCGGGCACGCATGCGCTGGGGCGAGAAGCTCGAATATGTAGCCGAAGCCGGACCGGGCGATTTCATTTTTGTACCGCCCTATGTGCCGCATCAGGAGATCAATGCAAGTCCGGAGACGAAGCCCTGGAATGTGTAGTCGTGCGTTCCGGCCAGGAACCGGTTGTCGTCAATCTCGATATTGACCCGGTGGAGAAGCCCGAGGGCGTCCTGTGGAAAGATCCCATTCACCGTTGATTACGGCCACTACCCGTTCGATGCGCGTTGCAAGCTTGTCAAAGCGTTTGATCAGTCGGTCACGTTTCAGTTTCGACAAGCGGTAGATCCAGAACAATCCATCCAGTTGATCGATTTCGTGTTGCAGGCAAACCGACAACAAACCATCCGCTTCCTCTGTCTTCATAGCACCCGAAAGGTCCTGATACCGGATACGGATAGACGACGGCCGCTCTATTTCGTCGGAAACACCCGGCATCGAAACGCTTCCTTCAATATGGCGCGTCATCTCGCCCGAAGCCCACTCAATCACGGGATTAACATAGAACCTGTTGTCCCTGCCTGCTTCCAACTCGATCACGACAAGACGCTTGAGTATGCCAATATGCGGCGCAGTAATCCCGATCCCGGGAGCCGCACGCATGGTGGCCAACAGTTCCTGGGCCAATATTTGCAGATCATCGCCGAATTCGGTGATTGGCTCTGCACGCGATCGCAGGACAGGATGCGGAAACCTCAAGATCGTATGAATGGTCATGGAGCTGCTCCCTATGCTGTGCGTGGCACAATGGCAACGTCAGCCAAAGGTCTTGCCGCAAACCATAGCCGCAATGCAAGCTTCCTTTACAAGCTGCGTGATGACCGATAATCGACTAGGGAAATATGTGGTCCACTCCGGACAAGTGGAGTGCCCCAACGAGGCAAATGGATGTCCTCCAGCGAGGCCAACATAAAACAGCAGGTTCTGCCAAGAGGTGCGTTGGTCATGACGCTCCTGGTCCTCGCGACGACGATTGTTTCGTTCATCGTCATGATGGGCATCACCAATATCTCGCCGACGCAGCAGATAACGCAGATCATCATAGCCGCCAACGCTGTCTCGATCGTTGTGCTGATTTACCTGTCTTACGCGACACTCAGGAAACTGTTCCTGTTCAAGAGTAAGGACAAGAACCGGGATCTGCACACCAACATCACGATCATCTTTGCTTTGATCGCGTCGATTCCTTCAATCATCGTCGCCCTTTTTTCGCTGATTGTTCTGGATAACCGATTGAATTCATGGATCAATCCTGAAAATAACCAGATCATCGACATGTCGATCAAGGCAGCGCAATCCTATACGGAGGACAACGCGCAGAGCCTTTTGACAACCACGCTTTCCATGGTGATCGACCTTGATCAACGCCGGATGCTCTACAGTCTTGACCGCGGTGCCTTCTCGGATTGGCTGACCTACGACGCCGGACGCAATAACCTGCTCGGCGCGTCACTCGTGAGATCAACCGGCGAAGTTGTCGTCCGTGCGCAGCTCTTTAACGACCATACGCTTCCCGCCATCCCCCTGGAGGCATTGAAGGGTGCTGCAGGCGACAAACCCGTGCTGATACCGCCCGGCGCCACCAATCTCGTCGGTGCGGTGATCAAGACCCAGGCCCTGCCGGATTTGTACCTCTACACCATCCGTGCCGTAGATTCTTCGGCGCTGGATAACATGCGCGTCATGAACGATAACAACATCGAGTATCAGTCGCTGGCAAGCAATCGCTCCAATACACAGATTGCCTACGCGCTGCTCTATATCGAGTTGACGCTATTGCTTTTGCTCACCGCCGTGTGGACTGGCATAGCCGTCGCCAATCGTGTCGTTCAGCCCATTCGCCTGCTGATCGGTGCCGCGGAGGACGTTGCCACGGGCAATTTTGACGTGTCGGTGCCAGTTCGGGGGTCCGACGGTGACATTGGCTCGCTGGCTCATACGTTCAACAACATGGTCGAGCAATTGAAAACCCAGCACAGCGATCTGATCTCCGCAAAGGACGAGATCGATGAGCGCAGGCGGTTTACCGAGGCAGTCTTGTCGGGCGTCACGGCAGGTGTGATCAGCGTCAATGCGCAAGGTCAGATTGCCGGCCTGAACCGGCCGGCCGAGTCGATGCTCGCAATCAACAGCGAGCAGGCAATTGGCAAGACGCTTGTTCAACTCTCGCCGGAGATCGGTTCCGTATTCGAGGCGGCACGCGAAAACGGCCGCTCGTCCAGCCGCAAGCAGATCAACATTACGCGCGGGGGGATTGTACGCTCGTTCAATGTCCAGATCACCCGGGAAGACGCCGACACCAAGAACACTTCTTATGTCGTGACTGTCGACGATATCACCGATCTGGTAGCTGCTCATCGCTCGTCCGCATGGGCGGACGTCGCACGACGCATCGCTCATGAAATCAAGAATCCATTGACTCCGATCCAGCTCTCCGCTGAACGCATTCGCCGCCGCTACGGCAAAGTCATCGTCGAGGACCGTGAGGTCTTCGACCAGTGTACCGAGACAATCATCCGCCAGGTCGGCGACATAGGCCGCATGGTGGACGAGTTCTCTGAATTCGCCCGTATGCCCAAGCCGCAACTGGCTGCAACCGACATTCGTGACGTGTTGCGCGATGCATCCTTCCTGGTCGAGATCAGTAATTCTCAGATCACGTTCGAGCATGACTTTGCCGGCGAACCGCTTATCGGTAACTTCGACAACCGGTTACTCGGCCAAGCATTCGGCAACATCATCAAGAATGCCTCGGAGTCGATCGAAGCCGCACTTCATACCGGGGCAATCGACAAGGGCCATATCCTGGTCCGGGCTGCAAGCGCCGATTCATCCGTGGTCGTCGACGTGCTCGACAATGGCAAGGGATTGCCCGCCGAAAATCGGCATCAGCTGCTCGAACCCTATGTAACGACACGTGAAAAGGGCACAGGCCTTGGTCTGGCCATCGTCAAGAAAATCGTTGAGGATCATGGCGGTCATCTCGAGATGCTTGACGCTCCGGAGAGCTTCCACGGCGGTCGCGGCGCCATGGTCCGCATGGTCTTTCCAATGCTCGTTGACGCAATCGCGAGCTAAAAGTGCGAAGTATCACTTTCCTTTCATTCCATATCAAAATGTGATGAGACGGTGTATGTCGGACAAATTGAGAGACTAAGCTGAAAGTGCTATAGTTCCCTCAGCTGAAATCGGGATGGTGGTACTAAGCCTTCCATGCGTTCCGGCAGCAGAACTTGATCACCACAATTTGAAAGATCGCTGGCAACTCAAGTCAACGGCGGGTGTTCATGGATTTTTGAGAACGCACCGGTCCTCATCCGGTTACGCTCAGGAGGATACAGGCGATGATGCGGCATACGAAAGAAAATGGCGATATCTCCAACTGGATGACATGCTCTATGATTTTGTTTGGCGCGCTGGCGGTTGCAGCTGTCGTCTTTGCGGTTTGACGGTCGAGTTCAAACTCGACGATAAATAGATATTCAAGGATATCAGCGCATCAGCCATGATGCGCAGGGAAGTGGTGTGGGCTGATTTCCCTGTGAAATCAGCCCACACTCGTGCGCGGAGCAACTGTATCCCATCATCTTCGCCGACCATGTGATCAGCCATTTCGGAGCCAGGCATCTGTCATCACACACTGACAGACGTTGCAAATGCACGGACAGAACAGAACATCGGTATATGCTTGCCGATGATGATCGATCGATGGAACCAAGTTCCGTCTTTGCGGTTTAAAAGTGAAGACCGGTAGAACCGAACTCTATTGTACACAACAGGCCTTGAATCTAAAATTCACATCGAAAGAACTGCACCTCAACCAGGAAAAATTGTGGACGCTCCGCAAAGCACATTCGCTCCCTCACTTGCAGCTTTACATGACATGGATAGTTATAGCCGTGACTCGATAATTATGTCGTTGCCGGCAGCCGTCTACACAACAGATACTTCAGGAACTATTACTTTTTATAACAAAGCAGCCGCTGAACTTTGGGGCCGCGAGCCGAAGATCGGCGAGGATGAGTGGTGCGGGTCATGGAAACTATACTGGCCGGACGGTACGCCGATGCGGCACGACGAGTGCCCCATGGCCGTGACATTGCGCGAGAAGCAGGAGGTGCGCGGGTCGGAGGCAATCGCCGAGCGTCCTGACGGCAGCCGTGTAACCTTTCTCCCCTACCCCGTCTTGCTGCGTAACCGGCTTGGCGAGATCATCGGCGCGTTCAATATGCTTCTCGATGTCACCAATAGAACCGAGGAAGAAGAATCCGCACAGCGCCTCGCTGCAATTGTGGAATCGTCGGACGATGCCATCGTTAGCAAAGATCTTAACGGCACGATCAAAAGCTGGAACAAGGGAGCCGAGCGAGTTTTTGGGTATACCGCGGAAGAAATAATTGGCCGTCCTATAACTGTTTTGATTCCGTTTGATCGGTCGAATGAAGAGCCGGGCATTGTTGAACGGATCCGCGCGGGCGAACGGATCGACCATTATGAAACGATACGGCTGCGCAAGGATGGCACTCGCATTCACGTCTCACTCACAGTCTCACCAGTGAAAAATTCGACGGGCCGCGTCATCGGTGCCTCGAAGATCGCGCGTGACATCTCCGATAAGAAGGAGACAGAGGAGCGGATACTGATGCTGATGCGCGAGGTGAACCATCGCGTGAAGAACCAATATGCCGTGATTCTGTCCATGATCCGTGAAACGAGCAGCCGCACGAGCACTCCGGCCGAGTTCGAACAGCAGATTCGCGAAAGAATTATGGCTCTCGCCCGGTCCCACGATCTTCTAGTGCACGCCGAGTGGCGTGGAGCAACCATCTCTGAACTAATCCTTACCCAGATCAAGCCATTCGGAAACGAATCCAATATCACGCTGGCAGGACCTCCCATTGTGCTTCAGCCCAACGCCGTTCAATATCTTGGGATAGCATTTCACGAACTCGCAACGAACTCGGCCAAATATGGCGTGTTCTCGGCAGAGCGCGGCAATATCACCATCGATTGGCATGTCGGCGAAGAGGGTCGGAGCTTCTATCTGGCCTGGACGGAGTCCGGAGGGCCGCCCGTAAGGCTCGGCCGCAAACAAGGCTTTGGCAAGACTGTCCTCGAGCGCGTTACTCCCCTGTCACTTGGGGGAGAAGGCATCCTGGGTACCAGCCCCAACCGCATCGTATGGACCGTGCGGGCGCCGATGGAAAATATAGCAGCGCCGCTTGCGTAGCGATTGAGCCAAAACGTTTTTCAACTCACCATTTCTGCTTAGCGTCCCTCGCTGGAAAGACGCCGTACACGCGTGTATTCTCCTACCATGTATACACGGAGTTCGGAGGGGAACCGCAATGCCACAGATTTCTCAGCTGTTTTTCAAAACTGCAACCATTTGGCTGATTGTTGGCCTGGCGATTGGCTTGCAAATGGGAATGTCGGGAAACCACACGACGATCGCAACCCATGCTCATGTTAATCTCCTTGGCTGGGTTACTAGTGCAATATTCGGCGGCTATTATGCGCTCAATCCTGCGAAGGCACAGAAACGGCTGGCGATGGTCCATTACGCCGTTTATACATTTGGCCTCGTCATCATGCTTCCAGCTCTTTATCTGATGGAACTTGGCAATCCGCAGTTGGAGCCGCTGCTTGGCATAGCGTCACTGATAACATTTGCCGGCGTACTGGTCTTTGCCGTGGTGATGTTTTCGAAGGAAACCGCAAGCGTTCATCAAGTAAGGCAAGCATGAATTCCGCCGCTAGGCACCGAGTATTTTATGAACGCACGTGCTGGGTGATCCAGAGGTCGCCGTACTCGTCGTTTCGATTACTCTCGTCTCAATCGTGGCCATGGTGGTCTTTACCCGCTGAGGCGGCGGCTTGGCGGGGACTTTGAACTCCAACGGAACAATAGGCTGCGGACCGTGTTTATCCAGAGCCCTTCGGGACCACGGAGCGAGATCATGCAGGTACGCACGACAATTCTGGTAACGGCAATAATTGCGGCACTGGCCATGGCGGCCGTCTTCTTAACGAGTAACCGCACAAATGATACCGACCGACCTGGACAGCCCTCACCACACGCTCTGGACCGGTCCAACTAGAATATACACCGTGGGGCATATTCCTGCGTCACCCTATAACGAGCCGCAGCGTGCCTAGACCACCGAGATTCGTACAACATATCGGCCCACTTTCGGTGATCTTCCGACAATATGCAGCTCGCCATCTTCAAACTTGATGGCAGTGTTGGTCGGCCGGAACTCGGTGTGGACGAACACTGGATTGAGTTCACCTTTCTCTGCAAACCGCACTGGCGAGACAGCTCCATCGTGAAAATCGATGTAGACATGCGTGCGTTGGTCGACATCCCTGTCACTTCGAAACGAAACATCGGCCTCAAAGCGATACAGTTGTTGCTGATCCCGCTTGCCCCAGAAATACTCGACGTACTTGGTCAGGGCCTCCCAGTTTCCAGAGATGTCGGGTGTATCTGCCATATGAACCGCTGCCTGATTATTGAGGTTCGGCATTATAGGCCACTTTTATCTCGCCTGCCATTTCAGATATTGCGGGCGCCACGCAATTGGGCAAAAAAACGTGGAGATCGGAGAGTCGCTCATACCGAAGGTAGAGGCGTTCTTCGTTGATGAGGTTGATCCGTAGGAATATGCCGATCAGGATCGAAGTCAGCCTGACTGCATAACTCCATACCTCATGGTGCCGAAGTCAGGGTGACTGTCGTCACGCCGCCCGCAATGTTTATGCCCTCCTGGCCCTCGACGGAGATCGGTTGCAAGGAGAATGCCCTGCCCGTACCGCCTACCAGGATATTGGCGCCAGCGCCGACCCCGACCGAGGCATTTGCTCCCACACCACTATAAGTTCCGGCCAGCGCCCCCGCGGAAGGAGCACTAGTGGCGGCGACAACGCTCCAGATCAGGTGTCCCGCCGCGACTTCACCTAGCGCCACTCCATATTGATCAAGGGAACCAGTGTATTTGTCGGTATCGCTCCCGCTGGTTTGCCTAAAGACGCACGACATTGTCTGCTTCTCGACTACAAACATGCCTATGCCCTTGGACACATCACATGAAAGAGTGCCGATTTGGACGGACTCCGCAGCATTTGCACCGACAGGACCGATCGCAATCAAGCAACCAAGACATATCTTCCGGAAGAAATTCATCGTTGTCTCCTTAATCTGAAGGGTAAGTCAGCGAAACGCACTGTTCGCAAGGCTGTCAATTCTCACGTGGAGTATCGACATTTTGCACGGGTTGGTCAGCTGGTTGGCCTAACCTCGTGCTGCAATGCGTATCGCGATAGTGATTTCCGGATCTGTGGCAGTGCAAGTACGTAACTGTAACAATGCTCGAGGTCGCTCACTTTGTAACCCCCACGCTTCGCCGGGACCTGAACGAAACGGCCGCCTGACAGCAATGCTTTTCAAGAGCTCCACAGAGGCATAATTTGGTCCAGAACACCCGGGTCGAGCGGCTCAACTACAACATCCGGCGAGGTGCACTATGCGTCGAATAGCTTCATGTTCCTGCGGTCAATTATGTATTGAAGTCCGAGGTGAACCGGATGGAGTGGGCGTTTGCCACTGCCTCGCCTGCCAGCGTCGTACTGGGAGTGTCTTTGCGACTCTTGCCGGCTTTGCCGCACCGTATAAGGTTTTCGGCACCGCTACCGAGTATATTCGCGTAGGCGACCAAGGAGCCAGGTTCAAATTCCGGTTCTGCCCTGTCTGCGGCTCGAGCGTGTTTCACACTGAAGAAGGTTACGAACGATCATGGGTAGCTGTTGCGGTCGGCGCTTTCGCTGACCCAAATTTTCCCCCACCTCAAGATTCCGTCTATGACTGTCGAAGACATTCCTGGGTTCAACTGCCGCCAGGAATAACGACATATGAAAAGGACCCCACGTAGTCTGGTGCAACAGGGCTCCCTGACCGGCGGGCCAGGCTTTTCACAGTGCTATTTGCGTCCCACGCGTCGAACCTGGATGGTTTGGTGAACTGGGATAACAGCATTGCATTGATACCTATCAAATCTTTTACGATTAAATCGGAAGCGCTTGACATTCTTATTTTCTAAATATATTTACATCGCATACGAATTAATCGTACGCGATTAAACAAGATAGAAAGGATTTTGCTATGACTGAGAAACTTCTATTCACCGGTAAGACTCACAACAAGAGTGGCCGCGAGGGGTTCGCGCGCAGCAGCGACGGCAAGCTGGACATCAAGCTGCCGCAGCCGCATCCGGCCGCCGAGCACCTATTCGGCGCTGCCTGGTCGGCCTGTTACATGGGAGCGATCGAGGTCGCCGCCGCCCAGAGAAACCTCAAGCTTCCGGCAGGTACGGAGGTCAACGCCGAAATCGACCTGAACGTCGATGACGGCTCCTACTTCCTGCGGGCACGCCTCAATGTCAGTGTGCCGGGCGTCGACTTAGCGGTTGCGCACGAGTTGCTCGACGCGGCACACGGCATCTGCCCTTACTCCAAGGCGACGCACGGCAACATCGACGTTACGACCAACCTCGTCTAAACAGGATTGGTTGGGTCTGCCCGTTCTGGTTAGCTAGACCCAACCCTCCCCAGCCAATCCGCCAACCTCTTGCGACGGTTGTCTGAATGGCGGGCAGGCACATCATGATTTCTCCGGTTTGGCCCGCGTGGCGCGCAGGAGATTGTCGCGCAGCTTCGTCACGCTCCTTTGCACCGCGGCAAAGTCCTCTCCGAGCCCGGTGGCATCGATTAGCGACGCTGCGGGGTCCGATTCAAGCAGACGGCGGCCGGCGGGCGTCAGGTTCAACCGCACCTGCCTTTCGTCGGCGGAATCACGTTCACGTCTGATATATCCCATCAACTCGAGCTTCTTGAGGATGGGCGTCAACGTGTTGGATTCTAGAAACATCTTTTCGCCGAGCGCCCCAACGGTCTGGTCATCCTCCTCGGAGAGTGCCTGTATGGCGATGTATTGGGTGTACGTCAGGCCCAGTTCATCAAGGACTGGCTTGTACGCGCGACCAAAGGCCAGATTCGCCGAGTAGACCGCAAAGCACAGGAAATTCGAAAGTTTTCGGCCTTCACTGTCGGCACGCGGGGAAGAGGAAGCGGGCATATCGGGAGTATTGGTTGTTTGGGACGTGGTCATAATCGTTCCAGGCTTTCTTGCTGTCTGATCCGAATATAAATCGCATCCGATTAAATTGGAAGTGCTTGATCGATCTTCTCATTCAGTACCAGCACGCATCCGCACGGCGACCTATCGGGGTCGCTGCCGAGGTGCGCACCGCCCCGCACACCAAGTTGTTGCAATAAATGGCCGTGGCGCCGGACGCATTTTAATCAATGATTTCAATGAGAATGGTGGGCCCGGAGGAACTCGAACCCCCAACCAAGCGGTTATGAGCCGTTCTATCACGCGTTTCGCCGTGTTTCAAACCGCTTCGTAGTGTTTCCGACTAATTAACGGTTTTTATTGCATAATTCCCAGAAATGTGTTGCACTACGTTTCACAGGGCAACATGGAAGCTCACCGATTTTGTTGCCCGTACGTTGCCCTGAGGAATGAGACAGCCATGGCGAAAAACAAGACGACTTTGACCGATAAGGGGATCGGAGCGTTGAAGATTTGAGTTCAGCGCGACACCGATGGCGCAACGGTAAAGGTTCGTCTACGCCGTTCAGGACAGTGTGGTTCCTGGTTTTTGGCGTACGAGTGACGGAAAACGGAAAGAAGTCATTTTATTCTGACCAAGCGAATGCCGGGTAAGACGGGCACGCGTTGGCATCTTGGTGATGTTGGTGAGATCGACCTCAGAATGCCCGTCAAAAGGCTCGTAACTGGCTGGGAATGATTGATCGGGCGTAAACCCGAAGGATGAGGAAGAGAAGCAGCGCATCGAAGCGCCAGTTGCGTTAAGCGCCTGAATAACTCGTTCGCTGCGGTGGTTGCGGATCATATCGCCGATATTCAGACCCGCAAACGCAATCGTCATGTCGAGCAGGACGAGCGCGAAATCCGCCGTGAACTTCTGGAGCGCAAGGATAAAGACGGCAAAACGTGGCGGAATTCGATGGGCCACAAAGCCGATCGCCGACATAACCATGCTGACATTGCAGAGCTGATCTGCGCTATCCCGTGATCGCCCTGCGCCAGGACAAGCCTACAACGCATGGGGTCACATCAAGGCTATATTCTCGTGGGCCACATGGCCCGAGTGTCGCCAGAAATACGGCCTCGAAAACAACCCAACGCGTGACCTGCAGCCGAAGCATTTCAAGCTGTCAAAAACGGTCAGCACGCGCGTGCTCAAAGACGAAGAAATCCGGGCGTACTGGACAGCAGCAGATGCGACGCCCTACCCTCTCGGTCCCTTCTTCAAATTGCTCATCCTCTACCGGCCAGCGGAAATCGGAAGTTTCAGATGCACGGTGGCGCGAGTTCGACCTTGATCGGAAGATCTGGACCGTGCCGGCCGAAAGGTTCAAATCCGGCCAGTCGCACATTGTACCGCTGTCCGACAATGCACTGGCCGTCCTCAACGGCCTGCCGAAATTCGTGGGCAAGGATGCTGGTGACTGTCTTTTCAGCACCACAAACGGAAATAAGCCCATCAATGGATTTTCGAACGCCAAGAATGATCTTGATGAAGCCATGCTTGCCGAGCTGCGCGATGGTGATGAGACGGCCGCGCTTCCCGACTGGGTCCTCCACGACGTACGGCGCACCGTGCGGACGCGGCTTTCCGGCCTGCGTGTGAACACCGAAGTCGCTGAGATGGTTATAGGCCACGGAAAGACTGGCCTTCGCCGCGTCTACGATCAACACGAGTTTCATGACGAAATGCGTGAAGCGCTAGTCCTATGGTCGAATAGATTGTGGGCCATAGTGAGCCCCACCCCCGACAACGTCTTGGACTTCAGCAAAGCAAACTAACTTGGCCAGGTGGAAGTTTGTTGGCTATTTTCACTATGTTCGATCCTAAAATGCCGTGTTTTTAACTACGATACCTGTGCTTTGCTGGGGGACCTGATTTCCTTCATTGTCTGATACATCGAGTTTCAGGCTGCGAAGGGACGTTACATGAGGGTACTGGATAGTGAAGCGCTGAGAGAAAAAGGTATCCGCTATTCGAGGGTACAGTTGTGGCGCATGGTCCGCGCTGGATCATTTCCTCGGCCGCTGAAGCTGGGTCCTAGCCGAAACGTTTGGCTAGAAAGCGAAGTGGAAGCCTGGCTGCAATCCCGAGTAGACGAGCGCGACAGAGGTGCCGCATGAGTGGCGCAGATCATTGCGCCAGCGACGCGGTGTCTGAAGCCGCTCGTTGGTACGCCACTCACAAACGCGATCCCGACAAACCAGCTGTTCTCCTGCTCCGCGAGCGCTTCGGCTTGACGCCGCTTCAGGCTTGCGAGGCAATTGCAGAGGCGCATCTCATTCGTGCGAGAGCCCTATGACGAGGCGCGACTTTTCCCGGGAGCACCGCCGTCAACGAACTGCCAGCCGAGGTCATGAATCCGTAAATGGAGGTGATCTGCTCCCCGGCCTGTACAGGTCACGGAGGTCGAAAGCAGATTTGCGGGCCGAAGCAGCGGCGGCGATCGAGGCCGCCTCTTCCATCACCAAGGCCCTGGCTTGCGCCTGTGGCCATCACGCAAAGATAAAGGTCGCTGTTGCTGATCTCGGACGACCGTTCCGCTGCACTCGATGTGGGAGGACGCTCAATTGAGCAAAGGGCGGGAATTCAACAAAATCGCTCCGGCATTGTGGCGTTCCAAACGCTTCTCCTTACTGAGCAGCATAGGCAAAGTCGTGCATCTTTATCTGATGACGTGCGAACATCAGAACAGCGCCGGCTGCTTTCGGTTGCCTGATGCATACGCTGTCTCTGACCTTGGATGCTCTCTCGAGGAGTATCTTGTCGCCCGCGATGAACTCATTGCTGCAGAACTTGTCAGCTTCGATCGTGAGACGAACGAGGTGTTTGTACATCGTTGGTTCAAGCACAATCCCGCCACGAACGATAAACATGCGATCGGTGCGGAGCGCCTTATCAGCGAGATCGAAAGTGATGATTTGCGGGAAACGGCTGAAGCCGAATTCACCGAAAGCGAACAAATGAGAGAACGCAAACAGGTCAGGTCCAACGGCCTCACAAACACTCGCTATCTCAATCCAGCCGGTCGAACCTCATAGCCTATACATACCCTATCGATAGCCTATCCTTAGTCTATCGATATACAGAGACACAGACACAGACACAGACACAGACTGAGAGCGATACCAAGATCGAGACAAAAAAAGAAAAAGACCTGAGAGCGCCAATTCTCGAAGGAACAAGATGCAAACATGAGGAACGTGGTGTTGTGATCGCGTGCGAGCCCATCTCAAGCATTTTCGACCAGAGGCAAAAGGGCCAAATTCGGAGCAAACGGTAATCAACCGCTTGGTATGGGTCTAAGTTGTGCAATAAACACAGTGTTTTCAGAGCGATATTGCGATTTCGAGCAAATCAGGGCAACGTACGGGCAACTTCCGGTTTGATTCCGATCGTATATCGCAGTGACGTTTTTCGGGCCTCGATGATGATAGACCGCATTCGTAGGAACTTCCCCTCATGGCAACACGCCACGATTACAGCCCAAAAGCGCTTGTGACAGCTCGAAACAAGCGACCAGCGAAAGCGGCCGGTAAAGGCGCCGGTCTCACGCCAAAGGTTCGAGCAGCCCTCGAAGCGATGGTGTTTGGGATTGACGGCGATATCACTTCAGCGATCAATCAGACGATTGCTTGCAAACACGCTGGCATTAGCACAAGAGCGCTCCGAGCCGCGCTGTTGAAGCCTGCTGTCATGAGCCACTACCGCGAGTTGACTCAACTGCTCAGAGAGGGTGAGCGTCCGGCAAACCTTCGCGCGGCCATTGAGATACGCGATAGCGAAATACTGAAGGCAAGTGCAGCCGGCCAAAAAGTCCGCCTTGCTGCTGCTGCACAACTGGACGCAGATCTGATCGATAATCGCGCTGGCGTCACTGTCAACGTTGGCGTGAACTTTGAGACACCAGGCTACGTCATCGATCTTGAAGCAGGCCGAGCCAGACGCCTCGAACGCCTTGAACAGTTCGTCAAGGCACGCGGTATCACGCTTGATCACGCGTACGACGAGGATGAATTGGTCGCGCTTGCCAACGAAGTCTCGGACGGCGAGATAATCACGGCCGGTCAGCCCGGAGACGGTGAGTGAACGCGTCGGCCCCCAGCCCCTTTGTTGTCCAGCAGACCTGTAAAGCGATGGGCCCCCAAAAATCGCGCCTCGAATCTACAGTCCACCCCCACACCCGATGTACTGACCTCGAAAACATCGGCGGGATTTTTTTCACTTGAGCGGGAATATTCGGATGTCTGCACCACATCTTATTCGTGAATATCCGGACTTGGTCAAAACGCTGGTTGAGCGCCGGCACGAACTGGGAATGAGCGCGATGGAACTCGATGCGCGCGCGGGCTGGCAAGAGGGGTACACGAGCAAGCTCGAGAATTGGGATAAGAGCTATGGCCGGAGTATCGGCCGAATGTTGCTGCCAGTCTGGCTTGAGGCACTGGACATGCACATCATCCTCGTAGGACAGAATTGAAAGGTTAAGCCGACGCGCTCCGGGCGCTCGGCGATAACAGGTCTGCGGCTTGAACCGCTTACCGGGAAAGGATGTGCCTAGATCTTCGCGCGCGGCTCGTCCGCAGTTGAATGAGCAGGAAAACTGCGATTACCCAAGCGACGGTAGGTGCAATAAGGACGATTAGTGTTTCGAGCTGGCTCATCTCTTGTCCTCCCTCGACGAGAAGTCTCTGACAAGTCGGCTATCCGATCAACTCGGGATTTCTGTCTCTTTTCGTTATCGCCGTTGGTGTTGCTTTTATGCCAACACGTCGGCGTGGCGATCTTCTTGGTGAAAATCGATGATTGCAACGACAGCGGTCAGAGTGACGCGTCAAAACAGGAGAATGACCAATGTATAAGACCATGCGCTTCTCTCAATTGCGTGCTGCAAAGATAGCCCCGCATCAACCTTAGATCTGTCATCGCGACAGGTAAACATCGGTCACCTCGGCGTCGTATTCGACAGGCGTTTCGGCGGTAATATACGGTTTGCGATCGAGCGTAACGCAGGTGTCCCAGTTCGAGTAGGCCTGCACAATCCTGTCGAAGCTGAACTCATTATCCTGAAGCACATCGGTTGAATGCAACGGAGATTTCCCGTGAACTTTGATCGTAACGAAAGTCATCGGGTACTTAGAATCATTGAATATCGCAACGAAATTTTGGCCTACAGGACAGAGACCACTGTAGTTGAGAACAGAAGCCTTCACATCCTTTTTGTGCATCACACTTACAATTTTGGATTGAACGTAATGGGACCCCTGGTCTGCATATTTTGGCAAACGCGGGATGATCTCGTTAAGGGGAAATCCGAAGTAGTAGAGCACCGCATAAATCGCGAATGCCCAACCGCCCAGGATCAGGATTGCAGACACGACTTCCCCAAGTCTGTCTCGCTCACTCATGAAAATGCCTTCCCACTCAACATCATTATTGCCGAATCGCGCTGAACATACATGTCATGGCATCTTGAAATTCATTCTTTAGATCAATCTATGGGCCCATTCATTTGATGGCGTCCGCTGGATCGGGCTTGAAGCTGAAGTTGACATCCACAGACGGTGAAAGCCCTGCGCTGATCGAAAAGCCGTCAATCTGGACATATTGATTGTTCTTCCATTTCTGCACCATCTCGTTCATTTGCTTCATGATATTTTCGTAGACGGCGTCCGCCACGTCCCCAGGATCCGGAAACCCGTAACGCGTGTGACCCATCGTGCCACCATAGGGCAGTGTGGGCTTTGGCTCATCCGGGTAAGCGTCCTGCAAAGCTTTAAGATCGTCCGCAAACGCCTTTAATGCTTGTTCGCGGGTCTGTGTTTGAGCATAGGATGACGAGGTGATTAACAGCGTCAAAGCGGCTGCAGTTATGAGCTTCATTTTATCCCCCCATTTGGCTGTGACTATCGTTTATCCCCAATCCTGATCTTAACCGGTCGCGTGATCAAAAGCGATATTGCAGTGCATGTATGAACCTGTGCTTTGAGGCGTTCTGCACCATTTGCTACCTCTTGTGACATGATTTCTCATCGTCCGGAGCAGTTAATAAGTGTCCATTGCGAACTGCCTTGCAAAACTCGTCGCTGCCAAGCGGATCACGCAAAAAGCTGCTGATGACGCGCTCGCCATTCATGAGGGCGTTCAAGGGCGGCTCTATCCCGAGATGGGACCGGCTACGGCGGACGCAGGGGCAGCGCTGGAAGCGGCGCGCATCATGGCGCAGTCAGCGAAGGACCGGAAGCTTGAAGCCGCTCAGCAGGCCATAAAACAGGTCGCCATTCTCGATCGGATGGAGAAACACCCACAAGGGAAAACCACCGGTCTTATGAGCGCGCTGGTTCGTGATAACTGGGAAGGCGGCGCCGCGATGGGTACCGCCCTCAATATCGAGAGCCACGCGGAAAGCATCACGAAGAAGCTACTTGGTCTGGTTGATGGCGGCATGCAGCCTTATGCGTCCAGGGTGGCCGGTCTGCCCGGATTTCAAGGCCATATGGAAACGATCTGGAACGTGGTCGACGAGCTGTACGGCAAAGATACAGGCGACGAGGCCGCAAAAGCTGCGGCTAGGGGTTTCGAAGGCGCCACAAAATACGGGCTTGATCGTGTGAAGCGCAGCGGCAAGAGGATCGCTGCTCTCGAAGACTGGCGCTTGCCTCAGTTCTGGGATGCCTCCCGCGCCAAGAAGGTGACGGAACGCGAATTCACTGACGATCTGATGAACGAAATCACGGCGGGCAATATGCGCGTGATGGACAAGGCCGGGTTCGGTGAAGCACCACGAGCCGCGATTCCGGGCATTATCCAGAATGCCTATAAAGATATCACGCTTGGCCGTGGCACTGGTGCTTCGGGTCCAAGCGGTTTTTCAAATCAATTGCGTGTGTTCCGGTTCGACAATCCGGACGCGTACAAGCGCCTGATGAAGAAATATGGTGTCGGCGACGGCGGGCTCTACAATACCCTGATGGGTCACCTGAACGGCATGGGGAAAGAGATTGCGTTCGTTGAAGTGCTCGGGCCGCAATACGAAGCCAATTTCAAGAAGCTGCTCGAAGTCGCGGCGCGGGATGACACCGAACGGAATACGACAATCGGGAAAAAGCTGAAGCGCTCACTGTCGATGAACAGCCCGGGTGCCGCGCAGCGAACATACGACGTTCTGTCGGGTAAAACGGGTGTGCCGGTCAGTGAGATCGCTGCTGCGATCGGCGGCGGAATGCGTAACCTACAGACTGCGGCGCGGCTTGGTTCTGCGACCGTCGCCGCTATTCCCGGTGACAGCATGACGATGACGCTGGCAGCAAATTATAACAACATCCCGGCGACGGCCGTGCTGGCCCGATTAATGAAAGACTTGGCGAACGACCATCAGGCCGAAGCGATCGCACGGCAACTCAATCTCACTGCAGCGTCCGTCATCGATTCAGCTCTCGGAGCCAAACGTTTCTCCGATGAGATTGTCGGACAGGGACTTTCAGCGCAGTTCGCGGACTCCGTGATGCGCGTCAGCGGTTTGAACGCCTGGACGGAAGGGCTGAAGCGCGCGTTCTCAATGGAAATGATGGGAATGCTGGCGCGAGAGAGCGAACACAAGTTCGAGGCCCTCGATAAAGTCACGAAAGGCTTTTTGCAGCGATACGGTTTCACCCCGAGAGACTGGGACAGTCTTCGTGCGTCGCCGCAACTCGAAGCGGATGGCGCGAAGTTCTTCGATGTGAACGCGGTCGAGGACGAACGCCTTGCTGACCGGCTGATGTCGGCCGTGATCGATGAACGGCATATGGCAGTGCTCGAACCTGATGCGCGAATCCGTGGCGCAATGACGGGCGGCACACAACGCGGCACAATTGTTGGCGAAGCCGTGCGTTCTGCCACCCAATTCAAATCCTTTCCCATGACGTTCATGATGACGCACATGATGCGTACGGCGATGCAGGACGGAGCGTGGAACAAAGCCGCTTATGCGAGCAAATTGGTCCTCCTGACCACCATAGCCGGCGCCGCAACTGTTCAAGCACAGTCCATCATAGCGGGGCGTGATCCGGCCAACGTCAACCCGATGGAAAATCCAGAGTTCTGGATCGAGTCCTTCATTCGTGGGGGCGGCGGTGGCATGCTTGCCGATCTCGTCTATTCGTCGACGACGCGGGGCGGTGACGGCTTGAAAGAATACGCTCTTGGTCCCGGACCCGGTGCGATCATGTCTGCAACTGGGGATCTGATGCAGGCAGTAGCAGGCAACAAAGAAATCAGCGGCAAAACGCTGGCTCAGCACCTCAAAGCGTGGGTGCCTGGATCGTCGCTGTGGTTTACCAAACTTGCCACGGATCGCATGATCTTCGACAACATTCAGTCGATGGTCGATCCTGATTATCGCCAATCCTTCAGCCGGTACGAAAAGCGGTTGAAGAAGGATTTCGGGCAGACATTTTGGTGGGCTCCCGGCAAGCCTGCGCCAACTCGTCCGCCCGAGCTGCCGCCGTTCAGTGGGAGGCGGTCAGCATGACGACTCCGTTGTTCATTGCGGATAGTTCTTCAGCGACGGCCACAAGCTTGGCTGAAGCCGTAGGGCTGGACCAACCCGCAAAAGACAACACGTTAGCTCTGTTGGGGTTCCTCCAGCCAGGTCAGGTACCCGCGTACCACCATCAAGAATTCGCCGGAACAATGAACAACATCCGGGCGATCCAGACAAGACGCGTCGTCCGCTGAAGCCGATTATGACAGAGCCGAAAACCCCGAATTCCGCCCCGCCTAAACAGCTAAACCAAGCTGACATGGATCGGGCGACCGGGCCGACATACTTCAATCTGTATGGCTCTAACCCGATTAATCGTGGCAAATCCATTCATCCCAACAACGTAGCCAATCAAAAACCAAGGCGCCGCGGCCCGGCCGGTCGGTAGTCCCAAAACCTGTGCTTTGCAGCGGTTTTTCAACCGCTGCACATTTGTCGGCATGGTTACGATCTCGCCCCCTAATGAGAAATCCAAAACGGAAAATTCTCAATCGCCCGCGCCCACGGTCCCTGTCACACAGGTTATCGATTGGGGAGCGGTTGAGGACCCTCATGAGCATAGCGTCGAGGACTGGGCGATCTTTCAGACGCGAATGACAAAAAAGATTGGGGTTCGGTCTGATGTCGACTAGGTCATTGTCGGCGCCGGGGATCGGCCCCACAACACGCCGCATTCACGGGTGTGATGGCCGAAGTCACGGTCAACACCACGAACGGAAGCCTGCACGTCCACGATGGCTTAACGCCTGGTGGCTCCGAGCTCGCGACGGTTGCGCAGATTTTTGGCAGCGCCCGCACCTTCACCAACCGCACATTGATGAAGGCGATCAACACCAGCCAGTTCAAAGCCTATACGCTGACCGAAAACGGCCGTGCTGGATTCTTCATGTTCATGCTCGGCGATTTCACGGCACGCATTGCGGCCGACACGCAGGAAGGCATTTACATGAAAGCCGACGATACGGCTGTAAATGTAGGCGCTATCGTCCGCGTGTTCTATGGTCCGTGGTGGGCGCATTGGTTTGGCATTTCACCGTCTTCGACCGCAGCAGCCAACGTCACTGCCATGAACGCACTTATGACCCTGGCGGTCCTTTCAGATACTGAAATCTCGTTCCAGAAAGGCGTTCACCAGTTCAACGCCAAGATTGCGAAGTCGACGGCGTTTAATCTGATCATGCAATCGGGTGCGATCGATGCCTGCACGTTGGAGTGGACGAACGCGGATGGTGGTATCGATCTGACGTTCACGGACGCCCTGCAACCGCCAACGGTGAAGGGCTTTAACTTCACCACGACAGTTGCCGGGGGCGGTACGGCGCTGAAAATCACTGCACCTAACAGCGCATCGATTACTGAGGCTGGCGTGCTGCTTGAGGATATCGATTGCCGCGGGTCCGATACAGCCGCCGACTATTGGACAAACTGCATCCATCTTGTGAATTGTTGGGAACCTCGCGTTATTCGTCCCGATCTTAAGGGTCTAAATGATGCTCTCAATCCTTTTGACACCGTCTCTGGATTGCATGTTTGAAAACTGCCAGGCTCCGTACATCGAAGACACGTTTATCTACCACATCGAACGGGGCATTAAGGCCTCTGGCTCTATCCACGGCGAAGGATTGAACGTCCGGGGTGGTGAGATGGTTGGGGTTTCCTACGGTATCGATTGGGACATTCCAGTCGTCAAACCAAGCATTTCGATCCATGACATCCACATCAATGCCTACGTTCGGTGTATCAGGCTGGTTAACACGCATCAAATCAGCATCCATGACGTGCATATGTATAAAACGCATGTATCTGCGACCGATTGGGAAGGCATTGATTTGACTGGATGTTCACATGTCCAGATGCACCACCTCCGGTTCTCGACGGCTGGCGTTATCGATACAGTGTCTCAGGCGACGCCCATTGCGCTCGTTAACTGTACCAACTGCACGATTGACGACTGTCTTGCCTATGGTTGGGTAGTGAACAACAGTTCGTTCGTGCTGCTGGCAAATCCGGCCACTGCCGATAACACGATTAGCAATCTTGTGATTAGCGCCGACAGCCTTTCGCAGTTTGCACGGTTCATTGGACTGGTCAGCTCGCCCGGGAAAAACACTATCCGGGGCTGTGTTCCCGATCGCAATGAGACTATGGCCAACGGAGATACGACTCCGGACGTTGGCAACCTGGCTCACCCCACGCTTGAATATACAGGGGGTGCCGTAACCGTGACAACTTTCGACAACCCTTCAGCCGGGCAGGAATTCACACTCTTCTCCAACACCGGTTCGGCCGTATTGACCCTCAGCAACAACGCCACTGGCACTGGGTGTATTCTAAAGGGTGGTACGAACTTCACGATGCCCGCCGGTTCATGCATCCACTTCAAGTACCACGGCGGGCTTTGGCGAGAAATGTGGCGCAGTTAGCTCCATACCTGTGCTTTGCACACGCGCGCCGCATGGTCAAAATTGGTGGCAACTGAGCGCTATCGTTACGGAGATCATCGAAATGGCCACCACAGTTTCATCACTGACCGAACAGAAGGCATCCCTCAAAAGCCAGTTCGACGCCCTGGTCAAACAGCGGATCGCAGCCACGAAAACCGTGAAGAAGTTTGAGGACAATGGCGAGCTGCAACGCCTCCAAAACGAAATCGCCGTCATCGACGAAGCGCTTCCCGTGGTCGAAGCGGAGGAAGCCGCTGAAGAGGAACGCCTGGCACATGAGTTCAGAGCCAAGCACGTTCAGGGATTGCACAAAGACGCCACAAATCTCGAAAGTAAGCGGCTTGCCTGCATTGGCGCCGCGGAAAAAGCGGCAATTCAGTTAGCCGACGCGTTGACCGGAGCATTCTCATTCACAGACGATCTCGCGACAAAGCTTCGTGCGCTCGGGTATCCCGACAACGTTGAAAACCTTGCTTACAACATGGAGCACCGTCTAGCCGATCGGATCATGCGAGCATTCTCGAAGATCCCGACACGCTACGGAGTAATGCGCACGTCGCTGGGCCGGCTAATGTGGGCCGGCGAACAGCCCCGCACGGAAGACTGGACTGCTGAGGAAAAGCAGGAATTGGCCGGTATGTTCGCCCTCTTGGCAAGAATGCTCAAAGACAAGGCCTGATCCGGGGGCAGATGCGATGGATAGCAACGAAAAGTACCTCTCCGGCGTCGCCGTACGCAAGCGCTACGGCGTCAGCCGCATGTCGATCGACCGTTGGCTCCACGACGAGGCGCTAGCCTTTCCCCGGCCGCTGGTGATCCGGAGGAAGCTCTATTTCAAGGAGTCGGATTTGATCGCCTGGGAGGATAATCAGCGCTTCAGAGGGACTGACCTTCAACGATGAGTGCGAATGAAGTGCGGGCCCACATCAACCCAAAGTCGACGAGCCGTCTTTGCCGCACGAATCCCCATTCCAATTGGATAAGGGACATGGAATGGTCCAGACGCTTTGACGCCAACACTTCGTTACAACAAAGTCGGATTACATCTAGTTGATCAAAGCGGCTACCTTTCGGGGTGACACCGTACCGTTGTGCCATCTGCTTCATGTCGCCATACGATTGCTACAAGTATGCAATTATTTGCCATAGCCGTGGCACAAACCGCCTCATCAGGGGTTTTTTCCGGCAATACTTCTCGGTGAAATATCACGTGGTGACCGTGTCTTACGAAGACATGCCCCACGAAGTATCTGGCACACCAGCGTCCAACAACAGGAAGAGTGGGGAGCCCGATGCTGTCAAGCCGCCTCGTTATATTCAATGGCGGCGACTACGTCCTGGGCTGTGAGCGTAGGATACTCTTTCAAGATGTCGTCGACAGAATATCCCGCATCGGCAAAAGCCTTAATACTCCGTACAGGGATCCTGGTGCCGGCGATAACGACCTGATTGTGCGCCACACCCCGACGTTGATCGAATTTACCAATCGTCTCTGAACTACGTTTGCTGAGCTCTTTGACCGCCTCTTTCATGTTTCCGGTCACAATCTTGAGCGGAATTTGTAGAACGCCCTGACCAGAGACAATTTCTTCCCGAGCCTTGGTTTCCGGGTTATCGAAAACAACCTTTTTCTTCAGAACGTATAGCGTGGTCTTGGCCCAAAGGTCTTCGCCAAGGTGCGCCAGCTTGTCCTTTACCTCTCGGAGGTGCGGCAAGGACACTTTCGACTTATTCCTAAGCTCATTGAGTACCTTCAGGGACACAACGTCCCTAAATGAATAAAGGCGACTGTAGGGGCGACTGCGATCTTCATAGGCTAGGCTCGGCACAAAGAACTTATCACGATCCCAATAGCGGAGCTGGCGCTTGCTGACACCAGTCAAACGCTCAACATGCTCTTCTGTAAACGCCGACACGACGTTAGGCAATTCGTTCTCGCGCATTACTTTCTCCCGCCACAAGACCTTACACTGCGCCGCCGCTAGAGCAAAGATGGCATGCCGTGACAACCTTAAGATTGGATTACTGGGAAAATTGGGTTGGAACCGGCATCGCGAAGGAGAAAATCCGATGCCAAATCACCTCTTCATGACAGACGCCGAGGTTGCAAAGACACTCGGCCTGACTACTGACGAATTCAAGACCACTGTCATTGTTCTGCAGCGCGAGGGCTTTCCTATGCCCGATCCGCTGTTCAAGCGCCGTCGATATTGGCCGGCCGTAAAGGCATTTCTTGATAGGCGGTATGGCTTGCTCGACGCCACCGAGCAAGGACCGTTTGCGCTGGATGGAAAAGAAAACTGGGACGATCAGGCGCCGCGTTTTTAGCCTTACTTCTTCTTGAGCCGAACGCCTGGGCCCTCGCCATTCTCTGGTACGAAGATCACCCCGGCCGTCTGAAGGGCATCAACAAGGGCGTCCACAGTCCGCGCTTGCGCCGCTAGCGTACCGGGTTGGCTCTCCAGCCGCTTGACCGACGACAGGGCTACCTTCGAAGCCTCTGCCAAGTCCTTTTGCTCCCATCGTAGGAGTGCGCGTGCCGCTCTGATCTGTTCGCTCGAAATCATCTTTTCAATCCCTAAGGGTTCATTCGATACCCAGAGTATTGACAATATCTTGAGATTTCATTAATACCTGAGGTATCGAAAATCTCAAAGAGGAATTTGTCAAATGCCGAAACAATCAATTCCGGCCACCGCCGAAGGTTTGCCTGAAGCCAAGATGACTGTCGCAGCCATGGAGCGCATCTATGGGGACATCTGCGGCCTCTCGTACATGACGAAAATTCTGGCTGACATGCTCGACGAGTTGTTGGGCGGGGAAAGCTTCCCGCGTGAAAAGCACGAAACCGATCAGGCGTCCTTCGCCTGGAATGACGTTGTTGCCCGAGCAGTGCGCCTTGAGGGCGATTTTTGCAAAGCCATGCATGGCCTACCCAATGCGCCGAAGCGTTCAGGCGATCTGGAAAAGAAGCGGACGCTATTAGGTGCGATGGACGAACTCACCCAGGCACGGGATCTGTATGAAGCTGCTTGGATGGCTGCAAACAGTCTCAGCCAGCGGGAAGAGCGAAAAGCAATGACTGCGCTTCTTCATTTGGGCAATGACATCATCGTTGCCGGGCTCGAAAAGCTTGAGGAATATCGATCGGCCGGAAGTTAATTGCCGGTTCGCTCACAGATCTTCTATTTGATCGAAAAAATCAGCGATGCGCATTGGATTTCGCCGTGTTGTCCGCCAACCTGGCGCATCGCCTCGCTGGCCTTGCTCTACCACTTCAATAATAGAATATGCGCCAGCGATGTTAAAGCCAGCCTCCGTCAACTTGATTTTCGCCGCCGCCATCTGGCTACCAGAGGTTACGACATCATCGAAAAGCACGATCGGCACGGTCACGTGGCCATTGATGCTCAGCTCTTGAATGTGCTGGTCGACATTGCGGGCACGTTCGTTCTTGTGCGCCTTGCCCATTTCAACCCGCCACCGAAGCAAGTCTGAAGCTGTTGCGCGTCCGCCTGTCATCGCGGCAACTGAACGAACGATCCTTAGAGTGCGAAAATCGCCTCCCCGATTGTGCCGTTTCCGTTTGGCACTGGCACAATGGCAAAATTGCCTGGCTGGTCTGCCATCATTCGTTCAGCCAGTATCTGGGACATTCCCGCCCTAAAGCGAGGTATATTGTTTTTGTCGATTTTGACTAGAACACCGCCGATGCGAAAATCGAACTTGCCGTTCAATTCTTCGTTCTTCACAATTTTCTTTATGTGAATTGCGGCCCATTCGTCTTGATTTTTATCGACATCCCGAGCGGTATTGTAGCGGACATAACAGGCGACATCTATTTCTGGCATTTTACGCTAACGCTTTTAAAACATCGTCTGTGGAGGTGAGAACGCGCGTCTTGGCGTGCGACAGAAACTTTGCCGGCCACGAGATCGCGGGATCCTCAACGACAGACTTCATAATGAAGAGCCAGCGATCATTTCTTTGACATTCTGCTGCTTGGTGAAGCGTGCCAGATGTGTCAGAGGCCTCGACTATCACCGTAGCATCACTCAACAGCGCCATAACTCGGTTTCGCTTTGGGAAGTTGGCTTTGAAAACCGGTTCCCCTTCTGCGAAGGGCGAAAGGAGGAGATGCGACCTATAAATTCGCTCCTGAAGTGCCGCGTTTTCCGCTGGATAGGCCTTGTTCAAGGGTGTGCCTATGACGGCGGCAGTATGCCCTCCAACTTCGAGCGCTGATGTGTGAGCGACAAAATCTACGCCTTTGGCTAGGCCACTCATAACAAGCACATCCGCCTCTGCAAGCTCCCGTGCCAAACAACTCGCTCTTTTTATACCTTCAGGACTGATATCCCGCGTGCCAACGACAGAGACCGCCTTCTTCGCGAGCAAATCGAGATTACCGGCGTAGTGGATAAACACATCTTTGGTGCCATATGAGCGCAAGAGATCGAACTGACGATCCGCACCAGCTGATCGCCCAAATTGTCGCAATAGGCTCTGCAAAGTTGCTGTATGAGCATAATCGGGCGCCGAATAGCCAGCTTTGGCTTTCCGCTTCGCGTCACTCTGATGATGGAACGATTGAAGCATCATTTTCACACCATACCGGGTTTACCAATGATTCGGAATAAGATGACGGTCGAAGATTGAAATATGCTGAATGTTGCCCCAGACGTTGCCCAAATAATGTAAGCGTCTTAATAGTTCAGAAATTTCCACTCTAACTATTTGATTTCGTTGGTGGGCCCGGAGGGACTCGAACCCCCAACCAAGCGGTTATGAGCCGCCGGCTCTAACCAATTGAGCTACAGGCCCCACCTGAAATCAGATGCACAGGCTACTGCCTTTGTGAATCTGCTCGCGATCAATAACGGGAAAAATGACGAATGCAATCCCTGACTTCGTCTACCCTGCCCTCTTGCCTTGATTTTCTACCGAGAAACTACAAAACAACCGGAGATTTGCCTTTCTCCTGGTCAGCCAGAACAAGCAACCGCCGGGCACTTTCCTCATCAGTGATGAAGACCGTCGGGCGGACAAGCGTCATTGCCCCGTAGAGGGCCCTGATCTTTTCCTTGCCGCCGGAGGTGAGCACCCGCGCCGGTACCCGCTGCACCGTGTCGATGCCAACAGACATAACCAGATCGTGGATCGGGTGATCAACCAGCTCGCCCTGCTTGTTGTAGAAATGAAAGAGAAGATCTCCGACCGCGCCGCGTTCGGCCAAGGAGGCTTGATGCCCCTCATTGAGGAAGCCGATGTGATAAGGCGTGCTCGACGCTGTCTCGATCGCTCCGACACTGAGAAGGACGAGATCGAGGTCTTCGGCCATTTCAAACACGCTTTTCAGGCCGCAGCGCTCGATCAGGGCTGTCTTCGTTTCGATACTGTCGACCATCGCGGGGGCTGGGATGAGATAACCGTCACCTTGGAACAATTGGGCAAATTGCCAGGCAAATTCCGCTGGGTTGAACCGGCGAGGCTGGCTGATGCCGCCCAACAGAGAAATGACGGTAAAGTTCTCGAGCGCCCGCGCTTCGAGATAGGAAAGTGTGTTGAGCAACGTTCGCCCCCAGCCAACGCCGACGCGCATACCGTTGCTGACTACACTGGAAAGATAATCGCCGGTTGCCGCAGCTATCGCCGGAATCGGATCATTATCCGGATGGGAGAGTGGCGCGATGATTACCTTGTCGAGGCCGAATCGCTGCTCCACCTGCCGTTCAAGCGCGACAAGATCCGAAAGATAGCCCTGAATTCCGATCTTGACCTCGTTGCGAGCCCGCGCTTCGGCCAGCATTCGCACAATGGTCACACGTCCGACACCAAGTATCTCGGCAATCTCGTTCTGGGTCATTTGTTCGATATAGTACATCCAGGCGGCGCGCATGCGCATCCGGCTGATCTTCGTGTCGGGCTGCCCAACCTCCAGAGGTGTTTTTTGGAGGCTGTTCGTCGTACCATTCGTTCGCTTGCGTCGATCGGCCAATCGTCTCCCCCTATCATTGTTATTGTTTGCCTCGGCAGCGGCAACGCTGCGCCGGCAGCAACACATTTTCCGCAGTACACTCCACCAGAATATTGTTTAGCAAGCCATGAAAAACAGATACAAAGTCTTATCCACTTGCGAGCAAAGGTTAACCATATGATCCGGGACATTTCCAACGAGATCGTCGTCAACCTAAAGGACCGGTTGCGCGATGTACGCCACCTGATCAGGGCGAACCGTCAGGCTGTTGAACCGGCACCGCAGACCTTGCCGGATATCCTGTTTGGCAAGGCAGCGCGGGCGGTGGACAAGGCCCTGACGACTGCCGAAACCATTTCGATCTCGTTGGTTTCGCAGGATCCGGCTGCGCATACAACGACAATTGAAGCCCGCAGTCTCGATACCTACTTCCCCGCCGATAGCAGCGAGGGCGAAGGGCTCTTCCGACGCGATATTTATTATTTGACGAAACGTTTGTTGAACGTCCTCGGGGCCGACAATGCGCTTATCCATGAAGCCACCTTCTCAGCTGTTCATGCGACGATGATTCGCCGCCATGGAGCCCAGTTGCAAACGGCCATGAAAGAGCGCGGGCTGAACGATATTGCAACGGCCTCCGCAATCCTCGCGTGCGAATTGCAATTGCGTTACCGATCCGAACCGTGGGCATTGCCTGCCCATCACGAGGCGCAACCGGATAAATGCACCGTGTCTCTGTGCTTCTCCTCGATCGCACTTGCGATTGGGATTGCGACCTATACGGACCATGAACCCGGCGAAGAGAAGCTGGTCGAAAGCGCACTTCTGGCCTTGCAGGCCCGGCAGGAAAAGTTCGACGACGCTATTGAAGCGCCGGATAGCATCCGGGCCTTGGCTGACCTGTTTGCTTTCCTGATCCCTCACCTGCCCTGAGCCGCAGTTTCCAGATCAAGAAGGCACTTTTTCGCGCGCTGAATCGATGAAGGGCTCATGCTCAGCTCCGTCAGTCCCATCTTTACAAAAGCAGGGATCAGATCTGGACGGCCGGCCGCTTCGCCACACATGCCGACCATGATGCCCGCTTCGACACCGGCCCTTGCCGTCAGTTCGATGGCCGCCATTACAGCCGGGTGCGTCACGTCGTTGAGCTTGGCGACCGTGGGGTTAAGCCGGTCGGCAGCCATAATGTATTGGGTCAGATCATTAGTGCCGATCGAGAAAAATGCTACCTCCCGGGCAAGCATTGGCGCGATCATAACTGCCGCTGGCGTTTCGACCATGACGCCAAGATCGAACGCAGCATGGGCCTTGCCCTCTCTTCTGAGTTCTACCGCGCACTCCTCGATGAGCGCGCGCGTCGCACGAACTTCGTCGAGACCAGAAACCATGGGCAACATCACCTTGATGTTGCCGTGTATTGCCGCACGCAGCAGTGCGCGAAGCTGCGGTTTGAACACATCCGGGCGATCCAGGCACATGCGGATGCCGCGCCAGCCAAGGAACGGGTTTTCTTCAACGGGAAAATCGATGCCGGAGATCGGCTTGTCGCCGCCGATGTCGAGCGTGCGAACGATCACCGGATAGGGTGCGAAGGCCTTCGCCAGTGTGGCATAGGTTTCGGCTTGCAGATCCTCCGAAGGGAGGTGGATGTGCCGCATGAACAGGAGTTCGGTGCGGAATAGGCCGACGCCCATCGCACCCGCATCCTGCGCCGCTTCGATTTCTTCCAGGGAGCCCAGATTGGCAGCAACCTCGATTACGGTACCATCGGCGCGTTTGGGCGTTACTTCTTTATAAGCCTTCAATGCTTGCCTTTCGGATTCCGCTTTGCCAATCAGTTCGTGGAACAGATCAGCTGTGGCCTGGTCTGGCTCGGGAAATACATCGCCGCTGTTGCCGTCGAGCGCTACGATCTTGATGTCCTGCAACTGCTGCACCGAACGGCCAATGCCAAGAACGGCGGGAATACCATGCGCGCGTGCAATGATAGCGACGTGTGACGTAGCACCGCCATGACCGCAAATGACACCGGCAATGCGTTTCAGCGGAGCACGAGCCAGATCCCAGGCGCCAATATCCTCGGCAATCAGGATCGAACCTGCCGGAATGGCATCCAGATTGGCATCGTCCTGGCCCAGCAGTGCAAGACAGATCTGTCGCCCGACGGCATTCACGTCATCGGCGCGTGCATTGAGATAGGGGTCGTCCATCGACGCGAAATCGGAGGCGATCTTTGATGTCGCTCCGATGACCGCCGACACCGCATCGATCCCACCTTCGACAAGTGCCGTAACAGCGCCGGTCAGTTCGTCGTCTCCGGCAATATCCTTGAGCGCAGCAATGATGCCGCGATCACTTTCCGCCAGATTCGTTGCTGCAAGCGATTTATCCATCCGGTTCTGCACCGTGGCGAGGGCCCGCGTCAGACGCGCGACTTCGTCAGGTATCTCCTCCCCGTTGAGCAGCCGGTTCTCATGTTTGATTTCGGCCGGGAAGAAGCCGAAGGCCGGGCCAATCGCAACACCCTCGCTTGCCGCCACACCTCTGAGCTTGCCTGCGGAATCCGGGACTATGCCACTTGCAACCGGGCTCGAAGGGGTTGTCTCGGCCAGCTTTGCTGCTTCTGCTGCGCCGTCCTCCAGAATGCCGGAATTGGGATTTTCCAGATAACCGATCAGCGCTTCCACAGCCTCGATCGCATCGGCACCAGTCGCACGAACCGTGACTTCATCATGCTCCTTGACGCCGAGCAGCATCAACTTGACTGAACTCTTCGCGCTGACAGACTTGTCTGCCTTGACGAGCTCGATGTCCGACTCGAAACTCTTTGCGAGTTTGACAAATCGGGTGGCGGGCCGTGCATGCAATCCGTCATGCACTCGCACAATGGTCGAGCGTTCCATTCAGTTCTCTCTTTGGTTCACTTTATTTTCCGGTCAGACAATCATCCGATGGTAATCGTCGTTCCTACCTTCAGGGCTGACACCAGTTCCTCGGTATCGATCTCCGATGCACAAATCTCACCGGGCCGTTCAACCTGTTCCGAGCCGTTGAACGTGATGACCACGTGCCCGATATCCCTTACTTTCTGCCACGCGTACTCGCCGATGCCCGTAATCTTGGCCGACACGTTACCGATTTGGATCGCCGATCCCAAGGGCGGCGTCATCTCGGAAGGTTTGCCTTCGACGCTGTGCAGGATCGAAACTTCCGCGAGTTCAGGCGGCGCGCCATCGGCAAAAAGGATGACTACGCCTCCCTCAGCAAGGTCCGCCACTTCAGGCCCGACGGCTGTTACCCGTGTCTTCAACAGGACTGACATGATGGCGAACCTCTTTTTCTTGTTGCTTCAATCAAAATACGATCAGGCTGACGACCCAGGCGATCAGCACGGAGATCGGACCCATGATCTGTCGACTGATCAACACCGCAGGCACACCAATCTCGATGGTCTTTGGCTTGGCTTCACCCAACGCAAGACCAACTGGAACGAAGTCGCAGCCCACCTGGGTATTATAGGCAAAGAGGGCGGGCAGTGCCATTGCAGGCGAAATAGTACCATTGGCAATCTGCGGGCCGATAATCGCGACACCGATGACCTGTGCAATGACCGCGCCTGGTCCGAGGATAGGAGACAGGAACGGCAGGCCACAGATCGCAGAGATGATCAGCAGACCGACAATATTATTGGCAAGCGGACCCATGGGCTGAGCCAGCACATCGCCAATCCCGGTATAAAGGATGAAGCCGATGAGCATCGTCACGAATGCCATGAACGGCAGGACGTTGCGGACGACCTGGTCGATGGTGCGGCGGCCGGCGTTGAAGAAAATGCCGACGACGCGGCCCATGACACGGCCAACCGAACTGATCAGACCGATGAGCCCGCCTTCACTGGTTTCCGATGCGGCCGAGATGCGGCTGGACATCGATGCGGCGAGTTCCGCCGGGGTGGGCGGAGACGCCGAGCCGGCAACAGCAGCAGGCTGCGATCCGTCGGCAAGCTCGATATTGCCTTCTTTCACGCCCGAGACGTAGATGTCTTCGGTAATGAATTGGGCAAGCGGACCTGCCTGGCCGACAGGCGTCAGATTGACAGTTGGAATACGCTTGCGCGGATAGACGCCGCAACGGGCCGTACCGCCGCAATCGACGACTACTACGCCCATTTCACCTTCGACCGGTGGCGCTCTGAAGCCGTCCACAGCTTCGCCCCCGGTGAGTTCAGCGATGCGGCGCGCGACCGGATGAATACCGCCACCGGTAACAGAAACTACCTTGTTGCGTTGTGGCGTAAGCTGCACCACGAGCGGTCCACCCCAGCCATTCGATCCCTTGGAGATTTTGACTGCTTTATAGGTCTTTGACATTGTTACTGCTCCCCACCCCGAATTAAAGCTCGACACCCTGACGGCGCGCCATGATGGCAGTAATGCGCTCGGTCAGCATGCCCTTGAGGAGGATGACGACCAGACCAACGAGCGCATACCAAATGGCAACGTTGATGTGGTAGCCGGCGGGAACAGCGCCCTTTTTCTCGAGTTCGAGAAGCGCGACGAGAATACCGCCCCAGACGAAATATTCGCCGGGATTGATGTGCGGAAACAGGCCAAGTGGCGGGTGCACATAGGAAACAGCCGCATCATAGAAGGCCGGCTTATGCTTTTCTTCGAGGAACGATCCGAACGTATAGGCCATTGGATTGGTCAGGAAGAACACGGCAAGCACAGGCAGAACTGTGTAGCGCGTCAGAGCGATACGCCCGGCGCCACGGGCAATACCATGCACGCGTTCTTCGCCGACAAGTTCCGTCAACGCGTAAAAGGCTGTCATCAGCACGACAAGCGTCGGAATAATCCCCGTAACGAAACCGGCAAAAACCTCACCGCCCTTCTGGAAAATACCGATGAAATACTTGCCCATGCTGGTCAGCCAGCCAAGCTGCTCTTCCTGTTGGACGTTCTTCAGCTTGTCCTTGAATTCTTCAACGGAAATATCGCCGGTCGACTGCGCAAGCACGACCAGATCGTTGCCCGCATGATCGATGGCATGCTTTCCATGAAGCGCAGCATCCGAGACCATCGATCCGGCCACCGAAATATGGTGGGCGGCGATGTCAGCGTGCTGAGCCAACATTGTTAGAATTGACATGTTCCCTCCTCCTAACCGACCGCCCTTTCGAAACGGCCGTCCCTATGCGTTGACTGTTTTAATTCCCGATAGACCCGGCTTCCTGGGTTCTGCCCTGGCCTTGTCTATTTGTTCTATCGCCCGCTCTGCCGCTTTCGCCAGGGCGGGCTCCTCCACACCGGCCATGACCGGATCTGTACGCAACGCATCGAGCGAGATGTCTTCGAACTGCGTGCGCCGCTTGAACTTTGCAAAAACTGACCGGCCACTCATGACCAGAAACCGCTGAATAATGAGATCCGGCGTGACAACGATGAGAACAATCACTCCCTTGCCAAGACGACCGCGAACATTGCCCGCGCCGACGAAACCATCATTGTATTTGGAAGTGATGCCCTTCATCACGTCGCTATAGTGGCGCATCTGGAACCAGACACCCAGTGATTGCAGCGCCCATAGAAACCCGAGGGCAAGCAATCCCCATTGCCACATCGCCATGTCTTCAACCTCCCAACGCCCGATCGTCAACATATGTTATGATCGAACGAAAAAATATAGAACATTTGTTTTTTGTAATGTCAATATGTGTGATTTCTCGATGTACTGAAAACTTGGCTTATGGTGCGTGAAAGCGTATGACGTGATACACTGAAATCGAAGGTGAGAAGGCATGGATTTTTTGTTCAGCGACGATTTGGTCCACGTGCCGGATTTGCGGCATCGGTTGCGCCAACTGCGTTGGTTTCGCATGGCTTTTCGCAAGAATGCGGCGCTTGTCGCGGAGCATTATGGCTATCATTTTGCCATTGATGAAACCAAGCTGACCCGGGCATTTCTCAACTGGATCGAGACTGTCGAAAAGCAAAAATCCTACGCCCGAATCGACCGGAAAGACTTCATCATTTTCGCTGCAGGTCTTGTGCTCAAGGAATTGATCACCGAAGCGCCGGCGAAACTGCGGGGCCAGCCCAGGTCAAACGATGCCAAGACATCCAGAATGCAGGACATCATAGCGTTCTGGCCGGAAGGCTTCCTCTACACCAATTATTGTGTCGGGGCGATCGCCGCGATCTGCGAACAGGAATTCGGCACGGCACCCGAGGTCGACAGCTGTGCCGATGACCTGCGCACCTGGTGGTCCTACCGCGAAAATGTCCGCGAAATGCCTGGTTACGCCATCGCATTTCTCGACAAGTTCCTGGGCGCCGAGCCCAACTGGATCATGCCCAATCTGGCTTCCGCCCGGGGCGCCATTCAACGGGCGATGGTTTCCTCCAAATCCGCGGGGGCTAAACTGTCGACCGGATCATCTCGCCCAAAATCCGCATAATCTTCTCGCGCTGCTCGAATTGTGGCATATGCCCCGTGTCGGCGAAGACGTGCACCGCGATGGCGCCTGGCAGCCCCCCAGCATGGGCCGCTGGGATGACACGGTCGGCTGCTCCGAAGATGACGCGGACTGGTATCGCCAGATTGCCAAGAGTTGGCCGGATATCAAATGTCTGAGTTCCATCCGCGAAGAAGCGATCGGCAATGATTTGCTGCGCGGCACGCAAGGCCACATCTTGCGATTGAGCCAGCGTCGCATTGACGAACGGCTTGGTCAGCAGGCCTTGATCCTGCACAAGCTGTTTCATCCAGGCAACGAGACTGGCCTCGGTGCGGGCACGGACAAAACCCGACAGAAATGCGCCGTTGATTTCGGGACCAAGCCCGGCGGGCGCAATCAAAGCCAGAGCACGGATATCGAGGGTGGTGCGTGCCGCAACTTCCGCTGCAATCGCACCGCCGAAAGAGTGTCCGACCAGGATGATAGGCCCAGAATGATAGGCAGCGATGGTTTGTTCAACGAGGCCGGCGATTCCATCGAGATCATCCGGAATACTGCGTGGCGAACCACCATGTCCCGGCAAGTCGATAGCGAGGATCGGACTGTCCAGTGGTGCTCCACCCAGCATTGGCCGCCAGCTATTAAGATCGGTCCCAAAACCATGGATCAACACAATCGGTATTCGGCCGCCTTTGCCCTCTCGCAACCAGACAGCGTGAAGCGGGGCGACACCGGATTGGACGGTAGAAGGTTGAAACGGTGCGATCGGCTTGGCGACCGTAGCTTCGACGTCCTTCTTCTGGATGCGTCCCTTAGGGCCGGATCCCTGGAGGGAAGCGAGATCAATACCGGCATCCCTAGCAATCCGCCGTGCCAAAGGCGTTGCACGAACGCCAGCAGCGATGTCCTGCGTTGGTTTCGCCGGCACAGTTTCGACCTGCTTAAGCGCAGGCTTTGCCGCATCGAAGACAGTCGTCTGTTCGACTTGAGCCGCAGTTGGCGCCGCGGCCGTGTAGGCCTCACCCTCGGCATAAATCCAGGCGACCGCCTCTCCCACGGGAACGGTTGCCCCCTCCTGTGCCTTCACATCGCGCAAAATGCCGGAGGATGGGGCGTCCACTTCCATGGCCGCCTTGTCCGTCTCGATCTCAAAAAGCAACTGGCCTTTGGAAACGCTGTCGCCATCCTTGGCGTACCATCGCGAAATCTGGCCACTTTCCATATCCATGTCGACCTTGGGGAGGATCACTTCGACGGGCATGGCCTAACGAACCCCTTTGACGAGATCGCGGGCACTCGCGAGAATATCCGGCACTTGCGGAACCGTGGCTTTCTCCAGCTCTGGATTATAGGGAATCGGTGTCTCAGCACCACCCAGCCGAACAATGGGCGCGTCTAGGTAGTCGAACGCCTCGCTCTCGGCAATCATGGCGCTGACTTCTGCGCCGACGCCCAACGTCTTCACGCCCTCGTAAACGCACATCAGCTTCGAGGTTTTCTTGACGCTGGCGATTATTGTTTCCTTGTCCATCGGACGGACGGTACGCAGGTCAACGACTTCGACGTTGATCCCTTCTTTGGCCAGCTCCTGTGCCGCTTCCAGCGCCTTGTGAACCATGATCGCGGAAGCAACGATGGTCAGGTCCGAGCCTTCACGCACCACGGCAGCCTTGCCGATCGGCACAGTATAGTGCCCCTCGGGAACCGGTCCCTTCATCTTGTAGAGCAATTTGTGCTCGAAGATCATTACCGGATCCGGGTCTTCAATGGCGGCAAGCAGCATGCCCTTGGCGTCATAAGGCGTCGAAGGCTGGATGACTTTTAATCCAGGCACGTGCCCGAGCCATGCTTCAAGACTCTGACTGTGCTGAGCTGCAGCGCCGGTTCCGGAACCAGCGGGAAAGCGCATGACCAACGGTACTGAGACCGCACCGCCAAGCATGTAACGGATTTTCGCAGCCTGGTTGACAATCTGCTCCATCGCAAGCGCAGCAAAATCCGAAAATTGGAACTCGAAGATCGGGCGCATGCCTGTCAATGCCGCGCCGACAGCAACCCCGGCACCGCCGAGTTCCGAGATCGGAGTGTCCATTACCCGGTCCTCTCCGAAACGGTGTACGAGGTCCCCGGTTACCTGAAAGGCACCGCCATAGACGCCGATGTCCTCGCCCATAAGGAACACGCGATCATCGGCCTCCATGGCAATTGCCATGGCTTCCTGGATCGCCTGCGAATAGCTCAGCTCGCGGATCATCTCGTTCATGGTCAGTCCGTGTAAACGTCGCGTGTCAAATTGTTTAGATCGGGCGATGGGCTATTCTTGGCGAATTCGATGGCTTCGACGATTTCCTTTTCGGCGTCCGCGCGAATGGCAGCAATATCCGCCTCGCTGACGAATCCGAGTTCCTTCATCTGGTCCTCGAACAGATGGATGGGATCGCGCTTGGTGATCCAGTCCTCGATTTCTTCCTTGGTGCGATAGCGATTGCGATCGCTCTTGGAATGGCCACGATGCCTGTAGGTCTTGCACTCGATCAGCGTCGGCCCTTCACCCCGGCGTGCCCGTTCAACTGCCTCATGCGAAGCTTCGGCGACCTCCGACAAATTATTTCCATCTACGATCACGCCCGGCATGTTGTAGGCGACCGCGCGATCAGCAACATTGGCAACAGCCGTTGAACGCTTGGTCGATGTGGACATGCCATAGCCATTGTTCTCGCAGACGAAAACCACCGGCAGCTTCCAGACTGAAGCCATGTTGAGCGCTTCGTGAAACGCGCCCTCATTGTTCGCGCCATCGCCGAAATAGGAGATGACGACCTTGCCGTTCTTCTGCTTTTTTGCGGACAGAGCAGCACCTACGGCAATAGGGATACCACCTCCTACGATGCCATTCGCCCCGAGATTGCCCTTGGAGACGTCGGCGATATGCATGGAGCCACCACGGCCCTTGCAGTAACCGGTTTCCTTGCCGAAGAATTCGGCGAACATCTTCGAGACTTCCGCGCCCTTGGCGATACAGTGTCCATGACCGCGATGCGTCGAGGTGATCATGTCATCTTCGGCGAGCGGCATGGAAATGCCGACCGCACTCGCTTCCTGACCAATGGACAAGTGCATGGTGCCGTGGATAAGACCGCGCGTATAAGACTCCTCTGCGCCCTCTTCGAAGCGGCGTATCAGATACATCTTGCGCAGTGCTTCCTTAAGCTGTTCCGGTGGATAATGCCGGAACGCGAAAGGCCAATTACTGCCATCCTTTAACTTGGCATTTGAACTACTGGCGGAAGCCATTTTGGCTCTCCCTGTCTGGTTGCCGTGGTATGGTCTCTGGATGTCGTGCGCCGCCCCCTTAGGCTCCATAAACCAGCCTGTCCTGGCGGGCCCTGAGTTCAACGATCTTGGAGCCTTTCGCGGGGGCGGCATTGGCGCTGGTGATCAGTTCGCCCTTCCTGATCGGGGCGGTGACGCTGCCGCCCTGCAACAGGCCGCAGGGAATGGCACCGGCGACGCGCGCTTCGCCCGCCGTCATGATCCACGCGCGGTAGCAATATTCGCCAATCGCATCGAGCCTGTCGCCGGGTTTCAGATCCTTCTTGGCCACGGCGCAGACCTCGGCCACGGGCTTGGCAAGCGGCACCATGTCGGCCTTGCCGTAAAGCACGACGCGGGCGCAGGTCAGCGGCACCTCGAGCGAGGTCAGATGATAGGGCCTATGGAAGGTGAAGTAGGGACCCTTGCCCATCTTCAGGTCTTCCATGCGTTCCGATATGCGCGGATGCGACATGTCGGCAACGACGAAGACGCCTGGCGCCACGCCCTTGCCGATCGAATAATCGACGACACCGACCCTTGACAGCACGCCGCCATCCTTTTCCGGCACAAGCACCTTGGACAACTGGTCGAGCGTTGCCGCCGGGCCATGCATGCCCGGCTTGTCGGGGACGAGCCCGGTGGCATTGGCGATCGCCGCCATCTCCACCATGGTCTTCGAGCCGTCGACGAATTCGACCAGCATGCGCACATTCATGTGGCGGCGTTTGGCTTCTTCTTCGTAATCGTCGGGTATCGCATCGATGTTGAGCGGGTTGTTCTTACCCTTGCCGGCGGCGACAATCGGATGGCCCATGGCCGAGACGAACTCGATCAGCTCCATGCACGAGGACGGCTCGTCGCCGGCGCCGAGCGAATAGGTGACGCCGAGCCGGTCCGCCTCGCTCTTGAGGTACGCGCCGATGGTCACGTCCGCCTCGACATTCATCATCACCAGATGCTTGCCGTGCTCCATCGCCCTGAGGCCGATCTCGGCCCCGACCGCCGGCACCCCGGTCGCATCGATGACCACGTCGATCAGCTCGTTCTCAAGGATCAGATTGGCATCATCGGTGACGGCGATCTTGCCCGCTTCCATCGCCGCGCTCAGCGCCGCAGCATTCAAAACCTCGCGCGAATGGCCTTCCTCCTGATAGGCGATGTCGACGGCCTTCAAGGCACCCTGCAGATTGAGTTCGGAAATCGCCCCGATCTCGATGCCGGGCATATGCGCCACACGCGTGACGATGTCGGTACCCATCTCGCCCGAACCGATCAGGCCGATGCGGATCGGACGGCCCGTATCCGCCCGCGCCTGCATATCCCGCGCCAATCCCGTCAATGCAACATTCGTAGCCATGATGTCTCCTCCGCGGCCTCTCGAGTGCGGAAGCCGTTCAAATTTCATTCATCGAATATTGAACATTTGTATTTTAGTCAAGACCTATGTGCACTATAAGGGCGGTAATGATAGTGTCTTAAGGACCCGGTGAAACGCACAGTGACGAGGACGGAAATGCCGCAGAACCGATTTGAATTGGTGATTTTTGATTGCGACGGTGTACTGGTAGACAGTGAGCCCTTGGCCGCGCTCGCCTATCACAATGTCTATGCCAATCAGGGAATGATGTTGCCGAAAGGTATCATAGCACAATGCGTCGGCATGAAGCAGTCGGATATCATCAAGCAAATCGCCGACCTCACGGGGCACTACCTTTCCGGCTCTGCAGAAACTAGCTTGTGGCCGGAAACCAGGCGTGTGTTCAGCAAATCATTACAGCCAACGCCGGGTATCAAGTCGCTTCTGGACGGACTTGATTCTCCCCGTTGCGTGGCCTCCTCATCCTCATTGGAACGCATTCATTTCAGCCTGGATACGACAAAGCTCGCGGTGTTTTTCGGTGATGCGATTTACAGTTCTTCCATGGTCAAGCGTGGTAAGCCCGCGCCAGACCTCTTCCTGCACGCAGCAAAGGAAATGGGCGCAAATGCACGTGGTTGCGTGGTGATTGAAGATTCGCCTTTCGGTGTTCAAGGCGCAGTCGCCGCAGGCATGACCGCCATTGGCTATACGGGGGGCGCTCACACTGACAAGGATCACGCTCAGAGACTGTTGGACAAAGGCGCCTTCGCCGTATTTTCCGACTGGAAGGATATCGGCTACTGGATGGGTGCAGCCAGCGATGAATAACGCCTAGTCGTTGAATCGGCGCCCTGCCCGTTCCGGGTCACGCGCAATTTCCTCTTCTTCCTCGTCATCAGGTAGCGCATCATCACTATTCTGATAAGGGTTATCGTCGTCGTCTTCGGACAAATCTCCTGCATCCTCCGATTCGACCTGTCTCTCGCCCCGAATAGCGAGCTCGTCGTCGGCGGTGGTCTCTTCTTCCGTGAACTCGTCCCAATCCTGCTTGACAATCGGTTCGGTCGAAACGTGTTGCGGCTTGATCTTGGCAGTCTTCAGGTCTTTGCCCGTCATCGCTTCCTCCTTCCATCGACGAAGGGGAAACGCACATAAAAACATTTGGATGCATAAAATGCATAGGTCTTCGAATGTTTTGCCTTTTGCCCTAATCCACCCATAATCGCCTGCGACGCATCAGCTTCACGTCATCCGGGGAGATATCTATGAAATCCAAAATTCTGAGCCTGGCATTCGCCACAACTGCATTGGTGGCCGTGCCATTCGCCGCATTGGCTGACGAAGCTCCGCGTCCACACATTACAGTGACGGGAGAAGGCGAAGCGGCCGCAGCACCGGACATGGCCATCCTTTCACTGGTCGTGTTGCAGGAAAAGCCAACGGCGCGCGAGGCGCTCACTGCCAACAATGAAGCCATGGCCAAAGTGCTGGATGCGATGAAGAAAGCAGGCATTGCCGAACGCGACCTGCAGACATCGGGCTTCAGCATCGACCCGCGCTATGTCTATCCGGAAAACAAGGACAATACACAGCCGCCTCAAGCACCGAAGATCGTCGGTTATGCGGTTTCCAATTCGTTGACCGTCCGCGTACGCGACTTGAAGAAAGTAGGCGAGATTCTCGACCAGTCCGTGACGCTTGGGGTCAACCAAGGCGGTAACCTCATCTTTACCAATGACAAACCCGAGACCGTTGTCGAGGAAGCCCGCAAGAAGGCCGTTGCAAATGCCTTGGCCAAGGCGAAGACATTGACGGAAGCTGCGGGTGTGAGCCTTGGCAAGGTGATCGAGATCAGCGAGCAATCTTACAGCCCGCGCCCGATGCCCATGGGCCGGGAGAAAATGATGGCGGCAGCCCCCGCCAACTCCGTTCCGATTGCATCAGGCGAGAACACCTACAATGTGAACGTGAATGTGACGTTCGAGCTGAAGAACTGATCTACCCACTGTAGTGAAGCAAGAGAAAGGGGGCCCTGCGGCACCCTTTCTGTTTCTAATCATTGCCTTATCGAATGAATGGGCAGCCGGGTGCCCGCGCAAAAACGGCGATTGTTCGCAGGCCGTGTTTCCACCCGGCGACCCGGACGACGTTGCGATTCACGACGACATGCGGATTGCGGATGCCCATGCGGCTGGCTTTGTAGGCTGCTTGACGAGGCGTGCAGACGGTAGGACGATAAGGTGGGCGATTGTAACGATAGTCAACCCGCACGATAGGTGCAGTTGCGTTACCAAGTTCGACGGCCATCGGCGCAGGCGTTAGTGGTGCCGCATTCGATGTGTTTGCGCCGAGAATGGCACCGATGCTAATCGCAGCACCGACTGCCAGCAATTTCAATGAAAGACTAGCCATAGGGCGTTCTCCTGTTCGGTTGTCCGGGATTGGGGCAAGATTTCTGAATATCCGGACAGGCGCCCTTTTTTCACATGCGAGCTGAACAATTCCTCAACACGCCGTTCACTCACGGTTCAGCGATGGCATTCGGCCTGCATCATGTGTTCAAAATAATCTTCGTCACTTGAGAGATCGTGATCATAGGCAGTGATCTTGCCTCGAACGGAAATACCGGCCTCGTGCACGGTTTCTACGCTGCCCGACACGAGCGGATGCCACCAATAAAGATCCCTGCCCTCGTCGATTAGCCGATATCCACAGGTCTCCGGCAGCCAGTCGACTGTACGGACGATCTCCGGTGTCAAAAAAACGCAGTCGGGCACCTTCTTCTTTCTGTGGGTATAGTCCGAACACTGGCATGTCCCTGCATCCAGCAGCGTGCAGGCTACGGTGGTGAAATAGATTTCTTCTGTATCCTCGTCTTCAAGCTTGTGCAGGCAGCAGCGGCCGCAACCATCGCACAGGCTTTCCCATTCCGAGCGGTTGAGCTCGTCGAGGGTCTTAGTTTTCCAGAATGGTTCGGTAGGCATGTGCTCAAATACATCGCATGAGAAGTTGCGTCCACGTTTAAAACATGAACGCAAGATGAACAGCATCTTCACATGACATACAGGCGGGGGCTGCAATCCTGACGACATCGGATTCGGCCAATGTCGGGCCGGACACATTGCGAGCGGCAATGGAACTGCAAGGAGGATCGCACGGACAAGCCGCTGCCACAAAGCGGAACCAAGTTGCGGTCGCAAACATTTGACGTGTTTCAAAAGAAGGAACGCGAGACAGGGATGAAAATGAAACGGACAGCGCTCTTTTTTGCCTCAACGGCAATTCTCTTTTCTTCGCCATCGGCGATGGCTGAACAACCCCCTCTCAACCGGCCCTTTATTTCCTCCAATTCGAATGTAGCGCCGCTTATGCTGGCGCAGGCCGAGCAAGCAGCGCCAGAGGAAGATCCAGCGGCTGAGGAACTGAAGCGAAAGGGTGCAAAACAGGCCGAGCAAGCGCAGAAGCGTGCGGCTGAAGAAGCTGAAGCGGGTGCGAAGGCACAGCAGCAGGCGGAAGAACAGGCAAAGCAACAGGCTGAGGAAGCTGCAAAGGCCTCCGAGGCACAAGCTGCCCGGCAAGCTGAAGAGGCGAAACGCGCCGCGCAGGCTGAATCCGACAAGGCGGCCGAACAGCAGAAGGTTGTAGAAGAGGAAGCAAAGCGGAAAGCTGCCGCGGAAGCCAAAGCCGCCAAGGCTGCCGAAAAGGAAGCTGCGCAGGAAGCTGAGAAAGCCAAGCGCGCTGCCGAAGCCGAGGCGAACAAGGCCGCAGAACAACAGGAGGCCGTGGAAGCAGAGGTACGCAAGAAGGCTGCGGCAGAGGCCGAAGCCGCCAAAGCTGCCGAGCAGGAAACCGCGAAAGAAACTGAAAAGGCCAAAAAGGCCGCCGACCAGGAAGCAGCCAAGGCCGCCGAGGCCCAAAAGGCAGCTGAAGAGGAGGCTCGCAAGAAGGCTGACGGCGCTCAGAAAGCTGCTGACAAGCAATCAGAAAAGGCTGCCGAAGAAGCCAAGAAAGCAGCAGATGAAGCTGCCAAGCAGGCGCCCGCCCAGCCGGCACCAGAAACCCCGGCCGAACCACCCTCGAGCGATCAGCCCGCAACCGCAACTGGCGAAAAGCCGATTGCACCCGCTCAGGAGGCCAAACCGGCAAGACCAGTTGATCCTGCAACGGGTCAACCTGCTCCCGAAGGTACGGCGACCGCTCCCGCGACGCCACCTGAGACTCCTGCTCAACCCACCCAACAGGAAGCCTCACCCCTGCCGACAAACGCAGCACCTGTGCTTGATAGTGCCAAGCCAGCACTTGTTGGTGAAGGCAAGGGCGAAAAAGCCGGGCAAGCGGCTGGGGCACCCGCAACTCAACAGCCGGCGGCTCAGGATCCGGCTGCTGCGGCTGCACCACCGCCTAAAACCGACGCCGACGTCCAGCAGGCCCTCGCTCCCATCAAGATCGAGCCGGTCCTGGTCGAAAAGGGCACTCGTATCAAGCAACGCCCGCGCGACGAGCGGCCGAGTGACGTCCAGGTCATCAAGCAGTTTGACAACCGGACCATCGTAGAGGTCAACAATAACGTCTTCGTGGAGAGTTCGGATCGTCCGCGGATGTCGCGCAACGCGCAGGAGGTTTACTATGAAGATCTTCCGCGCCGCCGTACCCGCGAAATTATCGTGCGTGACAATGGTACACAGATCGTCACGATCCGCAACCGCTATGGCGATGTGATCCAGCGCTCACGCGTGATGCCTGACGGGAGCGAGGTACTACTGACCTACACGCCGGACTATGATCGCGAGGAGCGTCTGGCATGGCGCGATCCGGGCGATGATTTGCCGCCGCTTCGTCTGACCATTCCGGTTCGGGATTATATCCTGGATGCCGAGGAAGCTCCTGAAGAAGACGTCTACGAGTTTTTCGCGCAGCCACCCGTGGAACGCGTCGAGCGAATCTATTCCATTGATGAAGTCAAGCGTTCCGCCCGCATCCGCGACAAGGTACGCCGCGTCGATCTTGATACGATTACCTTCCAGTTCGGTTCGGCGGAAATCGGCGAGGACCAGATCGAGCGTATCGAAAGTGTTGCCAAAGCCATGGCACAGGTCCTCAAGAAGAACCCGGCAGAGACTTTTCTGATTGAGGGTCATACGGACGCTGTCGGTTCGGATCAGGCAAATCTGGTCCTGTCGGACAAGCGCGCCGAATCCGTTGCGCAGGCACTGACCAACGTGTTTGATATTCCGCCGGAAAACATGGCCACCCAAGGTTACGGTGAGCGTTATCTGAAGGTCAGCTCGGATTCTCCAGAGCAGCAGAACCGCCGCGTAGCCATACGTCGCATCACACCTCTCGTTGCGCCCGTGGCCAGCAACAATTGACGGACGGATCAATACAACCAGAAAACCCGGACTTTCGGTCCGGGTTTTTTATGATTATAGCTTGAGTTCATAACCTTCATCGCTATTTGATGGCTTGAGCCCAGTTTCTCCCAACCGGACCCCGCCTTATGAAACGTATCGAAATCTTCATCGAAAATATCATCCTCGCCTCGCGCTGGCTTCTCGTGGTTTTCTATCTCGGCCTTGCCGTAGCGCTTGCAATCTACGCTTTCTCTTTCGCAGGCAAGCTGGTGGACTTCGTATCCAAAGTCACCATCCTCAACGAAACCGATACTATCCTCAAAATGCTGAGCCTGATCGATGCAGCGCTGGTCGCCAGCCTCGTCGTCATGGTCATCATTTCAGGCTATGAGAATTTCGTCAGCCGCTTCGATCAAGCCGATGAGGTTCACTGGCTTGGAACGATCGATGCGGGATCGCTGAAGATCAAGGTCGCGTCGACCATCGTTGCCATTTCCTCGATTCATCTGTTGCAGGTGTTTCTGAACCTGACGCAATTCAGCACGGAACAATTGACGTGGTTCACGGTGATCCACCTAGCATTTGTGTTCTCGGCGCTGTTCTTGGCCTACATCGATAAACTGATGGTCAAGGAAAAGGCCGGAAAGCAATCACCGTCGCTTTGAAGGCGGTCAGCCGGGCTATGTGAATCATCTTCCCGCTGAGGACAAAAAGAAAACGGGATGGGCTCGCACCCATCCCGTTCATTTTTTATGACTGCCGCGGCAGATCAGCTGTCGAGGAATGAACGCAGCTTGCGCGACCGGCTCGGATGCTTGAGCTTGCGCAAAGCCTTTGCCTCGATCTGACGAATGCGTTCGCGCGTCACCGAGAACTGCTGACCAACTTCCTCCAGCGTATGGTCGGTGTTCATGCCAATACCAAAGCGCATGCGCAATACGCGCTCTTCGCGTGGCGTCAGCGAAGCGAGAACCCGTGTCGTGGTATCGCGCAAGTTCGCCTGAATGGCGGCGTCGATTGGCAACAGCGCGTTCTTGTCCTCGATGAAATCGCCGAGATGTGAATCTTCCTCGTCGCCGACCGGCGTTTCGAGCGAAATCGGTTCCTTGGCGATCTTCAGGACCTTGCGAACCTTTTCGAGCGGCATCGCCAACTTTTCGGCCAGCTCTTCCGGCGTCGGTTCGCGGCCGATTTCGTGCAGCATCTGGCGCGAGGTCCGGACGATCTTGTTGATCGTTTCGATCATGTGCACCGGAATACGGATGGTGCGTGCCTGATCGGCGATCGAGCGGGTAATCGCCTGACGAATCCACCAGGTCGCATAGGTCGAGAACTTGTAACCGCGGCGGTACTCGAACTTGTCGACGGCCTTCATCAGGCCGATATTGCCTTCCTGGATAAGATCAAGGAACTGCAGGCCGCGATTGGTATACTTCTTGGCGATCGAGATAACGAGACGCAAGTTCGCCTCGACCATTTCCTTCTTGGCCAGTGCTGCTTCGCGTTCGCCCTTCTGCACCTGGTTGACAATGCGGCGGAATTCCGAGATCGAAATCGCAGTTTCCTGCGCCATGTTCTGGATTTCCGTGCGCAGGTTCTTGATCGTGTCCTTCTCGTTCTTGGTGAACTCCTTCCAACCACGAGTCGTCAGGTTCGAAACGGCTTTGAGCCAGTTCGGATCAAGTTCGTTGCCTTGATATTCTTTGAGGAAGTCCTCACGACGCACGCCATAGGACTCGGCAAGGCGAAGCAGACGGCCCTCGTTCTGAACGAGGCGCTTGTTGATATCATATAGCTGCGCGACCAGCGCTTCGATACGGTTCTGATTCAGCGACAGCGACTTGACAGCCTTGATCAGCTGATCCTTGAGTTCCTTGTACCGGCGCTCCTGGCTCGGAGACAGTGAGCCCGAGGCGGCAAGGCGATTTTCGACCTGCTGATCCTGCAGCTTGCGCAGCTTCTTGTAGGTGTCGGCGATAACGTCGAGCGTTTCCATGACCTGTGGGCGCAGTTCGGCTTCCATCGCAGCAAGCGACAGATTGGCCTCATCGTCCTCGTCGTCCTCCTCCTCGACAGGCGTATCGCCACCGACATTAGTGATGTCGTCGTCATCGCGACGACCGCGCGAACGGTCATTGGCCGCGGGCTTCTCTTCCTCGACGCGTTCAATCACCGGGGCTTGCTTGGCCTCTGGGCCCGCATAGGTGGTTTCGAGGTCGATAATCTCGCGCAGGAGAATCTTCGATTCGTTCAAATCCTCGCGCCAGATAATGATTGCCTGAAAGGTCAGCGGGCTTTCGCACAGACCAGAGATCATGGTCTCGCGGCCTGCCTCGATGCGCTTCGCGATGGCGATTTCGCCTTCGCGCGACAACAATTCAACTGTACCCATCTCACGCAGATACATGCGGACAGGATCGTCGGTGCGGTCGGTAGGCTCTTTCTTGGTGGTAGTGGGTGCTACCGCGGTGCCAGTCGCATCGGCCAGCTCGCGCGCCTCATTTTCTTCGTCGCCGCTATTATCGGCTTCTTCAGCGTCAGCGTCCTGCTCGTCATCTTCGACAACATTGATGCCCATGTCACTAAGCATGGCCATTGTGTCTTCGATCTGTTCGGAAGTGACCTCTTCGGATGGGAGAACCGCATTGAGCTCATCCATCGTCACATAGCCGCGCTTCTTCGCGAGCTTGATCATCTTCTTGACAGCGTCATCGGAAAGGTCGAGAAGCGGACCGTCTGGCGCGCCTTCGCGCTCGACTTCAACTTCTTCGTTTTCCTTTGCCTTTGTTGCCATATTCTCTCATCTCCAAGCGACGTTCGCTTTGTTCATGCATGGGAACAACGAGTGCGGCGCGGCACCGGTTCCCCCTACATCATATAGGTAATAAATGATCGACTAGCCGAAATCCTGTTAATGTCGGATTAACCTTGTTATCCCGGTGGCGAGCACGCTACATTTCTGCCGAATTTGCCGGTTTTCTGCTAGACCTGCAAATATCTACAATTCCGCGCAATCTGATTCCGTCATTATTGACCCACGTCAACCCCGACTCAACTGATTCGCGACAAAAAAGCGAATCAATTCGGTCAAAAACCCTTACCCGACCGCCCAGAAGGTATTCCGAACCCTTCGATCAGCGCTTCAGTTGCCTGCGCATTGCGAATATCGTTCTGAATATCGAGCAGCCGGTTGAGATTTTCGTCGGTGGCTTCAGTAGCCAGGGCGGTTTCAGCAACTTTCAGCTCTTTATGTAGTGTGCTTGCGCGCTGATGCAAGTGAACGGCCTGCCTCAATGCTTCCAATGCGTCCGCTTCAGCTGCTTCCGCCGTCGCTGTCCAAATTCGGGCACGCCGTACCAGCGCCTCCAGGGCCTCGATGAGCGCGGCATGGCTGGTTTCGACCATCGCCTTGCGCATCTCGGCAACAGTTGCAACGTGATGTTCCGCCAAGGCATTGAGCATTGCTGCATGAAACCGCTTGAGATCGGGATGACTGAACTCAAGCCGCACGACCGTTTCAAAATCTTCTTCGATCAGACGCGGATGGTTGAACAAGGTCATGAGGATGGCGGTCTCGCGCAGCGGTGGCGCAGCGGATGTCGTCTTCACCAGTACAGAACGCGCCAGACTGTCCGAAACAGCCAGACGGCCGCTGGCCGCGCCCCTGCCCCGCTGACCATACCCATTCTGCTGGCCGAAACCATTCTGGTTGTTGCCACGCGGACCAGCGTTGCGCCGGTCACTGCCGCGCTGACCTGAACTGAAGAACTGCTGGATACGATCGCGTACATCTTGCGCGTAATGGCGCCGTACATTCTCGTCACCGATGAGCGCCGTCATCTGCTTTAACCGCGCTTCAAGTTCCGCGCGCCGCTCCGGTGTATCGAAGACACCGCCGCTAGTCTCGCGCGCCCAAAGCATGTCGGCCAGCGGACGTGCATCGTCGAGCACCGCCTGGAAGGCCTGCGGTCCGGATGACTTGACGAGATCGTCGGGATCCTTGCCTTCCGGTAGAACAGCAAAACGTAAGGAGCGCCCAGGCTTCAGGGCAGGCAATGCGAGATCTATCGCCCGATGTGCCGCCTTGATGCCGGCGTTGTCGCCATCGAAACAAAGGACAGGCTCGGGTGACATGCGCCAGAGAAGATCGAGCTGATCTTCCGTCAATGCGGTCCCGAGCGGCGCGACGGCCTGGGTGAAACCGGCCTGTGCCAGGGCAATCACATCCATATAGCCTTCGACGGCAATGACGGCCTTTGCCGGCTGACCGCCTTGAGGCTGCGCCGCTTTTCTGGCACGCAAAGCATTGTAGAGAACCTTGCCCTTGTGGAAGAGCTCAGTCTCGTTGGAGTTCATGTATTTCGCGATTGCGTTGGGCGCCAGCGCCCGGCCGCCAAAGGCGATGATGCGGCCGCGCAAGTCTTCGATCGGAAACATGATACGATCGCGGAAGCGATCAAAGGAAACCGGCTTGTCATCACCATAGACCACGAGCCCACATGCCTCGATTTGCTCCTTCGTGGCGCCCTTAAGGGACAAATGTTCTTTCAACGCATTGCGGCTCTCGGGCGCATAGCCCAAGCGATAGGAATGTTGCGTCGCAGCGCTCAATCCGCGGTCGCGCAGGTAGGCACGTGCTTTCGCGCCGCCCGCCGCCTGCAATTGTTCCTCGAAGAACTTGGTCGCCATCTCCATGACGTCAAAGAGCGTAGCACGCTTCGCTTCGCGTATTTCCATTTCGGCATCACGCGCAGGCATGGGCACGCCGGCCATGTCGGCCACACGTTGCACTGCCTCGGGAAAGCTCAGCCCTTCGAGTTCCGTCAGGAAACGGAAATGATCCCCGGTAACGCCGCAGCCGAAACAATGATACCGGCCCTTGCGATCCTCGCAGTGGAAGCTCGGCGACTTTTCGCCATGAAACGGACAGCAAGCCCAGAAGTCACCCTTCGGCGCGTTGGTCTTTTTCCGGTCGAACGAAACACGCGTTCCGATCACGCTGGAGATCGGTACACGCTCCCTGATCTCATCGAGAAAGGACGGCGGAAATCGCATGCTGCTCTTTGTGCTTCGAATGGACGGTTCCGAAAGCCGGATTGTTTGATGACCTGAAGTTCAGAATTCAAGTCTCACTTATATTGCAACAAATGAGAGCTGCACGAAAGGGCCGCAAGGCAGTCATCCCCTGTTCATTGCCAGTATCGATCATGGGCCACCGCGCCGTTTTGCTCATAGGGTACGCGGCAAAGCTATCCGCATCAACCGTCATAAAACTGTTACATTTCGTCAAATGCGACACTTTTTTTCTTAGCCGGGACATATTTTTTTCGCTTTATGAACCATATGTTATCTTAATCGACTGCAACTAATATGCGGTAATTGCTTTGCCGCATTGTCCAACTGATCAGGATTGTCATCACGTGAACGGTTCGGAAATTTTGTTGCACCTGGCAGGAGCAGTAGCGCTTCTGTTGTGGGCGACCCGCATGGTGCGCACCGGCGTCGAACGTGCCTATGGCGAACGCATGCGCCAGAGCCTGCGCGGCGTCCTGCACAACCCGGCACTCGCCGTGCTCTGGGGCTTGATGCTTTCCATCGCGTTGCAGAGCTCGACGGCTGTGAGCCTTCTCGTCGGCTCCTTTGTCGGATCCGGAATTGTCAGCGGCATTGCCGGTCTGATGGCCGTGCGCGGCGCCGAAGTTGGATCGGCACTCGTCGTCAAAATCCTGAGCTTTGATCTTACCTTGCTGGTGCCGCTCTGCCTCGTTGCCGGCACAGCTATTTTCATGTCCACAGAACGTAGCAACTGGCGTCAAGCGGGGCGTATCCTTGTCGGCACCGGCCTCTTGATACTTTCCCTCGAAATGACCGGTCAGGCGACCGAGCCATTGCGCAACAGCGAACTGTTGCCGGTTATCGTTGGTTATCTCGACACGGATCCAGTTACGGCCTTCCTGCTTGCGGCAGTGATGACGTGGCTGTTCCATTCCAGCATCGCCGCCGTCCTGTTGCTGGTCACCTTTGCCTCCCGTGGCCTGATTCAACCGGAGCTCGGGATCGTGATGATCTTCGGCGTCAATCTAGGCTCGTCCTTCATCGCCCCAATTCTGACCCGCAATGCTGCCCAACAGACGCGCATCGTACCGATGGGCAATCTCCTCATGCGCGGCGCGGGCTCCGTGGTGATCCTGATCCTCTATCTGACATTCAAACCATCGCTGGCTTTTCTTGGCGCTGCACCGGCCGATCAGGTGATCAACGGACATATCCTCTTCAACATTCTCATCCTTATTGCCGGCGTTCCGCTTTCCGGTCTCGTTCTGAAGGTTACCAAAGCCATTGTTGCTCTCAATACTCCAGCGCAGCAGCCGACATCATTGGACCACGAGGAACTCAGTGCCCTGGACGAAACGGTTCTCGACACACCAAGCCTGGCACTGGCAAACGCGACACGAGAGACCGTGGCGGTTTGCGAAACAGTAGAGATCATGCTGCGGCGGATCATCGAACTGTATGAGCGCCCAGAACAAGACCGCATTGACGAATTGTCGGCACTTGACGACAAGGTCGATCGCAAACATGCCGCTATCAAACTTTATCTCGCCAAACTGACAACGAGGTCGCTGACGAGTTTTGAAGTCGCACGTGCCCGGGAATTGCTCGGCGCGTGCGTCAAGCTCGAACAAGTCGGCGATATTATTGTTCGCAACATGCTGGCCCTGGTGCAGAAAAAGATGGACCGCAATCTCCAATTCACGGACGAAGGCTGGCTGGAGCTCAGCAATTTTCATGCAAAAGTGCTGACCAATGCGCGTATGGCGTTTAACGTCCTCGTTTCACGCGATCGCGAAACGGCACACCAGCTGGTCCTGGAGAAAGATCATCTGCGCGACCTTGAAAGCCAGAGCAGCGACCGGCATTTCAGCCGTTTGCGCGAAGGAACGACTCGCAGTCTGGAAACAAGCTCCATACACCTGAATACGATCCGGGATCTGAAGCAGGTCAATTCGCTACTGGCGGCTGTGGCCTATCCTGTACTCGAAGAACAAGGTCTTTTGAACACAACACGTTTGCGCACGTTGCACAGCTGATCGTTGTCTGGATAAAATCAGTAATCGCGATGGATGTGGGTATTAGACCCAATGAATGCGCCCATGGCGCTGCCGATCAATAACCCCAGCAGTATATTGCCCATCATCGCGCCGCCGATACCCGCACCAACAGACAAGCCGGCCAGTATCCCAATAATGGTGGACCATCTTTGTTCTTTCATTGTCGCCTCCATTCCTGTCAACAGAGAACGCGGATATGGCGCGCAAGTTCCATGTCCGGCGGCGCACGGGCATGAATTCGACCGGACGCATCGAAGCCACAGCATCTTCCCGCTCGGCACGCTGCCAGATACCATCCGGGCCAAACACGTCTATGATGTCTCGGGATTTTCGGATCATCGTTATGAGCAAGATAATCACACAATAGCTACGGGGTCAGGTCCATGCCGAATGTAGACGAAGTAAAAAAGGGCCTGTGGGAGGCCGAGCGCAAGCTGCTCCATCATTTGAGGGATGTCCGCCGACAGGAGCGTCACAAGAAGCCCTCCGACCGCGAGAGCGAACTTACGCGTGGACAGATAATCGCGGACCTGGTTGCAGCAACTATGGGGTCCTGGTCGTTCATTATTATCCAGTCCACCGTTCTGTTCGTCTGGATCGTGCTGAACGTTACAGCCTATGTGCGAGAATGGGATCCCTACCCATTCATACTCCTCAATCTCGCTCTGTCATTTCAGGCCGCATACGCTGCACCATTCATCATGATGAGCCAGAACCGCCAGCAGGACATAGATCGCAAGGAGGCGGAGAACGACTACCGCATCAATATCAAGGCAGAGCTCGAGATCGAGCTGTTGCACGAAAAGATCGAACTTCTTCACCAGAAGATAGACCAGCTCCGCGAAAAGGAAGTGGTGTCACTCACTGAAGCGGTCCAAGAGCTGTCAGATCCAATACGGCCGCCCGAAAAGACTGACTGACCACAAAAACGAAAAAGGACCGCTGCGGGAGGAGGTGCAGCGGTCCTGATTGTAAATGTACCGCGGGAGGAGGTGCAGTACATTCGATGTTGGGGTATCTGGGAGGAGAAGAACCCAACGAGTTCAGAATAGCCCGGCACAAAAATATGGCAACTTGCGAATTTGCATAATAGCCATGCAAATTGTTGCATTGACCAAATTTCGCGCGACGACTTGCAGCCGTCCGGATCCACATCTAGAGCGGCAATTCTGACGTCTGCTTGATCGTCTGGCTCGGAACGTCCGTCTTGACGTTCTGGACTCCCTTGATCCGGCTCAAATGTTCTGACTGAAAGCGGCGATAGTCGTGAATATCGGCTGCTACCACGCGGACCATGGCGTCGCAGTCACCAAGCATCAGATAACATTCGAGCACCTGAGGCAGCTTGGCTACCTCGGCTGCAAAATGTTCGATCGTGTCCTCATCCTGCGCCTTTAGCCAGATGCGCGTGAAGAACGTCTGCCCCTTCCCGATCTTCGCAGGGTTGAGCACCGCGACATAGCGGTCAATCACCCCGGCATCCTCAAGAAGCTTCACACGCCTCAGACACGGAGACGGTGACAGTCCGACTGCCTTGGCAAGCTCATTGTTGGGCATCCGACCGTCACGTTGGAGCGTCCGAAGGATGCGCCTGTCAATATCATCTAGATTCATTGACGTAAGATTCCAATTATCATCATAATTTAGATACTGAATGCCAATTTTTGGCAAAAACCAAGAATATTCGCAACCAAATTGCGAACTAATTTACCTATGTTCCATTCGACATCATCGACATCCGACAAATCGGAAAAGAGGCAGCCGCAAGGCGCGCCAAGGGAAAATTATGAGTACGACGCAGACCTACTTGCCGCAACGGGCCGGCGAAAAGGCCAGCCCCGAGTTCTGGCGTGGAATCGTATCCTGCACGCCAGTTCTGCTTGGCATCGTTCCTTATGCGCTTGTGCTCGGTGCTCAGGCGGTCCAGAAAGGACTGAGCGTCATTGAAGTGCCACTCATGACGGGGCTGAACTTTGCCGGCGGTTCAGAGTTTGCCGCGATACAGCTATGGACTTCTCCCCCGCACATCATGCTCATCGTCGCCATTACCTTTCTGGTAAACAGTCGCCATCTGCTCATGGGAGCTGCCCTCACGCCATTCCTGCGCAAACTGCCCAAACGCAAAGCGCTGCCGGCCCTCTTCTTCATGTGCGACGAGAGTTGGGCGCTCAGCCTAGCGGACAGTAAGGAGCGAACCTCGGCGGGCGCGTACCCAGCCTTTAGCCTGCCCTACTACCTAGGAGCCGCACTCCCCTTCTATCTCACGTGGGTGATCTTCACGACCCTTGGCGCGGTATTTGGCCCAGTGCTCGGCAATGTGGAGACCTATGGCTTCGACATGGCGTTTCCGGCTGTGTTCCTCGTGCTGCTTCGGGGCATGTGGAAAGGTATGGCCCGTGCACGACCTTGGCTCGTCAGCCTTGTTGTCGCAGCATTAACCTTTCTATTCGTTCCAGGCGCTTGGTATGTCGCTGCAGGCGCACTTTCCGGGCTCGTCGCAGCCTATTTCCTGTCAGGTGATGCATGATCGATACGGCAAGCCTCCTCACCATCTTTTTAATGGCAACCGTCACCTATCTCATGCGGATCGGGGGCTACCTCATGCTGCGCAATCGCACGCTAAGTCCACGCGCGACTGCGGTCATGGAGGCCGCGCCGGGATGTGTCCTGATCTCCGTGATCGCACCGGATTTCGTCTCCGAAAATCCGGCCAATCTTCTTGCCCTTGCGATTACTTGCCTAGCCGCGACCCGCCTCTCCATGCTGCCGACGGTGCTCATCGGTGTGGCCTCTGCGGGTCTCCTGCGGCATCTGATAGGATAAGGCGATCGCTGCTTTACTGCAAAAGCTCTTTCACGATGCTGCTCGCCCGGCCGAAATCCATCTGGCCAGGATATCTGTCCTTCAGGGCGCTCATGGTCTTACCCATGTCGCGCAGACCGGCAGCGCCGATCTCGTCGATGACGTTTTTGGTGACCTGGCGCATCTCCGCATCGGTCAGCTGCTTCGGCATGAAATCGCGAATGATCTCGATCTCCGCACGTTCCTGTTCGGCGAGTTCAAGGCGATTGCCGTCCTCGTAAAGCTTGGCTGACTCCTCCCGCTGCTTGATCATCTTTGCGAGAATCGAACTGATTTCGTCATTCGTTGCCGGGTCCTTGCCCGTGCCACGATTGAGGATATCCCGATCCTTGATGGCGGCCATGATCAGGCGCAGCGTTGGGACGCGCCCCTTGTCCCCTGCTTTGATCGCTGTGTTCAGTGCACCGGCGATTGTATCGCGCATAACTCGTTCTCCTGCTTTCGCGCACCCTAATGCCCGCTCCAAACAAAGACAATCATTGCGAAATGCCAATTCTGGCAAGTTTCCGCGAAGAGTTCTTGTGTTGCAATTGACCAGAGGTGCAGCTTTGTTTATGGCTTCAGCCTTAGCCAGACAAATTTCTGTTGTTATGCGGTGAGGAGATGGTCCAACACCGCGATTAGCCACATCATATGGAACGATGAACGACGATTTTCAATGTCGGGCGGACGGCAACAGACGATACAACGACGCCAGCCTAAGGAAACCGCATGACCGCCACCACAATGACAGACGCAGGTATCCAAGCAGCAGGTCCCAAGACAGCGGCTTGGACCGAATTCAGGCCAACCGCGATGCTCGTTCTAGCCGACGGCACAGTCATTCAAGGCAAGGGCCTCGGCGCAACAGGGATCTGCGAAGCGGAGGTCTGCTTCAATACGGCGCTTACCGGGTACGAGGAGATTCTCACGGATCCATCCTATGCCGGCCAGATCGTCACGTTTACTTTTCCGCACATCGGCAATGTCGGCACCAACAAGGAAGATATCGAAGACCTGACCCCGGCCAATCGTGCAGGCGCAGTTGGAGCGATCTTCAAAGCCGACATCACCGCGCCGTCGAGTTATCGCGCTGCCGATCATCTCGATCATTGGTTGAAGGCGCGCGGTGTCATTGCCTTGGCTGGAGTCGATACACGCGCTTTGACCGTTTTAATCCGCGAAAAGGGCATGCCCAACGCGGTGATTGCGCACGACCCGGACGGCAAGTTCGACATTCCTGCACTCAAAGCACGTGCTGCCGCGTGGCATGGCCTGCTTGACCTCGATCTCGCCAAAGATGTCACGTCAGGGCAAAGCTCGGTCTGGACCGAAAAGCCGTGGGTCTGGGACGAAGGCTTCAACAATCAATTGGATCCAGAATTCCATGTGGTCGCCATCGATTACGGGATCAAACGCAATATCTTACGTCTGATTGCAGGTCTCGGCGCCAAGGTCACGATTCTCCCGGCTTCAGCCACAGCTGACGATGTACTGGCCCACAAGCCGGACGGCATTTTCCTGTCCAATGGTCCTGGCGATCCGGCAGCGACCGGCAAATACGCCGTCCCGGCCATCAAGGAACTTATCAAGACCGATATACCGGTCTTCGGGATCTGCCTCGGCCATCAGATGTTGGCGCTGGCACTTGGCGGCGATACCAAGAAGATGCATCAAGGCCATCACGGCGCTAATCATCCGGTACGTGACGATACGACAGGCAAGGTCGAGATCGTGTCGATGAATCATGGCTTTGCGGTGGATGCAGAATCTTTCCCGGACGGCGTCGAGGAAACCCATGTCTCGCTGTTCGACGGCAGCAATTGCGGGTTGCGCGTCGTTGGCCGCCCGGTGTTTTCAGTGCAGCATCACCCCGAAGCATCGCCCGGACCGCAGGATTCGCATTATCTCTTCCGCCGGTTCTTTAATCTGATCCGCGAAAGAAAGGGGCTGGAGCCTCTGCCCGAACGCGATCACGCCGCCTGATATACCGGGGAGATTGTGGAGAGTGTTCACTGTTTACGGAACATCCTCCCCGGTGCTGGCCTTCAAAATCTCAAACCATTGCTGGCGCTCAAGTTCGATGTCGAGCGCGGCTGCCATTGAAGCCAGGCGTTCGCGCTTGAGACTGCCGAGAACAGGGATTGGCCGGGCCGGATGGCGCAACAGCCAGGCAATCGCGATCGCAGAGATATCGACGCCGCCGGCTTCACCTGCCGTCACCTTCAAGGCCTCACGCACCCGTCTCTCCTGCGCACCATCACCGCTAAAGAGACTGCCGCCACCGAGTGGTGACCAGATCATCGGCGGATAGCGCAGGCGCTGCGCGTGGTCGAGGCTGCCATCAAACAGCGAAGGCGTATGAACGACAGACACTTCGATCTGGTTGGTGACCAGCGGGAAAGGCAGCCGCGACGCCAGCAGATCGAATTGCGAAGGCGAAAAGTTTGACACACCAACTGCCCGCACCTTCCCTGCCTTGACGACGCTCTCGAGTCCCCTTGCGGTTTCATCCGCATCCATCAGGGGATCAGGCCGGTGGATCAGCAACACGTCAATATAGTCGGTGTGCAGTTTTTTGAGCGAGCAGTCCACTGACGCTTCAACATGGGCCGCACTCGTATCATAGTGCTTGACGCGGTTACCCGGACGCGCATCCGATTTCAGCATGATGTCGCATTTGGTGATCAGTTCGATCTGCTCTCGCTTACCACCCCAGTGCCTCAGCCCTACGCCAAAGACATTTTCCACGCCATAATCACCATAAATGTCGGCATGATCGAAACTGGTCATGCCAAGATCGATGGCGTCATTGATGAGACCTGCCACACTGACTGCGTCAGGCTTTTCGGGTCCGCTCAACAACCGCCAGGCACCAAGGACGAGACGGGACAGGCTCACACCTTCGGCATTGAGCGCTATACGTTTTTCATAGGACATCGGGTTTTCACCTCAGCTGAGCAGCACCGCTCTTGGCTATACAACGATTTGGGCACGCAGTGGTTTGCCATCCCACAAGATATATTAGCCCGCTTCATTTGGAGCCAGCGCACCCGGGACAAGAACTTCATCTTTGGCGAGCGATGGTTTCTCGACGCGACGTACAAAAACAACCAGACCGATCAACACGAAAACCCCGCCAAGCACATAAGGCGCGCCACTAAACTTGATCGACGCGTCAGGCGCTGTGAAGATCGCAAATATCTGCGTGAAGATCAGCGGCCCAATGATATTGGTAATGCTGAAAAGGCTGGTCATAGCTCCTTGCAACTCGCCCTGCTCCGACGCCGGAACCTTCGCCGCGGCGATACTGCGCATGGCCGGATCTGCTACACCTTCAAGACAGGTGGCTACGATAACCACATAGACCAACCATCCCTGCCAGGCACCGGCATAACCGAAGAAACCGAGCGCAGCGAAGGTGAGGCCCATAACTGCCGTACGCCACTCGCCAAATCTCGACACGATGCGTGGCAGGAGGAGCCCCATCACAATCGCGCTGCAAAGGCCGTAAATACCCAGAGACATACCGATATCGCTCTCGCTCCAGCCATAGCGATAACTGCCGACATAAGCCCACACTGCAGGATAGGACATGTGTCCGAGCGTCAGCATGAAGAAAACCAAACCAATCCACAGGATTCCCTTGTGATTGCGCATCTGCTTCAGCGCGCCAAGCGGATTGGACCGCTTCCACTCGAATTTACGGCGGTCCTTCGCCCCAAGTGTTTCAGGTAAGAGGAAATAGGCAGCAACAAAGTTCAGAAAAGAAATCAGCGCCGCACCGAAGAAGGGTACACGTGGACCAAATTCACCAAGAAAGCCGCCAATAATCGGTCCGAGGATGAACCCGACACCGAACGCAATGCCAAGCAGCCCGAAATTCTTCGCCCGATTCTCATCGGTACTGACATCGGCAATGTAAGCCGAGGCGGTGGAGTAACTGCCGCCGCTGATGCCCGCAAGGACTCGGCCGACCATCAGAATGGCAAAATTGGGGGCAAGCGCACAGATCAGGTTGTCCAGGGCGAAGGTTAACACAGATACCAGCAACACCGGGCGGCGGCCAAAGCGATCGCTCAGATTTCCGATCAGTGGTGCAAAAACAAACTGCATTCCGGCATAAGCAAGGAGCAGCCAGCCCCCGTAGATCGCCGCCTGCCCCACGTTCGAACCGGTCAATTGCTCTAGATATTCCGGCAGGACGGGAACGATGATCCCGATACCGATAATATCCAGAAGCAAGATAATGAAGACGAGTGTGAGGCCGCGCTTGGCCAGGATCGGGTCAATCATCGGAAAGCTCGCAAGTGGCGTTTACATCCGCGATTGACGCGGAAAATCATTGTGTCGTGTCCGCAAGAGCGAAACAATACGTGAACATGATCAGGAAACGACCCAATTTACCACCGGAAAGTGTCTTCGACACAAATTCCTCCTGACAGTTCCTGCCAGTCTAGCGCACATAATTGGTCGGCAACGCCGTCGTTGCCTTCAATATTTCCATCGATACTGACGCAGAGATGTCGAAAAATTCGACTTTTTCGACGAGCGTTTTGTAGATGTTGTCATAAGCTTCCACGCGTGGAAGTACGATCTTCAGGATATAGTCGATCGTGCCGGTCATGCGATGCACTTCGACGATTTCAGGAATGTCACTGATCGCTTTGCGAAATTGTTCGAGCCATTCGGCCGAGTGACGCGCTGTCCGAACAATCACGAACATGGTGGTTGGCAATCCCATCAGCGGACGATCAAGCAATACCACCCGCCGGGCGATATATCCGTCTTCCTCAAGGCGCTGGATGCGACGCGAACAGGCAGAAATGGATAGGCTCACCCTGTCGGCCAGATCGGAGACGGCAAGCGATGCGTTATCCTGCAGCAGATCTAGAATCTTGCGGTCTCGATCGTCGAGCATTCTGCTTCCTTAGCAAATTTCAAGCGCGTATAAATCACTTTACGCCATATGTTTGCATAAAAACAAGCATGCGCAACAATCTTCGCGAACCGTTCCCGCATGATCCGACCTATCATCCCGGTCGAGTGAACAGTCAGGGGAATTTGCAATGCGCACTATTGGACTGATCGGCGGTATGAGCTGGGAAAGCACCGCGGTCTATTATCGCCAGATCAATGAGAACGTCCGGACGCGTCTGGGTGCCCTTGCTTCAGCCAAGATCGCGATGCAGTCATTGGATTTTGCAGAAGTGGTTGCCTTGCAGAAAAGTGACCGCTGGGATGAAGCTGCTGCACTCTTGTCCGATGCGGCCCGGCGTCTTGAAAGAGCGGGCGCCGATTGCATTCTGATCTGCACCAACACGATGCATCTTGTTGCCGACGCTGTCGCAACGGCGGTCAGTGTTCCGCTCATCGACATCAGGCATGAAACCGGTCGCACTCTTGCGGGAGCGGGTAAGAAGCGCCCTTTGCTCCTTGCTACCCGCTACACGATGGAGCATGGCTTCTACGCCGACTATATGCGCGCAGAATTCGACATCGAGGTCGTCGTTCCCAATGAAATCGATCGCGCCAAGGTCCATTCGGTGATTTTCGATGAACTCTGTTGCGGCATCGTCAAGGACGACTCGCGCCAGGCGCTGGAAAAGATCATTCAGCGCGGCAAGGACGCTGGCGCTGATAGCGTTATTCTTGGCTGTACGGAAATCTGCCTGTCCCTGACCGACGACAACGTCGCCCTCCCGTCGTTCGACTCCACCACCATCCATTCCAACGCTGCCGTGGCGCACGCGCTGGGGATGGATTTCAAGAGCGAGCAAGACGCGGGTTAACGCGCCTTCTCTCCCTTGTGGGAGAGATAATCGCTATCTGCTGTTGGGGACTTGTGTGAGCTCAGATGGCCCCGCTGAATGTGTCGCAACTCTCCAGCTTGCCGCTGTCGAAGCCCCGCTTGAACCATGTGGCACGCTGTGCCGACGTGCCGTGGTTGAAACTTTCCGGCACGACATAGCCCTGCATCTTGCGCTGCAGAGTATCATCGCCAATCTGCTGGGCCGCATTGAGCGCTTCCTCCAGATCACCAGCATCAAGGATGCCTTTCTGTTTGGTGAAATGGCCCCAGATACCGGCAAAACAATCGGCCTGGAGTTCCACTCGGATTGACATGGCGTTTGACTCCGCTTCGCCCATGTTCTGGCGCATCTGGTTAAATTTCGGCAGAACACCGATCAGGTTTTGCACGTGGTGGCCAACTTCATGCGCAAGCACATAGGCCTGGGCAAAGTCGCCAGAGGCGCCAAACTTCCTGTCGAGTTCGTCATAGAAGCTCAGGTCAATATAGAGCTTGCGGTCGCCCGGGCAGTAAAATGGCCCGGACGCAGCGCTCGCAAAACCGCAAGCCGAACGAACCTGTCCATCGAACAGAACCATGGTCGGAGCTGGGTACTGCTGCCCTTCAGCCTGGAAAATGCCACTCCAGACGTCTTCCGTTTCTGCAAGCACAGTTTTCACAAACTGAGTCATCTCATCATCGGTTTTAACTGACGCATCGCTAGAGGGAGCCTGACTCTGCCCCGGCACCAATTGGCCACCTCCGCCGCCGGAATCGACGAGAATCTGCATCGGGTCGATATTTGTGCAGAATTTCAGGAACAGGAAGATCGCGGCCAGAATGATGATGCCGGTGAACCCGCCGCCGCGTGCCGTGCGTATGCCGGGTCCGCCCGGAAGGCGAAATCCGCCACCACCACGGCCAATGCCGCCGGGAATGCCGCCGCCTTCGCCGCGTTGATCCTCAACATTGTCACTCTGTCTACGGCCCTGCCAACGCATTTCCCGTCTCCCGATCGCCGCCGGCCTCAAATAGCCGATCCACTATACTTTGGTAGTATAGTGATATTTGTTTCACGCACGATGCTAATTTTCAACGTGCGGCTGCAAAGGATTGAGCATCAATTTTCGTGGCTGATTAATGCATGGCGAAGACAACGCAGCCGATGCGATGAAAACTCCCGCGAAAAAGCGTGAAATTGCGCGTTTTTGGGGTTACGCAATGCGATTGCTTTGCCTATAAGGCAGCCTTAGCCTCGCATTTGGAACTATGTGCCTGCCCGTACGGTCATAACCGTGCGGTTTTTTGTGCAGACGCTATGACAAGGAACGTACCATGCCAAAACGCACCGACATCAAATCTATTCTGATCATCGGCGCTGGACCGATCATCATCGGTCAGGCATGCGAATTCGATTACTCCGGCACGCAGGCCTGTAAGGCGCTCAAGGAAGAGGGCTATCGCGTCATCCTGGTCAACTCCAATCCGGCAACGATCATGACCGATCCGGAACTGGCTGACGCAACCTATATCGAGCCCATCACTCCGGAAGTTGTGGCCAAGATCATCGCCAAGGAACGCCCAGATGCACTGCTGCCGACTATGGGCGGCCAAACCGCTCTGAATACTGCCCTGTCGCTGCGCCGCATGGGTGTTCTCGACCGTTACAATGTCGAAATGATCGGCGCCAACGCAGAAGCTATCGACAAGGCCGAGGACCGCGCTCTCTTCCGCGAGGCAATGTCCAAGATTGGTCTCGAGACACCAAGGTCGATGCTGGCCAATGCCACCGAGGTCAAGGATCTCGACCGCAGGCTGCACAAGGAACAGCGCGAAGCAGTAAAGGCCAAGTATTCCGGCGCGGAGCTCGATACTGCCTTGGACAAGCTGGAAACGGAATGGCAGCTCGGCGAAGGTGACCGCAAGCAGCGCTATGTCGCCCATGCCCTGGGGATGGCAGGCGCGGCGCTCGATCATGTTGGCCTGCCGGCAATCATTCGCCCCTCCTTCACCATGGGCGGTACCGGTGGCGGCATTGCCTACAACCGCGCGGAATTCTATGAGATCATCGGAAGCGGCCTTGATGCTTCGCCTACGACAGAGGTTCTGATCGAAGAATCCGTCCTCGGCTGGAAAGAGTATGAGATGGAAGTGGTCCGCGACAAGGCGGACAATTGCATCATCATCTGCTCGATCGAGAACGTCGACCCGATGGGCGTACATACAGGCGACTCGATCACCGTCGCGCCTGCCCTTACCTTGACGGACAAGGAATACCAGATCATGCGCAACGCCTCGATCGCGGTATTGCGCGAGATCGGCGTCGAGACCGGCGGGTCAAACGTGCAGTTTGCGGTCAACCCCGAGAATGGCCGCCTCATTGTCATCGAGATGAACCCGCGCGTATCGCGCTCTTCGGCGCTGGCCTCGAAAGCAACAGGCTTCCCCATTGCCAAGGTTGCGGCGAAACTCGCTGTCGGCTATACGCTCGATGAACTTGAAAACGACATCACCGGCGGCGCGACACCCGCCTCCTTCGAGCCTTCCATCGACTACGTTGTTACCAAGATCCCCCGTTTCGCTTTCGAGAAATTCCCAGGCGCCGAACCGACACTGACCACCGCCATGAAGTCAGTCGGTGAAGTCATGGCCATCGGCCGGACGTTCAAAGAATCCCTGCAGAAGGCGTTGCGCGGCCTTGAAACCGGCCTTACCGGCCTTGACGAGATCGCAATTCCTGGTCTCGGCGAAGGCAATGACAACAATGCCATCCGCGCGGCCATCGGCACGCCGACACCCGACCGCCTCCGCATGGTCGGCCAGGCGCTGCGCCTTGGCCTTTCTGTGGAGGAAGTCCACGAAGGATGCAAGATCGATCCTTGGTTCCTCGATCAGATGGCCGAGATCGTCGCCACGGAAGAGCGCGTACGCGAGCATGGACTGCCACAGGATGCCCAGAACCTGCGCATGCTGAAAGGAATGGGTTTCTCCGATGCGCGTCTTGCCAGCCTTGCAAAGATCGACGCCAGCGAGGTTACCAAGCTGCGCAACAAGCTCGACGTTCATCCTGTCTTCAAGCGGATCGATACCTGCGCCGCTGAGTTCGCCTCCCCGACAGCCTACATGTACTCGACCTATGAAGTTCCCTTCGCCGGAGCGCTCGCATCCGAGGCACAGGTCTCCGACGCTAAGAAGGTGGTCATCCTCGGTGGCGGTCCTAACCGCATTGGTCAGGGCATCGAGTTCGATTATTGCTGCTGCCATGCCGCCTTTGCCCTGCGTGATGCGGGTTATGAGGCCATCATGATCAACTGCAATCCGGAAACGGTCTCAACCGACTACGACACGTCGGACCGGCTTTACTTCGAGCCGCTGACTGCCGAAGACGTCCTGGAGATCCTGCGCACCGAACAGACTGCCGGAACCCTGCACGGCGTCATCGTGCAATTTGGCGGGCAGACGCCGTTGAAGCTCGCCGATGCCCTTGAGAAAGCCGGCATCCCGATCCTCGGCACCTCGCCCGACGCCATTGATCTTGCCGAAGATCGTGACCGGTTCCAGAAACTGCTGATCAAGCTCGATCTCACCCAGCCGAAGAACGGCATCGCATATTCGGTCGAACAGGCACGTACGATTGCCGGCGAACTGGGCTTCCCGCTTGTCGTTCGTCCGTCCTATGTTCTTGGTGGCCGCGCCATGCAGATCATCCACGATGAACGCGGCCTGCAAAGCTATCTGCTCGACACGGTTCCGGAACTCGTGCCGGAAGACATCAAACAGAAATACCCGAACGACAAGACCGGCCAGATCAACACCTTGCTCGGCAAGAATCCGCTGCTGTTCGATCGCTACCTGACCGAAGCAACCGAGGTCGATGTGGACTGCCTGTGCGATGGCAAGAACACCTGGATTTCGGGTATCATGGAACACATTGAGGAAGCGGGAATCCATTCAGGTGACAGCGCATGCTCTCTGCCGGTTCACTCTCTCTCTGCGGAAACAGTCGCCGAGCTCGAAAAGCAAACCGCTGCGCTCGCAAAATCGCTGAACGTCATCGGTCTCATGAATGTGCAGTACGCCATCAAGAACGACACGATCTACGTGCTCGAAGTCAACCCGCGCGCCTCGCGTACGGTGCCATTCGTCGCCAAGACCATAGGCACACCCATCGCTAAAGTCGCGGCGCGCATCATGGCCGGCGAAACTCTGGATGGCGCACTTGCCAACTACGGCGGTAAACCGTCAACCACCGGACGCCAGCATATCGCCGTGAAAGAGGCCGTATTCCCATTTGCACGCTTCCCAGGTGTCGATACGCTGCTTGGACCGGAAATGCGTTCCACCGGAGAGGTCATGGGTCTGGATTACGACTATGCTCTAGCTTTCGCCAAGGCGCAGCTGGGCGCCGGTGTCGATCTCCCGCGCGATGGCACTCTCTTCGTCTCCGTCCGCGACGAGGACAAACCGGGGATACTACCCTCGGTCAAGCGGCTGGCCGGCCTTGGCTTCAAGATTCTTGCGACCGGAGGCACCGCGCGCTTTCTTGGAGAAAACGGCGTCGAAGCGCAGAAGATCAATAAGGTCCAGGAGGGGCGTCCGCATGTCGAGGACGCAATTCGTAACCGCCAAGTGCAATTGGTGTTCAATACCACCGACAGCGCCAAGGCGATCTCGGATTCGAAGTCGCTGCGCCGTGCCACGCTGATGCAGAAGGTCCCCTACTATACGACACTGTCCGGAGCCGATGCGGTGGCGGAAGCCATCGCGGCACTGAAAGCCGGATCGTTGGAAGTTCGGCCGCTGCAGGATTATTTCGTGTGAGGCATTGAAACACAGGTGCCTCATCTATCGGGGCTCCTTGTTTCTTGTGCAGGAAGGGAAGGATCTTAGACCCCTTCTAACCCCTCTTCCTCCAATCCATGTCCCGAGGGATCACTAACAAAATGCAACACCTTGGCGAAGACATGGTCGCCTTTGTCTTCGCGTCCGATATGCACCACCGTTGATTTGCTGAGGTGATTGCGAAGAACCGACATGACCCGGTCATGGGCGTCGGCTTCCATCCCATCAAGCGCCTCATCAATCACCACCCAGTTCGGCTTATGCAGTTTGAGCCGGGCGAAGGCCAGCGACTTCTGTTCGTCGTCGCTCAGCTCCCTGTCCCAGCGCGCCCGGAAATCGAGCATCGACTCAAGACGGGTCAGCCCAAGCTCATGCAGCGCTGAGATGAGTTCCTCGTCCGAGAACCCTTCCTTGCCAACCGGGTAGGACATGGCCTCACGCAAGGTGCCCGGCGGGAAATAGGGCAGTCGCGGCATGAATATAATGTTTGCGTCTGCAGGCAGACTGACGGTTCCTGCTCCCCATGGCCAAAGGCCCGCGATCGCGCGGAACAGCAATGTGCGATCGATCCCCGGTTCGCTCGTGATCAGAACCCGCTCTCCTTCCTTCACGACAGCCTGCTTTTCCTTCAAACGGACTGTCGCCCGGGGTGCGGTGATTTTAAGCGAATCGAGCCGGATCTCGTTCGAGTCAGATTCCGCGAACTTGATCCGTTGGTCCACACTGTTCCTGATATCGGTCGCTTGCACAGCCTGCCGGAAGGACGTTACGCGTAGAAGCGTCGCACGCCAGTCGGCAATGGCGCCAAAATTATTGACAAACCATTTCAGCGCATCATGCACCTGATTGAAGGCCCCGACCGCCGCCATCAACCCGCCAAATGACAAATTCCCGGCAAAGTACACGGGTGCCGCCACGAGAATGGGCGCAACAATGGTGATCCAGCCATAACCGGACGTGACCCAGGTGAGTTGCGTCAGCGCTGTCACAAGCAAGCGGATCGCAGCAAGGAGGCTGTCAATATCAAAGCCAATCCGGCGGTTCTCGTCCGCCTCTCCTCGATAGAGCGAGATTGCATCGATGTGCTCATTAACCCGCATGAGCGAAAAGCGCAGCTCGGACTCCTTTTGGTAGCGATCCGCGTTGTATTTGATCAGCTTTCGGCCAACCAGCCAACTCAGCCAGGAAGCGGAGGCAGCGTAAATAAAGGCTGCCCAGACCATATAGCCTGGGATGGAGAAACTATAACCATAGACGTTGAACACGAAGCCGCTCGAGAACGTCCACAGAACGCCAACGAAACTGATCAACAGGATCGAGGCCTGTAACAAACCGAATCCCAGGTCCGTCGACATTTCCGAAAGATGCCGCGCATCTTCGTGTAGCCGCTGGTCAGGATTGACGCCGATGGGGCCGGAATTAGACAGCTTGAATGCTCGCCGAGGCTGCAGCCATTCACCGACCAGATCCCGCGTCAATCCTTCGCGCAGTTTCAGGCGCGTCATCTGATTGAGCCATGTCTGGGCAACATTGAGAACCAAAAGCACCGATGCTATCGCGAAGAAAACCATCAGCTGGTCGACGAAGGCGGGGAAATCTCGTCTGGACAGCGCATCGTAAAATGGGACGTTCCAGCGATTCAGCAGGACTTGGCCCGCGGAGGTCACGATAATGATGCTGAACACGCCGAGAATCATCAGAATGAGTCGGTTGCGAACCGGCGAGATCCAATAAATGTCGCCAATGACGCGTAGTTGGGAGAGAAGACTTGCTTCCACTTCGCCTGCGACGGAGGTGGCTGTGGATCGGTTTTTTTTCTGCTCCGCCATGAGTTCCCCCCGTGGACGGCCGCGATTCGGCCTGTTCACTTACTATTTAATCTTAAAACACGTCGGGTTGTGCGCTGAAATTCTAGAGAGAATGTAAAGCCAAAATTTGCTCGTACAACCCGTGACAGCGAGCCTCAAAGATAACCGCAATTGAATACGGCTTGTTTTGGCGCAAATTCTGTCATATGTATCCGGCATCGATTTTATCGGTCGAGTGACTTTGCGACCTGCGTAACCCGTTGCGCTTCCTGATGAACTCCATTGCATAGGTTCGATTCCCTTGGGCCGCATATGTGCATGCTGCCTGTCTTATACATCTGAAAGGAACTTCCCATGGCTTCGGGAACAGTGAAATGGTTCAACAGCACTAAGGGCTACGGCTTCATCCAGCCTGATACTGGTGGTGCAGACGTTTTCGTCCATATCTCCGCTGTTGAACGCGCAGGTCTGCGCGGTCTCAATGATGGCCAGAAGGTCAACTACGAGATCGTACAGGACCGTCGTTCGGGCAAGTCGTCTGCTGACAACCTCAGCGTTGCCGGCTGATAACCGCATAACGGGAATCGTCGGATTTCTGAACGCACATGAATTTGAAAAGGCGGGATTTATCCCGCCTTTTTTATTTGATATCAATAAGTTAAGCTGCTTGCAGGAATCAATCTCTAACCGGCCTCAAGCACAATCTTAGCCAGATCAATCCGGCAGCCAGCTGATGGGAACGTGGCCCTCATCCCCGGCAACTCGGTTTAACCATTTCGACACCGAGGGATAGGCGGAGAGGTCATAACCGCCGCGATTCGCCTCATGCGTGTAAGCATAGAGCGCAATGTCGGCGACACTAATGTTGCTCCCGGTGAAGTAAGGCGTCTTCTGCAACTGGCTCTCCATGACTAGCAGCGCCTTGTTGCCGCCTTCCAGCGTGGCTGCCATCCGCTCCGGGGTCGCATCCTTGGCGCGCTCCGGATAAACCAGCAAGGCTTTCCTGACCGCGATGTTGGGCTCGTGAGTATATTGCTCGAAGAACAGCCATTGGTACATCAATGCCCGCTCATAGGCGTCCCCGGGAATGAACCGGCTCCCCTCCGCAAGATGCAGAAGGATGGCATTGGATTCCGCCAGCAGCCTGCCATCGTCAAGCTCAAGCAGGGGCACCTTTCCATTCGGATTCTTCGCCAGAAACTCCGGTTTGCGCGTGGAACCATCGACCGAAGAAATGGCGATGTGTTCGAAAGGCAAAGCAAGTTTTGCCATTAAAAGCCGAGGCTTGTAGCAATTCCCGGATTCAATCTGCGAATAGAGTTTTGGCATGGTACTCGTCTCCTGTGGCGGGCGAATATTCCCGCTACTTCCATCTGTGTCCAATCATTTTGATTGAAGGATCATGCAAACGTCGCTGATGTTTGCATGATCCATGCCACACCCTGCACAGAAAGTGCATGATGTGAAGACCCACCGGCATGCTTTCGCTTGCGATTCCGCGGCCGTTGCGACATAGCAGGCCCGCAAACCGTCTACCGGTCATCAAACCCTCGCTACTGGAGAACGATACCATGGCATTCCTCGCAGACGCCCTTTCCCGTGTGAAGACTTCCGCAACCATTGCGATCACCCAGAAAGCGCGCGATCTGAAAGCCGAGGGCCGGGATGTCATATCGCTTTCCGTCGGCGAGCCGGATTTTGATACGCCCGACAACGTCAAGGAAGCTGCTATCGCCGCTATCCGCCGCGGCGAGACCAAATATACACCCGTCGCCGGCATCCCGCAGTTGCGCGAGGCCATCGTGCGCAAGTTCAAGCGTGAGAACGAGCTCGAATACAAGTCGAACCAGGTCATCGTCGGAACCGGGGGCAAGCACGTCATTTATAATGCGTTGCTCGCCACACTGAACCCGGGGGATGAAGTGATCTGCGTCGCTCCATATTGGGTGAGCTACCCTGAAATGGTCGCATTGTGCGGCGGCACACCCGTCATCGTTTCGGCCATACAGGAGAACGAGTTCAAGCTGCAGCCGGAGGATCTGGAAAGGGTCATCACCCCGAAGACCAAATGGATCATCATGAACTCGCCCTCAAACCCATCCGGAGCTGCCTACAGCTGGGACGAGATGAAGAAGCTCACCGATGTCCTCATGCGTCATCCGCATGTCTGGGTTTTGACCGACGACATGTACGAGCATCTGACGTATGGCGATTTCAAGTTCGTGACGCCCGCACAGGTTGAACCTAATCTTTATAATCGCACGCTCACCATGAACGGCGTATCGAAGGCCTACGCCATGACCGGTTGGCGTATCGGCTACGCTGCTGGCCCGCTGGAGCTGATCAAGGCCATGGACATGGTCCAGGGTCAACAGACCTCCGGTACAAGCTCGATCTCGCAATGGGCGGCAGTGGAAGCCCTCGATGGCACGCAGGCCCACCTGACGGTCTTCAAAAAGGCATTCGAAGCACGTCGCGATCTCATTGTCTCGATGCTTAACCAGACAAATTTCCTGGAATGCCCGAAGCCGGAAGGCGCCTTTTACGTCTATCCGTCCTGCGCAGCAGCAATCGGCAAGACCGCCCCGTCCGGCAAGGTCATTGCAACGGACGAGGATTTTGTGAGCGAACTGCTCGCGACCGAAGCCGTCGCGGCGGTGCACGGTTCAGCATTCGGTCTTGGACCGAATTTCCGCATCTCCTACGCCACGTCCGATGCCAATCTCGAAGAAGCGGGCAAGCGCATCCAGCGCTTCTGCGCCAACCTTCGCTGAGGCCAGAGAACCGGCAAGAATTGGGGGTCCGTTGTGGCCCTTTGTTTTTGCACGTCTCCAATTTCACGGCATTGTGTGACACCAGTTATCGAAAACTGGGTAGGTTCGGTCGAAAGACGCACGCAAGGAATGATCATGACTGCAATACACCGAAAGCCCCGCTGGGCGCTTCCCGAAGCGCTGGCCACACCTGAAGACGTATTCCTCAATCGGCGTACGATCCTAAAGGGCTGGGGCTTGGGTGCGCTGGCGGTCGCGACCTCTCCAATTCTGCCAGCGTTGGCGCACGCGGACACAGGGCGCAAACCCGCCGGCAATCCGGCCCTCTACCCAGCAAAGCGAAATGAGGCCTACAAGCTGGACCGCAGCCTCACTCCCGAAGAAATCAATTCGAAATACAACAATTTCTATGAGTTCGGCGGCGACAAGGACATCTGGACGGAAGCGCAGACACTGATTACCAACCCCTGGGACATCGAGATCGACGGGATGGTGGACATGCCCTTCACGATAGCCTTTGCGGATCTCGAAACAAAAATTCCGCTGGAGGAGCGGCTCTATCGCCATCGTTGTGTCGAGGCCTGGTCAATGACAGTACCCTGGACCGGCTTCTCCCTGGCAAAACTTGTTGAACTTGCCAAACCAACAGCATCCGCAAAATACATTCGCTTCGAGACGTTCAATGATCCTTCGATGGCAAGCGGCCAGAACGGCTTCCTCTATACTTGGCCTTACGTCGAAGGCGTGACGATGGCAGAAGCCGCCAACGAGCTGGCGTTCATCGTCACCGGAGCCTACGGCAAACCGCTGCTCAACCAGTTCGGCGCGCCCATACGGCTCGCCTTGCCCTGGAAATACGGGTTTAAGTCGGTGAAATCGATCCGCAAAATCACCTTTACTGATGAACGCCCCGTAAGCTTCTGGGAGGGTTTGGCTTCGAACGAATACGGCTTCTGGGCCAATGTTAACCCCGAGGTTGCGCATCCGCGCTGGAGCCAGGCACAGGAACGTGTACTGCATACGGGAGAGACGGTGCCGACTCTGTTGTTTAACGGCTACGGCGAACAGGTCGCGTCGTTGTATAGGGGACTCGAGAGCGAACCGCTCTATCGATGATGTGCTGTGAACTTACCCCTGAAAAGAAAAGAGGCCGGACAAATGCCCGGCCTTAAGTTTTGAAGGGATGCCGTTTCCGGCGAAACCTCCAGAGGGGAACACTTGCGGGCGCGCAATGGGAGGAGGAGACGCACCGGCAAGTGATGTGGATATGAGGGTTTTGGCCGTTTATCGCAACACTCATTTGTGCAACGCACCCATGCACGCCACGCATAGCAGCTGATTTCCTTGAAATATTGGAATGTTCATCAGCGGCATAGGCAGAATGGATAAATTTATGCTGCCAGCAAGCGCTTCGTTGGAAAGAAAAACTTTTCGATAAACGGCCAATCAGAGCGCTTAATACGACCAGGTGCGCGCTTTCGAGAAAAGAAAATCTCGAAACACATGCAGTTTGGCAGCGTTCTTGATTCCTTCCGGATAGCAGAAGAACGTATCGAACGACGGCAGTTCCATCTCGGGTAGCAGCCGGACCAGCGTTGAATCCTTCTCCACCATGTAGTCCGGCAGCACCCCGAGACCGACACCCTTCTGGATCGCCCGCTTGATCGAGAGGAGATTGTTGATCTGCAGGACTGCCGGCCGCAAATTGCCGTCCGACCGGCCGATCACCTCCAACCAGTTGAGATTGGTAAGGTAAGAGGGCGCGGGTTCGCCAAAACTGACGATGCGATGCGAGTTGATCTCTTCGATGCTTTCGATCTTGCCATATTTGGCAATATAGGCAGGCGACGCATAGACGTGCATGTGCACGGTAAAGAGCCGACGTTGGATCAGATCTGGTTGTTGTGGCTGACGCAGCCGAATAGCACAGTCCGCGTGGCGCATCGTCAGATCAAGCTCTTCATTGTCAAGGAGCAGCTGCAGTTGCACTTCCGGATAGAGTTCTATGAACTCCTGCACGCGCTCGATCAGCCAGCCCGAACCGAGGCCGACCGTTGTGGTGACGCGCAATTTTCCGGATGGCCTGTCCTTGCTCTCGGTGAGACGCGAGCGGACATTTTCGAGCTTCATCAGCACTTCATGCGCAGTGCGGTAGAGAACCTCGCCCTGCTCTGTGAGGATAAGGCCGCGGGCGTGGCGATGAAACAATGGAACGCCGACGTCCTGCTCAAGTGCACTGACCTGACGGGAAATGGCGGATTGCGACAAATGCAGCGTCTCAGCGGCATGGGTGAATGACCCCGCCTCCGCAGCAGCATGAAATATTCGCAGCTTGTCCCAATCAAGCGACATCGCGCAGTTTCTCCCCGTTCTGACCACGCATATCGTGGTCAGCTCCAATTATTGGCTGCTATTCAGCAGCTTCGCGTACTGGTTCCTGGGCAGCAAGCCAACGTTCGGCTTCCAGAGCCGCCATGCAGCCCATTCCGGCCGCTGTGACCGCCTGACGATAGACATCGTCAGTGACATCGCCCGCAGCAAAGACGCCAGGGACGTCGGTTGCGGTTGAGTCTGCCGCAGTCCAGAGATAACCATTCGGCTTATGCTTGAGTTTCCCCTTAAAGAGCTCGACGGCCGGTGCATGGCCGATGGCCACGAAAACACCATCTGTAGCCAGATCTGTCGTCTCGCCCGTCTTGACATTCTTCAGCCGCACGCCGGACACTGACGCTGGAAGCGGCGCTTTGGCTGCCGTACCGGTGATCTCGTCGACAACATTGTCCCAAATGACCTTGATATTCTCTTTTCTGAAAAGACGGTCCTGCAGGATTTTTTCTGCACGGAAGTGATCGCGACGATGCACGACCGTGACCGATTTAGCCAGATTGGCAAGGTAAAGTGCTTCTTCCACCGCGGTATTGCCGCCGCCGATAACCACAACATCCTTGTCGCGATAAAAGAAACCATCGCATGTAGCACAGGCAGATACGCCGAAGCCCATGAACGCCTGTTCCGTCGGAATGCCGAGCCATTTTGCCTGCGCGCCGGTAGCGATAATGAGCGCGTCACACGTGTATAGTGTACCGCCATCACCAACGAGGCGGAACGGATGGACGGACAAATCGACCTCGGTGATGATGTCATGCACGATCTCGGCGCCGACATGCTCGGCCTGGATACGCATCTGATCCATCATCCAGGGCCCTTGAACCGTATCGGCATAGCCCGGATAATTTTCCACATCGGTCGTGATCATCAGCTGACCACCCTGCTGCAGGCCAGCCACGATAACGGGTTTCAGGTTTGCGCGGGCCGCATAGATCGCCGCGGTGTAACCAGCAGGACCGGAACCGATGATAAGAACGGGCACATGGCGCTGTGACATAACAAGACCTTGAATTAATGTCGGTTCGAGACACGATAGGTGGCATAAACCGGGGTTCGCTTTCAACCGCCATAAAGTAGTGGTTCAGACCCCTTTGTTGCAAGGTCTGTGCACAACATAGGCGCGTTAGCCACAGCTTGTACGTTGGATTGCGGGTCCCCAGCGCGTTGTACCGTCTGCCAGAACAGGTTATGACGCATCAGATGTCAAAACTGCGGTGTGGGGTTCTCATATTCTTCGTATGCATCGTCCGGTGTTGAACCTGTTTGCAACCGGCGCTGGATGTGATTACACAGCGCGGGGAATCGCCTATGGTGACCACAATTCTCTTGGGACAGGATAGAATATGCCTTTGAAGGCGGATCTCGATGCGATCGACTGGAAAATCCTGAAACAGCTGCAGGATAATGGCCGGATCACCAATGTGGAACTGGCCGAACGCGTCGGTATTTCGGCGCCTCCCTGCCTGCGCCGGGTGCGCAAGCTGGAAGAGAGTGGTGTCATTCAGGGTTATCGGGCAATTCTCAACGGATCGATCCTGGGTCAGGATATTGTTGCCTTTTGCATGATCCGTCTGCATCGCCAATCGGATGCCGATCTGAAAAGCTTCGCAGAAAAAACACGAGACTGGATTTTGGTCCGCCGTGCCTGGATGGTATCGGGCGAGTCGGATTTTCTGCTCCACTGCGTCGCCAGCGATCTCAGTATCTTCCAGAATTTCGTTATCGAGCAATTGACGTCGACGCCGAATGTCGATTCCGTGCGCACATCGCTGACCATCCGGTCTGTCAAGAATGAACCCCTGATGGTGCTCTAGAACGTTTGCGTATCAGATTGTGGAAATACAGGCTCACGCGGTAATAAGGCCGCAGGATCTCCCGGCTCAACCTCGCCAAAACCGTTTTGTTCTTGCCCTGGACCACCGTCCCACCGAGATTGAAATCAATCTCGCGAATGGTGATCGGGCGTGCTGAGAGTATCCGGATCGGGTGCAACCAGCGCATCTGGATTGTCGTATCGACGGGCCGGTCGAAACGTGTGGTCGCCGCAAGCAGCGCGATTGCCGCATTACGTCCGACGAGTTGCATCTGCATCCCGAGGCCTGGCAATGCCGGCTCCATAAGGCTGTTCGTGCCTGCCCGCGCAACTTCTGGCCCCTTTTCACCTCGGGGCCAGCGCGGAAAGCGGATGTAGTCGCTTGGCTGTACGATATCCATCGCCAGCCTCAGCTGTGTGGCAAAAGCCGCATCGTCCACATCGACATCGTCCTCGATGATGAGCCCGACATCGAGATTGCGGTCAACGATCGCCTGCCAGGCTTTGCGATGCGACAGAAAGCAGGCGATTTCGGATACCCGCAGCGCAAATGGATAATAAGGGCTGTGCAGCGAACGGGTATAGACGGCCCACACCTCGTCATCACTCATGTCCAGCGCGTCAACGGCATCGATGATCTCTGCCTTGACTGGCAAACGCCCGATCAATCCGCGAACATGCTCCCCGCGCTTCGTCGCGCGTTTAAGATGGATGATGAAAGCCGCAACCGTCACGGCTTCGATCCGCTTTCAAACAGGTTCTCGTAGACTTCGAGGATTTTGACGGCTTCCTTTTGCAACGGAAACTGTTCCCGGACATGGACAAGCGCCGATCTGCCAGCGTTTTGGCACATTGCTGGATCTGCAAGGTAGGGCGCAATCGCCGCCTCTAGCGCAGCGCCATCGCCGGCGGTAACGACAGTTCCTGTTCCAGCCTCGACCATCTCGGCATAGGCACCGGCATCGCTTGCTACGACGGCAGTCTGCGACGCCATGGCTTCGAGCGGCGTCAAGCCGAACCCTTCATTGCGCGACGGCGCTACGTAAAGGGTCATCCTGCGATACCAGAGACGGACATCGGGCACCTCTCCGAGGAACAGGATGCGGTCCGCGAGCCCCGCTCGCGCAATCTTTTCGCGGAGTGCCTGTTCAAAACCCTTGTATTCCGAAGTGGTGCGGCCAGTCATGACCGCTGTCCATTGCGGGTACTGCGGCAACAAATTGATCATGGCATCAACGAAGAGGTCCGTACCCTTCGATGGCCGGATGCGCCCAGAACAGCCAACCAGAAATTGTCCCGGGAGGCCCGAGGCTGCAAAACTGTCCTGATCGTCCTGCGGCGGATGAAACAGCTCGGTATCGACACCGTGCATGATGACGGTGTGAGGCACTTTCAGGAAACTGCCAGACTTACCGCTCGTGGCAATCACCGCGTTCATTTGCCGGATCAGCCATTTAGTGAAAGGCTTGTGGTCCCGTTGCGCAGCCGAAGTGAACAACAGCTTCAGCCTCATGCGCAATACCGAGCGCATGAGAATGCCGGCAATCATTTCATTGTTGCGGCGCGCGTGCCAGATGCGAAATGGTCTGGTGCTCGGCTTGAACCAAAGAGCTGGAAGCGAGGTCCAACCAATACTCGGCAGCGCCGCAGGCAATCCAGGGCCCATGGTGACAATATTGAGGCCATTGGCCCGCTGCAGCGGAATGAGTTGAATGATCGTCGAAGTGACTCCGGAAAGCTTTCGCTTGAAATTCGGAGCGATCACTTCGACGCTGCTCACGCTATTGGCAGACACCGGTTCAGACGAATCTGAAGCCGATGATTTCGTAAGACCGGGCACCACCAGGTGCGTTGACCTCGATCGTCTCACCTTCGCTCTTACCGATCAACGCACGCGCAATCGGCGATGAAATGGAAATGCGTCCGGCTTTCGGGTCAGCCTCCTGATCGCCAACAATCTGATAGATCCGCTTCTCTTCGGTATCCTCGTCGATCAGATGAATCGTGGCGCCAAACTTAATCTTGTCGCCTGAAAGCTTTGAAATATCGATGATTTCGGCGCGAGCAGTATAATCCTCGAGCTCGCCCACGCGGCCTTCATTATGGCTCTGCGCTTCCTTGGCGGCATGATACTCGGCATTTTCCGAAAGGTCGCCATGGGCGCGCGCTTCCGAAATTGCCTGGATGATGCGCGGCCGCTCTTCCTGTTGGCGCCAGCGCAATTCTTCCTTGAGCTTATCAAACCCAGCCTGTGTCATCGGGACCTTTTCCATGCCCTCTCCTTTCGTAGTCAGTACCGAACGGCGCCCTTTTGGGTGGCCGCGTGGCACAAAAAGAAAACGGTCACCGAAGCTCAAACTTCGGAACCGTTCAGTCATCCGTGCCTTAATATAGCACTGTTTCGGGCAATTTCACGAAGAAAGTGGAAAATGTCGCAACTCACGGCTTGTTCTTAGCCGACTGGCGGAGCCGAGCCACAATTCACATCACTGTGAGACGACGGATAAGCGGATTGTGCGCAAAATACGGCATCGATTGCCGAACTACAAAAGGATAGCCATTAATGAATACGGAACTCAGAGCCTTTTTCACCAGCGTCTTCACCCTGCTTGCCGCTTCTTGCGTTGCTGCTTCCGCGAAGGATTTCAAAACCGAAGAAGTAATTGTTTCGACGGAAAGAGTTGCAGGCAATCTCAACCATCCGTGGAGCCTTGCCTTTCTGCCAGATGGCGCGCTCCTCGTGACCGAACGCGTCGGTAACATGCGCATCATCATCAACGGCAAAGTTTCGGAACCAATCGCTAACCTACCCAAGGTCGCAGTCATGGGTCAGGGCGGCTTGCTCGACGTTGTACTTGCCCCCGACTTTCCCACAAGCGGCAGAATTTATTTTACCTATTCACAACCCGGCAAGGGGGGAGCCGGAACGGCATTGGCGAGCGCCAAACTTGTCCGCGACCAGAATGGCGCAGCACTTGAAGATTTATCCGTGCTCGTGTCGATGAACAGGAAAAGCCGGAGAGAACAGCATTTCGGCTCGCGCATCGTCGTGGCGCCCGACGGCAAATTGTTCGTCACCATGGGTGAAAGGGGCGAGCAACGGCGTGCACAGGATTTCAGGGATCATGCAGGTTCTGTGCTCCGCATCAATGCGGATGGCTCCATTCCCGCCGACAATCCATTTGCCGATGGAAAGCGGGGCCTCCCGGAGCTCTGGTCCAAAGGCCACCGTAACCCGCAAGGCGCATTTTGGGATCCCGTCACGCAATCACTTTGGACGGTAGAACATGGCGCAATGGGCGGCGACGAGGTTAACCAGCCGCAGGCCGGAAAGAATTATGGCTGGCCAGTGATAACGTACGGCAAGGACTACTCGGGCGCGAAGATCGGTAAGGGCACCGCGGCCGCAGGTTATGAGCAGCCAATCTACTACTGGGACCCGTCGATCGCGCCCTCGGGGGCCGCAGTGTATGAGGGGGCAATGTTTCCCGAATGGAAAGGCGACCTCCTTGTCGGATCACTCAAATTCGAATTGCTATCGCGCCTCGACCGCGATGAAAAAGGCGTCATCAGGGGCGAGGAGAGGATTTTCGACGGCGAGTTTGGGCGTATCCGCGATGTTCGGGTCGCACCTGACGGCTCAGTCTACCTCCTCACCGATGAAAGCAATGGAGAAATCATCCGGCTGACCCGTGCGCCTCAGACCTGATTCTCGCTTGCCGCTGTGTGTCGCAGCCATTAGAGATTCGCCGCGGCGGGACCGGGTAACCGCGGGAGAATCGATCATGACGCATGGCCGTGCCAATATTTTGCTGCTTGCTGCTGGAGCCATCTGGGGCCTCGGTTTTGTCGCGCAATCCAGCGCCATGAGTAGTGTTGGCCCCTTTATGTTTGTTGCCGTCCGATTCCTCTTGGCGGCTCTGACCGTCCTCCCCTTCGCAGTCCGCGAAGAAAAAAATGCGCGCGAAAAGCTGACACGCTCAGACTATTACGGATTTTTCTTCATCGGCGTGCTGCTTTTTTCCGGCGCAGCGCTCCAGCAAATCGGCATAATGACAACGTCGGTTACCAACTCAGGCTTCCTAACCGGGCTTTATGTCGTGATGGTGCCATTCCTGGCCGTCCTGCTGTTCTGGCAGTGGCCCCACCCTGTGGTGTGGCCCTGCGCGATGACGGCGCTTGCAGGTATTTATTTGTTGTCCGGCGGCCAGCTTGATGGATTGGCGATCGGCGACTGGTTGACAGTTGCCTGTGCTGCATTCTGGGCGCTTCAAATCATTTTCGTCAATCGCATTGCAATCAGGAGCGGCAGGCCGATCATGCTTGCACTCGTGCAATTTGTCGTATGCGGTGTCCTCGGCCTGATCATCGCGCTAGGGACAGAGCGCACCGAAGTCTTTTCAATGCTGGCGGCCGCACCAGAGATCCTCTTTGCCGGTATCTTCTCTTCCGGAATTGCCTTCACCCTGCAGGCCGTCGGTCAGCGTTTCACAACCGCACCGCAAGCCGCAATCATGTTGTCTTCCGAGGCGCTCTTCGCCGCGCTTTTTGGCGCCCTAATTCTTGGAGAACGCATGTCGATCCAGGGGGCGGTTGGCTGCGCCCTCATCTTCGTTGCAATGATTACGGTCGAGCTTGTTCCGGCTCTGCGCGGCCGGGCCGACGTCAGGCCTTGAAAATCAACGTTGCCCCACCGGCTATCAGGACGAACCCCGCCACATGCTGCCAGGTGAATGATTCCTTCAGGTAAAGGACAGAGAACACGCTGAAGACCACCAGTGTGATCACCTCCTGCATGGTTTTCAGCTCAGCCGTACGAATAGACCGCATGTCCAATGCGGTTTGCAGGGATCGCAAACCAATATTCAACGAGCGCGATACCCCAACTGCCGAAGACTACCGGGATCAAAGGGGCAGCGGGGTACTTCAGATGACCATACCAGGCGAAGGTCATGAACACGTTCGACACTATGAGCAGCAGGATCGGCATGATGGAGGGGGAAAGCAGGGTTGGCATCATTGGCTCTTTTGGGAGGAAAGGGAAACTGTAATTCGGCCTAATTGCATTGCCACATGTAATGAAATCAAGCCTCAATCGCGCGCGCCGCATTTCTGACGCAGGCCTTAAAGCCGACGCTGACCTTTCCTTTACAATTTGTCACTAGTTTTAGCTGCATCAGGCAAGGGGATGTGGTGACATGAGTTTTGCGTTGTCGTCCGCTAGGCGCTTGAAGCGCATCTCAACGATCATGGTTCTGTGTTCATGCACGGCGCTCAGTGCTTGCGGCATGGGCGAGGTTAGACGCCCAATGGCTGACGTCGGGAGCAGTACGGATGCGACTGTAGCTGAGCAATCCCTAGCCAGTGAAGAGAACCGGCAGGTAGCAACAGATGACACCCAGAGACTGGTTGTACCAGAGAGCGAACAGATGGTGAGCGAGGAGCTGCAGCCATCGTCGGCACCGCCGGTCGATCAGCAAAATGCGAGTCCGGATACCCAGTTACTGTCCGTCCCGGAACCAGATCCAGTCATCAACGAGGAAACCCCGGACGATAGCTATGGTTATCCGGGTGGCATGAGCGATCCGATAGCACGGGGTGAAAACATTTATGCCATGTCCGGAAGCGAGGTCGCCTGCCGGACCCAGCTGAAGCGGCTTGGCGTTGTCTTCCAGGAACGCGACCCGATCAACGATGGAGGCGTATGCCGTATCGATCATCCGCTTAGAGTCAGTGGTTTCTCGAGCGGGCGGATCAAACTCAAGCCAAGTGCCACGTTGAACTGTCAGATGACGCTTGCATTTGCGCGCTGGGTCAAGGGCGATCTCTCGCCTTCTACTCGACTTCGTTATCTCTCCGGGATCAACACGATTCACCAGGCGTCGAGCTATTCCTGCCGTACCATGAGCAACCAACGCGGGCGAAGCATGTCCGAACATTCCAAAGGCAACGCGCTCGATATCGCGAAGATCACGCTCAACAATGGTCGCGATATCAAGATACAGAAGCCGGGCTTCTTTGCCTTCCGCCAGCGCGGGCTGCTAAATTCGGTGCGATCGGACGCGTGCGATTATTTCACAACTGTTCTCGGCCCTGGCTACGACAGGTTCCATCGTGATCATTTCCATTTTGACCTGATGCAGCGCCGCACCGGGCGCCGCGCCTGCCGCTGAGCAAGAACCGAACGCATATCAGTACGTCATTCCGACCGAACCGGGTGATCCGCTTCCGCTCGTCCCCAATATTCCCAGATGGTTACGATGATCAAAATCGCAGTCGTTATTGCACCAAGCATGAGCGGCGAGAGCTCGGCAGCAAAAAAGGCAAGTACCCCGCATAGACCAAGCCCGACCAGATGCGAGATCGGTACTCTGCCGGCTATGTAGCGTTTGAAGAGAAGATTGCCAGCCAGATAGAGCGCTGTTCCGCCAATCGATGTCCAGATCGTTGCAGCTTCCGAATGACCTGTCGGACGCGCCAGAATGAGCTCGTCTGAGACCGCGACAACGATAATGCCAGCGACGAGTAAGACATGAACATAGGTATAGGCCACACGGGCAATCCGGCCGGGATCGTCCGTGGCAGCAATCTTATGGTGGGCCACCGTTTGACCGACGTTGAAATAGATCAACCACATGGCGACGGATGCGATGAAAGTCGTAAGAAACGCCAAAAAGGAGATTAAATTCCACTGCTGATCAGCAAAAGTGGCACCCGAGACCAGGATGGATTCGCCCAGTGCAATGATGATGAAAAGGGCGGCCCGCTCAGCCATATGATTGCCGTCCACATTCCAGTCTGCGGTCGATGATGAGCCCAGGCCCGGTGTCCAGAAACCGAACGCTGGTCCGAGCAGTTCGATCACCAGAGCGATCGTCCAAAGAAAAAGCCGGCTCTCTGGTCCGGCAAAGCCGCCGGCGATCCAGAATGAACCAGATATGACGAGCCATATCGTGATCCGCAGGAAATTCCTGTAATTGGGCTGATTATGGTGTCGCAGGGCCCAGATCATGAAAATCGATCGGCCGACTTGCATGAAGACGAAAGCGCAGGCGAACACCAATCCGCGTTCGCCGAACGCCGTGGGAATTGAGGTGGAAAGCACGAGCCCTGCCAACATCAGGACGAATAGCATGATCCGCACAGGCGGCGTTGCGGGGTCGAGCCAATTGGTACACCACATTGTATAGACCCAGACCCACCAGATCGCTGCGAGCATCAGCGTACTTTCGGCAAGACCTTTAATGCTCAGGTCGTATAGTAGCAGATGCGATATTTGAGTGATGGCGAAGACAAAAACGAGATCAAAGAACAATTCGACAAAGTCGACTTTCGCGCTGTTAGCTTCATCGCGCTTGCGTGAGTAGTCTTGAATTGCTCCAAAAAATGCCACGTTTTTGCCCCAATTTTCGAACGCCTTTGCCAGAATTGGTATGTCTTTTCTCAAAACGCGGATGGTTTGATCCTGAAATTCAACAAGTATCGTGCTCGACATTACCTCTAACCAAACGAATTCGCCACATCTGTGCACGGTGAGTCCGTGAGCGATTGCTGGGACTTACATCGAAGCTGATCGCACGCTCCAAAGCAGTCGGATGTAGTAGTTGCAGTGGATCGTCGCTTGGATGGGAGAACGACACCGCTTCGCGCTGGATTGCAATGCCACCGAAGTCCAATCTGAGAACATATTCCTATAACGCTACTGACAAACGGGACTTGCCACGTGCTTTTGAAGTCTTCTTTAATGGGCAGGTTCGCACATTACAGGAGGGCAATATGCGTTTCACCGACGGCTATCCGATCATCGTCACCACTCGAAAAGAAGCGTGCCGTGATTTCTGGATCAAGCACTTGGGCTTTGTCAGCGGCTTCGACAGCACGTGGATATCCTGGCTTACAACCGAGGACCAATCGGCGTCTATCGCCTTCATGACCCCCGACCATCCATCCGCTCCGCCCGGCCCCGAGACTTTCAGCGGCAAAGGCATGTGCTTCGAACTTCAGGTCGACGATGCCAAGGTTGCATTTGAAAAGATCAGCGCTACAGGCCTTGAGATCGAGTATCCGCTGACTGACGAGCCTTTCGGCCAGCGCCGCTTTGGTTTCCATGATCCCTCTGGCCTGTGGGTCGACATTGTCGAGCAGACTGAAGCAGAAGCAGGGTTCTGGGATAAATATTTGATCGGCAGCCAGAGCTGACCATCAGGCCGCCGGCACGGGTGTCGGTTTGCCTTCCTTGTCTAGCGCAACCATGACAAAGTCGGCATGGGTAACCAGCTCCATCAGATCCGACAGATAGCGCTGTGCCCATGCCTCGACCTTCAAGACGTATCGATGTGCGTCCGACATGAGCGATATGCGTGTAGACACAGAGCGTATCGCCGATCTTTACGGGCTTGGCGAAGGCCATTTCCTTGACCGCAGCCGTCACCACGCGCCCGCGTGCTCTTTCCGCTGCCCGGATGCCACAGGACAAATCCATCTGCGCCATAACCCAGCCACCGAAAATATCCCCCGCCGCATTGGCATCGGCTGGCATGGCGAGGGTGCGCAGGGTCAGTTCGCCAATCGGCTTAGTCATTTCAGTCAATTCCGGTCTCCGTAGGTGATTGCTGGTTCGGTCAATGATGCTGTGCGCCAACAGGATTGAAAAGGGGGTACGAGCAACAACTGTCGGAAACCCGACATACCGGGTCGTTGCCCGGTTTCAGGATCGTTCCGTGGCCTGGCCTACTCTGTATCGGTAACGAATTTCGGAGGGATCCATGAAAATCACCGATGTCAAAACCTTCGTGGTCGGCAATCCACCACCATCGTTTGGCGGGACCTGGTTCCTCTTCGTCAAACTTACAACGGACTCCGGCGTTGTTGGCTACGGCGAGGCCTACAACTCGACCGTCAGTCCGCAAGTGATGCGCAAGGTCGTTGAAGACATTGCGGAACGCTGGCTCGTCGGAGAAGACCCGCATCACATCGAGCGCTTCTTTCGTCGCGCCTATTCCGCCGGTTTTACACAGCGACCCGATGTGACCATCATGGGCGCGGTATCGGCGCTTGAAATGGCCTGCTGGGACATAATCGGCAAGGAAGCAGACAAGCCCGTCTACGAGTTGCTTGGCGGCAAGGTACACGAGAAACTTCGCAGCTATACGTACCTCTATCCCGAAGCCGGAACTTGGCGAGACATCTGCCATCTACTGGAACGCGGAGGCATCGGCTGAGCGTGCCGCAGAATATGTCGCGCAAGGCTACACCGCCGTGAAATTCGACCCTGTAGCGCCCGTATACCTCGTTTGATCCGCGCCAGCTCTCGCTCGAACAGCTCGATCTCGGCGAGAAATTCGTCCGCCTCGTGCGCGGCGGCTGTCGGCTCCAAGGCTGATTTGCTGTTTGGCACGCATGGTCAGATGACGCCGACGAGTGCGGTCAGACTGGCAAAGAGGCTCGAACCCTACGATCCGCTTTGGCTTGAAGAGCCTGTACCGCCGGACATGCCGGAGAACATGGGCTACGTGCAGCAACACACGTCCATTCCGATTGCTGCCGGTGAACGCCTGACGACGAAGTACGAGTTTCAGCGTTTGCTGGTGAACCGCGCCGCCAACATCCTGCAGATGAACCTTGGTCGTGTCGGGGGCATCCTCGAAGCCAAGAAGATTGCCGGCATGGCCGAAACGTTTCATGCGCAGATAGCACCGCATCTCTATTGCGGGCCCATCGTCGGTGCCGCCAACATTCAGATCTCAACGTGTAGTCCGAATTTCCTAATTCTCGAATGCATTCAGGCCTTTAGTGGTTTTCACGCCGACATCCTGAAGAAGCCAATCCGTTGGGAAGAACGGGCTATGTCATTCCATCGTCGGAACCTGGCCTTGGTGTCGAGTTGAACGAATTGGTTGCAGAAGCCAATGCGTATGACGGTCACGAACTGCACCTCAACATGGGTCGTGATCCTTTGATCGGCTGAAGTGAGCTATCGCATGCTGCGCGCAAAATAAAAATTTGTCGCATACAAACTTTACGCCATGAATCCGCTTTATTTCTCCGGAGAATCTGCTCATACATCAATTGCATTTCGCCCGTTTCGAAAGTCCGTTCCGTGCCTCTCCATATTGAGCTTGTCGGCAGTCTTGCTGCCGTGATTACCACCTGTGCTGGATTCCCGCAGATCATCAAGATTGTGCGGCATCGCGATACAGCAAGCATATCCCTGGTACATGAACATGTCGCTCGTATTCGGCGTCTTCCTCTGGCTGATTTACGGAATGATGATCGGTTCGTGGCCGGTGATGGCAGCAAACGGAGTGACACTGCTGCTTATCCTGACGATACTCGGGCCTAAAGCTCCGCTACGGCTAATCATCCCTCCCGGTGCCATTCCAGATTGAATGGATCCTGAAAATACAATTTCAAATGCGTTTCGCTCTGTTGCGGTCACCTGCATGCTGAATCTGAGATTTCATTCGGCAGGCAGATTGCAGACTTAATGGTGGCGATATTCCACATCAAATCAAAGACGTACACGAATCACGATTACGAAAGCGGTTTGTCTTTCGCGAGAAATATCAGGAGATTGTTCGCGATACGTTAGGCGACTGGATCATCTATTATCTGCCAATGCCGCGAGCCGGCAAACGAAGGAACTCGCCCCGCAGGATACTTTGCTGCAGCATATGTCACATCAATACAACACCACGACCAACAATCCAGGCTATTTCGAGGCCAGACTTGAACAGTTCCTCGAATTCCCGAAGCCGGTCCCATCCAAGGTGCGCGACGGACCCATCCTTTACTTCGAGGAAGGCATGCTCGAAAGCGACGGATCGGTAAATGCATCGCTTAGCCAACAGGGAGTAAGGGCTATCGCCGACGAAAGCTTTTACCGGATCATCGAAGCGGCTTTCGGCAAAGCCATCTCTCGAACATGAGTCGGAACCTCCTCAAGGATTAGCCGAAGACGGGCCGGCGGCGACCGAACGCACACGAATTCTGACGTCCCGCTCGCTTCGGGATCGAGCCTTCCGGCACTGGTCGGCAATGCCTACGGCATGACCTGCGCGATGACTGGCATATCGATGCAGGCACCTGACCAGCACGTACGAAGTTGAATGCGCACACATCATGCCGGTCGAAGCCGGAGGTCCCGATTCGGCCAGCAACGGCATTGCACTTTCCCGCTGCATTCACTGGATGTTCGACAAGGGTCTGCTGTCGATTGACGCCGATTACCGGATACTGAAATCCCGTCGCTACTTCGAAACCCAGATCGACAAGTTGTTGAATGGATCGGGCACAGATTGCACTGCCGAAAATGACAGTCATCGTCCCCATCCAGAGTTTCTGCGCTATCATCGCGAGAACATCTTCCAGCGTTGAACACGGTACGCTCGACGAACCTGGCTCCTGACAACCCTATGTCAGCAGCATGTCGGGATACAGTGACTTTTCGCTACACAGCTCTTCCCATTTTAACGGACTCCCACCATATTCGACCTATGGCTAAATCTCCTGACAAGTATAACGTGGACGGTTTCGGCGAAATGCCCCAACCCGAGCTGGAAGGCACTACCGCTATCCGGTTCGATCAGCGATTGGGCAAAGCAAATCACTGCGACAGCCGCCAAACCTTCACCGAAAGTCGTCAAGGCAAGGAAAGCGGCAACCACTCAATCCAATGCGTCGCGAACATCGCGCGGCACGTCCATTGGTGGTTCGACCGACCCAAAAACACGCGCCGCAGCCGGGCTTAGTCCTGTAGCAGGCCTCGATATCGGTCTGGAAGACGCCGGCAAGTATCATGCCCGGTGGTGCCACCGCCACTGTTGCCGCCCTTGCCGCATTGATCGAGAGCGGCAATCCACTGTTCAAGAACGGCACGGCGTGGCAACCGCACCGGCCGGCACGCCCGGAAAAATCGGAAGGCGGCATTCAGATACGGATGGAAACCGACTTCCAGCCTTCCGGTGATCAACCAACCGCGATCCAGGATCTCGTTTCCGGCATCAAGGATGACGACAGGACACAGGTCCTACTCGGTGTCACCGGATCCGGCAAGACTTTCACGATGGCAAAGGTGATCGAAGAGACACAACGCCCTGCTTTGATCCTTGCTCCGAACAAGACCCTTGCTGCGCAGCTTTACGGCGAATTCAAATCGTTCTTCCCGAATAACGCGGTCGAATATTTCGTTTCCTATTACGATTACTATCAGCCAGAAGCCTACGTGCCCCGGTCCGACACCTATATCGAGAAGGAATCCTCGATCAACGAGCAGATCGACCGGATGCGTCACTCGGCCACCCGATCGCTGCTCGAACGCGACGATGTGATTATCGTCGCCTCAGTCTCATGCATTTACGGTATTGGCTCTGTCGAGACCTATACGGCCATGACCTTCGAGATGAAGATCGGCGACCGTCTTGACCAGAGAGCACTGCTCGCAGATCTGGTGGCGCAGCAATATAAGCGGCGCGAGATGGATTTCACCCGCGGTTCGTTCCGCGTGCGCGGCGACACGATAGAACTTTTTCCTGCCCACCTTGAGGATCGCGCCTGGCGCATTTCCATGTTCGGCGATGAAATTGAGGCAATCACTGAGTTCGATCCACTCACCGGCCAGAAAACAGGCGATCTGCGCTCGGTGAAGATTTATGCCAACTCGCACTATGTGACGCCGCGCCCGACACTCAATCAGGCCATCAAGTCGATCAAGGAAGAGTTGAAACATCGCCTTGTCGAACTGAATGCGGCGGGACGTCTGCTCGAAGCGCAACGGCTCGAACAGCGCTGCACATTCGACGTGGAAATGCTGGAGGCGACAGGCTCCTGTGCCGGCATTGAAAACTATTCGCGTTATTTGACCGGCCGCAAACCTGGCGAGCCGCCTCCCACGCTGTTCGAATATATTCCTGATGACGCCCTCGTTTTCATTGATGAGAGCCACGTGACGGTTCCGCAAATTGGCGCCATGTACAAGGGCGACTTTCGTCGTAAGGCAACGCTGGCCGAATATGGATTCCGCCTACCCTCCTGCATGGACAACCGTCCACTGCGATTCGAGGAATGGGACGCCATGCGTCCGCAGACCGTTGCTGTCTCGGCAACGCCCAGCTCGTGGGAAATGGAAGAGTCTGGTGGCGTCTTCGCCGAACAAGTCATTCGGCCGACAGGCCTGATCGATCCGCCCGTCGAGGTGCGCCCTGCCAAATCCCAGGTGGATGACGTCCTTGGTGAGATTCGCGAAACAACGGCGAAAGGCTACCGTACGCTTGTCACCGTTCTTACCAAGCGCATGGCGGAAGATCTGACAGAGTACTTGCACGAGCAGGGTATTCGCGTGCGATATATGCACTCTGATATCGACACGCTGGAGCGTATCGAGATCCTGCGTGACTTGCGGCTTGGCGCCTTCGATGTGCTCGTCGGCATCAATCTGCTGCGGGAAGGTCTTGATATTCCGGAGTGCGGCTTCGTTGCTATACTGGACGCCGACAAGGAAGGCTTCCTGCGGTCGGAGACATCGCTGATCCAAACCATCGGTCGCGCCGCTCGTAACGTCGATGGCAAGGTTATCCTTTACGCCGATCACGTGACCGGCTCGATGGAGCGGGCGATGGCGGAGACGAACCGCCGCCGTGAAAAACAGGAGGCCTACAATGCCGAACACGGCATCACGCCTGCGAGCATCAAAAAGAATATCGGTGACATTCTGAACAGCGTCTATGAGCGGGATCATGTCCGCGCCGACATTTCAGGGTTTGCTGAATCCGGCGCAATGATTGGCAATAATCTCAAATCGCACCTCGAACATCTGCAGAAACAGATGCGCGATGCTGCCGACGATCTCGATTTCGAGGTGGCTGCGCGGTTGCGTGACGAGATAAAACGGCTGCGCGAGACGGAACTGGCGATTTCAGATGATCCGATGGCACGTGAAGTGGAACTTGAGAGTCCTGTTACCGGTCGCACCAAGGGCAGGCATAACGCCGGCCGTGCGATGCACCGCGTGGTGACTGACGAGGGTGACAACGACTCAGCGCTGTTCCGCAAGCCGCATCTCGACGAAATGGGCGGCGACACCACCCGTCCGCTTGGACCGGGTGTCTTCCGCAAGAATTCGCTTGATGAGATGACTGTCGGACGCACGGAGAAGCCGGTGATCGGTAACGTGCCGGCAAAGCCGGCCTTTACGGGGACCAACCGTAACGATCATACAATCATCCGCCGTGAGCGAACGGGTGCGGGCTCCTATGAAGACGCCGGCGATGCGCGCAAGAAGCGCAGACCTGGCAAGACCGGGCGTCCAGGGAGGTAGTAGTCTTGTTCGGCAAGCCTACTTGCGGCCGAACATCAGCTGCCCGGCCTTCTTGGACCAGTTTCGCGACAGGATGGGTGCCATTTCACTTGTCCTCAGCCATGAACATATCGAAAGGCCTAACAAAGTGAGCGCCGTTCCCCTCGATTTGCCACATGATTTTTTTACAACAACCGCACGAGACAAAGGCCGCAGGCGGCAAGCTCGACATCCTTGATGCCTCGTCAGCGCCACTGATCTGATGCATCAGCGGCGTCGCCCAATGCAAACGATCTGCTGCACTGTGCGTTGCAGCAGTATCAGGTACCGAGCCATTTGACGATCAGTGACTGCAACACAGTTGCGGCTACTGCTTCGCCGAGATTTCCGCGTGCCATCTCCCGGGAAATCGCTTCTGCCGCGCCTATAATTCCGACACAACGCAGACGAAGTTCATTGGTCGAAAGACCGGTGTACGGAGTCAAAAGTTGCGCGGTATAGGTCAATATAGCTGTCGATCAGGCTCGTCTGAAACTTTTCCATTTCCTCATCGCCCTTGAGCGCAGCAGAAATCGCTGACCATTCCGGGCCGATGGAACGATAGCATGCCATATAGGCAGCGCTCATGATCCGCGCGACTTCCTCAAGTTGCTTTGGTGCTCCCGCAATTGCGGCAACCAGTTCATCGACCTGCCTTTGATCTAATCGTTCGTAAAGGGCAACAAGCAGACCCGCACGGGTGCCGAAGTGCTCATAGGCAATCGGCTTGCTCACGCCCGCCTGCTCGGCCAGATATCCAAGGGTTAGAGCATCGGTACCCTGATCCCGAACGATGCAAAGAGCCGTGTCCAAAAGCTGACCTCGCCTCTGTGCTTTCGGCATTTTCTTTGCTGAAACGTTTGTCATCCCCGCCTTCACTCTCAAATTGCACGAGCGCAGAAATTTCTGATCTGCCTACTCTTGTTTTGTTACTAATAGTAACTTACTATTAGTAACAGCACAACAAGCAGAGGAATCAACCTCTCGCAAGCACAGTTGTCCAGTCTAAAGAAGGAGACGAGGTTATGTCATCACCTATTACGAGGCCGGTTCTGATCATCGGCGGGTCGGGCATTGTCGGTGCGAAAGCGGCACAAACGCTGCGTCAGCTCCACCCGGAACTACCCATTGCCATCGGGGGCCGCGACGTCACCAAAGCGATGTCCGTCGCGGGAGCGTTGGGAAACGCTGTTGCGGTAAAGATTGACTTGGACCGAACTGACCTCGGCCAGGACGAGAGCAGTTCCTACAGCGCAGTCGCGGTGTTCGTGAAGGACGATACGCTCAATAGTATGAAATATGCGCAAGCTCATGGCTTGCCGTATCTCAGTGTCTCTAGTGGTGTATTCGAAGTCGGTCCAGAAATGGCCCTCGCGATCCGTGGGCCCGAAAGTGCGCCCATACTTATGGCAAGCAACTGGCTGGCGGGCGCCGCCACCTTTCCCGGGCTACAAGCATCCCGTGACTTCCGAACGATCGATCAGATCTCAATTACTGTCGTCCTTGACGAGGAAGATATGGGCGGGCCAGCGGCATTTGCGGACTTCAACGGTTGACAGAGTCCGCACCAAATCCCTTGCTGCTCAAAGATGGGCGTTGGCACTGGGCTAAGGGCGAGGACGCAAAGCGAAAATTCATTGACATCGACGGCACTGAAGTTGAGGCAAACGCGTATTCACCGCTCGATGTTCTCAGTCTTTCTACGGCGACCAACGCAAAATCCATTCACTTCGATCTCGTCTATGGCGTCTCGGCAAGCCGCCGCAGGGGTGAAGCATTTTCGACGGAGATCGCAATCGAGATTAGCGGCGAACTGTTGTCGGGCAAGCAAGCGCGCAGGCGACTGGATATCGTTCACCCCCAAGGTCAGGCACCACTAACAGCCTTGCACGTTGCACTCGGAATTGAACGTCTTCTCGGACTTTCCGGTGGCGCTCCGGTCAAACCGGGCCTTTACCTGCCGGATCTATTGATGGATCCGGATTATGTCGTCGGCCGCATGAAAGAGTTCGGTACTCTGTTCTACCAAAAGTAATATCAAACCAGCTGTGGGTTTCTTGCCAAAAATGGCCCGCGGCAGGCGCAAGTCCCCCTAAGGGATGCTAAGGACTTTGCGCGCCGCGTCGCGCGCAGAATCATCTGAGCATCTGGAGAACTGATGAAAGTCGATATCGACATGGGGGCGGCGCCAGCCGGCGCGAAGGCCATGCTCGATCTGGAAGAGCTGCTGGCAACCCGCCTGCTCGTCCAGGGCAATTCCGGTTCAGGCAAGTCACATCTCCTGCGGCGCCTGCTTGAGCAAAGCGCGCCATGGGTGCAACAGTGTGTCATCGATCCTGAAGGCGACTTCGTCACCCTGGCCGACAAGTACGGTCATGTAGTTGTCGACGGCGCTCGTACTGAAAACGAACTGACCCGTATTGCTGCGCGCATCCGCCAGCACCGCGTCTCTGTCGTGCTTGATCTCGAAGGGCTGGACGTTGAGCAACAGATGCGCTGTGCCGCAGCCTTTCTCGGTGGCCTGTTCGACGCAGAACGTGACTACTGGTACCCGATGCTCGTCGTTGTTGACGAAGCGCAACTTTTCGCACCAGCCGTCGCCGGAGAGGTCTCTGACGAGGCGCGGAAACTGTCACTCGGGGCCATGACCAATCTGATGTGCCGTGGCCGTAAGCGCGGTCTTGCCGGTGTCATTGCGACTCAGCGGTTGGCAAAGCTCGCAAAGAATGTCGCCGCTGAGGCATCCAATTTCCTAATGGGACGAACTTTTCTCGATATCGACATGGCGCGTGCTTCTGACCTGCTCGGTATGGAGCGGCGGCAGGCAGAGCAATTCCGCGATCTGGCACGCGGCCATTTCGTGGCCCTGGGCCCAGCGCTGTCCCGGCGCCCATTGCCAGTCACGATTGGTCCGGTGGAGACATCCGCACGCTCCTCAAGTCCCAAGCTGACACCGCTGCCGCAGCCGGGTGAAGCTGCGCATGACCTGATTTTCACACCAGCTCCAGAGGAACGCCGTGCCATTGTCCGCCGTGCGCCTCCCCCACCAGCACCGACACCGACTGTAGACATTCTCAACCAGCTCTCTCAGGCCAAGGTGATGATGCAGGCCGAAACGTCTGCGCCAACGCTATTCCCCGAATTTGACCAGGCAGAGCGTAGCAGTCTCATCGACGCGGTCATGCGTGAGATGCTCAACGATCCTGACGCGTCGTTCCGCACCGATGCCGTGCTCTATCAAGACTTTCTTGTTCGTTGTCGCATCCGCCGCGTACCGGGTGAAGCGCTGGCATTACCCGACTTCCGCCGCAGGCTGGCCGTCGCTCGGGCGGGCATTGATGGCGAAACAGCCCAAAGTGAGCCGTGGCAGCAGGCGTTGGAATTGTCGAAGACCCTGCCTGATGACGTTCAGGGGGTGTTTTTCATCGTCGCGCAGGCTGCTGTTACACACAGTCCCTGCCCCTCGGACGCAACATTGGCACGAGCCTACGGCACACATTCCACGCGGCGCGCCCGGCGGCTCCTTACCTATTTCGAGGAGCAGGGTTTGATTGTCGTTCGCACCGATTTCACCGGCAATCGTATAGTCGCATTCCCGGATCTCGCCTGCGAAACCGCCGCCGGCGACCCGAACGGCCCGGATGAGAGCAGGCAAGAGCAGCACGCTGCCGAATAGTCAGTCAATCTCAGTGAGCAACGGCAACAGTTCTCCCAGATGCTCGATCTGCCTGAATCGCTGCTCAGCAACCGGTGCCTCGATGTGCTCGAGAACCCAGGTCAATTCGTGTGGCACAAATGTACCCCAGCTCCCCGCCTCAATCGCCGGAACCACATCGGATTTCAACGAGTTGCCGATCATCATGGCTCGTTCCGCGCCGTCACCGTGGTGACTGAATACACGCTCATAGGTCGACTTATCCTTGTTGCTGACAATCTCGACGGCATCAAAGAAATCTCCGAGACCTGACTGCGCCAGCTTGCGTTCCTGATCGAACAAATCTCCCTTGGTGATGAGAACGAGCCGGTACTGACCCGCCAATTGCTCCAGGGTCTCCCGGACATGCGGTAACGTTTCGACCGGGTGTCGGAGCATTTCGCGACCTGCAGCGAGAATCTCGGCAATAACCGAGGTTGGGAGCTGACCCTCAGTAACTTCAACCGCTGTTTCGATTAATGAGAGCGTGAACCCCTTGATGCCGAAACCATAGAGGTCGAGGTTGCGTTTTTCGATCGCAAGCAATCGGTTTGGCATTCGTATGAGCCGACAACAGATCGGTAAAATGCCTTTCGGATGCCCGGAAAAATTGTTCATTCTGCCAGAGCGTGTCGTCCGCGTCGAAGCCGAGGGTCGTGATAGAGGAAGTCACGTCAGCAGCGCCCTTCGCCAATAATACTGTAGCCGGCACTGCGAGCTTCGCAGGCGTTGCCAAAAGATTGAATGGAGCTGCCTCTGCGCGCGCATACTGGTTCATATTGCTGGGTGCACATGCTCGGAGCATTTGGTTCGGTCGGCCGATCCGGCCGCCCGCTCCAGCCACCGCTGCATTCGCCCGAGTTGATTATGCGAAAGCCCCGCGAACGTGCTTCGCAGGCATTGCCAAAAGTTTGACGCACGGATCCGCGAACTCCACACACCGGCGCATACTCTCGCGTGCAGAACTGAGATCGACCAGGATCCGGATAGCCGGGTCCGTTCTCTTCCACTGAGACCGTACAGCTCGCGATTATGGCTGCCCCGGCAATCAGCATGCCGATCTTCCGCAAATTTGTTGTCGCCGCTTGCATGATCACTCCCTTCATTCAAACGTTACGCAAATCCGATCAAAGATGGAATCAGTGCGCATGAACCTCTTACCAGAATTAAGGCCGTGGTTTATGCCTGTATGCTGCGTGAAGGGGATGATAACAGGGTGACTCGGCTAAGACAGCTCGGCTTGATCGCAGCGTTTCTACTTCTGCCCTCGCTTGATGGCTGGTCAGCAGACAATCCATCCGTTTCAACGCCGGCGAAGCCGCCAACGCCGACAGTCAGCCAAATCTGCGCAGCCATAGCGACACATGCCGACGGCCATGGCGTTCCTCGCGATTTCTTCGCGAGGCTGATCTGGAAAGAAAGCCGTTTTGACGTCGAGGCCACAAGCCCGGTTGGCGCCCAGGGCATAGCCCAGTTCATGCCAGGAACCGCGAAAGAGCGAAATCTTGATGATCCATTTGACTTCACCAAGGCCCTGCCCGCCTCCGCGGCACTTCTGAAGGACCTGCGCAAATCCTTTGGCAATTGGGGTCTGGCAGCCGCGGCTTATAATGCCGGGCCAACAAGGGTGGCCAATTGGCTGTCGAGTGGTGGCTTCCTTCCACTGGAAACAGAAGAGTATGTCCTCGACATCACCGGGCGGTCGGCGGACGAATTTGCAGCAGGCACTGAAATAATTGCGCGCCCGCTCAATGCAAAGCTCACTTTTGATGCGGCATGCCGCCAACTGCCGATTGTCCGTTTTGCAACGGTAGCCATGTCTCAAATCAAACCCAAACCGTGGGGTATCCAGATTGCCGGTAATTTCCGCCATTCGGCGGCGGTCGGTCAACTTCAACGCTTGCGCCGCAGTTTTCCAGCAATCCTCAATACGCATGAACCGGTAATCAGCCGCAAACGGTCTGCCATGGGGCGTCGCGGCATCTACGCCGTGCGCATCGGTGCTGACAGTCGGAGCGAAGCTAATCAAATCTGTGCCCAGCTCCACAATGCTGGGGGCGCCTGCATCGTGCTACGCAACCGATAGCCGGCAAGTTGCGATCCAACGGTACTTGGAATGACGCAGCGCCTTCACTACACACCGGTGCCAGACTTGAGTTTTCTACCTACAAGTATCTAAGCTGCACAGCTGTTCGATATAATCGTCTAAATTGCAGAAAAACTTTTGCTTGCCAAAAAACACTTATTCTAGCAGTCTCAAAGCGTTCGGGCATTTGCGAACACTGGAAGACTGGAAGAACGGCGCGCCGGAACCGCAAGAATACCGGGTCGGGAGTAATCCCGGCAATGATCGGCTCCTTTCCTGAATTCGAGAACTGCCTGCATGACTTCCGCTGAACGTAGCTTACTGAAAGCGGCACTACCAATCCCGCAAACCCGGAGGGGAACGCGGTAAGTAAGGAAAAGGAACGAAGCATGGCACAGACCGGTACGGTCAAATTCTTCAACAGTGAAAAAGGCTTTGGCTTTATCAAGCCGGATGACGGCGCAGCGGATATTTTCGTTCATATCTCCGCAGTTCAGGCGTCCGGTCTCACAGGTCTCGCAGACAATCAGAAGGTCTCCTTCGATACCGAGCCTGACCGCCGTGGCAAGGGCCCAAAGGCCGTTAACATTTCGGTCACTGAATAATTCCGGCAGTTGATACTGCCCAAAATCCCCGGCGGTGCCGGGGGTTTTGATTTCTGAACCATCTTGCGGCAAGGCTCAGCCCTTTCTGCCGCGGAGTGGGAGCATTTGCAAAATCTGCAGCTGTGAAGCGACTGCTTCACGCCATGCTCCCGCCTTGGATTTGCTAATATTCAATGTATTTATTGCGCCTCGGACGGCCGTGGAGCGATTCCGCTGGCTTCCATTCAGCTTGCATTCATGCGGGAATGGATAAAACACGTATCACGGCTGGCTTCCTCCAGCCCAACACTACATGGCGAGGCAACAAACGCTTCACCAAGGATGCTTCAAAGGAGGCACAAATGAACAAAGGCACCAAGATTGCCATTCTTGCAACCGCCGCTTTGGCGACGGTCATGGTACCTCTGACTTCGGCATCCGCCGACAGTTGGCGCGGTGATCGCTATTATCGCCATCGTCATCACAATAATAACAGCGACGCATGGGCGGCCGGCGCAGTCGGCCTTGCAGCTGGCGCCCTGCTCGGCACCGCACTTGCCCAACCCCGCGAACCTGAGGTGATTTACCGCGATTATGACGATGGGTACTATCGCCGCCCGGTTCAGGTTTACCGCGAGGCGCCCCGCTACTATGGTGGCGCACAGCCTTGGTCGCGCGAATGGTATCGCTATTGCTCGGATCGCTATCGCTCTTTCAACCCGGAAACCGGAACGTTCCGCGGGTATGATGGGCGTGACCATTTCTGCGATGCCAATTGATTGAACAGCTTAAACCGCCGGTAACCCGGCGGTTTTTTTTATTCCGGTATCAGGAACGGGTTGGTGCGACGTTCTTCGCCGAAACGCCCCCCGGGACCGTGGCCACAAATGAATCCAATATCATCCCCGAGCGGCAAAAGCTTCGTCTTTATGGAGTTGATCAACGTGGCATGATCTCCCCCCGGCAGATCTGTTCGCCCGACAGATCCATTGAACAAGACATCCCCAACATGGGCGAATTTCGCTGCCCGATTGAAATAGACAACGTGTCCCGGTGCATGCCCCGGACAATGCAGCACTTCAAAGATATGCGATCCGAACGATACCTGATCACCGTCGTTCAACCACCGATCCGGCGTGCAATTGCGTACCTTGCCGGTAATGCCATACTGCATCGCCTTCGCCTCGATACTATCCAACAGAAAGCGATCTGCCTCGTGTGGTCCAATGATTTCGACATCAAGCGCGTCTTTCATATCCATGGCGCCGGCCGCGTGATCGATATGGCCATGAGTGAGCCAGATTGCTTCTATGACAATGTCGTTTGACTTGATCGCGTTCAGAACCTGATCATTGTCGCCACCGGGATCAATGAGAACTCCATGTTTGTCATCACTGTCAAAGAGTATTGTGCAATTCTGCTGAAAGGCCGTGACTGGTATAATACCGGCCTGTAATTGTCCCATGTTACGCTCGTCCTAATTCCTTCAGGTTTGATCAACCTACGTTAGTGCAATGAACACCCAAATGAAAAGGGCGGCCACAGGACCGCCCTTTGAAAATTGCCTTCCTCTGATTATCAGGTCTTGGCCATTGAATTCTTGATGGCTCCGACGATAGCCGTGAGGATGAGGCCACCGACGCCGCCGCCAGCAACCTGGCCAATGATCGAGCCGAGGTCCATCCCGGATGATGCGGCAGCATTCGCTACCATCTCGGCACCACCAGCGCCGAGGAATTGCGTCAGATATCCGCCTATAAGTCCGCCAATACCGCCGGCAACAGTATTGCCCGTCGTGCCAAGGCTCAGATTCTTGAGGAGACCGCCGACAATATTACCGCCGACACCACCTGAGATAAGCTGGATAATAATAGGAAGAAGCGCTTCCATGATTGACACCCCGTCAACGTTTCGAGCCAAACTCATGCCTGACAAACGTCATGATGACTAAGTTTTAAGCAATGTCAAATAGCTTGATACCTCTATTGTGAGGTATCAAACACTATTTTTGATTCAACTTTCGGTTATTCGGCCGCTGCTTTCTTTGGCATTACTTCCGCCGCATAATCATTCATCAGATTGATGGCAATTTCACCAACCGTGAAGTGATGAGGGCCTATCTCGGAAACCGGTGTAACTTCTGCAGCTGTACCAGTCAGGAAGCATTGTTCGAAACTATCCAGCTCTTCCGGCATGATAGCACGCTCGACAACTTCATAGCCACGGCGCTTGGCCAGATCAATCACTGTCCGCCGTGTAATACCATCAAGGAAGCAATCGGGCGTCGGTGTATGAATGACCCCATCCTTGACAAAGAACACGTTGGCACCTGTTGCTTCAGCAACTTGTCCTCGCCAATCGAGCATCAGGGCATCAGCATAGCCCTTGGCTTCAGCCGCATGCTTGGAGATCGTGCAGATCATATAGAGACCAGCTGCTTTTGATTTGGACGGTGCTGTTCTTGGATCGGGGCGGCGATATTCTGCAAGGTCGAGCCGAATTCCCTTAAGCTTTTGCGCAGGATCGAAATAGCTCGGCCACTGCCAGATGGCGATCACGACATTGATCTTGTTGGCCTGGGCGGAAACACCCATCGATTCACTGCCCCGCCAGGCGATCGGACGAACATAAGCGTTCTGAAATCCCTGCTTGGCCAGAAGCTTGCGGCACGCGTCATTCAATTCTTCAACAGTGAAAGGAATCTTGAATCCCAGGATCTTCGCCGATTCATGCAACCGTTCCGTGTGTTCATTGAGCTTGAATATCTCGCCGCCATAGGCGCGTTCGCCTTCAAAAACAGCGCTTGCATAATGCAAGCCATGGGTCAGCACATGAATCTTTGCATCCGACCAGCGAACGAATTCGCCGTTCATCCAGATGTAACCTTCAAGCTGATCAAATGGAACGGATGCCATGTTTTCCTCCAGGCGTTTGATTCCTGATAATTTGCGGGTTTTTAGGAGTGCGCCAACTGGCCCCGGTTGCCAATTGGTGTACCATCGCCCACGGAACCAATAGGCGTTTCAATAAGGAAAATGTCCTAGAAACACGTATTGGCTTTTCGTTTAATTCAAAATGTGGCCAACAGCTTGCCAAAAATTATCAGCAGTCTAAAATTAAGTCAACAAGACTGACATAATTTTCACCAAGAGCGGGAATCCTGCATGAAATCTTATACACCAAATCGGCATATCGAGACAGCCCTGACGAAAAATGATGCCAGTGAATTGGACATCATCGAGCTGTTCTTCTTCGCGTATCGCGACTTCACAGCCGATCCGGATCTCATTTTAGAGAAGCTGGCCTTTGGCCGCGCCCATCATCGTGTTCTTTATTTTATCAACCGCAAACCTGGCATGACAGTCGCGGAATTGCTCGATGTCTTGCAGATCACGAAGCAAAGCCTGGCCCGGGTGCTGAAGCAGTTGATCGACACTGGTCACGTTGTCCAGATTCCCGGCCCCCGTGATCGGAGGCAACGGGAACTTTACCCAACAAAGAAAGGCCGCGAACTGGCGCTAGAACTTGCGGCACCGCAATCACGCCGCATTACCGGTGCAATGGAGCAAATCGGTCTTTCCGATCGAACAGTAATAGAGCGTTTCCTCAAGGCGATGGTGAACCCGGGACAGTGGCAACAGATCGACAGTCTCCCAAAGGCAGGGTAGAAACGTACTAGAACCTGCGGGGAGCAGGCGGCACCAAGGCCATAGAAGAAAAGGAATAAAATTGGTGAGCGACGAAACTACGCTTTCAGACGATGCACCCCACCTGCTAATTGTCGACGATGACACCCGAATTCGAAATCTACTGTCTCAATACCTTACAGGCAGCGGTTTTCGCATTACGGTGGCCGCCAATGCGGATGAAGCTCGACGCAAGCTGGCCGGGATTGATTACGATCTTCTGATCCTGGACGTTATGATGCCGGGCGAGAGCGGTGTTGCGCTAACGCAGTCGCTGCGCCAGGAGAAAAACGTCCCTATCCTAATGCTGACGGCATTGTCAGAGACTGACAGCCGCATTGCGGGTCTGGAAGCTGGCGCCGATGATTATTTGCCCAAACCCTTCGACCCGCGTGAGTTGATCCTGCGCATCAACAATATCTTGCGCCGTGGCGCCCCCGCGGCGCAGGCCAAGATCGAGCAGATTGTCTTCGGGCCCTACACGTTCGTCATTGCCAAACGCGAACTCAAACGCTCAGGGGAAATGATCCGCCTGACGGATCGTGAACAGGACATCATGGCGATCTTCGCTGCGCGTGCGGGTGAGACCGTACCTCGCCATGAACTGACCGGACAAGAAGGCGACGTGGGTGAACGCACTATTGACGTCCAGATTAACCGACTTCGGCGAAAGATCGAAAACGACCCGGCCAATCCAGTTTGGTTGCAGACGGTGCGCGGCGTCGGCTATAAATTGAGCGTGGAGTAGCAATCGCCTCTCCACGTTTTCAATGCGTAAGCGGACACTGATGAAATGGCACCGACCGACACCGCAAAACGCGCATTGGCAGTCAGAAAGCGCCATTGGCGGCGTAAGCGAAGCACCCTTCTTGGTCCATGGCGAAAGTTTACACGATGGCTCGCGCACTGGATGCCCAAGAGGCTTTACGCCCGGTCCCTGATCATCATCATCGCGCCGATGGTGCTTCTTCAATCTGTCATTGCGTTTGTCTTCATGGAGCGCCATTGGCAAACTGTCACGCAGCGCCTGTCGACCGCGGTCGTACGCGATATTGCTGGCATCATCGACTTGATGGATGCCTTTCCACAGGATCAGGGCTATGAAAATCTGATCCGGATTTCCAGAGAGAGATTGGCGCTTAACATTTCGATCCTTCCGGCAGATCCGCTGCCCGCACCGGGGCCGAAACCATTTTTTTCCATTCTCGATGGCATCCTGAGCGAAGAGATCACCAAACAGATCAACCGCCCCTTTTGGATTGACACGATTGGTGATTCCGACCTGGTTGAAATCCGCATCCAGCTTGAAGACAAAGTGTTGCGTGTCTTCGCCCGCCGCAGTCAGGCCTATGCATCCAACACGCTGATTTTCCTCGTCTGGATGGCCGGATCGGCGTTGGTCCTTTTGGCCATCGCGATCCTTTTCCTTCGAAACCAGATAAAGCCTATCCAGCAGCTGGCGACCGCCGCTGACAGTTTCGGCAAGGGCCGGGCGCCGCCACCGGACTTCAAGCCTCGTGGAGCCGAAGAAGTTCGCAGAGCAGGCGCCGCTTTCATCGTCATGCGAGAGCGCATCGAACGGCAGATCGAGCAGCGCACGACCATGTTGAGCGGTGTCAGTCACGATTTGCGCACTATCCTCACGCGCTTCAAACTCCAGCTTGCCCTTGTCGGCAACAAGGTCGATACCGAGGCTATGGAGCAGGACATTGAGGATATGCAGTCAATGCTCGAAGGCTATCTTGCCTTCGCCCGCAGTGAGGCCGAAGAAGAAACCGGCACGTTCAATCTGGAGCGGTTCTTTGCGAAGCTCAAAGAGGAAGGAGCACTTCTGCAACGCGGATTTGCGTCAAGCATTCGGGGCGAACCAGAGATCCATGTCCGGCCCAATGCCTTTTCGCGCCTCATATCCAATCTTGTGTCGAATTCCTTTCGCTATGCGAAAAACGTCTCCATTGCCGCGGAACACCGGGAGGGTTGGCTAACAATCACCATCGATGATGATGGACCGGGCATACCCAAAGAAATGCGCGATGAAGTGTTCAAGCCTTTTTTTCGGTTGGACGAAGCCCGCAACCAAGACGCAGGCGGCACCGGACTCGGTCTCGCAATTGCACTTGATATCGCTCGTAGCCATGGCGGCGATATCAGTCTGGACGAAAGTCCGGCCGGCGGTCTGCGGGCCGTCGTGAGAATTCCCGCTTAACTCGGTAACGTATCCAAGTCTAGAACAACTTCCCGCCATTTGGCACAGGCTTGCTGATGGCCGCCAGAACAACGGCCCCCTCCTCGTCCGGAAATCCAAGTGTCAGGACCTCTGACATGAACGGCCCGATCTGGCGCGGTGGGAAATTCACAACGGCCATGACCTGGCGCCCCTTGAGGTCTTCCAGCCCATAGTGCTTGGTGATTTGTGCAGATGATTTCTTGATGCCGATTGCCGGTCCAAAGTCGATTTTCAGTTTGAAGGCTGGCTTTCGCGCTTCCGGAAAGGTCTCAACTTCGACAATGGTGCCGGCACGGATATCCACTTTCTCGAAATCATCGAAACTGATGGCCATTGTCAAAAACCGCTGATTGGATCCTGTGATATCTGCCGGGTCAGGCTGAACCTACTGTTTCAAAAAGTATGCTGTCCAGTGATTCCCGGGCGCTCGAGCCTGACCAGACAACGAATTGAAAAGCCTGAAAATAAGTCTCGCAGGCATCGAGGGCGCTGGAGAGCAACACTTCGACCTGCTTGCTCGTAGGTTCGGCACCACCTGATAGCAGCAGCGACTGGCGATACATAACTGCCCCCTCCTGCCGCCAAAGATCGAAATGCCCCATCAGGAGCTGTTCGTTGATCAGCGAGAGCAAGCGCATAACTTCGTTAACCCGCGGCTCGCTGACGGCAATATCGAACGCACATGCCAAATGCAGCGCCTCGAAATCTTCCATCCATGAGAACGAAATCTGGTAATCGGTCCAATTTCCCTCAACAGTGATGGCAATCTCGTCTTCCCCGGTGCGCTCAAAGGCCCATTCATTCGTATGGGCAACATGTTCGATCACATCGACGGGATGCAAATCACGCGCAATTTCTATTTCCAGAAGGCTCATCGCCACTACCTGCTAAATCGAATCTCATTATGACGCTGCGGAAGCACAGCGCACCCACCCGAAGGACACAAAACACTTGAAAACTCACCGGCAGGAAGAACGCACCAACCGGATCGTGGTTACGAAACCCTGTAAACCACGGCACGACCCTTGAAACGAATCATGCTGTAATTTCAGTGTATTGATGCTGAGTCCGAGCGCCAGCCCCCTTTTTGCGGAATGGCGAGAATGGATGTGGACAGACGCTGCCAAAAAGATTCACGAGCTGCCTTTAACTGACTCTAAGACAACGATTTTCGGCGGTTTTCGCCTGTTGATAATTTCTTGAGATTTATGTTGGGGAAAATGAAAATTGGCTTCGGTGAGCGGAAGAATTCCAGAGAGAAACTGTCAGCATTAGTGGAGGTCGCGGTCACTGAGCGTCCGAAATGCAAAAACCCACCGGCTCGCCACTGCCGATGGGTCCGCATCATTCGATGACTATTGAGATTATTCCTTCTTGGTCCGTCCAGCAGCCGAGCCAGACTTCGCAGTCTTGCCTGCCTCATCCTTTTGGCCGACAAGGGCCTCCAAAGCCTCGATCCGAGCCAGCAACGCAGTGTTTTCTGCTCGCGCCCGGATTGCCATTTCGCGCACAGCTTCAAAATCTTCACGCTGCACAACGTCCATGGTGTTCAGCAATCGTTCTGCCTGGCCGCGGAATGCGGTTTCGACTTCACGGCGCACTCCCTGCGCTGCTCCTGCAGCATCGGTTACAAGCTTTGCCAGTTCATCAAGAACGCGGTTCGATGATCCGTTGGTCATGGCGAATACCTCCTGTGCTGCACCCGTGCGCTTCTCGGCCCAGTAGCACCTTGATTGGCGCAGTTTCACAATCAAATAATCGCCGCACGAGGTGATTGCAAGCAAGTTGGACATTGGATCGTTCGCGCACAAATGTTACCGGAGACACAACTTGACGCTCCGCATGCCCTCGCGCATGGTCCCGCCAACATTCGATCCTAATCTGGAGTGCCTTTGTGAGCGAATTCCTTCTTCCGACCTTTGCTGCGATCGCGTTTCCGGATATCGATCCCGTGATTTTTTCTATTGGGCCGCTCTCGGTCCATTGGTATGGTTTGGGCTATGTTGCCGGCATTCTTTTTGCTTGGTGGTACGCCAAGAAACTGATCGGCAAGCCTCGGCTGTGGGCGAACAACACTCCCCCGATGAAACCAGCTGATCTTGATGATTTCGTGCTATGGGCAGCGCTTGGTGTCGTCCTTGGCGGACGCATTGGCTACATTCTGTTCTACGACTTCGCCCGTTATATCGCCCATCCCCTCGATATTTTCAAAGTCTGGGAAGGCGGCATGTCATTCCATGGCGGTTTCCTTGGTACCACTCTGGCCATGATCCTCTTTGCGAGGTCTCATAGGATCAACGTATACAGCATGTTTGATGCCATTGCAGCCGGTGCGCCGGTCGGCCTTGGTCTTGTCCGGGTGGCCAATTTCATCAACAGCGAGCTTTGGGGACGACCCACCGATGTTCCCTGGGGTATGATCTTTCCAACAGGCGGCCCCTTTGTGCGCCATCCCAGCCAGCTTTATGAGGCGGCTCTTGAAGGCATTGTTCTTTTCACAACCTTGGCAATTCTGATCTTTTACGGCCATAAGTTGAAAAGTCCGCGCTTTATCAGTGGAGCCTTTGTCACGCTCTATGGCCTTTCAAGAATCTTCGTCGAATTTTTCCGCGAACCGGACGCACAGCTCGGCTATCTGTACGGCGGCTGGTTGACAATGGGGATGGTCCTTTCGATCCCCATGGTGCTGTTGGGTCTTGGCTTCGTGTTATCAGCTCGCAACCCTGAGGTCGCCACAGGACGATGAACCTGAAGCAACGCATGATACGCCAGATCGAGGCGACAGGCCCAATGAGCGTTGCCGAGTATATGGCGATGTGCCTCTTCGACCGGGATGCAGGGTACTACACGACACGCGAACCCTTCGGCAAGGACGGCGATTTCGTCACGGCCCCCGAAGTTAGCCAGATGTTTGGGGAACTCGTTGGCGTGTGGTGTGTCAGCGCGTGGCAGGCACTCGGCGCTCCAGATCGATTCATTCTGTGCGAAATTGGTCCTGGCCGCGGCACGCTGATGAAGGACCTCATCCGCGCGACCAGCAAGCTTGCTCCGGATTTCATCACCGCCGCGAAAATCCATATGGTGGAGGTCAGCGAGCGGCTGATGGAAATTCAGCAAACAACGCTAGGCGCGCACAGGCATGCGATCGAATGGAACAAACAGTTTTCAGATGTTGGATTCGGCCCACTCGTTCTTGTCGCAAATGAACTTTTCGACGCCATTCCCACGCGCCAATATGTGAAGGCAAACGACCGCTTCGTCGAACGCATGCTTGCACTCGATGCAGCCAAGAATCTTGTTTTCGTTAGCGGTTCTGGCTCGATTGAACAAACACTGCTCCCACCGGACAGCGAAATCGCCCCTCAAGGCAGCGTCTTCGAAATATCTCCTGCTCGCAGCGCTCTGATGCAGGAGATTGCCGGACGTATCCATGAAGAGAGGGGGGCCGCCGTCCTTTTTGACTACGGCCACCTGCAGCAGGGTTTTGGCGATACGCTGCAAGCGTTGAGCAGGCATACTTCTGTTGACGTACTGCACATTCCTGGCGCTGCTGATCTAACAACCCATGTTGACTTCTACAGCCTCGCCCAAGCTGCTCGCGCAGAAGGCTGCAAGACTGGCGCAATGACCCAAGGTGAATTTCTGGTAGCAATGGGTTTGCTGGACCGCGCCGGAGCACTCGGACAGGGCAAGTCACGCGCCATACAGGACCAGATTCGCGCCGATGTCGAACGGCTTGCCGGGACTGAGCAGATGGGTACGTTGTTCAAGGCGCTTTGTGTGACCGACCCCGCCACTCACATCTTTCCCTTCGAAGCGAAATGAATTTCTGGCGATTGACTTCAACCGATTGCTCAACCACCATCCGCAGCCTTGAAAGGCATCCGGCATGATCACTTCCGACAAACCAGTAGCATTGCGTTCCTCCCTGTTGGGTTCCCCCGAAACGAATCGGATCGCACACGGCTTCTTCACGCGCCAAGGCGGCGTGTCGAACGGAATCTATCGTGGACTGAACGTTGGCAGCGGGTCGAACGACAATCAGGATCATGTCAAGGAGAACCGCCGTCGTGTGGCGGAATCACTTGGCGCACCGCTATCGCACCTTGTTACCGTTCATCAGGTGCATTCGCCTGATGTGGTCGCAGTCACGGCCCCGTTCGTCGGCGAGAGACCTGACGCCGACGCCATGGTAACGGCAACACCGGGCATTGTGATTGGTGCGCTATCCGCTGATTGCGGGCCGATTCTGTTTGCTGACAATGAGGCAAAGGTCATAGGTGCCGCTCACGCCGGCTGGAGAGGCGCCATCGGTGGTGTGCTTGAAAACACAGTTGATGCAATGATTGCGCTCGGTGCACGGCGTGAACACATTCAAGCTGTCCTCGGCCCCACAATCGGTCCTGACAATTACGAAGTAGGCGGTGAGTTTTACGATCAGTTTGTCGGCGCCGATCCTGCCTACAAGAGCTTCTTCCGCGCCTCGGTCAAGCATGGCCACCAGATGTTCGATCTATGGGCCTTCATAATGATGCGGCTCAGCCAAGCCGGAGTGAATGCCTCATCGCTTGAACAATGCACCTATGCCGATGAGAATCAGTTTTTCTCCTATCGTCGTACGACCCATCGCAAGGAACCGGACTACGGCCGCCAGATCTCGGCGATCACCATCATGGAGCAATAGTATGGCCCTTCATTTCGAACCGGAAGAATTTGCCGCGCGCCGCGACCGGCTACTGATGGTGATGGCCGAACAGAAGCTGGATGCCGTTCTGCTGTTTGCACAGGAGAGCATGTACTGGCTGACAGGCTACGATACTTTCGGTTTCTGTTTCTTCCAGTGTCTCGTCGTCAAAGCAGATGGCAGCAATGTTCTGATGACTCGTTCCGCCGACCTGCGCCAAGCGCGTCAGACGTCGAATATCGAGAATATCATCGTCTGGGCCGATCGTGATAATGCCAATCCTGCGGCGGACTTGCGTGAGCTTTTGAACGACCTCGATTTGCTTGGCTGTCGTATCGGCATTGAGTACCAGACCCACGGGCTAACCGCTTCCAACGGCCGGAAGCTGGACGAACAACTCACAGCATTCGGTCAGCTCGTTGATATTTCTGGCGTCGTTGACAGATTGCGTGTTCTGAAGAGCCCGGCAGAAATAACTTACTGCCGGAAGGCAGCCGAACTGAGTGACGAAGCGCTCACCGCAGCCCTGAAGCTGATCAAGGCCGGAGCCGACGAGGGCGCCATTCTCGCCACCATGCAATCCGCGATCTTTGCTGGCGGCGGCGACTATCCCGCCAATGAATTCATCATCGGTTCGGGAGGGGATGCTCTTCTCTGTCGCTACAAGTCGGGCCGTCGCAAACTGACCAAGAACGATCAACTGACACTCGAATGGGCCGGGGTCTATCGACACTATCACGCACCCATGATGCGCACTGTCCTGACTGGAAAGGCCTCGAAACGCCATCAGGAGCTCTACGAGGCGGCACATGAAGCGCTTCACGAAGTTGAAGCTGCGATGACACCGGCATCTACATTCGGCGATGTGTTCGAAGCTCACTCCAAGGTAATGGAAGCTCATGATTTAACCCGCCATCGCCTCAATGCGTGCGGATATTCCGTGGGGGCGCGTTTTACACCGTCCTGGATGGACATGCCGATGTTTTACTCCGGCAACCCTGAACGGATACAGCCAGATATGACGCTGTTTGCCCATATGATCATCATGGATTCTGACACCGGCACTGCCATGACTTTGGGGCGCACCTACCTGACAACGAACGGAGAGGCAGAGCCGCTTTCCCGCCAACCACTTGACTTGATCGTAAAATAAAACTTTTGTCTGCTTTCATTAAGCAGACTAACAGGTGGCTCATGACGGGGTTTGACTGAAGATGAAGTCGCGTAACTCACTGACATGTGCAGTCGCATTGCTGACAGCGCTGGCGCTATCTGCATGCAACAGCTCGGAAGCGCCGATGGGCGTCGCCAAATCTGATCTACAAAATAGCCAGGCCGCTCCCGGCGCGCCAGCAACTCCTGGCACAGCTACATCTCCTGGAACGCCGTCCACTGCAACGGGAGCGCCGGCTGTTGCTACGCCAGGCAGCCCAACTACGACTCCGGCAACCGGCGTCACCGCATCGGGAACCAGCCAAGCAGCTACGCCAACCGCACCCGGAACGCCACGTACAGCAAAGCTGCGGTTCGCACCTATCGTTGGAGCACCCATTGCGGCCGCTACACCGCTGTCGCAGCGGCTTTCCACACTTGCCAAGGAGAAGGGCATCACACTCGGCACGGCCGCTGATACGGACAACACCCACATCATGAAGGGATATTTTTCTGCCCTGCCCGACGGCAATCAGACAACGATCATTTATGTTTGGGATGTACTCGATCCCGCAGGCACACGGCTTCATCGTATTCAGGGCCAGGAAAAGGTGCCTGGCGGCGGTACGGACCCGTGGAGCGCCGTTCCATCCAAGGTCATGGAAGGGATCGCAGATAAGGCGATACAAGGCTATCTGGTTTGGGTATCAGGCGCCAAGACGTGACATATTTACGCGTTTTATGCGATATTGCGGTTGAAATGCGCATGAATCTTGCTTGCCCGCTTGCAATGTGCGTCAAGCGCAGTAAAAGGCCCGCCATATCCTTTACTTAACTGACGCTCTGAAAAAGACGTGAGGAAAATACGGCATGAAACTCTTCGCGGGCAATTCCAATCGTGTTCTTGCCGAATCGGTCGCCAAATATCTCAACATTCCGCTCGGAAAGGCCAGCGTTCGACGTTTTGCTGACCAGGAAATCTTTGTCGAGATTCAGGAGAATGTCCGAGGCGAAGACGTCTTTGTAATGCAGTCGACCTCATTCCCGGCAAACGATCATTTGATGGAATTGCTCATCATGATCGATGCGTTCCGCAGGTCGTCCGCAAAACGCATCACGGCCGTCCTTCCCTATTTCGGCTATGCCCGCCAAGACCGCAAACCCGGTCCCCGTACGCCGATCTCTGCGAAACTCGTCGCCAATCTGATCACGGAAGCGGGTGCAAATCGCGTTCTGACGCTCGACTTGCACGCCGGGCAAATTCAGGGGTTCTTCGACATCCCTACTGACAATCTTTATGCTGTTCCCGTCATCGCTCGTGATGTCCGTGCGCACTACGGAACGTCGAATGTCATGGTTGTTTCGCCTGACGTCGGCGGTGTTGTTCGCGCCCGGTCATTGGCAAAGCGTATTGATGCGCAGCTCGCCATTGTCGACAAGCGTCGTGATCGTCCGGGCGAGTCGGAAGTCATGAACGTCATCGGTGATGTTCGTGGCAAGGACTGCCTGCTATTCGACGACATCGTCGATTTCGGCGGCACACTCTGCAACGCGGCCGAGGCGCTTCTCGCAAAGGGCGCCACGAGCGTAACTGCCTATATCACGCACGGGGTTCTCTCCGGTGGCGCAGTCACGCGCATCACAAGCTCCAAGCTGAAGGAGCTCGTGATAACAGACTCCATCCAGCCGACGCCGGCAATCGAAGCTGCGCACAATATCCGCGTACTGTCGATTTCCGACCTGATTGGTGAGGCAGTCTCGCGTACTGCGTCAGAAGAGTCCGTTTCCAGCCTGTTCGACTAATAATCTGCGGCAATGCGCCGGGCATGGTTGGCCGGATCCCGGTCAAGCAACTTGCACAATAGCTGTCTTTCCGTTATAGAGCCGCCATCCGCGTAGACACCCTTGGAGGCAACGCGGAATGGGGCGGTCATGTTGGGCCGCTTCATGTTTTTTGGACAGCCACATAGTGGCATCAAAGAACACTCCAGATTTGAACCTCGAAAGGAAATGCCATGAGCGAAGCATACGAGCTCAAGGCCGAGGCGCGCGAACGGGTCGGTAAGGGGTCCGCCCGGGAAATTCGCCGCAACGGTAAAGTGCCAGCAGTCATCTATGGTGACAAGCAGGCACCAATCTCTATTACCCTCGATTACAAGACGCTGTACTACAAGATTCACGGCGGCGGTTTCAAGACGACGATTGCCAACATCCTTCTGGACGGCAAGTCGATTCAGGTCCTGCCGAAGGACTTTCAGCTTGATCCGGTCAGCGACAAGCCAGTACACGTCGACTTCCTGCGCGTATCGGCCAAGTCGGTCGTCAATGTGCATGTGCCAATTCACTTCCACAACGAAGATGCTGCGCCTGGCATCAAGCGCGGTGGCGTTCTCAATATTGTTCGCCACGACGTTGAGCTCCATGCTCCTGCAAATGCCATTCCGGATGCGATCGACATCGATCTGACCGGATTGCAGATTGGTGACTCGATCCACATTTCCGCGGTTACCCTGCCGAAGGGTGTAACGACGGTCATTCAGGATCGCGATTTCACCATTGCAACCATTGTGGGCCACGCTGCTGAGGTTGAGGAAGTCACTGAAGCTGCTGCGGAAACCACAGAAACCGAAGAAATAGAAGGCGAGTAATCGTCTCTCTGATTATTGGGAGCTTGGCGCGTGCTGCTTATTGCAGGTCTTGGCAATCCGGGCTCCCAATACGCTGGAAACCGGCACAATATCGGTTTTATGGCGGCGGATGAGATACACCGCCGCCATAATTTTTCTCCCTGGGCCAAGAAGTTCAAGGCACTCGTCGCCGATGGCATGATTGACGGCGAAAAGACGATTCTGATCAAACCTCAGACCTTCATGAACCTGTCAGGCCAAGCGGTTGGCGAAGCGATGCGCTTCTACAAACTCGACTTGAGTGACCTTGTCGTCATCTATGACGAACTGGACCTGCCTTCAGGCAAAGTCCGAGTGAAGACGGGCGGAGGCTCAGGCGGTCACAACGGCATCAAATCCATCGACGCCCATTGTGGCAAGGACTATCGCCGCGTTCGCCTCGGCATTGGTCATCCCGGCATCAAGGAAATGGTTTCGAACCACGTACTTGGTAATTTTGCCAAAGCAGATCATGAATGGTTAGAGCCACTCCTTGAAGCGATTGCAGCCAATGCCGGGCTGCTCCTCAAAAAAGACGATGCCGGTTTTTTGAATCGTGTTGCATTGGCTGTTGGCAACGAAGCACGCGGAACCGCGGAAAAGGTGGTTGCAAAACCGGCTGACTCAAAGCCATATCCGCCAGGCGCGCATACAAAAGCCAACCGTCGCCATACCAAAATCCGGCCCCATGGCCGACATGCTGAATAAACTATTTGGCAAGAAAGAATAAGGATCGCTCATTATGGGTTTTAAATGCGGCATTGTTGGCTTGCCAAATGTTGGTAAATCGACGCTCTTCAACGCGCTGACCAAGACGGCCGCCGCCCAGGCCGCAAACTATCCCTTCTGCACGATCGAGCCGAATACCGGCGAAGTTGCAGTACCTGATTCCCGCCTGGAGGCGATTGCCAAAATCGGCAAATCGGCAAACATCGTGCCTACCCGTATCAGCTTTGTCGATATCGCCGGCCTCGTACGCGGTGCCTCGAAAGGTGAAGGACTCGGCAACCAGTTTCTGGCCAATATTCGCGAGGTTGATGCGGTAGTACACGTGCTCCGCTGCTTCGAGGACGACGATATCACCCATGTCGAAGGCCGTATCGATCCTGTCTCGGACGCCGAAACCGTCGAAACCGAGCTGATGCTGTCCGATCTCGAAAGCCTTGAGCGCCGCATTGTACAGTTCCGCAAGCGCGCCAGCAGCAAAGACAAGGAAGCTCTTACCGTGTTGCCCGTTATGGAACAGGCTCTTGCCCTGTTGCAGGACGGCAAGCCGGTCCGGTTCATGCTGAACGGCATTGCCGCCGAAGAACTCCTGATCCTCCAGGGCCTCAATCTCTTGACGTCCAAACCCGTCCTTTATGTCTGCAACGTTGCCGAGAGCGATGCGGCGACCGGCAATGAATATACTGAGGAAGTCGAAGAGATGGCGACCAAGCAGGGCGCCGAAACTGTGACTATCTCCGCTGCTATCGAAGCGGAAGTTGCACAACTGCCGGACGAGGAAGCCAAGGAATATCTGGAAGCGATGAACCTGGACGAGCCGGGCCTCGATCGGTTGATCCGCGCCGGCTATAAGCTGCTCCACCTGATTACCTATTTCACCGTTGGTCCTAAGGAAGCTCGCGCCTGGACCGTTGAGCGTGGTTCCAAGGCACCGCAAGCCGCCGGTGTCATCCACACGGATTTCGAGCGGGGCTTCATTCGCGCTCAGACGATTGCCTATAATGACTATGTCACACTTGGTGGCGAAGTACCTGCCAAGGAAGCCGGAAAGGCACGCGACGAAGGCAAGGAATACGTCGTGCAGGATGGCGACATCATGCTTTTCAGATTCAATACCTAACTCGCCGGCCGAACATGAGCGTGCACCATCCCCGTTATGCATATGAGGACTTCACTGTCGGCAGCGAGTGGTCGCTGGGGTCCAAGCTGGTAACTGCCGAAGAAATCATCGATTTCGCCAGCCAGTTCGATCCACAGCCATTCCATCTTGACGAGGCTGCGGGGAAATCGAGCATACTCGGTGGTCTGGCGGCGTCGGGTTGGCACACGGTTTCCATGTTCATGCGGATGTTCTGCGATGCCTATCTGCTCGACTCCACATCGCAAGGCGCACCAGGTGTCGATTATGTCAGATGGAAACGTCCGGTCCTTGCCGGCGACACATTGACCGGCAAGACGACCATTCTGGACCAGCGAACATCGCGGTCAAAACCATCACTCGGGTTCGTCAAAATGCATCATGACGTCTTCAATCAGCATGGCCTGCTGGTTTGTGAATTGGAGCACACTGCCATGTTTTCCCTACGGGAGCCGACCCAGTCATGAACGGCGGTATCGAACGGTTTATTGGCGTCGAGCAGGATCTCGGCACGTACACATTCTCAGCCGAAGAGATTGTTGCCTTCGCCACAAAATACGATCCCCAGCGCTTTCATGTAGACCTGGAAGCAGCAAGTAAAGAGCAACTTCGGCGCCTTTGCGCCTCCGGCTGGCATACGACCGCCGTCTGGATGCGTTTGAATGTCGAAGATACAAAATCTCAGGTCCAGAAAGCGATCGTGCGCGGCGAGAAGCCCCCGCAATTTGGCCCATCACCTGGCTTTGAAAATCTGAAATGGCTGAAGCCGGTCTATGCTGGTGACACGATCCGTTTCACGCGCACACTCAATGGCATTCGCGCGCTTCAATCGCGGCCCGGATGGTCCATGATGCAAATGTCGTCGGCCGCTTATAATCAGAACGGAGATAAAGTTCTGGAATTCGACAGCGCTGCCCTCGTAGCCTTGCCCGATTAGCTAGTGGCCCTCATAGGTAATCAGCGTACGAACATTGATGCCCAGCGCTTCCAATTTCTTCCTGCCCCCAAGGTCCGGCAAATCGATCATAAAGCAGGCGCTGACAATGTCCGCGCCCATCTGGTGCAGCAGCTTCACTGCTGCCTCTGCCGTCCCGCCAGTTGCAATCAGGTCATCGACCAGAATAACCTTGTCGCCAGGCGCAATCGCGTCGCGGTGCATCTCCATCTCGTCCACACCATATTCCAGACTGTAAGCGATACGAACGGTATCGTGCGGTAGCTTGCCCTTCTTGCGTATTGGCACAAACCCGGATGAAAGCTGGTGCGCCATGGCACCGCCGATGATGAAACCGCGCGCCTCTATACCTGCGACCTGATCCACTTTGCCACCTGCAAACGGATACACCAGTTCATCGACGGCACGACGAAACGCGCGCGCGTTGCCAAGGAGGGTCGTGATGTCACGGAACATCACACCCGGCTTGGGATAATCGGGAATATTGCGAATGGCATCGATCAGCGTCTGCTTCAGGGTGGATTCCATCTCGTCGCTCCTTCGTGCAGGATGCCGGGTCACGCAATCTAGCGTCCGTGCAACTCAAAAGAAAAGGGCGCTGTGCGCCCTCATCAATTTCATAAATTTTCAGGAGCTCAATGCTCAACGTCAGCCCAAATCCGACGCTTGGCTATGTATACCAAACCAGCGAAAAGCACGAGGAAGATCATGACACGGAACCCGGTCTTCTTGCGGTCTTCCAGATGCGGCTCGGCAGCCCACATGAGAAATGCGGAAATGTCTTTCGAGTACTGGTCCAGCGTCTGGGGAGAACCATCATCATAGGTCACCTGGCCATCCTGCAATGGCTGAGCCATCGCAAGTGACTTCGCAGCAATAAAATACGGGTTATAGTGCGTTCCCTCGGGAATCTGCATGCCTTCCGGGGGTGTCTGGCCGAAACCGGTCAACAGCGCATGGATGTAATCCGGGCCGCCTTCCTGGTACTGCGTGAAGATATCGGCAACGAACAGCGGGAAGCCGCGCTCAACCGCACGCGCCTTGGCGATCAGCGAAAAGTCCGGTGGTACGGCCCCGCCATTGGCGGCCGCTGCAGCCTGCGCATTTGCATAAGGAGACGGGAAATGATCAGCAGGAATTGCCTTGCGATTGACAATTTCGCCATCCGCATTAGGCGCATCCGGCACTTCATATTCTGCAGCAAATGCCTTCACCTGCGCTTCCGTGTATCCAAGCTCTTCGAGGGAGCGGAAGGCAACCAGGTTCATTGAATGGCAGGCCGAGCACACCTCTTTGTATATTTTGAGGCCACGCTGCAGCTGCTGTTTGTCGTAGTGGCCAAACGGACCTGCAAAGGTCCAGTCCAGTTCAGCTGGCTTGGTGATCGGGAAGTGGGTTGGCTCGGCCGCATTATGGCCCGCCTCTTCAGCGGCATAAGCGCCACCAAGTGCCAACATAGTTGCAAGACCGGCGGCTGCGAGACCGAGGAGGATTTTTTTCATGGGGAAGTCCTTTGAGCCCTTCACGTTTCTCAGCCTTTGGTTTCGGGAGCCGCAGCAACGCCGACCGGCTGGCCACCACTCTTGTTTTTGGCAAGCACGGCCTCTGTGATCGAGTTTGGCAAACGCCGTGGTGTTTCGATCAGGCCAAGCAACGGCATCAGAACAATAAAGAAGCCGAAATAATAGGCCGTGCCGAGCTGCGAGAAGATAACGTAGAGACCTTCAGCCGGACGAGATCCGAGCCAGCCAAGCATGATGGCGTTGGCGACAAATACCCAGAAGAACAGCTTGTACCAAGGGCGATAAACTGCCGAACGCACCTTCGAAGTGTCCAGCCAAGGCACGATAAACAGTACCGCGATGGAGCCGAACATGGTCAGAACGCCGCCGAGCTTTGAGTTGATCGGCCCAATGTTGAAGGTGATTGCGCGCAGCATCGCGTAGAACGGCAGGAAATACCATTCGGGAACGATGTGGGCTGGCGTCTTCAGCGAGTCAGCCTGGATATAATTATCCGGGTGGCCCATGAAGTTAGGCAGGTAGAACACGAAGTAGGCGAAGAGGATGAAGAACAGGCAGAGTGCAAATGCGTCCTTGACTGTAGCGTACGGGGTGAATGCCACTGTATCCGTCTTCGATTTTACCTCGATACCTGTCGGGTTCGTCTGACCGGTTACGTGCAATGCCCAGACGTGCAGGATAACGACACCGGCAATCATGAAGGGCAGCAGGTAATGCAGCGAGAAGAAACGGTTCAGCGTCGGGTTGTCGACGGCAAAGCCACCGAGAAGCAACTGCTGGATCGGATCACCGATGATCGGGAATGCCGTAAAGAAGCCGGTGATGACCGTCGCACCCCAGAAGGACATCTGACCCCATGGCAGAACGTAGCCCATGAATGCAGTCGCCATCATCAGAAGCAGGATGATCACCCCAAGGATCCACAGAAGTTCGCGTGGGGCCTTGTATGAACCGTAATACAGACCGCGAAAAATATGCACGTAAACCGCAAGGAAGAACATCGACGCGCCGTTGGCGTGCAGGTAACGCAGCAGCCAGCCCGAGTTCACATCGCGCATAATCTTTTCAACGGAGTTGAAAGCTAGGCCAGTATCGACAGCGTAGTGCATTGCGAGCACCACACCCGTCAATATCTGCGAGACCAGCATGATCGCCAGGATGCCACCAAAGGCGTACGCGTAATTGAGATTGCGCGGAACCGGATAAGCAACGAATGAATCATACATCAACCGCGGCAACGGCAGTCGCGCGTCAATCCATTTTTCGATTCCAGTGTTCGGCGTATAGGATGAATGTCCACCGCTCATGTCGTATCTCCCCGTGGAACCTTAGCCGATCTTGATGACGGTGTCGGAAATGAATGAAAGTGGCGGGATAGGCAGATTTTCTGGCGCAGGCCCCTTACGGATACGTCCCGCTGTATCGTAGTGCGAACCATGGCATGGACAGAACCAGCCACCAAAATCGCCCTGCTGGCCAAGCGGAATACAACCGAGATGGGTGCACACGCCAACCATCACTAGCCAGTTTTCCTTGTCCTTGGATGCAGTCCGATCAGCATCGGTTGCCTGTGCGTCGGTTGGCAAATTGGCGTTGCGTGCAACCGGGTCCTTGAGTTGACTGAGCTCAACTGCCTTGGCTTCTTCGACTTCTTTGTCGGTCCGATTGCGAATGAAAATCGGCTTGCCGCGCCATTTGACCGTCAGGGACATACCTGGCTGAACTGCCGCAACATCAACTTCGATAGACGAGACTGCCAGCGTGGACGCGTCCGGTCTCATCTGATCGATGAAGGGCCAAGCAAAGGCTCCTGCTCCGACCACACCGGCCATACCTGTCGCAATATAGAGGAAGTCACGCCGTGTCGGCTCGGTCGTATCGTGTGCGCTCACGGGGCCTGTTCCTTTCCGAATAACAACGCAGCGGGAGAGTCCACTATGTCAGCATAATAGAAGACAGGCCCAAGAAATGGACCTTGCGGAATCCCCAGCATATTGCGTGGTTTCTAAGCATCTCGCTTGAGCTTGTCCAGCCTGACGGCGCCACAAGGGCAGGATGTCGCAGGGATGAGCCGTCACATCACTCATGCCCAATAAATCCGCCCGACTGCCGTGCCCAGAGTCCGGCATAGATGCCGTTCGAAGTTATGAGCTCGTCATGTGTCCCGCTCTCCACAATCTGCCCTTCATCCAGCACCACCAGCCGATCAAGTGCAGCAATAGTTGACAGGCGATGTGCAATAGCGATGACGGTTTTGCCGCGCATCAGGCGGTAGAGACTGTCCTGAATCGCGGCCTCGACCTCCGAATCGAGCGCCGACGTCGCCTCATCCAGAATCAGGATCGGAGCGTCCTTCAACATGACTCTGGCTATGGCGATCCGTTGACGCTGCCCCCCGGAAAGTTTGACGCCGCGCTCGCCCACATGCGCGTCGAGACCGCGTCGGCCTTTTGGATCGCTCAGAGTATCAATGAAGAGATCGGCCTGCGCATTTATAACTGCTTGCTGCAGCAATTCATCCGAGGCGTCGGGCCGTCCATAGAGAATATTGTCCCGCACCGAACGGTGAAGCAGCGACGTATCCTGGGTTACCATACCAATATGTGCACGCAGCGAATCTTGCGTCACCTTTGAAATGTCCTGCCCGTCTACAAGGATACGTCCGCTTTCGAGATCGTAGAACCTGAGCAGCAAATTGACGAGCGTTGACTTGCCTGCACCTGAACGCCCGACAATCCCGATCTTTTCGCCCGGACTGATATCGAGCGAAAAATCTTCGATAACGTTTCGGGAGTTGTCGTAGTGAAAACGCACATTCTCAAATTTGATCGCACCGCGCGCAACGCTCAGCGCTGAGGCGCCAGGCCGATCAACCACCGTGACAGGCCTTGCCAGAAGTTCCATGGAGTTTTGGATCGTGCCAAAATTGCGCAACAGGCCATTGAGATTGGCCATCATGCGGGTAAGGAGCATGCTCAAACGGAGAACAAGACCAAGCGTGAAAGCCACTTCGCCGGAGGAGATTTCCCCGGTCAGCCAAAGGTCGATGGAAAGGGCTGCAACCACACAGATCATGACGCCGCTTGTTGCCGCCAGCGAAATACGGATGCCGCTCAGACCGCGAGTGAGGGACATGATTGCAGCGAGCCAGCGGTCCATACCCCGGCGCATGTAGGCATCGTCGCGCTGTGTCGTACCGAACAGCTTCAGTGTCTGGATATTGCTGTATCCGTCGACGAGACGCCCCATGACGAGAGAACTTGTTTCTGCCGTTTCCCTTGCAGCACGCCGGACCCGCGGCAGGAAATAGCGTGCAGTGAATCCAAAAACGACCAGCCATATCCCGACAACCGATGCGAGCCGCCAGTCCAGCCTCCCGATCAGGAACAAGGTTGTCGCACAATAAACCAGACTGAACCACACGGCCTGGAGCAGCGTCACCATGAAGTCGCCGAGCGCCTGGCCTGCCGCCCAGACCTTTGTAACAATGCGCCCGGCAAAATCATTCTGGAAGAATGACAGGCTCTGGCGATAGACGACGCTGTGTGCCTGCCAGCGTACAAGATTGTTGAAACCCGGAACGATGGCCTGTTCTTCCACCAGCGCTGCCAGCGACAACACAATCGTGCGTCCGATGAATACAGCCAGAAGCATAAGGAGAAGTGCTATACCATGTCTGTCAATGAGACCCTGCCAACCTTCCGCACGGTCAGTTGATGCCAGAATGTCTACGACTTTGCCGACAAACCAGAACAGTCCTGCCTCAAACAACGCGATCAGACCGCCGCACACCAGCATGGCAAGGAACACATATTTTTCCTGCCGAACGTAAAACCACATGAAGGCCAGGGACTGGTTCGGGACCCGATCTGCCGGTGAATTGGCATAGGGATCGATCCAGCTTTCGAACAGGCGGAAAAGGCGTGTCATTCAATCCACATCAATGTTCGAGGCGCCGTCATGTTTGCCTTTCGCCTCTTCAGGTAGCCGTTCGAGGATTCGCATCGCTTCGTCGGCGCGATCGACGGGGACAAACAGGTGATCGTGGTAAAATGCCGATACCGGGTTCACGCCCATTCCCGCAGCGGCGAGGCGGGCTGAGATGGCAGCGAGAAAGCCCACGGCTTCTAGCGAAGAGTGAACTTCAAGCGAGATCATGCGAGACGGAAATGCTCCTGCAAGATCGGCGCGACTGGCTTCCGATTGCTCCAGAATGAGCGTGAGCCCCTCCGTTTCAAGGAACGTCATCACAACATTCAGTCCAGACGGAATGACGCTTCCGGTTGGCATGGTGGCAAACACATAGGTACCGTCGTGTAGCCGCGGTTGCATAGTCGCCAGAAGTTTTTTCAAGTCGGTTTCACCGGGCATTCAATCGTCCTCCGTCGGAAAGTCTTCGAATTGCCGAATGATAAAAAGTCACCTGACTTTCATGCCGATGCGAAACGCATCAACGGCCAGCGAAACACCTTCGAGCGAGTCCAGCCAGCCGTCAAATTAAACTTGAGTAAGTTAGGTCACTCGGCCGCTTCCTGATCGTCAAGACCAAGGAAACCACCTGACTGCCTGGCCCAAAGCCCGGCGTAGATGCCATTGGCGGCAATGAGCTCCTCGTGGCTGCCGCTTTCAACGATACGTCCCTTGTCCATCACCACCAAGCGATCAAGAGCTGCGATTGTCGAAAGCCGATGTGCGATTGCGATAACCGTTTTGCCCTGCATCAGGCGATAGAGATTGTCCTGGATTGCGGCTTCCACTTCGGAATCGAGTGCCGAGGTTGCCTCGTCCATGATCAGGATTGGTGCATCCTTCAACATTACACGGGCAATCGCTACCCGTTGACGTTGCCCACCGGAAAGTTTGACGCCGCGCTCCCCGACATGTGCATCAAAACCGCGCCTTCCTTTCGGATCAGTCGCGGACTCGATAAAGCCATCGGCTTGGGCGTTCTTAACTGCTTGCAGCATCAGGTCATCAGGCGCATCCGGCCTACCGTAAAGAATATTATCCCGGATCGAGCGATGCAGGAGCGACGTATCCTGCGTCACCATACCTATGTGGGCACGCAGCGAATCCTGCGTGACCTTCGAGATATCCTGCCCATCGATCAGAATTCGGCCAGTTTCGAGATCGTAGAATCGCAAAAGGAGATTGACCAGCGTGGACTTGCCAGCGCCTGATCGCCCGACGAGACCAATTTTCTCGCCCGGCCGAATATCCAACGACAAGCGATCGATGATGCCTGCCCCCTTGCCATAGTGAAAACCGATCGCATCGAAGGTAATTGCGCCCGCGCTGACTTCCAAATCGCGTGCATCCGGTGCGTCCTGCACCAGGCGAGGCAACGAAATGGACGTAATGCCATCCTCGACTGTTCCGATGTTTTCGAACAGGGCCGACATTTCCCACATGATCCATTGGGACATGCCGTTGAGGCGTAGGACGAGACCGATGCCGACTGCCACCGCACCAACCGAGATGGCGGAGCCGAGCCAAAGCCAGATCGCGATCCCGCCGACAGCGAGGAGCAACAGGCAATTGATGGCATAGAGGCCAACATGAAATCCCGTCACCATGCGCATCTGCTTGTAGGCTGTCCCGAGGAAATCCTGCATCCCTTCGCGAGCATAGCTCTCTTCACGTTTGGAATGCGAGAACAGTTTGACCGTTGCTATGTTGGTGTAACTGTCGACAATGCGGCCGGTCATGGAGGACCGTGCATCCGCCTGTTTCTCGGAGATTCTGCGTAAGCGCGGAATGAAATAGCGCATCAGGCCAACATAAGTGACAAGCCAAACGACGAAAGGCATCATCAGACGCCAGTCCGCCGCGGCGGCGATAATCAATGTGCCGCTGAAGTAGACGATGACGTAATTAAGCACGTCCAGGAGCTTCATGACCGTTTCACGCACGGCAAGCGAGGTTTGCATCAGTTTGGTGGAAATGCGGCCCGCGAACTCATCCTGAAAGAAAGTCATGGACTGGCGCAAAAGATAACGATGAACCATCCAGCGGATTCGCATCGGATAATTGCCGAGCAACGTCTGATGGATAACCAGCGAATCAATGAGCACGATGCTAGGCATTACAATGAGTACAACGCCGGCGATCAGCGCGAGTTTCCAGCCTTCATCGGCAAGAAATGTCTCGCGCGAATGGTTCGAGAGCCAATCCACAATATTGCCCAGGAACGCATACATCGACACTTCGAGGACGGCGATAAGCGACGTGCATACCGCCATGACAGCGATCCACGGCCAGACGCCCTTCGTGTAGTGCAGACAGAACGCCACCAATGTCTTGGGCGGCTCTCCCGGCTCGGCGGAGGGAAATGGCTCGAGCCTCTCTTCAAACCAGCGAAACATCATCAGACCTCATGGGGAATATCTTGATCACGCACAGACCGAAACGGGATTGCAGAAGTTTCGCTAAGACAAACATGGAAAAGACCTGCAAACGTGAGAACGAACGAATGCGGCTTGTGTCAGGAAATCGGAGAAAGCTACGCGAGGAGAATAGACACAGAACCGCCAACGGCACCGGAGATCATCCGGTTTGGAAGAGGTCGGGTAAATTCTGGCATCGACACCTCCAAAGTTAGCGTTGCGGTATGTCCCCTATAGCGATTATGAACGCAAAAGGCGAGAGCCCTATCTCAAGCGCGACGGTTCCATGGCGAACTGTTGCGGACGGAGCACTTGATCATTGACCGACTCACGACCAGACCTGCGCATCGCGCTCTACCAACCAGACATTCCCGGCAACACAGGTACAATTCTGCGCATGGCAGTCTGTTTTGGCATTGGCGTCGACATCATAGAACCCGCTGGCTTCGACCTCTCCGACCGCGCTTTGAAACGTGCCGGGATGGACTATCTCGAACAAGCGGCTCTGACGCGCCATCCAGACTGGACACATTTTCAGGAATGGCGGATTTCTGAAAAACGCCGCCTGCTTCTGTTTTCCACGAAGGCGGCCGAGCCATACACGCAGTTCGCATTCCAAAAAGGAGACATATTGCTGCTCGGACGCGAATCGGCGGGAGTACCCGATGATGTGCACCGTGCTGCCGATGCCAGATTGATCATCCCCATGGTTCCAGACGCGCGTTCGTTGAATCTGGCGCTCTCCGCGGCAATCGCCACGGGAGAAGCCCTACGGCAGTTGTCGCTGCCCATGTAAAACCGCCGGTCACGACTGACCGGCGGTCTTCACTTTATGGATCGCTTAGTCGATCTGGACTGGCTTGCCACTTTCCCACTTGTAGAAGACGAAGGCCGGCGTCGTCAGATCGCCTGTGCTGGAATAAGTGAGATCGCCGACAACCGTAGAAATTGGTTCGCCGGACTTGATTTTGGCAGCAACCTCAGTTGGTTCAGCAGAGCCTGCTTTCTCGATGCCGCCAGCGAGTACCTGGAGCGCAGCATAGGCATTGAGCGTGAAGGCTTCCGCGGGAATATTCTTGGCCTGGAGCGCTTCCACGACTTTGGCAGCCGCCGGGTTCTTTGTCGGATCCGCACTGTTGGTGAATAAAGTTCCAGCAGCAGCATCGCCACCAATCGCCCAATATTCGGTGTTCGACAGGCCATCAGGACCGATGATTTGCGCCTTGATACCTTGGTCGCTCAGCTGACGAGCGATCAAACCGCCCTCTGCATGATAGCCGCCGAAGTAGATCACGTCGGCTTTTTCGGATTTCAGGCGCGTGACAAGCGCACTGTAATCCTTCTCGCCTGCATTGATGCCTTCGAACACGACTTCAGTAACGCCGCCCTTGTTGAGTACGGCCTTCAGCCCGTTGCCAATACCCGTGCCATAGGGTGTCTTGTCGTAGACAATGGCAATACGCTTGTCCTTGAAATTGTCGAGAATGTACTTGCCGGCAACGTCGGCTTGCTGGTCATCGCGTCCACAGGTGCGGAACACGGTCTCAAGACCGCGCGTCGTCAGGTCAGGAGTCGTTGCCGTCGGCGTGACCATGACGATGCCGTTCTCTGCCAGAACATCCGAAACCGGCATGGCAACACCCGAGGTGACCGGGCCGACGACAAACTTGATGCCTTCGCCAACCACCTGGTTCGCAACTGAAACGCCTTGCTTCGGCTCACCCGCATCGTCGAAAATCTTCGTAACGATTTTCTCGCCCTTGATGCCGCCTGCGGCGTTAATTGCCTCCGCTGCGCTTTCAACGCCGTTTTTCACCTGCAAGCCATAGGCTGCGACCGGGCCCGTGACCGGTGCGATAATGCCGACCGTGATGTCAGCCTTGGCGAATGACGTCATCGCCATGACAGCGGCCAACGCGACGCCCGATATCAATGATAAGCGCATAGTTTCCTCCTTGATTTTTCTTGTGCGTCCGGTCGATTCTCCGGTGCTGCCAGAGTTCTACTGGCTTTGAATAGGCCTGTCAGCAACGATTGATCGAAATTCTGCGTGAACCTTAGAAAATCTGACAAATCTCCGCAGATTGCGAGCATTTTTGACCAAATCGATCAATTTTTTGAAGAAAAACATCAATTTTATTGTTGAATTTTCGATTTCTGTATTTTTAATCTGCATTCGGTAGTCGGCGCATCGTGAATTCGATGATATCTCCAGGCCGTTCGTACCAGCTTTCGATTTCGGTCCAGTACGCAGCTTTCGGGTATTGCTCGAACCACTCGCGGGCCTTCTCCCGGGCGGCCAGTCGGGGCAATCTGAAACTTTCGCGGACAAATGCACCACGCTGCCGGTTGGTGCCCTCGCGGCTTTCCTTCAATCTCTTGCGCAAGCCATCAAGCGGCGGCTTGGGAAACTGCGACCTGGGCGCTTTGGAGACCATCTCGTATCCCTCACTCAACCCTACACCGATAGAGATTAGGGAGTGTTCAAACGGAAAACGAGTCATTTTTTGTGCATTTAGCAATTGAGTAAACATCCCTTTCTTTTGGCTTTCGGCTGATGTGATACTGTCCGCCTCAAAAAGGATTCTTTGCCATGGACCGCCCCGATATTCCCGCCATCCTCCCAGAAGCGCTTGAAGATAAGAAGGCCGCAGCCACAGCATGGTTCGCGGAGCTGCGTGACAAAATATGCACGGCTTTTGAACAGTTGGAGGATGAACTGGGTGGACCGCTCTCGGATCGCACGCCCGGTCGTTTCAAGCAGACACCGTGGCAACGTGATGAAGGCAAAGGTGGCGGCGGCATCATGTCCATCATGCATGGGCGTGTTTTCGAGAAGGTCGGCGTTCACATCTCGACCGTACATGGCGAGTTCAGCCAGGAATTTCGCAAACAGATACCGGGCGCCGATGAGGATCCGCGGTTCTGGGCATCTGGCATCTCATTGATTGCCCATCCGCAAAGTCCTTTTGTTCCGGCAGTGCACATGAACACGCGTATGGTAGTCACGACACGTCAATGGTTCGGCGGCGGCGCGGACCTGACACCTGTACTGGAACGCAAGCGGACTCAGGAAGATCCCGATACGGTGGCGTTTCACAAGGCGATGAAGTTCGTCTGCGACAAACATTCTGCCGTAGCCAATCACGAGAAGTTCAAGGCTTGGTGCGACGAGTATTTCTATCTCCCCCACCGCAAGGAGCCACGCGGGACTGGCGGCATCTTTTATGATTGGTTGCACTCGTCAGAAGAGATTGGCGGATGGGATGCCGATTTCAATTTTACACGCGACGTTGGTCGGGCCTTCTCCGTTGTCTATCCTTATCTGGTGCGGCAGAACTTCAACCAGGACTGGACCGACGCCGATCGCCAGGAGCAACTTGTTCGCCGCGGCCGCTATGTTGAGTTCAATCTGCTCTACGATCGCGGCACGATCTTCGGCTTGAAAACCGGTGGCAACGTCGATTCAATTCTTTCGTCCATGCCGCCAACTGTTAAATGGCCCTAATCCAGGTTTTTTAGGGATCAAATCTCCACCTCAATGCGTTATGATGCTTCCCGGCGCGGTTAGTACTGCGCCTGATCGATGCGAGCGCGTCAGGCAAATGTTTGCGGGCTCACAACAGGGAGAGAAAGCCATGAAAGAACTTCATTGCATTGTTCCCGGTTGCCAGTGGCATACGCGTCACGACACCGAAGCTGAAATTATCCGCCGCGCTACCGAGCACCTTCGCGAAACACACGGTGAGACAGTTATTCGTGAGCATATGCTCGAAACGATCAAGGCGAATATTCAACCTGAGAAAGGCCGGGCAGCCTGATCAAGCTCTCCCAGAGTAATCGGGAATTTTCGCAAGCAAATCATCGCGGTTGAGGGTGAAACCGGATTCGATCCATTCATCCTCAAGCGCGCGGTGAACTTGTCCAATCGCAGGCCCCTGATTGAGTTCGGCGGTAACAATGTCACCACCGGATAACGGGAACTTGGGTCTTTCGTAACTTTCCAAAAACGCTAGCAGTTTCGAAAGGTGTCCAGCACGCATCATTGCGGCGTTGTCATTGACCGCGTCCGCACGCGCCGAGGCCAAAGCGAGGCTGAGGCGGTCACGCATACCTTGTTCGCTGCTCCGGTAGAGCTTCTTGGCAAACCCCGCTTCCGAAATTTCCGGTTGCGGTGGCAGTGTGGTTGCCCAGGCGTTGAGTCGATCACGCTCGCTGTTTGAAAGTTTCAGCCGCGAAGCGAGTTCTGCAACGCGTTCGACATTCGGCGGGATCATGCTTGCGAGGCGCAAGAGCGGATCGGGATTCCAGTGGATGTCCTGCTCGGTTTTCACCAGGCCGTGAATTGCATCAATTCCCCATTTTTCGCTTTCTGGCAAAACTGCCGTCAGCACGCCCGCCTGTCGCATCCACAAGAGTGCACGTGAGGGATCAGGGGCAGTCAGCAATTTCTTCAATTCTGACCAGACTCGCTCTGCCGAAAGCCGGGCGAGACCATCCTTCAATCGAGCGCAGGCTTTCAATCCCTCGCTTTCCGGGCGGCCTCTTCCATACCAGGCAAAAAAACGGAAAAATCTCAAGATGCGCAGATAGTCCTCCCGGATGCGCTGTTCCGGGTCACCGATGAAACGCAATGTACGGCTTTCGATGTCGGCAAGCCCCCCGACGAGATCGATAATCGTCCCATCCGCCTCCACATAGAGGGCGTTGATGGTAAAATCGCGCCGCTCTGCGTCCACGCGCCAATCACGACCAAAGGCCACCTCGGCATGACGGCCATCGGTTTCGACATCTGCCCGCAGAGTTGTAACCTCGTAGGGTCGTCCGTTTGCTATAACCGTTACGGTACCATGCTCGATCCCGGTTGGCACGACCTTGAAACCGGCCTCTTTTGCTCGTCGCGAAGTCTCATCAGGCAAACAGGTCGTCGCGATATCCAGATCGCCGACTTGCTGATCCAGCAGCGTGTTCCGCACAGCGCCGCCGACGACACGTGCACCCTCACCTCCACTGGAAAGCGCTGCTAGCAGCTTCTGCAGGGATAAATCTTTGAGCCACGGGGCTCTGTCGGCAATAGAAGCAGGTGCGCTCAAGCATAGAGCCTTTCATAAAGCGTGCGGATAATTCCGGCGGTAACGCCCCAGATGAAGCGATCGCCAAACGGCATCGTATAATAGAACCGCTCCTTGTCCTGCCATATCCGGCTTTCGCGGCGGTGATTGGCAGGATTCATCAGGAACGATAATGGCACCTCGAAAACATCGGCGACCTCATCCGGATTCGGCGCAAGTTCAAACGGTGGATGCACCAAACCAAGGACTGGCGTGATGGAGTACCCGGTCGTTGTCAAATAGCGTGGCAGACGGCCAATGAGTTCCACGTGCCGTCCCTCAAGCCCGATTTCTTCATGTGTCTCGCGTAGTGCCGCTTTCTCGGGCTCATAATCGTCTTCAGGATCGATCGCCCCTCCTGGAAAGGCCACTTGACCGGAATGCTTGCGCATATTGGCCGTGCGTAACGTAAGAATCACGCCCGCTTCATCGCCGCGATCAACGATCGGGATTAGCACAGCCGCATCTCGCAACGGATTTGCAGTAATCATGGCATCCAGATCCGGATTGAGCAGATGGTCGCCGTGGTCCTCACCCAACGTTTCATTGCCCTTGAGCGCAACGCGGCAGGCGAAAGCACGGGCAGAGAATCCCGTTTCAATCGTTCCAGGCAGAGATGAGATCATAGGCTTTGATTTTCCAGTTCGCCTGCCGGCATGATTGGGAAGATTGTGCCCCTCGATCGGACAGCGAACATGTTTTCCCCATTGACAGCAATGTCTTCTCCGTGACTGACCAATTCGTACATGACCGGGCGAGCAAGGAGCGCTTCCAGCCGCCCCCGAACGAGAACGTACGGTTTCAGACCGCCATTTGCCCCATCTATAACGAAACGCAGGGGATTATCGGCGCTTGCTTCAACAACATCGCCCACATTCGTCCGAAAGGTCATGATCTGGTCTTCGCCCACAGCTGAAACGTTCAGTTCCACGGCAAGAAAAGGTGCATCTTCAACGCGTATACCCACTTTTTCAACGGGCGTTACAAGATAGGTCTTTCCGTCACTGTCCTTGCGTAAAACTGTCGAAAACAAGCGCACGAGCGGCTGCCGGCCGATCGGCGTGCCCATGTAAAACCAAGTCCCGTCAGCTTTGATTTCGATGTCAAGATCGCCACAAAAATCAGGATTCCATTTGTCAACGGGTGGAAGGCCTTTGCCTTGAGCGGCTGCGCGCGAGATTAGCGCCTCAAGTCCACCTTGGCTTTGCAATGCACTTTCCCTGATCGCCATAGCCCGCCCTTTTTTCTGTATACGTCACGAAATAGTCAACGTTGGACCGCTTGTCTGCATGTCATAGTGATTTAGATTCATTTAAGAAAAACTCTGAGCAGATACCAGCGGCGAGGTAAGCCCATGACCCTGATTAAACCTGAGGTACAATCCGATCCCAAGGCCATGATCGCCGAGGCGGAAAGAGCACTGGCCGACATTGCTAAGATAAGAGCAGGTATCGGCACCGTGATCTTTGGTCAGGAAAGTGTCGTAGAACGGACACTTGTAGCGCTGCTGGCGGGCGGACATGCGCTTCTGGTTGGTGTTCCGGGTCTGGCCAAGACGAAGCTGGTGGAAACCTTGGGAACGGTACTCGGGCTCGACGAACGCCGCATCCAGTTCACGCCCGACCTGATGCCATCCGATATTCTAGGATCCGAGGTCATGGAACAAGATGACAACGGCAAGCGCTACTTCCGCTATGTCAAAGGTCCCGTCTTTGCCCAGTTGCTGATGGCTGACGAAATCAACCGCGCATCGCCGCGCACCCAGTCGGCACTGTTGCAGGCGATGCAGGAGTATCACGTAACGATCGCCGGGGAGCGCCATGATCTGCCCCAGCCGTTCCACGTCCTGGCAACACAGAACCCGTTGGAGCAGGAAGGCACCTACCCGCTGCCCGAAGCTCAGCTCGACCGATTCCTCATGCAGATCGACATTCTCTATCCCGAACTCGAAGCAGAACGGCGCGTTCTCCTCGAAACCACAGGGATCTCCGAAGCCACGGCGGAAACGATCATAGATGCGGAGCGGCTTCGGGACATGCAACAGCTGATCCGCCGCATGCCAGTGCCTGAAGGTGTCGTCGACGCCATTCTCAAGCTTGTGCGCTCGGCACGTCCCGGCGCTGACAACGAGATTGCGAAGAAATTCATCTCATGGGGCCCGGGGCCACGTGCCAGCCAGGCCCTGATGCTCTGTTCGCGCGCCCGGGCGCTTTATGACGGCCGCCTTGCTCCTTCAGTTGACGATGTGAAAGCGCTTGCCGAACCGGTACTGCAGCATCGCATGGCGCTGACCTTTGCTGCACGTGCCGATGGAATGAACGTTCGCGATGTCATAGCCAACCTGAGCAAGGTTGCTCTGTAATGGCAGCAATCGGCGCGCAGGTTCGACGGACCGAGACAGGTGACGCACTGGCGCGAGCCCGCCAGCGCGCAGCCCTTTTGCCTGATCTTCTCGTCGAAGCACGCCGGATTCTAAACACCGTCAATACCGGCTGGCATGGCCGACGCAAGAGTGGTGTCGGTGAGAGCTTCTGGCAGTTTCGCCCTTACACGGAGGGTGAAGCGGTGTCGCGCATTGATTGGCGCAGGTCAGCCCGCGATGATCGAACCTATATCCGTGATCAGGAATGGGAAGCCGCACACACGGTCTGGCTGTGGGCTGATCCTTCGCCATCGATGCTGTATAAGTCAGAACAAGCACACGTATCGAAGGAGTCGCGCGCACTCGTTCTCGTTCTCGCATTGGCCGAGCTCTTGTCACGCAGCGGCGAGCGTATCGGCTTTCCCGGGATTACCGACCCGTCGTCCGCCCGAAATGGCGCCGAGCGCCTGGCAACGCTGCTCTCGCACACTACCAGCCTGCCCGCCAAACCCGACCTCAGTAAAGTGCGCCGGTTTTCTGACGTGGTTATCGTCAGCGATTTTCTCGATCCCGTCGAGGAGACGCTCGCCGTCCTGCAAAAACTTGCCCATGACGGGGCTCGTGCCCATTTGATAGAAGTGTACGATCCGGCTGAAGAAGAATTTCCCTACAAGCGCCGGACGGAATTCATTGATCCGGAGAACGGAACCTCGCTGACCTTCGGTCGTGCCCAGGATTACGCGGAAGATTACAGGCGACTTTTCTTTGCCCGCCGCGACACGTTGAGTGCTTTTTGCAAACGAATTGGCTGGAGCTACACCACCAATCGCACTGACCGGCTGGCTTCCGATGCCCTGGTATCGGTTCACATGAACATGACTGCCAGCATCGGCTATCAGGGAGGAGCCACATGAGTGTCCTCCCCCTCGCCTTTGGTGCGCCTGCAATCCTTTTGGGTTTGATCATCCTTCCACTCATCTGGTGGCTGCTACGGGTGACCCCGCCACGGCCAATCAGAGAAGTGTTTCCTCCGCTGAAAATCCTGGCGCAACTGCTGAAGAAGGAAGAGACACCGAATAAGAGTCCATGGTGGCTGACATTGTTGCGTCTGCTGCTCGCAGCTTTTGTCATACTGGCACTGTCCGAACCTGTCTGGAATCCGCGCCCCGAAACGCTGACCGGAAAAGAACCTGTCGCCATCGTACTCGATAATGGCTGGTCCTCGAACGAGGAGTGGAACGCACGCAAGGAAACGGCCGAACGGCTCGTTGCTGACGCCGCGCAAGCAGGTGCACTCATTTATATCGTTGGCACAGCGGAAAAGACCAATACTGACATAGGACCGTTCGAAGCCAACGCCGCGCTGGAGCGGCTACGAGCATTGACGGTGCGGCCGATTCCAGTTGATCGCCAAGCAGCTTTTGCGCGGTTGAGAATTGCACTCGCAAACATTTCCGGAACGCGAATTGCCTATTTGAACGATGGCGTAGAAACGCCGCAATCGGCAGAAGCCCTGAAATCGCTGGAAGGCGCAGGCATTGCATCCATGATCTGGTATGAGCCGTCGATTTCGTCACTCGTCGCGATACGCCAGGCCGTGAACAATGCGAATGGCCTGACCGTCCGGGCGGTGCGCCCAGCCAATGATCGTGGCCAGAGCGGCGTCACGATTGGCGCTTTCGATGAAAAGGGCCGCCGTATCGCCGAAACTGGATTGGTGTTTACCGCTGGCGATGCCACCGCCGAGGCAGTTATCAACGCCCCTTATGAATTGCGCAACGACTTCCACACCCTGCGTGTTGACGGAACTGCTCAGGCAGGCGGAACCTATTTGATCGACGACAACAACAAACGGCGGCGCGTCGCTCTCCTTTCCGGATCGGAAGCAGACATCTCACAGCCGTTGCTTTCGCCGCTCTATTACATTTCGCGGGCCCTTGAACCCTTTGCTGATCTCTTGCGTCCACGCAATGCGGAATTGGTGCGGGCGGTGCCGGAGTTACTCGAACAGAAACCGTCAGTTGTTATCATGGCCGACATCGGCAAACTTCCCGCCGAGACAGAGCAAATATTGTCAGACTGGGTCAACAAAGGCGGCACGCTGGTGCGTTTTGCTGGACCGCGTCTGGCGGGCAACAGCGAACTTGATCCCCTCTTACCTGTAACTCTGCGCAGGGGTGAGCGATCGTTGGGCGGGACATTGTCTTGGAAGGAGTCGCAGCCCGTCGCTGCATTCCCGGAAAATGGACCTTTCGGAGGTTTACCAACTCCCCAGGATGTGACGGTGACACGACAGGTGCTGGCCGAGCCGTCCGCCGACCTTTACGACAAAAGTTGGGCCAATCTGGCCGACGGTACCCCCCTGGTAACCGGGGAGGCGCGCCAGCGCGGCCAGCTCGTGCTATTTCATGTTACGCCTGAAGCCACATGGTCAAACCTGCCGATCAGCGGCAGTTTCGTCGACATGCTGCACCGTATCATTTCGTTGTCCAACAGTTCCGGACCAACGGCGAACGACACCCGCGAAAGTGGTTCAGCCGCCCTGCCTCCCCATCTCACTTTGAGCGCCGAAGGCACGCTCGTACCGCCAAATGGAGATACCAAACCATTGCTCATCAGAAGCGGGACCAGCCCAGAGGTAAGCTTTGACAATCCGCCCGGCTTCTATGGTGTCGAGGATGCCATGATGGCGTTCAACCTTTTCAAGCCAGACGGTGAAATCAAACCGTTGATCCGACCAGATTTGACAATTCCAGTCATGACAGCCCGTTACGCGGTTGACGAGTCCGTGCCGCTTCGTGGGCCGCTCTTTGCTCTCGCATCATTGCTCCTTGCCCTGGATGCCATCGCCATCCTGTGGCTTGGTGGTCATTTGCGTCGGCGCTTTCGCCCCACAGCAACCGCAGCGTCCTTGGTAATCCTCACGCTGGCAGCTGTTGGCGGCTTCGGTCCCTCGCCCGCCCTCGCACAGCAAAACGACAGCAAACCCGGTGACCAATTCGTCCTCGAAGCGGTTAATGCCACCCATCTCGCTTATGTTGTTACTGGAGACCGGGCGGTCGATGACGTCAGCAAGGCGGGCCTCTCGGGCCTATCCCGGGCCCTCACCGACAGCACTGCACTGGAGCCAGGTGAACCTATCGGCGTCAATCCGGCGACAGACGAACTGGCCTTCTTTCCCCTGATCTATTGGCCGATCGATGCTGCGGCCAGAATGCCGTCTACAGAAGCCATTGCCAGGATCGATGCCTACATGCAGCAGGGTGGAACCGTTCTATTCGATACGCGCGATCAGGACGCCGCGGCAGTCAATTTCGATAACTCGACAACGCCCGCCAATCAAAGATTGAGGGATATTCTCGCCGGACTTAACATACCGCCGCTCGAACCGGTCCCAAGCGACCACGTCCTGACTAAATCCTTCTACATATTGCAGGATTTCCCTGGCCGATATCGTGGTAGCCCGCTCTGGGTACAAGCTTCGCTTTCGACTGAAACCCGTGCCGACAGGCCGGTACGTGCCGGCGATGGTGTCACTCCCATCATGATTACCGGCAATGACTTTGCCGGCGCATGGGCCATAAATGCCGACGGGTCGCCACTTCTGCCGACGATACCGAATGATCCCATGCAGCGTACCTATGCTTACCGCACTGGCATCAACATCGTCATGTACATGCTGACGGGAAACTACAAGTCAGATCAGGTGCATGTGCCCGACATTCTTGAGCGGTTGGGGAATTAGAGCCATGTATTTGTCCCTGGATTTTCAGCCCCTCGTTTCAAGCACGCTACTCGCGTTGCTGCTGGTGCCGTTAGTCCTCCTGACTTTAGCTGGAATTTACTTTCGCCAGCGTGGTAGCTTGATCCGGCTGTTGGCAGTCCTGGCTTTCGCGATGGCGCTGTTCAACCCGATCGTTGTCAATGAGGAACGCGAGCCGCTGAAAAGCGTCGTGGCTGTAATAGCCGACCGCAGCCAAAGCCAGGACATCGGCAATCGCTCCGCCGATACGGATGCGGCAATCAAGCAGGTGCAGACGGCCCTCGCCCGGTTACCGCAATTCGAAGTTCGGACTGTCGAGACCGGCCGCGCCAGCGAAACCGATGACGCAACATCAACCCGTCTGTTCCAGGCGCTGAACGGTGCGTTTCGCGACGTGCCGCCGGCCCGCATCGGTGGCGCCATCATGATCACGGACGGTCAGATCCATGATATTCCCGCCAATCCATCCGGCCTTGGCTTCAATGCACCCGTGCATGGTCTGATAACGGGCACACCGGGTGAAATTGATCGCCGAATTCAATTTGTCCGCGCACCTCGTTTCGGACTGACCGGCAAGCCCCAGCAAATGACCTACAAGGTTACGGGTGCTGGCGAGCCGCAAGGCGGTCGCGCCCATGTGCGTGTGCGCGTCAACGGCAATGAGGTCAACAGCGAAGACGCAATTGTCGGCGAGGAAATGCCGCTGGAGGTGACGCTGCCCCGCGCAGGTGTCAATATCGTCGAAATCATCGTGGATTCAGTCCCGGACGAACTCACCGAAATCAACAACCGCGCTGTTGCCATGGTGGATGGTATTCGCGAGAATCTACGCGTCCTGCTTGTGTCGGGCGAGCCGCACAATGGGGAACGCACTTGGCGCAACCTTCTCAAATCTGACGCATCGGTCGACCTTGTACACTTCACCATTCTGCGGCCACCCGAAAAACAGGACTCGACGCCGATCAACGAGCTTTCGCTCATTGCCTTCCCGACACGGGAGCTCTTTGTCGACAAGATAGGAGAATTTGATCTCATCATTTTTGATCGCTATCAGCACCGCGATGTACTGCCCCTGCTCTATTATGACTACATCAATGACTATGTTCAGAAGGGCGGTGCATTGCTTGTTGCTGCCGGTCCTGAATTTGCCGGCAATATGTCGATTGCCAATACGCCGCTCCTAACTGTTCTTCCTGCAACACCGACAGGTAATATCGACGAGAAGGCGTTTTACCCGCGCCTGAGCGACCAAGGCAAACGTCATCCGGTAACGCGTGGACTTGAAGGCAGCGCGCAGGAGCCGCCAAACTGGAGCCGCTGGTTCCGCGTCATTGACGTTAATCCACCCGAGGGCAATGTCGTCATGAATGCCGGCGACCGGCCGCTGCTGGTCCTCAATCGGATCGGCGAAGGTCGCGTCGGTATGTTCCTCTCGGATCAAGGCTGGCTCTGGGCACGCGGGTTTGAAGGCGGTGGTCCGCATGCCGCTCTTTACAGGCGTATTGCCCATTGGTTGATGAAGGAACCTGAACTCGAAGAAGAAGCGCTCACGGCAACAGGCAGCGGTCGCAACCTCGAGATCCATCGCCAAACCATGAAGAAGACCGCCGACCCTGCGAGCATCATAACGCCGTCGGGCAAGACGCTATCGGTTCCTCTGACAGAGACCGAACCCGGTATATTCACGGCCTCCGTGCCGACCGACGAAATCGGCCTCTACCAGGTAGCGAATGGCGATCTAACAACACTCGCACACGTTGGACCGGTGGATGCGCCGGAATTTGCCGACAATGTCTCCACCACAGCAAAGCTTGATCCCCTCGCCCGGGAAACGGGTGGTGGCACCCGCCGCCTGCGTGCCGAAGCGGATCAGAGCACTATCGAGGTACCCAACATTGTTGCCTCCCGTGGCATCGCGAGCGCTAGCGGGGACAACTGGATTGGGTTAAGACCCACCAACGAAACAGTCCTCAAGAGCGTCGATCGCTTGCCGTTGTTCTCCGGTTTCCTCGGCCTCGCCGCAATGATCTTTGTGCTGGGCAGCATGTGGTATCGCGAAGGAAAATAAGCTTCAGATTCCCCCGGCGTCCGCATGACGTACCTTTCCCTGAACATTCTGCAGGGAGCGGGGCGTGAGTTCACAAGCCAGAAATCGTGCCGGATCCACAGAGGCAGGCATCTCGATCTGATGCCCCGATATCTGACTGAAACCAAAAGGGGCGTAATATGGCTCGTCACCCACGAGGATGACCAGGCTGTGTCCGGCCAGTCGTGCGGCTTCCATGCTGGTGCGCATAAGCGCTGCGCCGATGCCCTGCTTCTTCCAGGCAGGACGAACAGCCAGCGGTCCGAGAAGCATGGCAGGAGTAGATCCAATCAGAACCGGCGTCAGCCGGACCGATGCTATCACGTGCTCGCCGTTCAGCGCCACGAAGGAAAGGCTACGGTCGTGGGGACCGCCCTCGCGAATCCGGTAAGCGGCGCGGGTAAAGCGCCCTGGACCAAAGGCCTCTTTGTTGATGTCCTCTATTGCAAAATCGTGCACCGGCTCTTCCGGCGCGTAGGTCACGACATGGGTCAGCATGCTGGGTATCTTTTCGAAGGAGTAGACAATCGCCTCAGGCATCAAATGCCGCCCTTGGCCATACAGGAACGTCCGCCGCTGCTTGAGCGCCGGTTGGGTTTCATCGTCGGATGAACAGAATTCCTGCCACAAAACGTCTCCTTTTGTGCTCGCCTAACATCAAACCAATAGCACGTAAACCAAAAATCGACTTATCCGCGAAAAAGTCACGCTCTGTTCACCTCACTGAACCTGGTTTAAAGCCTGACAAACCAGTGAAACGAACTGTAAAGCAGCCCATCTACCAAGTGAGCGGCACTTCCACGCCGTCCAAGAACTCGGCGAGCCGGCGCCGAGTGGACGGTGTGGTACCCTCTGGCAATGCATCGAGTTTGAAGAACCCAGCTTCGGCGATCTCGCGAGTGGGCGCGAACGGGGCAATCTGTCGGAAAGACCGGCAAATGTAGAGCGCCACATGGTCGCGCTTGGAGGCATGGGCATTGTGGTAAATGGCGAAAAGCTCCGGCCGTCCGGTCAGTTCAATGTTGCCCTCTTCCATCAGTTCCTTGGCCAGGGTCTGCTCTATCGTATGTCCTGTCTCAACTCCGCCACCCGGAAATTGCCAACCAGGAACGTAGGTATGGCGAATAAGAAATACGGACCGTGTTGCATCATCAATCACAACGCCACGTGCTCCGAGCGTCATCGGACGATGAAACAGGAAATAGGTGTGAAACAGGCGGTGACGCCATTTTGAGCGTTGCTTGACCATTCATCGGACCTTGAGTGGAACCCTGACGCTGTGCGACGGTTGTGTCACTGGATTTCGCTTCCATACTCTCATAAAGCTGAAATAATGTTCCGTCTCGCCCACATCTCTGACATTCATCTATCGCCGCTTCCAGCGCTGACTTTGCGCGAATTGGTTTCCAAGCGCATCACCGGTTACATTAACTGGCGTTCGAACCGCAAAGGCTCGATGACAGGCGGCACATTGGACACTCTCATTGCCGACATGCAGGCCCAGCAACCCGATCATATTGCAGTGACGGGTGATCTGGTCAATCTCGCTCTCGACGAGGAGCTGGAAACCGCTCAGCGCTGGCTGAAAACGCTCGGCGATCCTGCAAATGTTTCAGTTGTCCCGGGCAACCATGATGCCTATGTGCCGGGTGCATTGAAAAAGACGCGTCGGTTCTGGGAACCATGGATGCGCGGCGATCGTGAGGCCGCTGAAAACAAACCTGTTGAGTTTCCATATCTGCGGGTACGAGGCGATGTAGCGCTAGTCGGCGTTTCTTCTGCACGCGCCACAGCTCCGTTTATGGCGACCGGTGATATCCGTGATCGTCAGGCGCGCAAGTTGGGAGAAATTCTCGATGAGACCGGTAGGCTTGGGCTCTTCAGAGTGATCATGATCCACCATCCGCCTGTGCGAGGCGCGGCTCCCTCGCACAAGCGCCTGCTCGGCATCGGTCTGTTTCAGCGGACCGTCCGGGAGCACGGTGCCGAACTTGTGCTGCATGGCCACACGCATCTGGCAACGCGCTATGAGATAAACGGTCCGGACTGGAAAGTTCCAGTCATATGCGTGCCGTCAGCGAGCCAAAGTTTTGGTGGTAATCAAAGACCGCCTGCGGCTTTCAACCTGTTCTCGATCGCAAGGACGAATGCAGGCTGGTCTTGCCAGATGGTCGAAAGAGGTATTGTCGACGAACAGATGACTGTCCGCACCATTCGCGAGCACGATTTAACTGTAGGTGCAGTCTTCAATCCGGTCTTATAAATGGTGCAAGATGTTCCCAAAATAGCAGCAGCAGGGCGCCCGCGCCGGCCGACGCACCAATCAGAAACCAGAACGTTGCCGTGATGAACGCACTTAAGCGCGATCGCTGGGGAGCGGCATTGGCCAGACTTCTGGCCGGTGTATCCGCATCTTTAATGGGTTCGGCCGGAAGCAAACTAACTCGTTGCCCTTCCATCAATCGTTGACGCTCAACGATGCGCTCGGCGATATAATTTGTAACTGCGTCCGCTATGGGTCTTACTTCAGGCGATTCTGCAACAACAACCCGTCCAAGTCTGGTGTCCCGGACAAACCGGTACGTGCGTCGGTCGCGTCCCATCATCACATGCGATGTGGCATCTATCCACAGGCGCGGCTGTTCGCCTTTGGAGACAGCGAAATCCCATTGGAGATCATCGATTGGCACATCCTCAAAAACAGGGCGCAAATCATCGGCAAGGATTTCTATCCGCGCTCGATCGGCCTCTCTTGCATCCATGGCGATGTCGCCCCGATCGGCAGTACTGACCTGCGCGCCGCGAATCGCATCGGCAAGTTTTAGCCTGTCTTCGGGGGTCTTCTCTCGCATGAAAGCTTCCACCATCCAGTCCGCACGGGTGTGGTCAGGTCGATCCTGTTTTTGAATTTGCAACTTAGACATCATTAACGATCCGGCCTGCCATTGCACCTTAAACTTGTCCGAATTCGGCCTATCCTTTGGCTTAAGCAAGGATGTATCTCCGAATTTACTACTCTTCCAAATAACGATGGAAAGGCCCCGAAGGGCCTTTCATTAGCTGCCGATAATGCGGTTTGCCGCCGAAACAATTCCCTCGAGCGAGGCGGTCACGATGTTCTTGTTGATGCCCGCGCCGAAGATTTTTCCAGCCGGATGCTCAATTTCCATGTAGCTGATGGCGGCTGCATCGGACCCATGCTGCAGGGAATGTTCCGAGTAATTCACAACCGACAATCTCACCCCCAGGTAATGCGACAATGCATCGATGAAACCGTCGACGGGTCCCGTGCCCCGGCCCTCGATCCGCTTGGTTTCGCCGCGATCGGTAATTTCAGCGGAAAGGATCCGCATCCCTTTGTGCTCAGTGTCCGGATAGGTGTGGTGATCGACAAATTTCAGCCGGGCATTGGGTTGTTCCACATAAAGCGCCTGAAAGCGCTCGTAGATGCGCTTGGAGGGCATCTCCTTGCCCTCTTCGTCGGTTATCTGTTGAATATCTTCTCGGAACTCCACCTGCATGCCACGCGGCAGGTTCAGCCCATAATCGGCTTGGAGGATATAGGCGATGCCGCCTTTGCCCGACTGCGAATTGATGCGAATGATCGCTTCATAGCTGCGTCCGACGTCCTGTGGATCGATCGGCAGATAGGGGACTTCCCATAGCATTTTGTTTGCCTGTTTGATGGCTTTCATGCCCTTGTTAATCGCGTCCTGGTGCGAGCCGGAGAAAGCCGTGTAAACCAGCTCGCCGACATAAGGATGTCTCTCCGGAATCACCAGTTGATTCGAGTATTCGTAAACGTCCTTCATCCGGTTGATGTCGGAGCAGTCGATCTCGGGATCGACGCCCTGCGTGAACATATTGAGAGCCAGCGTGACGATATCGACATTTCCTGTGCGCTCGCCATTGCCGAACAAGGTGCCCTCGACACGGTCCGCACCAGCCATCAGGCCCAGCTCAGTCGCCGCAATACCCGTGCCCCGATCATTATGCGGATGCAGGGAAATGATCAGGTTCTCACGATTGTCGAGCTGCCGGCACATCCACTCGATACGATCCGCATAGATATTCGGCGTCGACATCTCGACGGTGGAAGGCAGGTTGATAATGAGTTTGTTGTCCGGCGTCGGCTGCACGATATCCGTTACCGCATTGCAGATCTCCAACGCAACTTCGAGTTCAGTCCCCGTAAAACTCTCAGGAGAATATTCGAAACGGTAACCGCCGCCGGCGTTCGCCGCCATGTCGGTAATCATCTTGGCCGCATCGGTCGCGATGGACTTGATGCCGTGTACGTCCTTGTTAAACACAACACGGCGCTGAAGTTCGCTGGTCGAGTTGTAGAAATGAATGATCGGCCTGTGGGCACCTTCGAGGGACTCGAAAGTGCGAGTAATCAACTCGGGCCGGCATTGCACCAGTACCTGCAGAGAAACGTCAGGAGAGGAATTGCCTTCTTCTACGCACCAGCGGGCGAAGTCGAAGTCCGTCTGCGAGGCTGAGGGAAAGCCGATTTCGATTTCCTTGAAGCCCATGTCGAGCAGCAGCGCAAACATGCGCACTTTTCGGTCATGTCCCATCGGATCAATGAGTGCTTGATTGCCGTCGCGCAAATCGACGGAACACCAGATCGGCGCTTTTTCGATGCGCCTGGACGGCCACTGCCGGTCCTTGAGGTCAACGAACGGATAGGCTTCATATTTCTTGGCTGCGCTGGGCATGCCCGAATTTCGTCGAGGGGCGATCATATCGGTCATTTGCTTCTCGTTTCCTGGCCGGATGCGGACAGTTCTCGCGCAATCTCGGCACTTTCTTAAGCGTTACATTTGTCTTGTAAAGGGATAAGGAGCGAAAGCCTCGCGGCGGTTTCGACCGCCGGACGCTCCTCTTAACGAGCCCGGCGGTCGCCGATAAGGTCGAGAAGAAGCGGAAGGAGGAACGCGCGATTCGTCAGGCCCGCAAAAGCGGACGAAGCGAAATACTGATGGGACGGGCGCGTTTTCATAGGTCAGACAAATAAACGACTGTCTGGCCCGATGCAAGCAGATTGGCGTCGAAGTCTCTCAGTTCTTTTTGAGTTCGGCGGTCGCACCGGACAGCCATTCGCTGACAACTTTCACGTCGTCTTTGCCCAGGCCGTGATCCGACTTGATGGAACGCGCTTCTACGCGAGCGCCATGCGAGCGCAGCATATCCTCTAGCGCAGGCGCGTAGGGTGCATAAAGCTGGTCGGAAGCGCCGGAAACTGTCAACACGCGCGCGTTGGCGAGGTTAGCTTCCGATATGCCGGTCAAGACTGGCATCGATCGCAGGAGCACAGCCTGTTTCACCAAATCCGGATATAACATCATGACTGCATTGATGAGGTTGGCGCCATTGGAATAACCAAGAAAGGTCGTACGATTTGGGTCGATCTTGTATTCCCGTGTCACCTGCTTCAGGAATTCTGCAAACGCCTTTGCTTCGGAGCGAATGTCCTTCTGGTCGAAACTGACGGGCGTGAGTCGGCGGTACCAACGATTCGAGCCGTCCTGAAGCACTCGCCCGCGTACCGCGAGAAGCAGCGCATTGGGTGCAATCTTCGAGCCAAAGGAGACAAGACTGGTCTCATCCTGGCCCGAACCATGTAACAGCACCATTGTATCGCCATTTGGTGCTTCCGGGCGATAGATGCGGTACTTGAATGTCAAATTCTCGTGGAGCGATCCTTCGCCTTCAGGAAGAATGTCGCCTTTGATCGCCTTTTTCAAAATGTTTGCACTGCCTGTTGCAACGATATTGATAGGTGTCGGCTTTGCCGGCGCTTGCGAGACCGCCTGCCTCTTTTCGGCACATACATCCGCATTTGTACTCTTATCGACATCGGGCAAAGGATCAACCGTCGTCGATAAAACTTCAGCTTTGGCTGTCTGCAGTTTGTCGCAATCTGCGATGCTGCGGGCGCTCGCAGGATGCGCCACGACAAGGAGAGAAACACCTGCAATCAGTGCATAAAAGTACAGTTTACCCATAAGTTAATCCTGGCAGTTAAAGGTTAACTAAGCTTGTAAACAGCCGCGGTTATCCGCTCGGCGCTGCCATGCGTATTGGCGCTCGATCCTCAATTTCGGGAACTGATGCGTACCGCCAAATTCACTGTCCCCTGACGTACGCCCCCGGCGTCGCATCGATGATGGAGAATTGCATTGCTGGGTGACATGTGCCCCGGCGCTGCATCTATGTCAACATAATTGTAACGAAATCATGACGGACTGAAACAATCCGTTACAGAATGTTGCTGAACTGCATCGTCATTGAAATTACGCAAACAGGCCTTTGAGCTTCACATGCTGCAGCAGCATGACCGTCTTGGCATCGACTATTTGACGCTCCTCGACCATGGCTAAGGCCTCGTCCAGTGTCATTTCCAGAACTTCAATGTCCTCGCCCTCCCCCGCATGACCACCCCCATCTGAAATGCGGTCGGCGGCATCATAAGCCGCGATAAAGAACACAAGCCGCTCAGTGACGCTTCCCGGACTCATGAAAACATCAAAGACACGCTCGATGTGCCGCAAACGGTAACCGAGTTCTTCTTCCGTCTCCTTATGCGCAGTCGTTTCCGCATCGTTGTCATCCAGCAATCCGGCACAGGCTTCGATCAGCATGGGATCGTGCCCGGCGACATGAGCCGGCAACCGGAACTGCCGGGTGAGCAGAACCGTTCCGCGCGTCGGATCATAGGGCAGGACCACGGCACCATTGCCGCGATCATAGACCTCGCGCGTATGAGACTCGGTCTTCCCGTCACGCCTCACGAAATCATAGCTGTACTTCTTCAGAGTCCCCCAATTGTCGGAGAGAAGCTCAACTGATTTCATACGTACGGGATTGTCGTTCATATGGGAAACTCCAGCAAAGATCAAAGTTATGCGAAAGGAACTGCGACTGTGCCAAGTGGCAGTTTCGCTTCGTCCTCAGGTTCAACATGGATAACCACGCTGGCGTCGGGAATTTGTTGCATCAGTGCGTTTTCGATGCGGTCGCAAATGACATGCGCGTCGCCAACGCTCATGTCGGCCTCGACTACCAGGTGAAACTCGATGAATGTCATACGACCGGCAATGCGGGTCTTAAGGTCATGCACTTCCAGCGCGCCACCGGCATTCGCAGAAATGACGTCGCGAATGCGCATTGTTTCTTCCGTGGCGACACCAACATCCATGAGACCCTGCACCGAGCTGCCGATCACGTTCCAGCCTTGCCATAGAATGTTCAATGCCACGATGACCGCAAGGAGCGGATCCAGGAACGTCCAGCCGCTCAGTATGGCGCCTATCAGGCCGGCGAACACCCCGACGGATGTCACAACATCAGTCATGATGTGCTTTCCATCGGCTTGCATGGCCGGCGATCGGTGCTTTCGCCCGCGATTGATGAGCAACGACGCCCAGAACGCATTGATTATCGTTGCCCCGCCATTGATCGCAAGACCGAGCCATGGCTGGTCAAGCGTCCTCGGTGTTGCCCAGGCAAGCCAGACCTCGCGCAGGATCAGCAGCGCGGCAACGACGATCAAAACCCCCTCGAGGACCGCCGAGAAATACTCAGCCTTGTGGTGTCCAAAAGGGTGGTTTTGGTCGGCAGGTTTGTAGCTGACGCGGATCGCCCACCAGGCAGCCAATGCAGCTACAACATTGACAATCGATTCTAACGCATCGGAATAGAGCGCAACCGAGCCGGTAACGTAATAGGCACCGTATTTCAGGATTAGCACGGTGATGCCAATGAAGATCGACCAGAACGCCAGACGCTGAACCGTCGTGCTCTCACTCATACTAGGCCGCTCGCTCCTTGGCGCGTCTTGGCAGGTGCGCCACGACGTTCTCGATCATGCGCATACCAGCATTGTGGCCCAGTGTCATGATCGATTCCGGATGGAACTGCACCGCAGCGATTGGTTCGCTCTTGTGCTCGAACGCCATGATGACACCATCTTCGGTTTCTGCAGTAACCACAAATTCGTCCGGCAAGCGAACTGGATCAGCGAAGATCGAATGATAACGACCGACTGTAACTTCCTTCGGCAGACCGGAGAAGATTTTCCCTTGCTTGGTAATCCGGATGCGTGAAGGTTTGCCGTGCATCGGCACATGAAGCTGGCGGAGTGTTCCACCATACGCCTCTGCCAACGCCTGCAAACCAAGGCAAACGCCGAAGATCGGCAAGTCCCTTTTCCGTGCTTTCTTGATCGTCGCTTTGCAGTCAAAATCCTCCGGTGTACCTGGTCCGGGAGAAAGCACGACGAGATCCGGTTTGATCCGGTCAAAGATTTCATCTGGCACCGGTGTTCGAACAGTGTTCACCGTCGCACCGGTCTGGCGAAAATAGTTAGCGAGCGTGTGCACAAAGGAATCCTCATGATCAACAAGCAGGATCGACAACCCCTCCCCGACACGCGCTACAGCCCGTTCTTCCGGAAGGACATTGCCCTTATGCGCCTCCCGAACCGCGGCGATCATCGCCGATGCTTTTAGCTCTGTTTCGGCCTCCTCCTCTTCGGGCACGGAGTCAAAGAGCAGTGTTGCACCGGCACGGACCTGCGCGATTCCATCCTTGATGCGGATCGTGCGCAGTGTCAGCCCGGTATTCATGTCACCGTTGAAGTTGACCATGCCGATCGCACCCCCGTACCAGGCGCGAGGGCTCCGCTCATTTTCTTCGATAAAGCGCATGGCCCAAAGCTTGGGTGCGCCGGTCACGGTCACGGCCCACGCATGCGACAGAAATCCATCAAATGCATCCATGTCCTCTCGCAATCGCCCTTCGATATGATCGACCGTATGGATCAGGCGTGAATACATCTCGATCTGGCGCCGGCCAATAACGCGTACCGATCCCGGTTCACAGACGCGGCTCTTGTCGTTGCGGTCCACATCCGAACACATCGTGAGTTCGGACTCGTCCTTCTTCGAGTTCAGCAGCTTAATGATCTGCTCGCTATCGGCAATCGCATCTTCGCCACGCTTGATCGTGCCAGAAATAGGACACGTCTCGATACGCCGGCCAACCACGCGAACGAACATCTCCGGCGAAGCTCCAACCAGATATTCATTGTTGCCGAGATTGATATAGAAGGAATAGGGCGACGGATTGATGGCCTTCAGGCGGCGCGAGATGACAGATGGGCTGGTTTCGCAACGCTCATAGAATGTCTGGCCGGGAACGACCTCAAAAAGATCACCACGCTTGAAACTGTCTTTCGCCTTCTTCACCAATTCCGCATAGTCGCCCGGATGATGGTCGCCGCGCCCGGGGATAACGTCCGTTGACTTGAAGGGTTCTGTTGCCGTGTCACGTGGAAGACCCTCAGTCGATGCGCCTTCAAACGCATACTCGTAGCGGTCGAGCCACGCCTTGGCAGCATGGTGGTCGACGACGAGGATTTCATCGGGAAGGTAGAGAACAATGTCACGCTGGTCGTCCGGGCGCTTCAGCTTGTACTCGATAGGGTCAAACTGGAACGCGAGATCATAGCCAAACGCGCCATAGAGTCCGAGGTTGGCATCGTCTTCCGTGAAGAAAAGGGCCACAATTGCACGCAGGACCGTGAAAACAGATGGAACGCGAGAGCGCTCTTCTTCCGTGAAGTGCCGGGTCGGCAAAGCGATTTCAAGCTCCAGCCTGGTCACGCTTGCAGAGGTCAGGGACACTTCCGCAAGCGCCGCAACGGCTCGCCTGATGGGTGCCAGCAGAATTTCGCCGCGCTTGTTGAGCGCGTCGATCGTCATGTGGCGGCCGTTGGATGTGATAACCACGGGTGGGTCGACAATAGCCGTGTCCCAACGCGTATACCGGCCTGGATACTCGTAGTTGGAAGAGAACACCGCACCGCGCCGCTCGTCCAATGCATCCACGTAACCATCAATAGCACTGGCATAGGCCGTTGCAATTCGTGATCGGGAGATCGTGACACCGCCCGCAGTGTCGAATATCTCGACGTCGCCCTCAATTCTATGCATCTTAATCTCCACTCTGTTGCATCTGGCCTTGGGGGCTTCTGGCGGTCAAACAAAAAGGCCGCCCGGAAAACCCGTTGCGGCCCTGTTCCTTTTTCACAAACATGCAAAAGGCTGCGTGGCCGCTATCAGCGAGCCCACCACCAGCCATTTGAAAGAATGCGCGTGTTCATGGCGGAGATTGTTAGCTGCATGCGTCGCCGCTTGCAACAGCAAAAATAAGCGCGTGCCCGAGGTTTAGAAAAGGCCCTCAATCAAGCCATCGCCGTTCAGATGAATTCGCTCGGCCGACGGCGACTTTGGCAACCCGGGCATGGTCATGATCTCACCGCAGATAGCCACGATAAAACCGGCCCCGGCAGAGAGACGGACTTCCCTTACGTGGACGACATGGTTGACCGGCGCACCACGCAGATGCGGGTTTGTCGAAAACGAATATTGGGTCTTAGCCATGCAGACCGGCAGGTTTCCATAACCGGCCTCTTCCCATTGCCGCAGCTGTTCGCGTACGCTTGCATCAGCGTCCGCTTCGGCGCCGCGATAGATGCGCTTGACGATCGTCTCGATCTTGTCGAACAGCGACAACTCGTCTTCGTAGAGCGGTGAAAATTGTGCTGCGCCGCTTTCAGCAAGGGCGACCACCTTTTGCGCCAGATCTTCGATCCCCGCAGAGCCTTGCGCCCAATGCTTGCACAGGATTGCCTCAGCCCCATGGGCCGCAACGAACGCCTTCACCGCCGCAATTTCGGCTTCCGTGTCAGCAGTGAAATGATTGATGGCCACAACGACCGGCACGCCAAACTGCCGGACGTTTTCCATATGGCGGCCTAGATTGGCACACCCCGCCTTGATAGCGGCAACGTTTTCACGCCCGAGATCTTCCTTGGCCACACCACCATGCATCTTCATCGCGCGGACCGTGACGACAATGACAGCTGCGGCCGGTTTCAACCCCGCCTTGCGGCATTTGATGTCGAAAAACTTTTCTGCTCCTAGATCGGCGCCGAAACCGGCCTCTGTCACCACATAGTCGGCAAGTTTCAGCGCCGTCGTCGTGGCGACGACCGAATTGCAGCCATGGGCAATATTCGCGAACGGCCCGCCGTGGACGAAAGCCGGGTTGTTCTCCAGCGTCTGCACGAGATTTGGCTGCATTGCATCCTTGAGCAACACTGCCATCGCCTTGTCCGCTTTCAGATCGCGGGCATAGACAGGCGTTTTGTTGAAGCGGTAGCCGATGATGATTTCGCCAAGGCGCTTTTCCAGATCCTCGAGATCCGTCGCAAGGCAAAGTATGGCCATGACTTCTGACGCGACGGTTATGTCAAAACCCGACTCCCGCGGAAAGCCATTGGCGATACCACCGAGCGACGAGGCGATATCGCGCAGGGCGCGGTCATTCATGTCCATGACCCGCCGCCAGGTAATCCGGCGCGTGTCGAGATTGAGTTCATTGCCCCAATAGACGTGATTGTCGATCATTGCAGCGAGCAGATTGTGGGCAGCTGTCACAGCGTGGAAATCGCCGGTGAAATGCAGGTTGATGTCTTCCATCGGGATGACTTGCGCATACCCGCCACCTGCCGCTCCCCCCTTGGTCCCGAAACAGGGGCCGAGCGACGCCTCACGAATGCAGACGATGGCCTTCCTGCCAATGCGGTTGAGCCCATCGCCAAGCCCGACTGTCGTGGTGGTCTTGCCTTCGCCAGCCGGCGTCGGGCTCACGGCCGTGACGAGAATAAGCTTGCCATCCCTCGCGTCACGCTTCGAATGGATGAATTCGGCCGAAAGCTTGGCCTTGTCGTACCCATAGGGGGCCAGATGTTCTGGCGGAATACCGATCTTTGCTCCGATCTCAAGGACCGGCCTTTTCTCCGCAGAACGGGCAATCTCAATATCGGATTTGACGATAGCCATCGGCGGTCCCCCCATATCGGAAGTATGTCAAATAGCATCCTATGAGGAAATTGGGGATAGCCCGTACTGACTATCCCCAATTGCGCGCCAGAACTTCTCAGTTTTCCTATTCGCCCATGGCGATCAGGCTCGCATTGCCACCGGCGGCTGCAGTGTTGACTGAAACCACCTGCTCGAGCGCGAAGCGTGAAAGGTAAGCTGGCCCGCCAGCCTTTGGCCCGGTTCCTGAAAGACCAGAGCCACCGAACGGCTGAGTGCCGACAACCGCGCCGATTGTATTGCGGTTGACGTAGACATTGCCGATATCGAGCCGGTCGATGACCTTGGTCACCGTCGCTTCGATTCTGGTATGCAGTCCGAACGTCAGGCCGTAACCAGTCGATGCAATCTGATCGAGCACCTTGTCGAGGTCCTTGGCTTTCCAGCGCACCACGTGTAGCACGGGACCAAACACTTCGCGCTCCAACGCATCGGGGCGGTCAAGCTCGACGATATGGGGAGCGAAAAACAGCCCATCCTTCGGAGCCTCACCCGCATAGCGCACCTTCTGGCTCTTGCGCATCGCCGCAATGTGGTTTGACAGCATCTCACGCTGTGCCTCATCGATGATGGGCCCAACATCCGTCGAGGGCTGCGCTGGGTCGCCAAGCGTCAGTTCCTTGGCCGCTCCCTCTATCATTTCGAGCATGCTGTCGGCGATGTCCTCCTGTAGATAAAGGATGCGAAGTGCCGAACAACGCTGGCCAGCAGAGCGGAACGCCGACATCACGACATCGTCCGCCACCTGTTCGGACAGCGCCGTTGCGTCGACGATCATGGCATTGAGGCCACCCGTCTCGGCGATCAGCGGAACAATCGGGCCCTTCTTTGCTGCAAGTGCACGGTTGATCGCCCAGGCCGTATCCGTCGAACCCGTGAAGGCGACACCGGCAATCTCGGGATGAGAAGTCAGCGCCGCCCCCACTGAACCGTCACCTGGCAGATAGAGCACTGCGTCCTTCGGCACACCGGCCTCGTGCAAAGTGCGAATGGCTTCATAGGCAATCAGCGGCGTCTGTTCCGCGGGTTTGGCAACCACGGTGTTACCAGCGGCCAACGCTGCCGTCACTTGGCCGAGGAAAATCGCCAGAGGAAAATTCCACGGGCTGATGCACACAAAGGCACCCCGACCGCGATGTCGCAGCTTGTTGTCTTCACCCGTTGGCCCCGGCATGACCTTGTCGGAGCCGAATTGCCGCCGTGCCTCAGCCGCATAGTAGCGGCAGAAATCAACCGCCTCGCGGATTTCGGCAATCCCGTCATCGATCGTCTTGCCCGCCTCGCGCGACAGAAGATCGAGAAGCCGATCGCGCTTGTCTTCAAGGAGGTCAGCTGCCTTTTCTAGAGCCTTGGCCCGCGTCTCCACAGACACACGCGACCACGATGCGAAGCCCTTGCGGGCAATGCCCACTGCCTTTGCTGCCTCGTCGGTAGTGGCAAACACGACCGTGCCAACGGCCGATCCGTTGGCGGGCGAAACGACCTGCTGGGCCTTGCCGGATGCCTTTGCGCCACCGATCAGCGGGACCGCATCAACGCTGCGCGAGGCCTTGGCGATACCACTCAGCAATCCGGCAAGCTCCTTCCGGTCGCCAAGCTCGACACCGGCGGAATTGGTACGTTTGCCGTAGAGCTTCACGGGCAAAGGAATGTTCGGATGCCTGTAGCCCTTGCCATCATTCAGTTTTTCAGTCGGGCGGATCAACAGGTCGGCAATCGGCACGTCATTGTCGCCCACCACCGAAACAAAGGAAGAGTTCGCACCGTTCTCCAGCAGGCGGCGCACGAGATAGGCCAGCAGATCGCGATAGCCGCCGACCGGCGCGTAGATGCGGCAGGCAATCTTGTCACTCTTCTCAGTGATCTGCTTGTAAAGGCTCTCACCCATGCCGTGCAAGCGCTGGAATTCGAAGCCCGTCTTGTCAGATCCCGCCATCTCCAGGATCATCGCCACTGTCAGCGCATTGTGTGTCGCAAACTGCGGGAAAATACGTGGGCGTGCGTCGAGCATGCGTTTTGCACAGGCCAGATAGGAGGCATCGGTTGCCGGCTTGCGGGTGAACACTGGATAGTCGGCCAATCCGCGCTCCTGCGCCCGCTTCACTTCCGTATCCCAATAGGCACCCTTGACGAGGCGAACCATCATCTTGCGGTTATGCCGCGCCGCCAGTCGATCGACATGGTCGATCACGTCGAGCGCGCGCTTCTGATAAGCCTGAATGGCAAGTCCAAAACCGTCCCAGCCATCAAGCGAGGGATCCGCGAAGACCCGGTCAATCACATCGAGCGACAGTTCCAGCCGGTCGGCTTCTTCGGCATCGACGGTAAAATTGAGGTCGTAGGATTTCGCTTGTCGCGCCAAAGCAAGGAGATCCGGCACCAACTCTGTCATTACCTGATCATGATGGGTCGCCAGATATCGCGGATGCAAGGCAGAAAGTTTGACCGAGATGCCCATGCGATCCGGCAGTTTCTTGTTACCTGTGGCACGGCCGATAGCGTCGATAGCGTCAGAATAGGATTTGAAATAGCCGCGGGCGTCCTTACGGGTGCGAGCGCCCTCGCCCAGCATGTCGAAAGAGTGGCGGTAACCCTTGGTCTCGTTGCTGCTGGCGCGCTTGAGCGCGTCCTTGATCGTTTCGCCGAGGACGAAATGGTGGCCGAGATAGCGCATCGCCTGCTTGGTAGCCGTACGCACCGTCGGAAGGCCGATACGCTTGACCAGTGAGGAGATTACACCTTCGGGCGTTTCACCAGGCCTGATGACCTTTGCGGAAAGCCCCAGCGCCCAGGCGGATGCCGAGACGAACCATGTATCGCCGCTCGGCTCATGCTCCGACCAGTGGCCCTGTTTGAGTTTGTCCTCGATCAGCTTGTCTTGCGTTGCGGCATCCGGCACGCGCAGCAGCGCTTCGGCCAGAACCATAAGAGCCAGGCCTTCGCGGGTCGACAGACCATATTCGCGCAGGAAATCCTCAACACCGCCAATGCCGCTCGCTTCTTTGCGGATTGTCGCGATATATTTGCTGGCCCGTGCATCGATGCGCCGATTCACTTCCTCTGGAAGGGTAATCGTCTTCAGCAGCGATGCAACGAGCTGCTGGTCATCCACGGCATAGGGTGCGGAAAAATCATTGGTAGATGGCAATTGAACAGTCATCAGGCTTCCCCTTATTGATTTTTCCCATATAATCTATTCTATTCAGGTATTCTCACCAATGAATGTGAGGCAATTGGTGCAAAAAACTAAAAATAGGGAACAATTTAGTGATGAAAAATCTGGACAGTCTCGACCGCAGGATTTTGCGCGAGCTGCAGAAAGACGGACGCCTCTCCAACACGGAACTATCCGAACGGATCAGCCTGTCGCAGACCGCGACGACCGAACGCGTCAAACGCTTGACCCGTGATGGCTATATCCTTGGATACACGGCAAAATTGTCGCCTAAAAAACTTGATCGCGCAATGCTTGTGTTTGTCGAAATCAAGCTGGACCGGACGACGCCTGACGTCTTTGCCACATTCGCCGCCGCCACGCGCCGGAATCCTGACGTCATGGAATGCCACATGGTCGCCGGCGGCTTCGATTATCTGATCAAAGCGCGTGTTGCTGATATGGAGCACTACCGGCGCTTCCTCTCCGATGCGCTCCTTTCCCTGCCGGGCGTCCGCGAAACCCACACCTATGCGGTGATGGAAGAAGTGAAGGAATCATCGGCTCTCCCGGTCTGATCGCGAGACCCGTTGCAACCCGGTGCAACGTTCGCTGCAACCCAACATTCGTTTCCGAACCCGATAAACGCCGGGCCAGCGGCGTATCGGAGAAGATTGGCCGCTCCGACAGCGGCATCAGCCTTGCTAGCATTTTAGCCACTATTGCTGCAGGACCTGCTTGATATCGATGAGGTTCGACCGCACACGCAGGATATAGAAGCCCATCGTCGTCAGATGATTCGGCAACAGCCATCCGCCCTCACTGCCATTGGCGATGATCCATGGCTTGATGTTGAGCGCCGATCTAAGCTGACCATCCATCGCATCCCAGAGCGATGTCAGATGCTTCTCTTGCAGGACCTGATTGAAATCAACCTGTGCGGCGTTCATCAGCCCGTAATAGGCGTAAAGCTGCCCATAGGCGAACCAGAAGCGGTCATCGGCACGGGTGTCAAACCAGCCATAATTATTGTTCTCGGACCGGTCTTTCAAAATGGCCGACGTCGCACCGATATCATTTGCGATACGGTCGATGAACTGGATGAGATTATCTGCCCGCGCATCGAAGATGGCGTTACAGTTCTCGAGCTTGGAATTGAACGTCCGCAGATCGTTGACAGCCGAACGATAATAGGTCGGGGTGGGCGTCTTGGGACCGAACGGGTTAAGTCCAAAATACCAGGCATCTTCGGTAAATTGCAGGTTGCCGCGCGCCCTCTGCAGGTCGGCATCGATCTGCGATGTACCGCGCACACGGCCAAGCGTATCGACGAGTTCCACCGCCGTGCGCCGCACCGCATTGTTAATGCCACGCTGGAACGATGCTTTGTTGTCAAGGAACGGCGTGTCATCCCAATCCATGCCGAAGAAGCCGAGCTTGTAGAGCAGCATGGATGAAATCCATGCGTTCTGATTGACGTTGAGATCGGTGAGATCGGCCGTCACTTCGACTATGGCTGAACGGGCGCAGGTCTTTGCCCCGGTTGCAGCCGCCTGCGCAACCGGCTCACCCGCGGGTACGTTCCGGCTCTTGAGATTGTAGGCATCGACATAGTCCGGATTGAAATTGGTCCAGACCTGCGTGTTGTAGAAGAAGTACCCATAGAGACCGAGCCAGACCAGCACGGCGAGGCCAAGCCCGGCCTTGAGGAGAATGCCCCGCTGCCCATACCAGCTCCCGAGCCACATGAACGGCCAGAGCAGGATTCCGATCACGAAACCGATGCCACGTCCAATGTAGTAAAAAATACGGCTGAAGAAATTGATCACGGGCTCGAGCATTCTGTTTCCTTGCTACTGTTCAAGTCCCCTACTGCGCCACGAGTCTCTTGGACGCGTAAAGGACGCAGTAGAAATTCAAATGGCCGTTTCTGCAGCCCTTTGCCATTTCCCTCACATAGGTTGTTTCGAGAAAAACGACAATGCATTGCGAGAAAAGCCCCCAGCGGAACATCAGCACAAAATTGCCGGATGGTGAAGATGGCCAGGAAACACTGAACGCACCGAATGGCGGCAATCTCAGCATCGGAGATGTCGCCATGGTTAAGTATTATGATGTCGATCCAAGTGCTAGAATGGTGGATATGGCATCTATATTTATCGTTATCTGGTAAATTTTACAATATTCCGATTATATTCATAAATATGAATAAAATCATCATTTCGTTATTTACATTCTTTACTGTCAACGCCGCTTTGCAGAACCCGCTGTTATCTCAGCGGTTCCGACCGGCTGGATATTCAGAACTGGCATAGTTGTGGCTCGTCAACACTCCTTCCAAAGGTGAAAAAGATAGCGGACGCTAAAGTTGCCTGCGACGGCAACAACCGAAGAGAAAAATCGTTTCTGGGCAACCATAACGTCTGCCAAACAGCTGCAAAAACCTGTATATCTATACTACAATGAGAAAACCTGCATTATCAATAGCTTCGGCCTGCCTGCGCTATAGTCAACCCTTTACGTATTCGCAAGTTACGCTGTCGTTTCTGCTACTCCAGTCCATACAACCTCTTCCTCAATCCCTCCTTATCCTTCAAATAAATCGTCTTCAGAGTCTCGACGACATGTGCCTGATAAGGGGGGCTCCAGCCCTCATAGTCTGCAAAGAATCCCGGCTTGTTGAAGACATAGCGCGACAGGAAATCCCACGGCACGAAATCGCTGATCAGATGATTGACCAGCCAGGCGTCCGGGTGGCGTGGCAGGGCGCGAACGACAAGGAAGCGGCGCTTCGGGTCGATCTCGGCCAAATTGAGCTGGCCGGTCTGGCCGATTTCGCGCTTGACTGAGTTCAGGAACGGCCAGGTGCCGTCATGGTTGATCGAGCCCGCATTGGCGTGAATCCACGTCTGCAGCCAAATGCGGTCGATATCGGTCAGATCCCTCTCCGGCTCGAGCGACTGGATGAGGTGCCGGATGATCATTTCGCCGCGGTTTTCCAGATAGCCGGATTTCTCTATCCACGAGGCCCGCGGCAATTCGATGCGCGAGGTCGACGCCAGGAACTGGAAAACCTGTTCGGCGTCCTTGATAGAAATGTAGTTGACTTGCCACGGGCGTGACCGCCGGAATCCCGGTGCCGACGGATCGCCGATAACTGTCGTCGTATTGTCGTCGACAAAAACAAAGGTGCCGCCAAAGTGGCTGGTCCAGAACGCGCGATGCCGGAACAGTACCTTATCCGGTACCAGAGAGTTCTCGCGGATATCACCGGTGACCTTGGCAAGCTCCACCATGCGGTTCAGGAGTTCATTGTTGCGCCAAGCATCAGGCTCGTCCTGCAGCCTGTCGACCAGCAGCCGCAGTTCCGCCGCCTGGCCCATGACGTTCTCGGCGGAGAGGACACGGAACTCTACCTGGTTGATCGACAAGAGGTCCTCAATGTCGTTGACAACCGAAACGCTATCCTCGATCTCGCCGTAAAGAACATCCTTGATCGTCAGCGCATTAATGGCGCGGGCATTGCTTGTGAAAAACTCATACATCAACTGCGACGTGTTGGAGAATTGCGTGTGCACGACGGGCAGATCTGCCTGCGCCGGTGTCAGAATGATGAATCGCCTGTTGACGCCATTCGGATCGAGATAGGAGGGATCCTTCAGTTCCTTGGCGATCTCCGGTGAAAACCCGGTCCTGTCGATCTCAAATTTCTTGAGCCTCGTTGCGGGGAAGCCAAAGGATATCAGCGCACGGTTGTAGCGTTCGATCAGATGCATCTGGTCGACCGTCAACAGGCGTCCATAGATCAACTCGCTTTCGTAAAGAAGGTCCATCAGACGTCCCACTGCCCCTTGGCCTTGAGAGCGTCGACCGTCCGCAACGCCCGCTCACGCAATCGCACATCGCGGATCATCTTCTCCACCGCCGCATCGTCGGATTTGTCCGCGTAACGGAACTCGGAATCGGCATAGCGGTTGGTCTCCTGCAGCACCATCTCCATCGTGAAGGGTTTACGTAGTTCCTCGATCATCGCCTTCTTGTCATCATAGCTCTTGTGCATGAAGGTTTCCGGCTTTTCGAACCATTCGTCCGGCAATTCGACATCCATGGCCCGCATCTTGATCGCGTCGGTAACGTTCTTGATGGCGCGGCCGGTAAAGCGCGGCTCCCGTTCCTTGATCATATGCAGATAGGTGCCGATATCGGTCAGCGTTTCCGGTTCGCCATTTTCCTTGATGAAGCGATCATAGACAGCCTTCAATCCCTCCTCCTGAGGCTTCGATAGTTCGTCATAGGCAGTTTCAACTGCCCGTTCGATCTGTTGGGCCTCGAACAGCTTGTGATCGCCAAGGGGTATCTTGTGGTTCTTCCCGGCCAGCAACGCAAAAATGTCGATGTAGTCGTCGCGAGACTGCGGTCCGTTCACCAGCCACCGCGCCCCTGCCCGCTGCCTTAGCGCGTCATCGACATTTTCCGGATAGTTGGAAAACATGCCGAAGGAACAATTGCCGCGCACCACGGTCGAAGCGCCGGAAAAGGCCTCCATCAGCACGCCGGTGATTTCGTGCTGTCCCGAAGAGGCGCGGTCGTCGGAGCGTTTGGCGGCGACCTGGTCGATATCGTCGATCGTACCGAAACCGATGACGCGGGGGTTGAGCACATTGGTAACGAACTGCTTACAGTTCTGACCGGATTTGCCTTGATAGGACGAGATCTGGTCGACGCCGAAATTCTCGTAGTGGAAGGCGTAACCGGCCACCTGACAATAATCGTTGACGAGACCGGCAATCATCTGGATCAGTGTCGTCTTGCCCGTGCCCGGCGCGCCATCGCCAATGAACGTGAAGAGAAATCCGCCGAGCTCGACAAAAGGGTTGAGCTGCCGGTCGAAATCATAGGCCATCAGCATCTTCGAAAGCTTCAGGGCCTGATACTTTGCAATGTGATTGCCGACCACCTCGTTCGGCTTCTTGAACGTCATCACCAGAGGCGTGCGCTTCTTCGAAGGAGCAACATCGAAGCCGTCCAGAGTGAAGTCGTCGCTATCGAGGCGCAAATGCATGTCCTCGAAACTGCCGAGCCCGTCGAACCGGCCTTTGCGCTGCAGGAGCCCTTCGATGGCCAGTGCCGAAAAGGCCTTGGCGCGGGACAGCATCACCTGCTCATCACCTGCCCCTGAAATTGCTCGGTCCAGCCCGGCGATCACCGACTTCAGCGCATCCTGCGCTGTATCGAAAACGAAATCCGGAACCGCAATATCGTTGGCAGGTTCTAAATCCGTCTCGATCAACTGTCCGAGATATGCGGCAAGTGTAAATGCAGCGACATACGATGCGGCAGACAGAAGCCGCTTGAAATGGCCAGCGTCCTCGCCTTGCAGCGGCGCAGAGGCATTGCGCGCCATCAAGTTTTCAAGATCGCTCTGGCGCCCAAAGACATCGGCGACAGCCAATGCAACCGCCACGCCACGCCGCGCCCGAAACAGCAGCGTGTGCTGTGCAATCGACAGCATCTGATCATCAGGCCGTATGGATCGTATTGTTTTGGCAAGCTCCACCTCGCGCGTCTTGCGCACTCCACCGGTGGATACGGTCGGAACAAACCTCCGGCCCGTCCCGGCAATCTCGGTTCCTGATTTCGCCTCGCCGGCATCCAGGGATATGAACCGTGTCACCATCGCTTGAGCCACGGCAAGATGCTTGGCGATATCCTTTTCCTCAATCGTGGTCAGACCGACATCCATGATTCTCTCCTCCTCAAATCGGTCTCAAATGCCGCTGATCACTTGGCCATTGGACAGGATATGCGTGGCAAAACCCGTAAAAATCCGCGCAGCCTCGCCCGATGCGTATAGTGCCTGATAGGCCTCATGCGGCACCAGCGCATGCCGTTCATAGTGGCTGACACCCTGCCGCGTCGCTTCCAGATCGTCGGTGTTGATGTGGAATTCCTCCCGCGCAGGTTCCGACGACCAAAGCCCGCGTTTGCCTGGTTTTTCCGCCTTCGAGAAAACCTCCTGAAGGGTCCAGGTCAGAAGCCAGGCATCCTCTGGCCTCCGAACCTGATCGAGTACGTCGGCAACCTTCTGGTTATGTTCAGTAATCCCCGCAGTATAAAATGGTCCAAGCACAACGCGGCGCAATTGCTTCGGATGGAGTTCGGGAAAATCCTGATCAAGGCTCGTCGCAATCGTCACCGGCGATAACGAGAACGCAGAATTCTTCGCGGCGAAATCATCAAAGCGCCGGGCGAGCTCGGGATTGAGGAGACCGCCAACCGGCAACGGAATCCTGACCTTGCTGTTCAGTTTTCCGTCCTTGTCGACAAGCGTCTCCACCATATCCTCGGAGGAGTCTTCAATGATGGCCATATAGATCAATGGCAGGTTGGAGGCCCCATCGAATGTTCCCCAGTGCACCACGTAAAACGGTCGCATCGTCTTTGGATTGACCGAAACGCGGATGGTCACCGGCAGCAGGAAGGGTGAGAACACTTCACCTTGATTGACGGTTTCGAGATAGACCCGTTCGGCCATCGATTTTTGCAAGTCACGCGGAAAATCACGATTGCGCAGGATGAAATCGGCCATTTCACTCCGCAACGCTTCGGCTGGCGGTATCGCGGCAAGTCGCTGCTTGGCGTCTTTCTTGTCGTTCTCAAGTTCGAGAACATTCTGAAAAACCGGAAATCCGCTTTCCGCCTTGGATATGCGAAAGCGCTCGGCAAATCCGAGCCGGTTGCGCCAGCATTCGAAGGATGCGTTGAGCCGCTGCAGATATTCCGAAACGGTTTGCGCAACCAGGTCATGCTTGTAAAGCGGTGAATCCTGGTTGCTCAGAAAGACTTCCAGCCCGTCCAAAGCGGCGCGGATGGCGCCAAAATAGCGCTCCGCTGCCGCGATATCCGCATTATCGTTCATCTAGAGCTCTTTCCAGCCAAATTGGCCGTATTCTGTTTCTCGGCTGGCGAGACAATCCGCGCGGAAGGTGGCGAGTTCGATGTGGTTCATCGAACGAAGCCGCTTGACAAAGCGGGTGTCCGACAGCCGGAAACCCGAAGGAACGGGGCCTCTTCGCTTGATCTTGCCACAACCTGCCTCCGTCAGAATAGGTCAATATGGCCGGAAAGGCTCTCTAGCTCTGAACGTAGTCGGCGGAATTGTGCTTCTTCAAAACCTCGGAGAACCGGCGTGAGAAGGCATCGTCAGCCAGCTTCTTGCGGCGCTGGATGTCCTGCGAACTGACCATGTTCTTCTCGTGCATTTCGAGCAGGTCTCCGATGTGCTTCTGCGCCGCCGCGCCGACACCGGCCATGGTCTCTTCCGCCGCCGTATCGACCTTGCTGCCGAGCGTGTTGATCTTGTGCGCCACATCTTGCTGTGCTGCCGTCTTCAACGAATCTTCCAGCGCCTTGTAGAGAACAATGCGCTGTTCGGTATCGATGGCAAGCTTGTTGATCAGCGTGCTCTGCGCTGCGATCTGGTTATTGAGCGAGTCAACAAAGGTCTGGAACATGGAGGTGTAGCGCTCCAGGGTCTGGCTCTCCGCCAGAAGCTCCTGCTCCTTGGCCTGGCGCTCATTGTACTCGGTCGCAAGCTTTGACCGTTCACCTTCAAGCTCGGTACGTGTCCCCTGATCAGTGGAGGCAGCGATGCGGTTCTCGATGTCGAGCAAAAGAGGATTAAGTTCCTCAATGCGCTTCTGCGCGGCTTCGAGATTGGCGATCGTCGTCTTGCGGCGTTCGATGACAGTGGCGAGACTTTTCTCGGATGTCTTGTAGCGCTCATCCAAAACAGCCTTCTGTTCCTTCAGAATGCCCACAATTCGATCAGACTTGGAGAGAAGCTCCTGCAGATTCCCCGCAAGCGACATGTTGCGTACGCGATCGGAACGCAGGCGCTGCGCCTTCTGCTTGGAAAAGACGCCGACGAATTTTTCCCAGCCCGAAAAGCCCTTCATGCTTTCGAACTCCGAGCCGAAAACATTCGTCGCGTCCTCAAGGCCGATGATGAGTTCGGCAATATTGCCTTCCATCACCTTCTGCTGGCGCAGGACGTCGTCGATGCGCGCATTTTCGATGTCGAAATCCGAAGCTCCGATCTTCTCATCGGCCTTGGCGAATTTGTCGAGAACCACACTGGATTGGTCGATTTTCGTCCGCATCTCATTGACCATTGTCCTGGTCTTTTCGATCTCGGAATCAAAATTCTGCAAACTCGCCATTTATCTCTTCCCCTGATTGCCCAAGAAAAATTTCCTGCCGTGCAATGCGAATATAGACATGCCACATTGCGAAAAAAAGCCTACCGGAAAATGACAGGCCGGGATGCGAAGTTGCAAGCGGAGAATTCGATTGAGACGGCTCAGGCCCCGTCTGGCGTAACGCGCCCGGTCTCCTCCTCCCAATGCTTGCGGCAGAGAGAAACATAGACGGATTTTTCGATGGCAACCTGATCGCCTTCGATCAGTGCCTTGCCCTGTGGATCGTGCCTCACGACCATGGTCGCCTTCGCGCCGCAATGGCAGATCGTCCGGATTTCACGCAAGCTATCGGCGATGGCCAGAAGCTCTGACGAGCCAGGAAACAGCTTGCCCTGAAAATCCGTGCGGAGTCCGAAGCACATGACCGGAATATTGAGGCGATCAGCGACACGCGCCAGCTGCCAGACCTGATCTTTTGTCAGAAACTGGGCCTCGTCGATGAACACACAACTCAACCGGCTTTCATTATGAGCTTCGGCGATGCGTTCGAACAGACAGTCGTTTTCGCGATAGAGCTCTGCTTCGGCGCTGACGCCAAGCCGGGAGGTGATTCGTCCCACCCCATTTTCGGCATAATGCGCTGCCGTGAACAGCATCGTCCGCATGCCGCGTTCCTGATAATTGTAGGAAGCCTGCAGTAGAAGCGTGGACTTTCCGGCATTCATTGCCGAGTAACTGAAATAAAGTTTTGCCATAGCGTGCTTTAACCTGACTTGGATCTCCGCTTGAAGCCTCCCACACTCCCTACCCGCAACTTTTGTCGGAATATCAACAACTGTCGCTATTTGACTGGATTTATGCGCGCCTATGCTTGAATGGCCGCCGATTTGGTGCTTGGTTCTTGCAAGTATCAACCGGGAGAAACCCGGAGAGGGAGAACTACCGATGAAAGTGTTATCCAAACTCACCATTTCTCTGGCTTTGGCGCTGTCGGCGAGTGCCGCTTTTGCAGCGGAGCCGGAAGCCTGCAAGACAGTTCGATTCGCCGATGTGGGGTGGACCGACATCACTGCAACCACCGCAGCCACGAGCGAAGTTCTGAAAGGTCTTGGTTATTCGACCGACACCAAGGTGCTTTCAGTTCCTGTGACCTATGCTTCACTCGGCAAAAAAGACATTGATGTGTTTCTCGGCAACTGGATGCCGACCATGTCTGCCGATATCAAGCCTTACCTTGAAAACAAGACGGTTGACGACCTTGGCCCAAACCTGACCGGTGCGAAATACACCCTCGCCGTACCGCAATATCTCTATGATAAGGGGCTGAAGGATTTCAAGGACATCGCCAAATTCAAGGATGACCTCGGCGGCAAGATCTACGGTATCGAGCCAGGCAACGACGGCAACCGTTTGATTCTCGACATGATCTCAAAGGACCAATTCGGCCTCAAGGGCTTCGAGCTCGCCGAATCCTCCGAGCAGGGCATGCTGGCGCAGGTCGCCAAGGAAACGAAGAGCGAAAAGCCAATCGTGTTCCTTGGCTGGGAGCCGCATCCGATGAACACCAACTTCAAGCTTGCCTACCTTTCCGGCGGCGATGATGTCTTCGGCCCGGATTTCGGTGGCGCCATCATCCACACCAATGTCCGCGCCGGCTATACAACCGAGTGCCCGAATGTCGGTAAGTTGCTGACCAATCTCAAATTTAACCTGCAAATGGAAAATGAGATCATGGGCAAGATTCTGGATGAAGGCCAGGATGGCGCCAAGGCAGCAACGGAATGGCTGAAAGCCAACCCCGCTATCCTCGACACCTGGCTTGCCGGTGTGACCACCTTTGACGGCAAGGAAGGCTTGTCCGCAGTCAAGTCGGCGCTGGGACTTTAACAGCGATCTCAACCAGGGATCGCTTGTAAGGACAAAGAGAACACCAACTGTCCGGCTCTCTTGCCGGACAGGTCTTTCCATTATTATCATGTGACAGAGGGATAGTTCCGCTTGGACTGGTTAACACAAGACAAGATTCCGGTTGGCAGGACGGCGAAGGCAATCGTCGATTGGCTCACGAACAATTTCGCCTGGTTCTTCGATGGCCTGGCGACAATCATGCAGGGCTTCATCGACGGACTCATGTTCCTTCTGAAATACCCGCATCCATTGATCATGATCGCAGTTTTTGCCGCTATCGCTTATGCTCTCCGGCGTTCGATCGGCGTAACTGTGCTCACCGTGCTCGGCTTCCTGTTCATTCTCAATCAGGGATACTGGCAGGAGACCATGGAGACGCTGACTCTGGTGCTTTCCTCCTGCATTCTGTGCATGGGCATCGGCGTCCCCATCGGCATCATCGCAGCCCACCGCCCGAAGTTCTACGCGGCCATCCGGCCGGTTCTCGACCTGATGCAGACATTGCCGACGTTCGTTTATTTGATTCCCGCTATCGTTTTCTTCGGGATCGGCATGGTTCCTGGCCTGCTTGCTACAGCAATTTTTGTCCTGCCCGCCCCCATACGCCTGACCCATCTCGGCGTTTCGTCGACACCGCTCCATCTGGTCGAGGCTGGGGAAGCCTTTGGTGCGTCTTCGCGCCAGCTCTTGTGGAAAATTGAACTGCCCTACGCCATGCCGCAAATTCTGGCGGGCCTGACACAGACAATCATGCTGTCGCTCTCCATGGTCGTCATTGCCGCACTGGTCGGCGCTGATGGACTTGGCGTCCCCGTTGTTCGCGCTTTGAATTCGGTCAATACCGCCTTGGGTTTCGAGGCAGGGCTGGTCATCGTGGTCGTTGCCATCGTGCTTGACCGTATCTTCCGTCCCGGCAAGGAGGCAGGTGAATGACCGCGATCACCCTTAAAAACGTCTGCATCATTTTTGGCAAGAAGACGGACGATTCGCTTGCACTCGCCGATCAGGGAAAGAGCCGCTCCGATATCCAGGCGGAAACCGGCCATGTACTTGGCGTGCACAATTGCTCGATCACGATAGCCGAGGGCGAAATCGTCGTGCTGATGGGCCTTTCCGGCTCCGGCAAATCAACGCTGCTGCGCGCCATCAACCGCCTCAATCCGATCTCCCGCGGCTCGGTTGTCGTTCACAATGGCGGGCGCTCGATCGACGTCGGCAAGGCCGACAAAAATACCTTGCGCGACCTGCGCAAGCACCTCGTATCGATGGTGTTCCAACAGTTTGGTTTGCTACCCTGGCGCACAGTCGAGGAGAATGTCGGTTTCGGGCTAGAACTCTCCGGCGTTCCCAAGGAAGAACGGGCGAGTGCTGTGCAGCAGCAGCTGGAACTGGTCAATCTGAAAGATTGGGCCAAGCGCAAGGTTGGTGAACTTTCAGGCGGGATGCAGCAGCGTGTTGGCTTGGCTCGCGCCTTCGCCACCGGCGCGCCGATACTCCTCATGGATGAACCGTTTTCAGCGCTCGACCCGCTGATCCGCACCCGGCTTCAGGACGAACTGCTCAGTCTACAGGAGCGCCTGAAAAAAACCATCGTCTTCGTCAGTCACGATCTCGATGAGGCAATGAAGATCGGCAACCGCATTGCCATCATGGAAGGTGGCAGAATCATTCAATGCGGCACTGCGCAGGAAATCTTGCTCAGCCCCGCCAATGATTACGTGGCCGATTTCGTCGCAAACATGAACCCGCTCGGCGTTCTGACTGCAGCAGACATCATGGTGCCACTCGACCGCTCGCGCTCTGCCGACCGGCCCTTTGCCGCCACAGCGCGCCCGGAAACACCGGTTCGTGAGGTCATGCAGGCGGTGGCGAAGAACAACGGCGATGTAGGCGTTGTCGACAAGGGCGCCATCCTCGGCATGATTTCCGCCGACGACATTGTGCGGGGCCTTCTAAAACATCAGCGAAACTAGCTTTTGCTATTCTTCCTCTTCGGCATCCTCGGCGCCAGCCTTTCCGGCTGGCTGCCAGGAATGAGGTGAGACCTTTTTCTGGGTATTCGAATCCGTGAAAATCCACCAGCCGGCGTCAGTCTCATCCCACTGGCCGCCGGTGGCTCTCAGGGGGTCGAGAGAACGATACTGACCAATCGATTCGTTCTCCTGCCCATCTTCGTCGGTCCAGAAAACCTGGACTTTGCTGCCGTCCTTCGGCGCTGTAGAGATCGGCTGCTTTTCACTCACTGGCAATCCTCCCAAAGCAATTCCAGCAAAAGTGGGAACCGGTTTTGCGTCCGGAATTGCGTAAAAACAAATGTTAGAGCATTTCCGTGACTCCGTTCAAAACGGAATGCTCTAGGCGGCCGCCTTCTTCTTGGCTATGCGAGCTCTGATACTCTCGACATCGGATTTCGGTGTCGCGGCGAACAGTGTCTTTGTATAGCTGTGCTGAGGATTGGAGAAGACCTCGTCGCGCGTACCATATTCGACCACTTCACCGTAATACATCACCATCACCTCGTCGGCGATGTAACGTACCACCGACAGGTCATGACTGATGAAGACATAGGTCAAGTTGAACTCATCCTGCAGATCCGCCAGCAGATTGAGGACTTGAGCCTGAACCGACAGGTCCAGCGCCGAAACCGGTTCGTCCAGCACGAGCAGGCTCGGGCTCAGCATCAAAGCGCGGGCGATAGCAATACGCTGGCGCTGACCGCCCGAAAACATGTGCGGATACCGGTTGTAGTGTTCCGGACCAAGCCCGACTTTCACCAGCATCTGCATGGCGAGCTCGCGACGCTCGGCCGCTGTCTTGTTGGTGTTGAGCAACAGCGGTTCACCAAGCACTTCGCCGATCTTCTGACGTGGATTGAGCGATCCGTAGGGATTCTGGAAGATGATCTGCACCTTTCGGCGCATCTCAGGTGTAATGCGGTCCTTGGCGATGTTGATTGGCTTTCCGTCGATCAACAATTCACCGGATGTCTGCGGGTCTATGAGCGTCAGGATGCGTCCAAGGGTTGACTTGCCACAACCACTCTCGCCGACGATGGCGAGCGTCTTGCCTTTTTCCACCGTAAAGCTGACACCTTTGACGGCACGCACAGTCTTCGCCTTACCAAACAGGCTACCGCCGACATGATAGTCTCGAACGATATTGCGCCCTTCAAGCACGATCTCGGTCATGATGCGGCTCCTGAAATTGCTGCTTCATTCTTCATGAAATCCGCGACGGTCGACAGGCGGTCACCTGTTGCATTCTCCGGGAGGGCGGAGAGAAGAGCGCGCGTGTAGGGACTTTTCGGTGCTTCGAAGAGAGAGAGGACATCGGCCTCCTCCATCTTGCGGCCCTTGTACTGGACGATAACACGGTCGGCCGTTTCGGCAACCACGCCCATGTCGTGGGTGATCATGATAAGGCCCATGCCGTATTTTGTCTGCAAGCTCACGAGTAGATCGAGAATTTGCTTTTGGATTGTCACGTCCAGTGCCGTCGTCGGTTCATCAGCAATCAGCAGTTTCGGGTTGCAGGCAATCGCGATGGCGATCATCACGCGCTGGCACTGCCCGCCCGACATCTGGTGCGGAAACGAGTTCAGGCGCTCTTCGGGAGAGGGAATACCCACTTGCTGCAACAGTTCAATTGCCCGCTTGCGCCGCGTCTTGCCGTCCATCTTCATGTGGAAGCGGAGCACTTCCTCCAGCTGAAATCCAACTGTGAAGCAGGGATTGAGACTTGCCATTGGTTCCTGGAAGATCATGGCTACGTCGCGACCGATAATTTCCCTGCGCCGCTTGGTCGTCATCGTAAGCATGTTGTGGCCATCAAAGGTCATGCTGTCGGCAGTCACCACAGCTGATTTGGGCAACAGGCCCATGACCGCCAGCATTGCCACCGACTTGCCCGAGCCGGACTCTCCAACGATCGCCAGAACTTCGCGGGCGTCGACTGACAGATCGATTCCCTGCACGGCCATGAACTGGCCCGTGCTGGTGTCGAAGCCAACCGAAAGGTTTTTGATTTCAAGAAGCGCCATGGGCTCAGCTCCTCTTCAGTTTCGGATCGAGGGCGTCGCGCAACCCGTCACCAATAAGATTGATCGCAAGCACCGTGATCAGAATTGCAAGACCGGGGAAGGTCACAACCCACCAATGCCCGCTCGAAATGAACTCGCGCGCGTCCGCAAGCATGGTGCCCCATTCCGGCGTCGGTGGCTGCGCACCATAGCCAAGGAATCCGAGCGCCGCAGCGTCGAGAATGGCATTGGAGAAGGACAGGGTGGCCTGAACGATCAGCGGTGCCATGCAATTCGGCAGGATGGTCTTGAACATCAACCGGAGTGGACCTGCGCCGGCAACCTTTGCTGCGACGACATAATCGCGGGTTTTTTCTGCCATGACAGCGGCACGGGTGAGCCGCACGAAGTGCGGTTGGAACACCAGTGCAATAGCGATCATCGCATTGACGAGGCCCGGTCCGAGTACGGCAACCAGCACAAGTGCCAGAAGTAGCGACGGAAAAGCCAGGATGATGTCCATCAGGCGCATGATCACTGTGTCGACCCAGCCACGGAAATATCCGGCGATAACGCCCAGGAAGATACCGCCAACAAGCGCGATGGTTGTAACGATGATACCAATAAACAACGAGTATCGGGCGCCGTAGATCAGGCGCGAGAGAATGTCACGTCCCACGGCATCGGTGCCGAGCAGGTAGGCAAACTTCCCTCCCTCCTGTCCGTATGGTGGCAGCAGGACAGCGTCGCGATACTGGGCGGCTGGCTCATGCGGCGCAATCAGTGGCGCAAGAATGGCGACGATGACCAGAAGGACGAAGAAGGCGAGCCCCATGACGGCCCCGCGATTCTCGGAAAAATAGTACCAGAATTCCGCAAGCCGGCGCCGGAGTGAAGAGTTGGTGGACATGCCAGGTTGAACAGTTGTTTCGGCCATGACCTATCCTCTCAGTGACGAATGCGCGGGTTAATCAAGCCATAGAGCAGATCGACGGCAAGATTGACCAACATGATGGTGGCGGCGATGATAAGCAAAGCACCCTGGATGACGGCGTAGTCGCGCCGGCTGACAGAGTTGACAAGCCATTTACCGATGCCCGGCCACGAGAAGATGGTCTCGGTCAGAATTGCACCGGCAAGCATGACGCCAACCTGCAGACCGATTGTGGTTACCACGGGGATCATCGCATTTCTCAACGCATGCACACCGATAACGCGAAGCGGTGACAAGCCCTTGGCTCTGGCCGTGCGAACATAGTCTTCAGATAACACTTCGAGCATGGCCGAGCGGGTCTGGCGGGCGATGACCGCAAGCGGAATCGTACCGAGGACGATTGTCGGCAGGATCAGGTGGCTGACCGCCGAACGGAAGGCGCCCGCCTGTCCGGACAATAGCGAGTCAATCAACATGAAGCCGGTGACCGGGGGAAAGAAAAACATCAGAGAGATGCGCCCTGACACCGGTGTCCAGTGCAGCGTGTTCGACATCAGCATGATCAGGAGCAGACCCCACCAGAAGATCGGCATGGAAAAGCCTATCAGCGCGGTGCCCATGATCGCCTGGTCAAAAAAGGAACCGCGCTTGATCGCGGCGAAAACACCGGCAGGTATGCCGAGCAGAATTGCAAAGGTGATGGCGCAGAGCGAAAGCTCAAGCGTTGCCGGGAAAAGCTGGAAGAATTGATCGAGCACCGGTTGCTTGGTAACGATCGAAGTTCCGAAATCTCCGCGCAGTACGCCCCAGAGATAATCGAGATATTGAATGACAATCGGTCTGTCAAAGCCAAGCTCATGCGAAATCGCCGCATGGCGTTCTGGCGACATCACTCGCTCGCCTGAAAGCAGCGCGACTGGGTCGCCCGGCAGCATGCGAATGAACGAAAAGGCGATGATCGAAACCCCGATAAAGGTCAGGATCATGACCGATGCGCGCCCTATAAAGAATTTGAACATATCGTACCCTCTTGCCGCAATGCGGCTGTGCTTTCCGGCTCTTATTCCTGTTTTCGCACGGAAGCAAAAAAGGCGCCCGCCAAGCGAGCGCCTTTCATACCACTTATTGACTATTACTCGACAATATCGACGCCGTCGAACGCGAAGTCGCCGAGCGGGCTCTGATGGAAGCCCTCAACACCCTTGCGCATCGGAACGATCGACAGTGAGTGATCGATCGTTGCCCAAGGCGCTTCTTTCTTGAAGATGACCTGCGCCTGCTCATAGAGCTTGGTGCGTTCGGCAAGGTCAGTAGTCTCCTTGGCCTTGGTCACCAAGTCGTCAAACTCCTTGTTGCACCACTGCGCGCGGTTGTTGCCGCCGACAGCGTCGCAACCAAGCAGCGTATCAAGGAAGTTGTCCGGATCACCATTATCACCCGTCCATCCGAGGATAGCGGCGCCGTCACGGTCCTTGGCTTTGGATTTATCCAGATACTCGGCCCACTCATAGGAAACGATCTCGGCCTTGACACCAATCTTGGCCAGATCGGACTGCATCAGCTCGGCGGCACGGCGTGCATTCACCATATAGGGGCGTGCAACCGGCATGGCCCAGATCTTCATGGACAGATCCTTTACGCCAGCATCCTCGAGCATTTTCTTGGCGGCTTCCGGATCGTATTTGTCGTCCTCGATCGATTTGTTGTAGGACCACATTGTCGGCGGGATCGGATTGGTGGCGGGTGTCGCCAACCCCTGGAACACTCCGTCGACGATCGCCTGCTTGTTGATTGCCATGTTGAGCGCCTTGCGCACTTCAACCTTGTCGAACGGCGGGACGAGCGTGTTGTAGGCCATGTAGGCGACGTTGAGGCCTTCCTGCTCCATCACCTTCAGCTGCGGATCGGCTTTCATCGATGCCACGTCACTGGGGTTCGGATATGGCATCAAATGGCATTCGCCAGCTTTGAGCTTCTGGTAGCGAACCGAAGCATCGGTTGTGATCGCGAAAACCAGATCATCGATCTTCTGCTTGCCGCCCCAATAATCCGGATTGGCTTTGTAGCGGATGACGGCATCCTGCTGATAGGCGACAAATTGGAACGGGCCGGTGCCAACTGGCATCTGGTTCATTTGGTTCATCTTGCCGTCAGCCTGGAGCTTGTCGGCATATTCCTTGGAAAGAATGGAGATGAAGGGCATCGCCACGTTGGCCAGGAACGGTGCTTCCTTGCGCTTCAACGTGAACTTGACTGTCATGTCGTCGACTTTCTCGATCGACTGCAGCAGTTCGGGGAAGCCCATGCCGGCGAAATATTCCCAGGACGTGCCGGTCACATAGCTGTGCCATGGATTGTCAGTCTTCCACTGACGCTCGAACGAGAAGATCACATCGTCGGCATTGAGTTCGCGCGTGGGCGTGAACCACTCTGTTGTCTGGAATTTGACGCCCGGGCGAAGCTTGAACGTATATTGCAGACCGTCATCGGAAATCGTCCAGCTCTCAGCCAATCCAGCTTCCGGTTCAGTAGTGCCGGGCTTGAATTCAAGCAAGCGATTGTAAGCCGTATGAGCGGCGGCGTCGAAAGTGTTACCACCTGTGTAAAGGCCGGGGTCAAACCCTTCCGGCGACGCCTCCGAGCAAAAAACAAAAGTTTTGGCCGAGGCTCCACCTGCCATCAGCCCACTTGTCATCAATGCGAGCGCAGTGGCCGCAAGGAGTTTCTTGTAGGTATTCATTTTTTCCACCTTCAGAGGTTTTTTATGTTGCGGGCCCCCATGCCTACAACGAAGGTTGCATGGAAGCCTTTGCAATGTCGCAATGCAAGCAGATTTATTCGCAGTCAACCCATCAGATGCCGCATAATTGACGATTCTGGGGAAAGTCTCCCGCAAAAAGCAAAAAACAGTGAAATTCACCAAAGATTCGTCCACTGACTTCCGGTATGCCTTGTAGGATCAGCTTGAAATTACCGTGAAAAGACGAATTTCGGTTGGCAAAGGCAGTTCTTCGGCTGGATAACAGTTTAAACTCATGCAAGAAGACACGAGGAGCACAAGGAGAGCCAATTTGAACATTCATGGCCAAACAGCGATCGTAACAGGCGGGGGTTCGGGCCTGGGCGCTGCGACAGCGCGCGCATTGGCAGAAAAAGGCGCCAAGGTCGCAATTTTCGACATTAACCTCGAAGCCGCGCAAACGGTTGCGGGCGAGATTGGCGGCCTCGCCCTCGCCTGCAATGTCTCAAGCGCCGATGATGCTCAAGAGGCCGTGTCGCGTGTCGCGGATGAACTCGGCACACCCCGTATTCTCATCAATTGCGCCGGCATCGCCAATGCCGGGCGTATCGTCGGCCGTGACGGCCCGCACGATCTTGAACTTTACCGCCGTGTGATCGAGGTCAATCTCATTGGCTCGTTCAATATGCTGCGCCTTGTCAGTGATGGTGCATCAAGGCTTGAGCCTCTGGAAAGCGGTGAACGCGGTGTCATAATTTCCACGGCGTCAGTCGCGGCTTTTGACGGTCAGATTGGCCAGGCTGCCTATGCATCTTCCAAGGCGGGGATCGCCGGACTTACCCTGCCTGCCGCACGCGAGCTTGCTCGCTTCGGCATTCGCGTCATGGCGATTGCGCCGGGGATTTTCGGCACCCCGATGCTACTGGCCATGCCGCAGGACGTGCAGGACTCTCTTGCCGCCTCCATTCCCTTCCCGTCGCGGCTGGGCAAACCTGAAGAGTATGCTGCCCTCGCTCTCCACATCATCGAGAATCCAATGTTGAATGGCGAGACGATTCGACTGGATGGGGCAATCCGGATGGCACCAAAATAGTGCCGCACAAAATAGGACCGATCAAAAGCAATGATTTGCAACGCCTTCAAGCCGACGTTCTGTTAAGATAAGTTATCTGGAATTGTTATAGGTTTTGAGGGTAGATCGCTGAGACGGTAAATCCGGATGCAGGAAAGGGAGCAGATGACGGTTGTCGATCGTCTGGTTGTGTTGTTGCCAGGCTTTGAACATATGCCCGTGGAGGCTCATCACAGGCGCTTCGTGCGCGAAGCGGCAAAGACGGCGCCTGTCTACGACATGCAATTGACCGAGACCGCGCCGCTCAAGATGTCCCAATCTCATGCTGAAGTTGCGACAGGAGAATTTAGCCTGCGTACGTCTGGCAAAGACTGGTCCACCCAAACCGATTTTGTCCTTTATGGCCTCGGCGACATCACGATGTTCTATGCATCGAGAAATCCGGCGATACGTCTGCTGAGCGGAGTCATCGCTCTTCTCGACTTCATCATCACCGGGACATTCTTCCGCTTTGTTGCAGTCAGCTGGCGATATTCGCTATTCTTTCTCTATCCGCTCGTGCTTCTTGGAATTGCTATTGCCGCATCCTTTGGCGTCTATAGCCTCGCCACAGTCTCTGGGCTGGGTGGAACGCTCGCTCCGCTGGTCTGCGCACTTGTGGTAGCAGCAATTCTACTCTGGTTCGCCCACCGAAAATTGCACTTGTTACTCCTCATGGATGACTGGACGTTCGCCTGGGACATTGCCCGGGGAAAAAGGCCGGATGTGCTGCACCAACTGGATAACGTGATCGCCGATGCCGCAGCCCGAATTGGTAATGCACCGGCAAACACCGAAATTGTCATAGCTGCCCATAGCCTAGGCGCGATCTGTGCGCTGCAGGTCCTGGACGCTGCGCTGCGTCGGAACATATCGCGCCGGTACGGGCTTCTCACTGTTGGATCGAGCCTCTTGAAAGTGGCGCTGCATCCAGCGGCAACCGCACTACGCGAGTGCGTTGGAACGGTTGCGCGCAGCAACGCGACCTGGGTTGATGTGCAGTCACTTACTGATCCGATGAATTTCTACAAATCAAATCCGGTTCGGGACTTGCATATCCCGGATGCTAAGTCCCCGGTATTGGTCAGGGTAAGGTTTCGCAACCAGCTCTGTGACGAAGCTTACAAGGCCATCCGCAGAAATCTGTTTCGGGTTCATCGCCAGTTTGTCTTCGGCGTTGAGAGGCGCACGCATTACTCATGGCATGCGATCCTGTGTGGACCGGAATCCTTTGCGGACATCGCCAAGCGTGGAGGACTGCACTGCGATCGTCCCATATCAGCCGTTCCGGCTGCTATCAAAGTTCAGGGATCTGCGGCAACATGATATCTCTGGTAACCGCTGGCAAGATCCTGTGGGTCATGCTCGTTACGGGCTGGTACCTGTTGCGCCGTCCCTTTGACCGGCGCGCGCGCCGTGCAAAGCTCACAGTTGATCGGAGGCCCGGCGCAGATACCGTCCGTCTTGCGATCTCCTTCACCGGCTTCGGCATCATTCCGGTGATTTATGTCCTGACTGGCCAGCCACGATTTGCATCTTACGAGGCCAATCCCGTCCTTCTGACGCTGGGAATTCTTTCCGGGATAGCTGCACTCGTGCTGTTCCGGCTGACCCATAAGGCGCTTGGCAAGATGTGGTCGGTCTCTCTGCAACTGAAACAAGACCACAAACTTATTACAACCGGCATCTACAAGCGCGTGCGGCACCCTATGTACACCGCATTTTGGCTCATGGCGTTAACTCAAGCCTTGCTGCTGCCGAACTACGTCGCTGGCCTCTCTGGTTTGGCCGGTTTTGGTTTTTTGTTCTTCTCCCGCATAGGTCCGGAGGAGGCAATGATGGAAGAGGCATTCGGAGACGAGTATCACCTATACCGCGCGCGTACCTGGCGCGTCCTGCCCTATATCTACTGATCTCAAATGTATCGCTGAAGGCATCGGACTGCGCTCGTCTGCGGACGCGGTGCCTTCATAATTTGGTCCCAATCCGACTGGTATTTATGCGGCGCACGGGCGACGCGATTCCAACAGTGTCTGAGCCAATAGCAACGTCCTGTGCACCCTTCACTATTCTGAAAGCCGGTCACGATGAGAATAATTGGCGTCATCCTTCTGCTGTCGGTCTCTTTGGCGAGCCCGGCCCGGGCGATGGATACAGGCGCTGCTCGAGAACTGGAGCGCCTGGACCTGCAAACGCGGCTTGAACAGCGCTGCGATCTCGAGGCGATGGAGCGCATCCACAAGGATCCTGCCAAACTCGTACCGGACGAACTGGTCGCCTATGCTTTCGACGAACCAAAGATCAAGGGCGACAAGATCCGCTCGGCCGGCGCTGCATTCCGTAGCAAGGGAGAGTGGTATCATCTGTCCTACACATGTTCGACGTCACCCGACCACATGACGATCCTGACGTTCCAATATGCCATAGGCCAGATCGTGCCCCATAGCGAATGGGCGCACCATTATCTCGTCCCCTGACGATCGGTCACTCTTGAAGCCGATAAAATCTTTTCAGAGGGAGTTGGGCCGATCCTGCGCCAGTAGCATTTGGCCGATCGCGTCGACCGCCTTTCCATTGGGCGCTTCATAAGCGAGCAGGCCGGGCTCTGTTGTCGTCTGCACCGGCTTAACCGCCTGCGGTGTCCTATAGTCCATTGCCTGAGGCGGCGGGTCCACCGGCACCGCTACTTTCTTGGTGTCGAACGCCATCGGAGCGATATCTGCCTGCGCAACGGCTATGGGCTGATTTGTTACCCGGCCAGAAGTCGGCGTTGACGATGTTGTAGAGACCGGCTGCGCGGCGCTTGCAATCAAGACCGTATTGGCGGCCCTTGCACCAGCCATCCTCGTGCTGGCGATATAGGCATTGGCAATTGCGACACTCGCATCCTTCGAAGCGATTTCGGCCGTATGATAGCGATCACGCTTTTCATAGAAAGCATTGCCACCGGCAACAACCGTGTAGTGCATGTTCTTATAGGGGAAACGGAGACCCGCAGTATGGAAGAACATGGCGTTCTTCACCTTGGGATTGCGTTCACCCTTGAGCACAGCATCAGCTGCCGCCTGCACGTCCGGCAGCGCCGCAGACTTCATTGGGCCGTGACAGTACACCGGGAGCGAATTGTCCCTTCTGTCCGACCACGCCACAAATCGTGTTGCCCCATTTACCGGAATCGAGCCGGTTCATGACTACCGTGCCAACGGCCATCAAACCTTCCTGGCTCGAGCGGTTGGATTCGAAGAACATCGCCCGTTCAAGGCATTCCTTATCCTTGGGCGTGTAGGCGTAAGTCTTGCTGCCACTCTTCGTCAAATTGGCCGAAAGCTTGGAGTGCGACCCGGTCTGGGTACAGCCGCTGACAAGCCCGGCGGCTGCGATAATGCCCGCAATAGAATGGATTTTCCACTTAGCGAAGCCGATCACGAAGCAATTCTCATCGCTGTTGTTCCTGCTGGTGAAGGTGCTCACAGAATGATGCCATTTAGGGCCAAACAATGGCAAACATGACTATTGTGTAATGCGACTCTATCATCCATTTGAAATTAAGCGGTTATTTTATCCAGATCAAGGAACAAAAAATTTCAATAATGGCGAAATTAAGAATTCGTTTACCCTATTTGCCTTAAACTCTACGCAATGGATTAAGCTCGGAAGGCCTATCTTATGCGCACGCATTCCGCTCGGTACGATACCCGCGAATCGCTGATGGAAGCGCTCCGGGAATTGATCGCTCTCCAGGTTCCCGCTGAAGATGTTGCGCCCGTTCTGTGCACAATTGGCCCCGTAGATCTCGATTTGCTTGCCGATTGCATGAATGATGTTGGCCTTAACGACAACCGATCCATCGCCGCCTAAAATCCCGCTCGCCCGTTCAAACCGCTTGTTCACCCTTTCCTAACGAACTATCAATCTGGTGTTCGCCGCAGTGAGGGTTTGCCTTGACCGAAAAGATCGACGTCTTCCGTGACATTGACGATGGTGCAATACGTCTTGCGCGTACATTGCTACGCACGGCCCGCCACGCCGTCATCGCCACGCTTGATCCGGCGTCCGGCGATCCGATTGCCACGCGTGTCGGTCTGTCGACCGACCATGACGGCGCCCCCATCATTCTGGTTTCTGCTCTCGCAGCACACACACCGGCGCTACTAGCCGATCCACGCTGCTCGCTGCTCATTGGGGAACCGGCCAAGGGCGACCCTCTTGCCTCGGCCAGAATGACCATATCCGCCAGGGCGCGCGAGATTGCCCGCAATACGCCGGAACACGCACGCATCGAGTGGCGGTACCGGTCACACCTGCCCAGGTCCAAGCTCTACGCCAGCCTAGGCGATTTTCGTTTCTTCCGGCTCGAACCGAAAAATGCCCGGCTGAACGGCGGGTTTGGCCGCGCCTACCAATTGGATGCGGCCGAATGGCTAAGTCTCAATCCTGCCAATGAAGAATTGGCTGCCGCAGAGCGAGGCGCAGTCGAGCACATGAACAAGGATCACTCCGAAGCGATTGGCCTTTACGCCCGACATTACGCCCAGGCGGCGGATGGCAATTGGCGCATGACAGGCATCGATGCAGATGGTTTCGATCTGGCCGATGGTGACAACGTGTTGCGCGTCTTCTTCAAGGAACCACTCACCTCAGCCAAGGACATGCATATGACGCTCGTGCGCATGGCCGGTGAAGCCAGAACCGCATTGGAATCGTAGCAGACATTTTGATGACACCAGTACTTCAGAACCCCGACTGGATGGAACGTCGGGTTACCCGGATCATCGACGCAGGCGATGAACGCCTTGCACCCTATCGCAACGTGCGCGAGCGCGATCTGGTGGGACGTGAAGGCCGCTTCATCGCCGAGGGCAAGGTTGTTCTGAATGTCCTTTTGTCCAATCCCGCCCTTGCCGTCGAATCCCTTCTCATTCTGGAAAACCGGCTTGCGGGCCTTGCCGATCAGCTGAAATCCTGCCGCGACGACATCCCTGTTTATTGTGTCTCGCGCCAGACGATGGACGCAATTGCCGGTTTCCCGATGCACCGCGGCATCCTCGCCGTGGGCAGGCGTAATGCGCCGCCCTCAGTCGCCACATTGATCGATGCGTTGCCGAAAGAAGCGCTCACCATCGTTCTGTGCGGTATCTCGAACCACGACAATATGGGTTCGATCTTTCGAAATGCCGCCGCATTCGAGGCGAGTTGTATCCTGATGGACGAAGCCAGTTGCGATCCGCTCTACCGGAAATCCATTCGTGTTTCGGTTGGGGCTGCGCTCAAGGTGCCGTTTGCCCGCAGTGGATCAATCGAGGAAATCGTTGATAAATTGCAAAGTTGCGGTTTCAAACTATTCGCCCTCAGCCCGTCAGGCACGACGAGCATCTACGACGCCGAGCCCGCGCCACGGACCGCATTGCTGCTCGGCACCGAGGGTGAAGGGCTGCCAAGGGCTCTGATGCAGAAATTGCAGACGGTGAACATTCCAATGTCCAAGAGCTTTGACAGTCTCAATGTCGCGACTGCCTCCGGCATAGCGCTATCGCGGTTCAGCCGTTTTACCGGTGTCTGAAGCCGCGACTTGCAGTGCCCGGATGCGATCCGCCAAGCTCACAATCACTTCACCATTTTCGTCATAGACCGACGAGGTCTCACTTCCCGCCTTCGTCAACAGTTCGTTGACAGTCGATGAAGGCCCCTCCAACCGGGCAACCATCGCCACCACCTGCGACGCGAGCATGTTCATCTCCTCGCGCAGGCGCATGCTCTCCTGTGTTTGAACTAGCGCTTCCTTTCCGCGCGGCGGTTCGAGAACGGATGATCCTTGTCTGCGCCCATCCGCCAGCACCTTGCGCAAACGCTCATTGATCCGCTCGATTTCCTTCTCGCGCCGCGAAAGCCTCGCCTCGCTGTCGGAAAGTTGCCTCAACGTTGCGTTCGCGCGCTTTTCCAGTTCCGCACTGCGTTTGACCTCCTGTTCCAAGGCATGCTGGGTCGCTTTGAGATCGGTTTCCGCCTTGCGCTTGCGTTCGTCACTGTCCCGCTTGTCCTGTCGAGCTTCGCGCAGGTCGTCTGCAAGGTTCTCGATACGTGTCGATTGCGCTGCGGCCTCGATTTGCAGGCTATCCGCATTCATCGCAAGGCTGGCCATCCTGCGATGCAACAGTTCCAGCTCCGCCGAGCGGTTCTCAAGGTTGCGTTCGTGTCCAACGATGATCGTTGCCGCCTTCTCCAGTTCCTTGTCTCGATCAGCGAGTACGGAACGCAGATCTGCAACTGTCGCCTCACGCGCTGCCAGATCGCCTGCCAGATTGCGGGCAAGGCGGTCCTTTTCGCTAAGTTCAACCAATTGCCGCGCTGCTTTCTCGCTTACATTTTCCAAGGTCAATTCGAGTTTGCGTTCTGCGATCGCGTGTTCGGCGCGCAGCCCATCCCTCTGCGCCTGTATCTCATTCAGGGTCAATGGCGTTTCGGCTTCGACGCGCTTGCGCGTCAGCAGCGTTGCCCTTCGCCAGATCGGCGGGGCAACGAGCAGACGCCAGCAAGACGGCACTCAGGAATCCGAAAGCAAAATAAAGCGCAGACTGGATCACGGCGGGAGTCCTGTTAGAGCAATTCCGGCAAAAGTGGGACACGGTTTTGCGTCCGGAATTGCGATTCAAACATAGGTCTATCTTGGCACATCGTCTCTTAACAGTCAGGTACTGAAACACAAAGACGCGAACTGAACAGTCCGCGTCCCTATCGACGGTTGAGCGTCAATTCAATGGATCAGAATGGATTCCAGGTCGGCGACTGCGTCAATTTCAGATAACCGACATTGACACCAAGGCGCGCGCCAACGCCTGTCCTGATTGGGACGAGCAGTACCTGATTGCGCTTGAGCACATTGAATCCAACCCCGGCAAAGAGATATGCCGAACCGGCAACGCCAACAAAACGACCGTATAGATTCTGTATATCGTCAAGGTTGTAGACGAGCATCATCACGCGGGAGCCCTGTCCGCCGAAATCCCAGCCGATCGACGGCCCTTGCCAGAACGTTTTGTGATCACCGGCATTCTTGGTGTAGAGCGATCCTTCGCCATAGGTCAGACCGCCAATCAGCGCCCCGGACCCCTCCTCACCCAGAACATAACCATTGGGCAGACCGTAGCTCTGGAACACCTTCTCGACAGCCGTGGCGAGCCCACCCGATGTTGATCCGAAAAACCTTTGGCCGGAATTGACAATCTCATCCATCGTATAGGTTTCTTGTGCGCTCGCAGTCTGCGCTTGCGCGACAATGAGTGACACGATGGTCAGAAGGAGGAGAAAGCCACGGTTCAAAGACAAGAGTAGAGACGCCATCATAATTCCTTTTGGCTGTTCGCTTCTTTGCCTGACGCCTGGTGCAGATCTTGCGTCTGCTTATCAAATTGAAGCTCTATTTAAGGCGGTAAACCTTGTATAAAAGTTTATGAATTGATCTTGGCATTTCAATGTCTCGTAAAGACCGGCAAAAACTCAAAGATTTCAGCATTTACAGGCTTTAAGCATGACGTTCTTGCCGATCAGGATCAGGCTATGTAACCAAATGAATCAGAAATCGAAGTGATTCGCGTCAGCAAGTGATTCGCGATGTCCCTGCACCAACCAGATTAACTTTCAGGAGAATCCAATATGACATTGCCCGTCATTCTCTCGGCAACGGACCTCGGAGCGCTCCTCTCAAGCCGCATCTGTCACGATATCATTTCCCCGGTTGGCGCCATCAACAACGGCCTGGAACTGCTCGAAGAGGGCGGTGCCGACGAGGATGCGATGAATCTCATCAAATCCAGCGCACGCAGTGCTTCCGCCCGCCTGCAATTTGCACGCATTGCCTTCGGCGCAGCGGGTTCTGCTGGTGTCCAGATCGATACGGGCGATGCCCAGAATGTCGCAAACGAATATATGAAAGGCGAAAAAGCAGAGCTGACATGGGAAGGCCCGCGGGTTCTCCTGCCGAAGAACAAGGTGAAACTCCTGCTCAATCTTGTCCTGATCGCCAATGCGGCGCTGCCGCGTGGTGGCAGCTTGTCCGTGGTCCTGGAAACGCCGGACACCCAGCCTCGATTTGTGCTGACGTCGCGCGGACCAATGTTGCGCGTGCCGCCGAAATTCCTTGAGCTACACAGCGGCAAGGTTCCTGAAGAACCCATCGATGCTCATGCGGTGCAACCTTACTATACGCTCCTCCTTGCACAGGAGTCAGGCATGACCATTTCGATTCATGCCACGCCGGAGGAGATTGTTTTCACTGCTGCGTAAGACCTCCTAAAAGTTGCACTAAAATTTACCATCAACCTTGGGTATTTGTTCACCCAAGGCCTGTTAGTCTTCGTTCCGGAAAACAGCACAAATTGTGTCTTGCAACGCGGAGAGCATCCATTGTTACGGTGCATGATTGTTGATGGATCGCCTGTTGTCAGGAAGGTTGCGCGCCGGCTCATCGCCAGCGATACGACTGTTGTGACCACGATCGACACCGGCTATCAAACTGTCGCCGCCTGCAGTGTCGAAATGCCTGATGTGATCATTCTCGACAGCGCCCTGTCCGACATGCCTGCACCCGACATCATCGCGCAGGTTCGCGCACTTCCAGGCGGTGAAAACAGCAAAATATATCTCTGCCTGCCTGAAATTGACGTGACCAAGATCATGCGCGCCAAGCGAGCAGGGGCAGCCGGGTATCTGCTGAAACCGTTCAATCGTGCTTCGATCACCGAAATCTTGCCGCAGCTTCCACTGGCTGGTTAAAGCCTTGGAAATAGAAGGCGCGTCCTGCTTGGTATTTGCACAATCGTCCAAGATCATATCGATGTTTGGGATTACAACTCCTTCGTTTTCATCCCGAGGAGTTGCATATGCAGACGGACAAGTCCCAGAAACCATACAACGCGATTAATTTTGCCGAGAAATTCGCGCTTTTTTCGGAACAGTGGCTGCCAAAGGTCGTGGCCGAGCTCAATGACTATCAGTTCAAGATTGCTCGGCTCGAAGGCGATTTCATCTGGCATGACCATCCCGAAACTGACGAAGCCTTCATCATCCTCGATGGTGAACTACGCATCGATTTCAGGGACGGATTCGTTCATTTGAAGGCAGGTGAAATGTTCGTCGTTCCCAAAGGCGTCGAACACAAGCCGTTCGCCGAAAAGGAAGTGATGCTGATGCTGATCGAACCGCGCGGTGTCCTGAATACCGGTCACGAAGGCGGCGAGCGCACCGCACAGAACGACGTGTGGATTTGATACAGACGTGTCCTGCGAAAAAGAAAGGCTCCGCAATACGGAGCCTTTATCAATTCTGATTCGCGCAGATCAGGCGATTTCGCGCATTTCCGTTGCGTCAGGCTCACGCAGCACATAGCCGCGGCCCCAGACGGTTTCGATGTAGTTGATACCGTCCGAAGCTGAATTCGAGCTTCTTGCGCAACTTGCAGATAAAGACGTCGATGATCTTGAGTTCTGGCTCGTCCATGCCGCCATAGAGGTGGTTGAGGAACATTTCCTTGGTGAGCGTCGTACCCTTGCGGAGCGATAGCAGCTCCAGCATCTGGTATTCCTTGCCGGTCAGGTGGACGCGCTGGCCGCTGACTTCCACCGTCTTTGCATCGAGATTGACGATAAGATCGCCAGTCGTGATGACCGACTGGGCATGACCCTTCGAACGGCGCACGATCGCATGGATACGGGCAACCAGTTCGTCCTTATGGAAAGGCTTGGTCATATAATCGTCGGCGCCAAAGCCGAGGCCGCGAACCTTGTCCTCGATGCCGGCCATGCCGGAGAGGATGAGGATCGGTGTTTTCACCTTCGACAGGCGCAAAGTCCTCAGGACTTCATAACCGGACATGTCCGGCAAGTTGAGGTCGAGGAGGATGATATCGTAGTCGTAGAGCTTGCCGAGATCGACACCCTCTTCGCCCAGATCCGTCGTATAAACATTGAAGCTTTCCGACTTGAGCATCAGTTCGATGCTCTGGGCCGTTGCACTATCGTCTTCGATTAAAAGAACCCGCATATCATTCCCCTTTTCCCGCCGCTGAAATGGGTTGCTGTGCAATCCCGAAGTCAGGTCGCGAAACAAGCCGTTTCCATAACGTTAAGATTGCCACCGAATGGTTAACAAAATCTAATTCCGCTTTGCAAGTGCCTTTGACTCTTAAATTAAGGATCATAGACACAGCATTGATTCATAAGGTCAAGTCGCTCGTCAAAAACCATCAGATTGAACTTCAGGTTCCAGCCTTAAGCGATTCATTCGACTCGATAAATTCCCTGCCTAAAAACTTCAGGATTCGATTTACCGAGCTTTAAGTCTTAAGGCGTATGATTAATGCTGAACGTAAAGGAAAGGTTACCAGAGAGGTTGGCCTTTAAGTTTTTGTTTCATTTTCCCGAAGTGATTCGGGTGAAATGTCGGCCGGTTGATCGTTGTCAGGGTTTCGGCCCAGGGTTTTGGCGACGTTTGGGTACCGGCTTTATGTAAGGCGTTTAGGGGGTAGTACAGATGAAATCGCATGAAGGTTTGGTTCGGCTCAAGCTCTTTCAGGTCAAGGAAAAACGCCGCCAGCTCGGCCAGCTCGACCTGATGATGGGCGAGTTTGAACGCATGGCCGCCGAACTGGACGCGCAGATCCTGTCCGAGGAGAAGAAGGCCGGCATCACCGACATCTCACATTTCGCCTATCCGACCTTCGCCAAAGCCGCACGCCAGCGCCGCGACAACCTGTTTGTTTCGATCCGCGATCTCAAGGCCCAGAAGGATGATGCCGAGGCGGCGCTTGCCGAGTCGGAAGCGGAACTCGCCAAGGCCGAAGCGCTCGAACAGCGCGATGGCAAGCCTCGTGATGAGGAAATGCCCGTCGCCGACCGGCGCGCAATGATCGGCTAGCCGAACCTCCCTCAAGAACCTGCGGGCATCAGACCCGCAGAAGCCGTGTCCGATGCTCCTCAACCTGAATTTATCGAAAGATCTTCAACGCTGCTGAATCACATCCGCCCACTCTTCGTGCCGAAGGGACTGGGCGCGCATGAATGGGCAAAGCGGAATGATCTTCCATCCCCCTGCCCGTGCATCTTCCACGGCATGCAGTGCCAGCGCCTGGCCAACCCCCTGGCCGCGCAACGCATCGGGCACCGCGGTGTGATCGACGATAATCAGATGCGGGCTCGCGCGCGAAAAGGTCATCTCTGTTTCATGACCTGACACGACGGCCACATAGCGCCCGCCGCTACCCGTTTCCTGTTTTTCGATCTTTATGCTTTCGGACATCGACAACCTCTTTTCTGCGATTTAATAGTCTCGGTGCGCAGCTCTATTATTACGGTTTCGCTGCCGTGGTGCTTAAGGCAGTTTTTGTCAAATCCGCCAAATCGACGACAATGTGCGCGGTTTCGTCGAGCAACTCGTCCTTGGCATTCTTCAATGCTGCTTCGTTCGCGATTTCGGTTTTGAGGCTACGTTCGTTGGACTGCAGTCCATCTTCCGGAAACACGATATCCTCAGGGGCAACGCCATCTGCAGTTTCGCGCGCTTTAAGACGAGCTTTTTCTTGCTCTCGTTCGCTCAGCCTCTCCGCTTCATTCAGTGAGATCGCCGTTTTTTTGCGCTGCTGATCCAAATCAGCAGCGTCTTCGACGAGCCGCTGAAAATCCTTGTCGGTCGCGGCGCGTTTCTCGTGGAGGCTCTGGAGTTGCGGCAACAAGGACTTGATGTCGCCCAACGGCTTATAGTCCGCTTTTTTCACCTGCAGCCATGGCAGGGCGTTGTCGTAGCTCGCCTCTCCGAGATGCTCAAGATCCGAGAAGCCGGGCAAGGCAACGTCAGGGGTAACGCCGCGCAGTTGCGTCGTGCCGCCATTGATGCGGAAAAACTGTGCGACAGTCATTTTCAGTTCGCCGAATACCGGCTTCGCATTGCGTGCTTCCTCATCAAGATCGACCACTGTTTGCACGGTCCCCTTGCCGAAACTCGGTTCGCCAATGATGACGCCGCGGCCATAATCTTGTATTGCGGCGGCGAAAATCTCTGAAGCCGAGGCGGAACCACGATTGATGAGCACAGCAAGCGGCCCCGTCCAGAGAGCCGTTGCGCGCTTGTTACCATTTACCCTGATCTCGCCATCGCCGTTGCGCTGCTGAAGAACTGGTCCCTTGCCTACGAAGAAGCCGGTCAATTCGATCGCCTGCGGCAAAGAACCTCCGCCATTGTTGCGTAGATCGATAACGACGCCATCGACCTTTTCTTGTTCCAGTTCTGCCAGCAGCTTGGCGACATCGCGGCTTGCGCTCCGATAATTCTTGTCGCCGCGCCGCCGCGCATCGAAATCTTCATAGAATGTGGGCAACGAGATCACGCCGATTTTCCGCGAGATATCACCGTCCTTGACAATCTGAACGCTCTTTTTGGCCGCCTGCTTTTCCAGACTGATGTTGTCTCGCACCAAGGTGACCAGGCGATGCTTGCCGTCAAGTCCCGCATCGGATGGCAAGATATCCAGCCGTACGACGGTATCCTTCTCGCCGCGTATCAGTTTCACGACTTCATTAACGCGGGTGCCGACAACGTCCACCAGCGGGCCGTCCTTGCCCTGGGCGACGCCGACAATTCTGTCGCCGACCGCCAGCTGGCCAGACAGCTGAGCCGGCCCACCCGGTACCAGCTCGCGTATGGTCGTATATTCGTCGCGCTCCTGCAGTACGGCGCCGATGCCGACGAGTGAGAGTTTCATCGAAATGTCGAAATCCGATGCCGCCGCAACACCCAGATAGTCGGTATGAGGTTCGATCGAGTTCGTGTAAGCGGTCATGAATGTCTGAAAGACATCGTCACTCTTGTACTTGTAGGCCCGGGCCAGCGAGTTTCCATACCGCTTGCCAAGTGTTTCGCGTATCGTCGCCTCAGGCGTGCCCGCCAGTTTCAGGAGCAGCCAATCGTTTTTCACGCGCTTGCGCCACAGATCCTCGCTTTCCGCTACTGTTTTCGGCCAAGGCTCCTTGTCGCGAATAAGCGTGAACTCTTCGTTCTGACTGAAATCGAAACCCTGCTTGAGCAATTCACGCGCGTATGTAAGGCGCTCTACGTAACGCTGCTCGTATACGTTGAAGATAGCGAACGGTATGCTCAGATCGCCGCTAAAAATCGCATCATCGATTTTGTCCCTGTTGGTCATGAATTGATCAATATCGGACCGAAGGAAAAAGAAGCGCTCCGGGTCGAGTAATTCTATGTACCGGTCAATTATTTTGGCAGACAGGACGTCGTCCAATGGCGCCTTCTTGTAGTGGTAGTACGTCAGCACCTGCGCGCTCAAATGCGCGGCCTTGGCCTGCTCGTCTTCTGGAGCGAGCACTGGCGGCGAGCCGGCTTCCAATGCTTGGGCCGAGGAAACAAAGCCCAGGAAAACAAACAGCAATCCGAATTTTGTATGCATAAAGGTCATCAATCCAATGTTTTGTGTCGATCAATCATCAAGAATTCAAATACTCTTGGTTATCGCCAGCAGCTGGTCGACACTGTTTCCCCTAACTATGGAGACCAACCATGGGAAGCGTCAATCGGGTACAAGCGAATGTGATCCGGTGTGCCTTGTCGTCGCCCATGCTTGACGGCCGTCATTGGCCTCCGCATGCATAAGCAAGATTAACGTTTGTTCGGGATCAGCATGTCGACAAGATCGTTCATTCCCATCTTTCTGTTCCTCGCGACATTCTCGCTTGCACTTGGACTGTCCATGCCGCTGATGAACGTCAGCAGGCTGTATTTCTTTGATGACAACCCATCGCTCCTCGGTATCATTAACTCGCTCTGGACCGGCGGGGATTGGTTTCTCGCAATCGTGGTTGCGCTGTTTTCGGTAATCCTGCCGGTCACCAAACTGGCCGTTGCGCATTTGGCCGCGGCGCAAGTGGAAGCTGCCAAGCATATTCTGCACCGCTGGATCGGCATCCTGTCAAAATGGTCGATGCTCGATGTGCTGCTTGTGGCGCTCGTTATTTTCGGCGCAAAGACAAGCGGCCTCGCCACGGCAATCGCCCAGCCGGGCCTGTGGTTTTTCACTGCTTCGGCCATCCTGTCAGCCGTGGCAACGCACTTCATCGTCCGCGAAGAAACGGCCGCATAGCGAAAGGGCTGACCTCGCGGCCAGCCCTTTCTCTTCATGCACCATCATCTAATGACGATATTGCTGTATCCGGGTCGTTCTAAGACCAGCCAGACCATGATCGGAGATCGAGGACTGCCAGGACAGGAACTCTTCCACCGTCAAAGTATAGCGCTGGCAAGCCTCCTCAAGACTAAGAAGACCACCGCGTACAGCGGCAACCACCTCAGCCTTGCGGCGAATAACCCAACGCCGCGTATTGGCGGGTGGAAGATCGGCGATGGTCAGCGGGCTGCCATCCGGGCCGATTACGTATTTTACTCTCGGTCGAACAAGATCGGTCATTGTACTCTCTACACTAAACTTCAAGACCTATCGCAGCAGACATTACAGGGAGGGCTTTAATAATTGCCTAAACCGTCAGTCATTCTCTGGTAACTTCGGTTAATGGATTGGCGTCGTTTTCGTTAAACTTTGCACCAGCTTCGGAATTTTCGGCATCTCGCCAGCAAAAAGCTTCGCCCATTCCCGGCAGAGAAAAGTGCCTCGTTTGCGACTTCCTGTTGGCAAGGCCGGGTCAATAACCTATATAGGCCCAATAACAGCACTGCGCCTTTATGCCGCTGCCAGAACCGGATCCGCTTATGACACTGAATAGTCTCGATCTACCGGGTACACCGGAAGACACCCGTATCGTCGTTGCCATGTCTGGCGGCGTGGATTCTTCTGTTGTGGCCGGCATCCTCAAACGCCAGGGCTATGATGTCGTCGGCGTTACCCTGCAGCTCTATGACCACGGCGCATCCACCCATCGTGCCGGTTCCTGCTGCGCCGGTCAGGATATCGAGGATGCGCGCCGCGTCTCCGAACGCCTCGGCATTCCGCATTATGTACTCGACTATGAAGCACGTTTCCGCGAAGCCGTGATCGATCCCTTTGCCGCGAGCTATGTCAGCGGCGAGACGCCGATCCCTTGCGTTTCCTGCAACCAGACCGTCAAGTTTGCCGACCTTTTGCAGACGGCCCGCGATCTCGGCGCCGATGCTTTGGCGACAGGCCACTATATCCGGAGCCATGCCAACGGCGCGCACCGCGCGCTCTTCCGCCCTGTCGATACCGACAAGGACCAGAGCTATTTCCTTTTTGCCACCACGCAGGAGCAGATCGACTATCTGCGCTTCCCGCTCGGTGGTTTGACGAAGCCGGAAACGCGCGCTATCGCCGAGGAACTTGGTCTCACCGTGGCGAACAAGCAGGACAGCCAGGACATCTGCTTCGTACCGCAGGGTAAATATTCGGACATCATTTCGAAGCTGAAGCCGGAAGCCGCCAATCCGGGCGATATCGTCCACATTGATGGCCGTGTGCTCGGCCGTCATGAAGGCATCGTGCACTATACGATCGGCCAGCGCCGCGGTATTGGCGTCGCCACTGGCGACCCGCTCTATGTCGTGCATCTCGATGCGCAGAACGCGCGTGTCATCGTCGGACCGCGTGAAGCGCTGGAAACCCGAAAAGTTTTCTTACGCAACGTCAACTGGCTTGGCGACGGTGCCCTGTCGGATATTCCGGAAGGTGGCGTTGAGGTCTACGCCAAGGTTCGTTCAACCCGCCCGCCGCGTCCGGCCGTCCTTCATCATCAGGCTGGCGAAACCTGGGTCGAGCTCGTCGACGGCGAAAGCGGCATCGCGCCGGGCCAGGCCTGCGTCCTCTATTCGGATGACAGCAACACTGCTCGTGTCTTCGGCGGAGGTTTCATTGGCCGATCGGAGCGCGCTCCGCAGGCCGAAGCCATGCTGAAGCGCCTCGCCCAGCAAGGCCAGCACGCCTGATCAGATAATCGAGGTTGAAGGAAATGGGGCCGTCAGGCCCCTTTTTCGTGGAAGTCCCGAATAGTCCCGATGATCCGGTCCTGATCAGCTTCGCTCAGGTAAGGATGCATCGGCAGGCATAGAACGTTCTGCGGCAAGGTTTCGGAAACCGGCAATCCGCCTGGCGCGCGCATATAACGCTCATATGCAACCTGCAGATGCAGCGGCTTCACGTAATAAATCACTGATGGAATGCCGTTTGCCTGCAGGTGCGCCTTGAGCGCATCGCGGTTCCTGGTTTCGATCGCATATTGTGCCCAGGCCGAGCGTGAACCTTCCGGCATATGAGCCACCTTGACGACATCCTTCAGGCCGTTGGCATAACGCTTCGCCACAACCTGCCGTGCTTCCATCTCGTCTTCGAGAATGGCGAGCTTTTCGATGAGGATCGCCGCCTGGATTGTATCGAGGCGTGAATTCAGACCGATACGCACATTGTCATATTGCGTCTCGCCCTTGCCGTGGAACAGCACGGAGCGCAGTACCTCCGCCAGCGCGCCATCATTGGTGAACATCGCGCCGCCGTCGCCATAGCAGCCGAGCGGCTTGGCCGGATAGAAGCTGGTCGCTGCCACATCGCCGAAGGCGCCGCACATCGCATTGTCGCGCTTGCCGCCGATCGACTGGGCTGCATCTTCGATCACGAAGAGACCTTCCCGCGCCGCTACAGCGGAGAGCGAGGTGTAGTTGGCGGCAAGACCGAACAGATCGACAGGGATGATCGCCTTTGGCTGCAGCCTGCCCTCGGCACGCACGGCAGCGATCGCCGCCTCGAGCTGTTCCACGTTGATGTTGTAGGTGTCCGGATCGACATCGATGAACACCGGCTCCGCGCCGGCAAGCGCCACCACTTCCGCGGTCGCGGCAAAGGTGAAGCTCGGGCAGAACACCGCATCACCGGGTCCAATGCCCTTTGCCATCAGCGGCATCAGCAACGCATCGGTACCGTTGGCGCAGGCAATCACGTGTTCAACGCCGACATAGTCAGCCAGACGTTTCTCGAATTCCGTTACTTCCGGTCCGAGGATGTACTTGCCTTCACGCACAACCTTGGCAATTGCCGCATCGAGTTTGCCGCTAATCCGTTCACGCTGTGCACCGAGATCGATGAAATGCATCATTGCTCCAATATCAAATGTCGCCGCGACTCTGCCGCGTGCAACGGGTCCGGCTCCTCTTTAAAAGGGCAGATCAAGGTCTGCCAGAGGTCGCCATTCAAAGTTTGCCTCATCCTGTAATAAGGCGTGGGGCCTTGTAACAACGCTTGTCGCTTATGTCACGAAAGTTGCCGGATGTTATTTGTTGTGCGTAACCGTCCCGGCAGTCAGGATACGCAAGACCCGTATCGCCTCTTCGCCATCGGTCTTGGGCTGGACCCGCGTCTGGATACTCTCGACGAAAGTCTGCAGCTCCCGCGTCAGCGGCATGCCCTGCGCGATCTTGATATAGGTTGGCTCTTCCGTCGTCGAAGCCCACTGGCCATTGTCCTGCCATATCGAATGCTTGTAGACGGCAAGCTTCCGGTCCCACGTTTCCATGTCGTCGAACACGGCCATGGCCTTGGTGCCGACAACCGCCAAACGGCGCTCCCGATAGGGATTGAGGCGTGACGCAAAGAGATGCCCCCGGACATTATTGGGGAAGCTCAAATGCAGATGCGCGAAATCGCTCAAATGATCGAGCACGGCAGCGCCTTCACCGCGCACCTCCAGCGGCTCCGTTCCGGTGATCGCAAGGATCATCGACAGGTCGTGCGGCGCGAGATCCCACAGCGCATCGTTTTCCGTATGGAATTTTCCGAGGCCGAGGCGATGCGAGTGGATATAACGTACCTTGCCGAGGTCACCGGCCTTGACGAGTTCCAGCAGTTTCTCGAAGGCGGGATGAAAGCGCAGCACATGGCCCACCATGAAGATGCGGCCATTGTCATGCGCGGCCTGAACCGCGCGTTCCGCATCGGGCACGGTCAAGGCAATCGGCTTTTCGACCATCACGTCCTTGCCATTGGTCACGGCGCGGATTGCCGCCTCCGCGTGGAATTGCGGCGGCAATGCCATGACGATGGCATCGACATCCGGATGGGTAAAAAGATCGTCGACTTCGATGTGCAGGGCGTCCTGCTCGGCGGCAAAGCCTGCAGCGCGATCGCTGTTCTGATCGGAGACGGCATAAAGAGCGCCGAGGCTCTTGAGTGTACGGATATGATTGCTGCCCCAATAGCCGCAACCAAGCACTGCAATCCGTGGAGCCATATTTTCAGCCTTCTTCATGTGGGCATCCAATATCTGGACGACGAAAAGATGACAAGTCCCGCTGCCGGGCAATTGCACTTGGATTGTGCGGAAACGGTGGCCGCTATCCCCCCTTGTGGGAGAGAAAGTGGTTTCAGCATTTTAGCGTCAGCTAAGTGCTAGAAATCACAAGAGAGGGGATAAATTGGCGCGCTTGCCCGGAAAAATCCCCTCACTTGGGTTTTCCAAGGATTTGGCTACGCTGGACCCAGGAAAATCCTTTCTCCCCGATAAGAGGGGAGATAAAAAGCCGCGCAAGATTGCTTGACAGGCTGTTGCTCCCCACATATACCCCGCCCGTCCCTGTCGAATGACAGTGCGGCCTCCCGGTCCCTTTTGCAGGCAAACCGTTTACGTGGTCGCGATGACATATGGGGCGAAGTAGCTCAGTAGGTTAGAGCAGAGGAATCATAATCCTTGTGTCGGGGGTTCGAATCCCTCCTTCGCTACCATTACCTCCCCCAACCCCGGAATATCCTTACCGATTAAGGCGGATAGCTTGCCGAAGATTTCAGCCACCGCCCCGCCCCCTGGCTGAGGGTGGACAACGACGTGTGAAATGATCTCCCGCACCGTCTGCATCACGTCTGAATTGGCGTGGGGATCAAGATTGCCGAGCAAGTTGTGAAGATTGGCAATGCTCGATTGGTAGCTCTTAATAGCTTCAGGATGCAGATCGATATTCGGGACCTCGGCTTCTGCCACCGATAGCTTTCCTTTCAATTCTGCGATGCGGCTCTGCAATGGGACAATCTTCTCTTCGATGCCCTCGTCGCTGATCACCCCGCGCGCGAATAGATCGAGCAAACGCGAAAGCTGTCAAGACGCGTCGGCAAGTTGTCGGTCGATCTCCTGCTTATTTTTCCGCGCAGCCCTTATGTCGCTTTGGCGCTCTTCAAGATAGGCCTCCACATAAGCTTGCAGATGTTCGGGACGGTCCATGAACACTTCGCGGAGACGATCGGCTATCGCTTTTTCTATGAGGTCCAATCGAACCTTCGCACTGTTTGAGCACGATCCGCTTTCTCTATTCGTAGAGCACCGAATTCTGATCGCGCCCCCGGGATGCTTGTCGTGCATCGACATCCCGCCTCCACAGACGCCGCACTTTATAAGGCCAGAAAGGATACGTTTGGGCCGCTGTGTGTTTCGGCCATTTGGCCTGCTGCCGGTTTCATAGACACTGAGTTAAGGTGTTCTGCATGAAACCGGAGAGTATGAATGCAAAGACGAAAGTTCAGCCGCGAATACAAGCTTGAAGCGGTGAAGCTGGTGAAGGAGCGTGGTGTCGCGGTTGCGCAAGCTGCCCGCGACCTTGATGTCCACGAAAATATGCTGCGCAAATGGATCAGGGAGCATGGCTCCGATCCGGTCCAGTCCTTTCCAGGACATGGACAGATGAAGCCGGAACAGCTTGAGATCGAACGGCTGCGGCGCGAGGTCGCGAAGCTGAAGGCGGAGCGCGATATTCTAAAAAAGGCCGCAGCCTACTTTGCAAGGGACGTGATATGAAGTTTGCGTTTATTGCAAAGCACCGTTCGATCTGGCCGGTGGCATGGCTCTGCGAAGCGCTGGGGGTTTCTCGTTCCGGCTTCCATGCCTGGCTCAACCGCTCGCCGAGCGACCATTCCCGCTATGATGAAGTTCTGCTGGACAAGATTGGCCAGAGTTTCAAGGCCAGCGACAGAACCTATGGTGCCCGGCGTGTCTGGCATGATGTGCTGGCTGAAGGCTTGTCGTGCGGTCTTCATCGCATTGAGCGGCTGATGCGTCAGAACGCGCTCCGGGCGAGGCCACGTCGGCGCGGCCTGCCGAAAGATGCGGGCGACCGATCTGTCATCATGCCGAATGTGCTGGATCGCCAGTTCGAAGCCGACAGACCGAACCAGAAATGGGTGGCTGACTTCACCTATATCTGGACGGCCGAAGGCTGGCTTTATGTTGCCGCCGTCATCGACCTGTTCTCACGCCGTGTCGTCGGCTGGTCGATGAATATGAACATGACGGCGCAGCTGGTCACCGATGCCATCATCATGGCCATATGGCGCAGAAGAAAGCCGGATGCGCTGTTGCATCATTCCGATCAGGGCAGCCAATACACCAGCGAACAGTTCCAGCGCCTGATAGGCGATCACGGCATCACCTGCTCCATGAGCAGATCGGGGAACGTCTGGGATAACGCAGCGATGGAGAGCTTCTTCTCCTCGCTCAAAACGGAAAGAACGGCACGAAAGGTTTATCGGACAAGAAATGATGCAAGGGCGGACGTGTTCGATTACATCGAGCGCTTCTACAACCCAAGGCGTCGCCACTCGACGCTGGGCTATCTCAGCCCGAACGATTTTGAAACCAAGGTGGGATTAGCTTAACCCCGTGTCCGAAAAACCGGCAGCAGGCCAGTTTGAGAAATTTTTTTAGCTAAACATTTCAAGTACTTTGCTAACCAATGGTGGTTCTCAAGTGAAAATGCACAAAGGCAAAATCACAAGATCAATGCCCAATGGGGAGCGCCAAGCCGCACGCGGGCTTGTGCGCTTTGATCGGTAGCGAAGGTAGGTTTCGAACGATCCCACACACAAACGAAGGCGACCTATTATCGGCGGGAATTGCATAAGTATCGGAAAATTCGCTGCTTAATGCCGAAAATTGCCCCGCTCGTCGGGGCATCTTTGGAGCTTGCTCTCTCTGCATCGTGAGGGAAAGGGTTAGCCCGATAGGCTGACTTGCAATACGTTCCTACGTGACTGCTATTGTTACAGTTACGTGCTTCCACAAGCACCCATCCAGACACTACTTTCCTGCCCATGCCCCGGCGCTCAGCTGTCCTGCTATGTCTCGGGGCACGTGCCACAGCAGCAGTCATACTCGCAACGCCAACTCTGTATATTTTCCAAGAACGGGAGAAAACGGATCATGAGATTGAAATTGCTAGCAATTGTCGCTCTCTTGCTTGTAGCCGGAGGGTCACCGATACGTGGGGCTTCGGCAGCAGAGGCGCTCTCGGAACAGGAAGCACACGCGATCGGCGTCGATGCCTATGTCTATTTGTACCCGTTGGTGACAATGGACGTCACTCGAAAGCAGGCGACCAATATCGAGGCAGGCAAGGTCTTCGGTCGTGGACCCGCCAACGAATTTACCAATGTTCCGGAATTCCCGCCAGCGGACTTTAAGGACGTCGTGCGGTCGAATTTCGATACGCTCTACTCCATCGCGTGGCTGGATATGACCAAGGAGCCGATGATTGTTTCTGCGCCGGACACGGACGGGCGCTATTATCTTCTGCCAATGCTCGACATGTGGACAGACGTATTTGCCTCGCCGGGCTGGCGGACCACGGGAACCCAAAAAGCCGATTTCGCCATCGTTCCTCCCGGATGGGAAGGAAAGGAACTGCCAGCCGGGACGCAGCGGATAGATGCGCCGACGCCTTTCGTCTGGATTATCGGACGCACCAAAACCGACGGTCCACCCGACTATGATGCGGTTCATAAGGTCCAGGCCGGATACAAAGTGACGCCGCTGTCGCAATGGGGGAAGACACCCGAGCCCGTCAAAGTGACGATCGATCCTGCGGTAGATATGAAGACACCGCCGAAGAAGACGGTTGACGGGATGACCGCGGGCGAATTCTTTGCCTATGCGGCAGAGCTTCTCAAGGACAATCCTCCTCACATCACCGATCAACCCATCGTGAGCCAGTTGAAGCGCATCGGCATTGAGCCCGGCAAAAGCTTCGATTTGGGCAAAGCCGATCCTGTTGTCGCCAAGGCGCTTGAGGGTACGCCAGCCGACGCACATAAACTTATGGAATGGAAGGTGGCGACGTTGGCACGGGTCGCCAATTCTTGGTCGATGAATACGGATACGATGGGCGTCTACGGCAACTACTATCTGAAACGTGCCATTATCACCCAGCTTGGCCTTGGCGCAAACCTGCCTGACGATGCCATCTACCCGCTCAACCTCGGCGACGAAAAAGGCAACCCGCTCAGCGGGGCGAACAGCTACACCATTCATTTCGACAAGGAAACACTGCCGCCTGTCAGGGCGTTCTGGTCGATTACCCTTTATGATCCGGAGGGGTTTCAAGTCGGCAACAGCCTCAACCGGTTTGCAGTAAGTAGCTGGATGCCTTTCAAATACAACCCCGACGGTTCACTTGATCTCTACCTCCAGAACAAGAGCCCAGGCGCGGAAAAGGAAGCCAATTGGCTCCCCGCACCGACGGGTGGTTTCAACCTGACCATGCGTCTCTATAGCCCGAAAACGGAAGCGCTAACCGGCAAATGGAACCCACCGCCAGTCACGATGGTTCCAGCACTCCAGCACGTGGTTGCTCAATGACATTTTTGTTGTGGTGACGAAAACGCAGCTTCATACAAGCGCACCGGCCCACAATCGGCCAGTGCGCTTGATCGGTGGCGAAGGTGCGATACTCGCCTGTCCGGTAGATGTCCGGCTGTCCGGAAATCTGTCCGCCAAATTTTCATAAAGTTTTCCAGATACCAGTTGCTCCGGCGGAGAATGTCCTCCAACGGTGGAGCAACTTTTGTACCCATTGAGCACGCCGGGCCGAGCAATCGCCCGGCTTTGTTGCTGGTACGTGTGAGCATATGCTCTGCCCTCTATCTGAAAGCGATCCCATGAAAATACAAGAAGCGTCAGACCAACAGAAAGCACAGATTGCTGAAATCCTCGTTCGACAAATGGCTGACATCCTTGACAATCAAGGGACCGATCTTACCGACGAGATTGCCATCAAAGATGCATTGCGAGGGGCAAACTTTGGCGAGCCTGCCGTCTTGCGCCTTTGGGAAAAGGCTCGCGATCGAGCCGAACGGATGAACAGGGAAATCTCGCTTCGTTGAGTTGCACTATTTCAAAGTGCCGATAACTGGTCTGTCCACCAAAACAGGAGGACAGCCCAAATGACAAAGACCGCCAAGCCGCACCCCGCTGATGGCGCAGCCCGCGCGCAGGTCGAAGCCGCCAAGAGTTTTAGCGTTCATCTTCGTCGCGGCCCCCACTTCAAGATCAATGAACCTGCCGCCACTTTGGAAGCGGCGATCGAGATCGCTGACCGGATTGCCCTCGAACATAAGAGCAAGACCCCGCTGATCTATGCAATCACCAAGGAAGATTTCACGGTCCTCGTTCCGAAAGACTTGATCGCGGGCGCTCGGGCCGTCCGGAACTCTGCCAGGAAACGACAGGTCGCTCGATCGAAGAAACCGACGGCTATCGATCCCGGAATAGCCGCGCCGCTCCCTGTAGGGCAGCGCGCGGCGCTTCTTGCCGATGCCGAGAAGGGTATCCTGCCCCCGGCCCCCGGTGCCAGATTTCAGCGCGCCAACGCACGCCCGATTTCGCAAAAAACTCGCGGGGGTGGTGGCCATGGCGGAGGCAGGCGATATTGAGCGCTTGCGAAACTACGCGATTAATCCGACTTCCACATCGCCAAGGGCAATATCTCGATACCGAGACATTGCTGTATTGGCGCTTACTGCTAGATTGAAGGATACTCAAACCTGAAGTAGGCGTTGCTAGCGTTTCGGAACATCAAACGCGCACGCATTCCACAATTCGCTTGCATTTCTCGCGGCCATCTTTCGACTTCCTGCGAAATCGAAATCGCTTCCATTAATCCACAAATGCAACTCGCGAACGATCCACAACGTCTCTTCGAACAACTCCCTCTCATCGCCGTACCTCGTCACCGACATCGTTTCTACGGCGCTCGGCCGTAGTTTCAGAGAGTGAGCGATACGGTTATTTCTATGTGCGATCACGCCTCGGAGTTTATCACTGTTGATTAGCTTCTGTGCGCGAACCGTCGACCGATAGAGCCCTTTAATTGAGAGCTTCGCTTGATGGCACGCAAACTCTTCTTGATATTGGTCTGCTACATCATTCAAAACCTTCGCTGTTTCGTGGTCGTGCTCACCCAACAAGCGAACGCCTCGATTGGCGTGAGCGCGATAATGTTCCTCGGCCAATGCTTTGCGAACTTCCTTGCTCTCTATCAATTCGACAACCGTAAGAATGCTCTCACGCTCTAGGCTCGGCTTGTCCCAGAACGTGCATAATCGAACGATTTCCGCACGATAGAGTGCATCAGTGGTTGCGTTAAAGGCATTTGCTGCGCGGGAACGCGGTATCTGTTCACTCAGCCTAGGTGAGAATACCGCGATGCGATTGCTTTCGTGTAGGGCCACGAAATCAATCATGTTATCGACGAGCCTCTCGGTTTTTTCCTTAGCGAGTTTCACGCGTTTCTCGGTCGAATATCCTTCGAACGGTTTGGTCGAAGGCGAGCGAGCACTCTTCTGCCGATCCTTTTTAGGCACGATAACCCCTAATTTGAAATTGTTTTGAACGCAGCCCCAACCATCGCACCTATAAGCGCACCCACTGTTTGGCGACCAATGTCCGAGCCTGCCTCGCCTGCGGCCACACTTAACCGCTTGCCCAACGGCTCCTTCAAACTGTCAGGGGTCGAACCCAACACGAGATACCCCTTCTCCGTTAATTCGACGTCGAGCCAAGAGTCTTCTCCGGCGCTTTGACCTCCATACCGAATATAGTCGTTATTCAGTAGCCAACGCATCGTATCGTCGAAAAGCTGATCCGGGTCGGTTCTGACATCCACGCCGGTTTTGTTGCCCACAGCCATCCAATCAAAGTCGCAACGCCGAGGCCACTCTTCATATAGTTTTCCGAGCACGTGCGAGATCCAGACATTTGCGACATCACGATTAGAAAGATTATCCGTCATTTCTCCACCCACTGCCCATCGGCATTCTCGATCTCAACGTCATTCTGGATTTTGTAGATCAGCTATTTCGCGGATCATCTTATCGGTTTCATTGAGCATCAAAAGTGACCACGATGCCCCCCATAACGCTGCCAAAATATTCTCGAGTATTTCTGATTGGCCCCGCTTTTGCCGCGAGAACGTCGTCTCAATAAGCTCTTTGTTAGTCTCGGAGTAAAATTGATGTGCTCCTTGCGAGTTCGGATGGGCGATTTCCGACATCTTCTCGTAGAAATCCCGAACGGGAGGTAACACTCGGCTCATATGATCCAGCGCGGTCAGGACATTCACAGCTGTCCAGTCGCCCAAACGCCAATCCCGATGTTTTCCGCCGAAGGATAGCTGCATGGCCAAACGATTGACCTCAGTGAGGTCTTTGGCATCGATCGCCTTCCTTGTGCCCATCGCTGTATAATGCACCACCGCGACCGTTTCCCAAAAAGACCGAGCAAGAACGATACAGGCAAGCGAATTGCTCTCCTGCCATTGGGAGATCGTCGCGTCACCTAAATCAACCAAGCGATAAGTGAGGCTTTGACGCAGTACTGCTACCTTCCAGGCGACTTTCGAACGGCGCAAATCGCCTGATAGTGGGAGTACCGATACGCACTGCCCCCTAAGCTTATCCATATCATCATTAACGGTGGACGCGGTCTCCCAATCGCCGCCAGCAGCCTCGATCATATCTTTTGTGAAGTGCATATGTTCAATTAGCACGGTAGCGTTGGATATCGCTACAATCGGAATACAAAATCCCCCGGCAATCTAGGAAAACGCCGGGTCGTTGGCAATGAAAGGCGCGCCATCAGATATTGGGGGACGTGATCAACACGAACCTTCGCTACCATCACCTCCCCAATATCTTTCGATAATCACCCACGCCTCAGCGCCGCATTTACCGTTACGTACTTGCCCTCTTGCTCCCTTCGGCCTTCATTCGCCGGACAAACTCAACAGCGGGATGGGACAATAACGATGGCTACTGTGACACGCAGGACCTTGCTTTGCGGGATCGCGATGACTCCGGCGCTGCAGTTTTCGCCGGCGGGAGCCCAGACCGGCGTCACCCCGGGAGGAAGCCCGTGCAATCGCGAAGGAAGCCTACATCTACGGCTTCCCCATAGTGGACGACTACCGCATCGAGCATGCCTATTTCGTCGATACCAAAAACCCGGAATACAAGGGACCCTGGAATACCCTTGTCAACATTCCGCGTGTCTATACTCCCGCCGATACCGCCGTCCAGACACCGAATTCCGATACGCCCTATTCGATGCTCGGCTTGGATTTGCGCGCCGAACCCATGGTGCTCACCGTACCGCCCATTGAAAAGGACCGGTATTTCAGCATCCAGTTCATCGACGCTTACACATTCAATTTCGCCTACATCGGCAGCCGTGCGACCGGCAATGATGGCGGCAGCTATCCTCATCGCGGGGCCAGGATGGAAGGGCGAGACACCAAAGGGCGTGAAAGAGGTCATCCGCTCGGAAACGGAGCTGGTGCTTGCCGCCTATCGCACGCAGCTGTTCAATCCGGACGACATCGACAACGTCAAGAAAATCCAGAGCGAATACAGGGCCGAGCCGCTGTCCAAGTTCCTCGGCCAGGCCGCGCCGGCAGCAGCGCCCGCCATCGATTTCATCAAGCCGCTATCCCCTGCCGACGAGAAGACATCGCCCGAATTCTTCAACATCCTGAACTTCGTTCTGCAATTCTGCCCGACCGACCCGTCCGAAACCGAGCTTATGGCGCGTTTCGCCAAAATTGGCGTTGGCGCCGGCAAGACCGTCGACGTCAGCTCGCCGGAAATGAAAACAGCCGTCGAACAGGGCATGGCCGACGCCTGGATCGACCTAGAGGCGTTCCGCAAGCTGTTCGATACGGGTAAGGTAACATCCGGCGAAGTATTCGGTACGCGGGCGTATTTGAAGAACAACTACCTTTACCGCATGGGCGCTGCGGTGTTCGGCATCTACGGCAATTCCAAAGAGGAAGCGATGTATCCCGCCTATGCCCTCGACGCCGACGGCAACAAGCCCGACGGAGCCAACAAGTACACCATACATTTCGCGGCGGAGGAACTGCCGCCGGTCAACGCCTTCTGGTCATTGACCATGTATGACCTGCCGCAGAGCCTGCTCGTTGCCAATCCGATCAACCGCTATCTGCTCAACTCGCCGATGCTGCCGCAATTCGTGAAGGACGCCGATGGCGGCCTGACATTCTATATCCAGAACGAAAGTCCGGGCAAAGACAAGGAGCCGAACTGGCTGCCTGCACCCAAAGGGCCATTTATCATAGCGATGCGACTCTACTGGCCCAAGCAGGAAGCGCTCGATGGAACTTGGAAGCAGCCGCCGATGAAGCGGGTGGGTTAGTGCAGTTCCAAGTGTGAAGCGCTGGTCCTGGGCTTGTAATCAATTTTCGAAAGACTGTACGCGCCGTTCGACAACGCCGCTGCTACACGAGTTCAATTTTCAGCGGGAAGTTGCTCCGGCCTATAATGGGGTGCCTCCAGCACGTCCTGTAGCCAATTAATCCACTCCTCTTGCGTGCCTCGCCAATGCATTGTCTATAGTCGGTGTCATTGCGACAGGAGCCGGGAATGCCTTCAACCGAATTGTTCATCGCCTTTCTCGCCACCACGGCGGTCTTTGCCTATATCCCCGGCCCGGCCATGCTTTATGCCGCCGCCCAGACCATAGCGCGCGGCCGGGGAGCCGGGCTCATGGCCTCGCTCGGAATTCATCTTGGCTGCTATGTGCACGTGATTGCCGCTGCTGCGGGGCTCTCCGTGCTCTTTCATGCGGTACCGATGCTCTATATGGCGGTGAAGTTTGCCGGTGCAGCCTGGCTGGTCTGGCTCGGCATCTCGCTGTTCCGCGCCAGGGCGCAAGGCGATGTTAACCTCCCGGCGATCGAAGCCAAATCCGGCCGCCGCGCCTTCTTCGAAAGCATCAGCGTCGAGGTGCTCAACCCGAAGACCGCAATCTTCTTCATGGCGTTCCTGCCGCAATTCATCGATGCGCAGGCAGCGTTCCCCGTCTGGGTCCAGTTCGTCATTCTCGGAACCATCGTCAACCTGATGTTCTCCTCGGCGGATATCGTATGCGTGGTTCTGGCCGGTGCAGTGATCACCCGGCTGCGGCGCTCGAGTGGCGCCCAGCGCCTGATGCAGCGCGCGGGCGGCGCGATGCTTGTGGGGCTCGGCGCCCACCTTGCCTTCCAGAAAAGCTAGACTTGGCGGACAATGGTCTCATTCGACAGCTTCGAAAATGGCCCCATAGTGATAGGGCGGAAGCTCAACCACTTTGGCAGTCCGGAACCCCGCCGGCTCCACGACAGCACTGACTTCGGCCGGTGACATGCGCATCTCCGTGGCCGGTCCTCGCGGCCTTCCAAGCACTGGCGTCTGCTCCCGCGCGAGAGGATACCAGTTGACGATGCCGAAGCACCCACCCGGTCGCAGCTTGGCCTTCACAACATGGGCAAGTCCGGATTGATCCGGCACGCCGTGAAACGTGTTGGCCATCAAGACATAATCGACTGGCTCGGGGAGAAGGGTGGCGGCCTCACGCGCATCCGCACAGATCCATTGCAGCACTGAGGCCTGCTGCCGGGCGACTTCTGCCTTGGCCCTTTCGATCATCAGCGGGTCGAGGTCCAGGGCATAGACCCGCCCGCTCACCAGTCTCGCCAAAGGTGCGGTGAAATAGCCGTCGCCGCAGCACAGATCGAGAACCGTCATGTCCGGCTCCACGCCTATCTGCCGCAGCATGTCTTCCGGATCCGGCCAGAGCGCGGCCCACCAGCCCCGGTCAGGCATGGAGGTTGCAGGAAAGTTCGCGCTCACTGATCGTTCTCCGATGTCCTTGGCTTTTCCATCATACCATCCGTTCCCGCAATTTCGGCACGGCGAAATCCAGGAACGCCCTGAGCTTCAGCGGCGCAGGGCCCTGAGCGATATAGATCGCACTGACTGGCCATGGCGGCGGCTCAAAGTCTTCCAGTACGATCTGCAAATCGCCAGCCTCAATCGCCCGGGCGGCCTGATAGGAAAGAATGCGGGTTACCCCGAGTTCAGCCACCGCCGCATCGACGGCCGCTTCCGCCGTGGTCACGCTCAGCCGGGAATGAACTGGCACGGCGACCTCTTTCCTGCCGCGCATGAAGGTCCAGACCGCCGGCGAAGTGAACCCCTCGAAGGTAATGCAATCGTGCCCGGCAAGATCCTCGGGCCGTTGCGGCGTGCCGCGCCGGGTGAGGTAAGCCGGGCTCGCATAGGCCGCGCGGCGGATCGACCCTAGCTTCGTCGCGATCATATTGCTGTCCGGCAGGTTGCCGATGCGGATCGCAAGGTCGATATGATCTTCCACCAGATTGACCTGGCGATCGCTGAGGCTAAGCCGGAGATTGATCTCGGGATAGGCTTTGAGAAATTCGACCACGACCGGCAACACATGCAGGCGCCCGAACACGACCGGCGCGGTGACAGCCAGTTCGCCCCTCGGTGCAATAAATTCGCCAGCGGCGGCACGCTCGGCCTCATCCACCTTTTCCAGGATGACCCGGCTCGCCTCGACATAGGCGCGCCCGGCGTCGGTAAGCGCGACATGGCGGCTCGAGCGGATCAAGAGGCGCGTGTTCAGATGCGCCTCAAGATCGGCAACCTTGCGGCTCACCGTGGCAAGCGGCATGCCAAGACGGCGCGAGGCAGCCGACAGGCTGCCCGTTTCGACGGCCGCGAGCAGGACTGTCATTGCGTCGAGGCGATCCATACATCCTCCCATTTTTCAGGAGGAAAGCTCCCGATATCACCTTCTACAGCGATTTATTGAAACATACTACATTCCGGTTGGGGCAAGCCGTTCCTGGCTGCTCCGGATATATGCAACGACAAGGAAATGGCCATGTCCTCCACACCTGCATTTTCCAGCGATGTCGCGTTTACGCCGACCGTCAAATCGATCCAGGTGCGCAAGGGATCGCGCAACGGCTATGCGAGCATGGAGGAACGCGGCTCATGGCAGACCCGCATCACGCCGGATCTCGCGCAGTTCATCTCGAGCCAGATCAGCGTGTTTTTTGCAACGGCCAATGGCGACGGCCAGCCCTATATCCAGCATCGTGGCGGTCCTGCCGGTTTCCTCCATATGCTCGACGAGCATACGATCGCCTTCGCCGATTTTGCCGGCAACCGCCAGTACATCACGCAAGGCAACCTTGCCGATAATCCGAAAGCCTATCTGTTTCTCATCGACTACCGCACACGCCAGCGCGTCAAGCTCTGGGGCGAAGCGCAGGTGGTCGAGGGTGACGCGGATCTGATGGCAAAGCTGATGCCGGAAAACTATCGCGCCCGGCCGGAGCAGGTCATCCTGTTCAAGGTCGCGGCCTGGGACATGAATTGCCCGCAGCACATTCCCCTGCGATTCGACGCAGCCGAAGTGGAGGCAATCGTCGCCGCACGCGACGAGCGTATCAGAGTGCTGGAAGCCGAGATCGTCCAGCTGCGCTCCGGTCAGCCGACCGCTCCGCGCGACTAGCCGAACTTGCTTATTTCTTGCGCTTGCGTTTTTGCTCCGGCCGGCTTGGCGTCAAACAGGTCACTGCCGGTGGCCGTAATCGTGTCAACGGCGGCCGGGTGCCTCAACAGACTTGGCGTCGGCTTTCGCACGATTTTCATCAACCGCGACTAGACTTCTGGTCTTTCAATGCGAATTTGATCGCCATGCCAAAGTGCCTTTTCAAAATGGATCTGAATTATCGCTCGTAATAGATCATCCAGCATGGATGCCTAGCATAAATCAGCGAATATCCCGCACGATTTCAGCGGCGCGAAATCAGTAATCTGTGGCGATCTTGAAAATGGCTTCGGTCCGGTTCGTCGCTTTGAGTTTCTTCATTATGTTGTGGATGTGCACCTTGACCGTGTTGGCCGCCAGCTGGAGTTCGAAGGCGATTGATTTGTTGGCCTTCCCCTGACGCAACAAACGAATGATATCCCGCTCACGCGGGGTGAATATACCGGCATCTGCTCGTGTTCATCTTCTTTGCGAACATGCCCTGGAGATCGCTTGTGTTCTCCGCAGCAATGAATATGCCACCCGCGACGGCCAGCGATATGGCCTCGATACATACGTCAACGCCGACATTCGACGATAGATAGCCCCTGATCCCGTAGTGCAGGGCTGTCGCTACCTGCTGCAGATCGTCATTATCGGATTGGATAATGACCGGCACGCCGCGAAAGGCTGAGACCAGTTTCCTTATGCTTCGCCCAACCGGGCCATGCACAATATTGTCACCGCCGGCATAAACAAGAATGGCTGAAAGCGGCACTGAACCGTAGCCATGCACGGCATCGACTGCATCAAACGTAGCAACGTGGAAGCCAAGCCCGCTCATCTGCAGTGTTCGCGCCAGACATTCGCGGGCCAGAACCCTGCCGTCAACGATAGCCAGAACAGGAGTGTTCGCCGTGGCTGTCTCGCGGCCACGCTCGCCGGCACTGACGAGCGTGGCGCGGTCCCCCTCTGTAAAGGCCGCAATACCCTGACTGTGATGGTCCACAGTTGTTCGGGACAGCATCGTTCCCCCTCATCGACGATCATCGAGCCGTTCAGCAAAATTCTCGATGATCGCTGTCCAGACTGCTGCTGATCGGCTCTGTTCAGACGGGTATTCTTCGATAACGCTGCTTGGCGGTAAGCACTCTTGCCTATTTTATTTCGCTCCGCTTCACCCCGGAGGGTTAAGCCGGCGACACAAAATACACGCCTAATTGGACGACAGAAATGTCACGAGCCGCAACAGTTCGACATGGCTGCGCACGTTGGCCTTTGCGTATAGGCTCTTCACCTGTGATCTGATTGTTTCCCTCGACAGCCCGGCGTCGGCAGCAATCCCGTCAACGGATTTGCCCGAAAACAGGCCGCGCAACGCCCGGGTTTCCGCCGCAGTGAGCATGTATCGATTGGAAAAATCGCGAAGATCGGCCGGCGAGTACCGATTGCTGCGCGGCTCAAGCAGAAGGACCGCCGTTGGCCCTTCAAAAAGCGATGACAGCTGGTCTTTCTGAACGCCTATGATCGTAATCCTTATGTTGTCGAGCAAGAACGTCTGGAACTTCGGCGCTTGGTTGCAGGTGCCGAGCACTCTGTACAACATGCGGTTGGCCACTGACGAGTTTATCTGGAGCTTGCCGCTGAACGACAGTCGAATATCGATACCTTCATCAAGCATGGCCTGGGCGCGTGGGGATATCGTCTTGATTGCACCACCGGCTCCAACGACAACAACCCCCACGTCAAACAGATCGAGCAGCCTCGTTCCCGCCTGGGCGACCGATCTGTGGATGGATGCCGCCTGATAATGTTCAAAGACACGCGCGAGATGCGGCGCCAGCCTCGTCAACAGTTGAGCTGATGGCAAGTTCTGGTTGTGCTCTTTCCTGCATGTAAGCACGCTGAGGAAAAACGTCCGATCCTGGTCGCGCAGGATCGTGACCCCAACCGCAGATTTTGCCCCGATCGGCAACAGGTAATCATTGTAAAATTCGGTTTTCTCAAGTTCGTCATGCGCAAGCATCTGGCTTGCAGTGACGCCGACGCCGATCGGTCGTTTCAATGCCTTCGGCATCCAGGGATTTAGGCGTGAATAATAGTTGCTGTAATCATTGACTTGCTGCTCGGTCAGCCCCGATTGGAGCGAAAATGCTCCTGCACCAGACGTACGATCATGAAAAAACAGTGTCGACCGTCCTTCCGGCATGGTCATGGCCAGCCGGTCGAGGAACTGTTGCCAACTCGTTTCCTCTAACAAAGACGAATAAATCAGATCGACCAGTTCATTGTCGACTGCATTCAAGTCGTGTCTCATCCCGGACCGCCTGAACTTTGTAGCGCGGGTACAATTTCCGTTGAACAGCAACAAATGGGCATGCGGCAATTAGATGCCGTCAGGATACGCACCGACAGTGATTTTTGCAACCAACACGAGCAACCGCAGGTTCGGCCGCAGAAGGCCTGCGCTGCTTCTCTGAAGCGCATCTTTGAAATCACTTACTATTTTATTCAATGACTTGATGTATATCCATTCGTTGCATTTCGAAAACTGAAGATCATGGGTTATTTAAGCCACTAACCGAAAAGTATTAGCCCATTCTCATTAGAGCAGGATTCGCCTAATTATTGCTATTGTCCGTTCCGAGGCCGAGGCGGAGGCGAAGATGAGCACGACGGATTCCGACGTGGGCGACAAAGGAATAGCTTTCGATCAGGTGCTCCGCGACGAACTCAACGCAATCGCAGAACGCCGTCAAGCACTTGGCCTGGCGATCGTCCCCGGCCAATCCAGGTCGGTTCCGCAGGAAATTTTCGGCGTCGCTCTTTCCGGCGGCGGTGTGCGATCTGCCTGCTTCTGCCTTGGCGCATTGCAGGCGCTTGACCGGTACAAGCTGATCCCGAGGATCGATTATCTTTCGACTGTTTCAGGGGGAGGCTATATCGGCGCAAGCATGGTATCGGCACTCACCCGCAGCAATGGCGAGTTCCCGTTCGCGGTGGCCGAGCAGGAAAATGGCGACGTCCGCGACAACGAACCGGTCAGCCACATCCGTGACCACAGCCGCTACCTTGCACCCAAGGGCCTGTCTGACCTTCTCCTGACTGTGGCAATCGTCCTGAGGGGACTGGCGGTCAACCTGCTGCTCGTGCTGTCGGTGCTCTTTCCGCTCGCGACCGTCATTGTCCTTGCCAACCCGACCGTTTCTCATCTCAAACACAACGTGCTTTATGATCTGGTGCGCTATTTCGAGCCCCCCGCGGGCTGGAAGGCAGAAACCGTCACCTCGGCCTACAGCGATCTGCTTGATCCGTTCCTGCTGACAAAGATGACAGGCGTCCTGCTGCTGCTCTTTCTCATCGTCTGGGGACTGCGCCGGTCCTATCTGGAAAGGCACAGTACCCAAAGACCGCTGCGCATCTCCGAGCCCAGAAGCCGATGGACACGCACGGGAGCGTTGCTGATCGTCCTGTTCGTGCTCGCGGTTATCATCGAGGTTCAGTCCCGTATCCTCGCCTGGATCATTGAATGGTTCACACAAGATGGACCAACCGGAGCAAGCGTCTTTTCGTTTGGCAGCGCACTCATGACGATCATAGCGAGTGTAGCGCTTTTCCAGGAAAGACTGGTCAGCTGGATCCAGAAGGCTCTCAACAACCCGACGATAGGCGCGCGAATACAGGCATGGTGCGCAAAGCTGGCACTCTATGCGGCTGCCCTGGCATTGCCGGCACTGATCTATCTGTTATTCCTCACCTTGTGCGTCTGGGGAATTGCTACAGCGGCTGGCACCTATCCGCTTGCCCCCATCGCTCTCAGCGATAGCAGTATCGGTCTCGCCCGCTACGTCGGCCTCGCCTTGCTCGTCTGTATCGTGTTCTGGTTGGTGCTGTTGTTGACGCGCCAGACCGGAAGGGAAATCTTTTCCAGCATGAAGGCAACGCTGCTCGAGCATGGCTGGCGCAGCCTGTCCGTCATTGTCCTGATACTGCTGTTCGCCGTAGCACTAGCGGCGATAGCCATCGCAACAAGGGCACCCGGCACCTTGTGGTTCATGTTGGCCAATTACCTGGCCATTTCCGCCTTCACCTGCTTTCTGGCGATGAACTTCGCCGAGAACGCCAACGCACTGCATCGCCTATACCGCGATCGCCTGAATATCGCTTTCAGGCTTGGAAAGGGCCGGATGGGTATAGCTCCGCTGCCGCTTACGGAACTCGGGACGAAATCACCTTATCTTTTGGTCAACAGCACCCTGAATGTCCGCCGTTCGACCCCGCGAAAGCGGCGGGGCACCGCCGATCCTGAACCGGCAGCCGATAGCGAGGGCGTGACCAGAGCCAGCACATTGCCCAGTACCGATCCGGCGAAACGTGGCCGCAACGCCGAGTTCTTTCTGTTCTCCAAAGGGTTTGTCGGCAGCGATGCCACTGGATACGCCTCGACCGAGGCCATGACCGCAAACGAGCCGCAGCTGGATCTGGCGACGGCGGCCGCCATTTCTGGGGCAGCCGTTTCGTCCAGCATGGGGCGTGTCGGCATCGGCTTTCTCAGCCCGACGCTCGCGCTACTCAATCTGAGGCTCGGCTATTGGCTACGCAATCCACGCTATGTCGAGGATGTACAAAATGCGGCGCCGCAGGGTGCTGCGCGACCCGCCGAACGAGTCAAGGCAAGCTGGTATGACTTCTTCCGTTTTTACCTTGCCGCCGAAGCTTTCGGCGTCCTTCGGTCGGACAGTACGCGCATATTCGTCAGCGACGGCGGGCACATCGATAATAGCGGGCTTTATCAATTGCTCAAACGCAAGTGCCAGATGATCATGGTGATCGATGCCGAAGCTGATCCGGCCATGAATTTCGGTGCGCTGGTCGACGTGCAGCGGTTCGCGCGGATCGATCTTGGGATCAGGATCGCCATTGACTGGGAAGCGATGCGGGAAGCCATGTTGCGCCGCTCCGCGGACAGATCCAAACGCATTCCCGCCGACGACGAGGCCCACTGTCAGCATTTTGCCGTGGGAAAAATCATATACGACCAGGCTGGCACCGAAGGCATCCTTGTCTATGTGAAGGCGTCGGTTACCGGGGACGAGCCCGACTATGTTCTGGATTACGAGCGCCGCTATCCGCTTTTTCCGCATGAATCCACGGGTGATCAATTCTTTTCCGAGGAACAGATGGAAGCTTATCGCTCGCTTGGCTTCCACGCCACGAACTGCGCGCTCAAGGAGCCGAAGTCGAAGGCCATCGGGCCTGTCCCGCAGGCAACGCTGATTTCCGAGTTGAAGCGGCGTCTCGGCATCGCCGGACAGACCATCAGCTGAGATCGAAAAACGCTGAATGGACCAGCCTTTCCGAAAACACTCTCGGAGGTCTCAGCGCATCCAGAACGGTGTCGTGCGACTGAACTTCCGCCACCTGCCAAGCATCCGGTCGGCTCCAGCCAGCGCAACATGCCCCTGCCAGCCGATGACCGCGCCAATGGCGCGATGCACGTCGGGGTTGCGGTTACTCTCCCGGAGATCGGCCAATAGGTCTCGTGAGGTTATGATGTCATTGGCTTCGCCCAGGACATCCTGCAGGCGGGACAATTGCTTGAGGTATTTCCGGGCGGAGCCCTCATCCGAATACAGCGGCAGGAAGAACTCCGCAGTGTATCGCAGTTTTTTCAGCGTGATCCGTAACTTGTGGCGGGCTTCCGGGCGCAGATGACGGAAATGGCGGCCGCGCTTGAGTGCCTTGCGCTCGAGGCCGCTAAGGACACGCGAAGCAAACTTCGTCAGCGGTTCGGCAAGGATCGCCAGATCCTCGCTTGCGACATCGTTTCGCCAGTTCCTCTGCTCGATCGCAAGCCCCAGCGACAATAGAAAGCGGTTCGTCCGCGGATCGGATAGGCTGTGCCGCACTGCCTGATAGCCCTTTTCCCGGAAGGGTGCGCTCGCGTCGCGCAATGTGGAGAACTCGATCTCGGGAAGGTTGGCCTTTTCGATATCGGTAAGCGTTGAATCGACAAAGACATCCCAGTTGCGGGCAGGTCCGAGCGTTCGTGCGAACCTTTGGGCTTCGGCATCGAGCGCCTGCAGTGACGGCGATTCCAGTTCGCGCCGCAAGAAATACAGGGCCGTCCGCAAGCGCCGCAGCGCTACCCGCAATTGGTGGATACCTTCCGGCTCGCGGCCGTCTTCAGCAGCACAAAGATTTGCCAGTATCTGTTGCTGGCAGCCCGACAAGAGCTTGGCTATTCCCTCATCGACGGTGTCCTCGCGGCGAAGGCTCGACGAACCGGCCTTCACGGCCGCCGGATTGATATTCAGCGCCAGTGCGTAGCCGCGATCTGATTTGCTTTGGGTTTCAAGGCACAGCGGGGACACATCCATCAGGCCGAGGCCGAACTGGTAAAGTGTGGCGGCCCTGCCCTGTTTCAATTCGAGCTCGATCTCCGACAGCGGTTCCCGCTGCTCTCCGGCTTCGATGACACCATCGTCAAAGGCGATCTCGATCTGACCATCCGGCACATCGAGGGCAATCGCGTGCCGCCGCACCTTGGTGACAAAGACCGGCACGAGGTCATTGGCGGCGATCTTGCTGAAAATCCCGTCAATCTCGCAGGTTGGCAGCGCATCAAGGTCTGGCGCCGGTGCCTCCACCGGCGATTCCCATTCGTCGCGCACCAGCGGGTTCTTGACCGACAGGCGTTTGATCGTTTGGGTAAAACGTTTGCCACTGCGCCGGACCCTCAGGGAGAGACCAGCGCCAAACAGCTGATGATCCGCCGTATCGTAATAGGTTGCCTCCAGCCGGCGGATTGTTCCCTTGTTGCGGGCCGATTGCAGGATGGCAGGCGAGCGGCGGACAGCGTCGAGCGCTCCCGGCGGAGCGAGCAGTTTCAGCTCGGTTTCAACGGGAGCAGCGCTACGCTGGGCGGCATCGTCATCGCTTGACTGTTTCACCGTGTTGCGCACCGAAGTCGCCATATTCAAGCTCCCGCCACCAATCGCCCTGTTAAGACAATGACATACTATAGGAGCATACTAATCCGTAAACATATTACGCCGTAAACTCATTATTGCTAATGGCAGACCGCGACGTTTCAATATTGAATGTGACGTCGAATGTCGCCAAAGTAGCACCGCGAGCCCTTGGGGGAGTAACGATGCGTGATGATCGTCAGCGGCTGGTAGGACTTGTACGCGAAGTCAGGACGGCGCCCTATGCCAAGGACCGCGCTCTCGTCGACAAGATTGACAATGATATCGAAAAAGCGCTGAAGCAGCCCGGTCGAGGCGGCCCGAAGCCTCCTGCAACCGACAAATGGGTCAGCGAGACTGCCTACGCTCCGCTACCGCCGGCGCCAGCCGAACGCTTTCGTCCTGATAACTCGATCCGTGAGGAATCCATAGCCCTGCGCCGGGGCCGTCCTGTCCTTGGCATCACCGAGGGCGCGGCTGTATTGAAATTCACTGACCCCGAAAGCGAAGTCTGGGGCGACCGATTGCGAAAATCCGCCAAAGTGCTGAAGCAGGCCATACCGTCGGTTGGTCGCATCGAACTCGACAATTTCATCGCAATGCCGGCTTTGGCGACCGGATGGATGATCCAGCCCGGTATCGTTGTGACGAACAGCCACGTGGCCGCCTACTTCGCCGAGCGCGGACCGCAGGGATTCCGGTTCATGACCGGCGACGACCCTCGGCGGCCGATTGGTGTTGCTATCGATTTTCTCGAGGAGGTCGGTTCGATCGCAGAATCGGAATTCACGATCAACGAAATCCTCTTTGTCGGAGGCCCGCGCGAGCTTGACGTGGCGCTCCTGCGCGTCGCTCCTGCCAGCGGCACCGCCCTTCCGCCTGCCCTTGCCATCGATCCTGCCGATCCCTTGGGCAAGACTGTCGCCGTCATCGGTTACCCGCTCCGCGATACACGTATCCCCGACCAGGCATTGATGGATTCGATCTTCGGCGACGTCTATGGGCGCAAGAGGATCGCTCCAGGCTTCGTGAAATCCCTCATCGGAGCCGAACTCTCTCACGACTGCACGACGCTCGGGGGTAATTCCGGCTCCCCTGTCATCGATATCGAGACCGGCTTGGTGGTTGGCTTGCACAAGAGCGGCGTCTTCCTCAAGAGCAACGGAGCCGTCGCGGGCAGCAGTCTCGGCGATCTCGTGACAAAGGCCCTCAAGCCGCCGGTGGTGGCCCTCTCCACTGTCGGTCGCGAAACAACACCGCAAACCGTGCACATGTCCAAGGGAAGCGAGCGGCTCATGACCACCGGCGAAGAAATAACCGTCACTATCCCGATCACGGTGACAGTTCGTATAGGGGACCAGACTACGACGACCATCACGTCCGGCGCACGCCCCGTGCGCCGGAATCCCCTAACGTGGACCGAAGTAGAAAGCGCCATCCCTGCCGCCGAGCAGCTTCTCTGCAGCCGTTCTGATGTTGTGGCCGTTTATCCGGGGCTTCGTGTAACGGGAGGTATAATGACCGACGAACCGGTCATCGTGGTCGCAGTGACGCAGCGGCTCACTCCTGAGGAACTTGCACTCAAGGGCATGACACTGATTCCAGCCGAAATCGATGGGTTTCCCACAGACGTTACGTTCGCCTCGATTGCCGACCAGCTGGGCATCGTCGAGGATTGGGTCACGAACGAAGCAGGGTGGGTTTCGCGCTACCAGCCACGACCGGAGCTCCCGCTGGATCCAGTGCCGGACGTTGCTGCCGTCACCCTCAGTGTCAGCCCGGATTGCGGCTGGCCGGTACTGAAGGAGTTCCTTCACGGTGTGGGCACACGTCTCACCGTCGGCATGTATGATTTCACCGCACCACACATTCTGAAAGCCGTCCTCGATACGACAAAGAAGTCTCCGCGCGAGTTGAACCTCGTTTTGCAGGCAGGAGAGGACACCGGAAGCGGATCGAAAAAGAACGACGGAACAGACATACAAACAAGAGACAGTCTGGCTGCCGAGTTGAAGAAACGCTTCGACTTCTCCTGGGCGTCGATTGCGCGACCGTTCGGCCGCATCGGCAACCCCAACGGCATCTTTGATTCCGCCTATCACATCAAGGTTGCAGTCAAGGATCATGCCTCGTTCTGGCTCTCGTCCGGCAATTGGCAAAGCTCGAACCAGCCCCCGCTCGGCGAAGATGCCACGGATTTCGGCACCCCGACCAAGCTTATCGGCGGTTTCAACCGTGAATGGCACGCGGTTGTCGAGAATCACCATCTGGCAGAACTTTACGAGAAGCACATCCTGCTTGATCTCAAGCAGGCCAAGGAGACCGAGAATGTCGAGGCTGCCGTCGTGGAGCCCTATGTCTGGGTGCCAGTCGAATATTTTACCGATCCTTTCGATGCTCTGGAGGCGCCCTATGTGTTGCGCAGCTCCAAGCGGATCGAGGGACCGCTTGGAATTCACCCCCTTTTGACACCGGATAATTACGCCGAAGTCGTCGCTGAGCTCATTGAGGGAGCCCAGAGCCGCATCCTTTTCCAGAACCAGTCGCTAAAACTGGCTGACAGGGATGGGGACGCACCCCATTTTCGCCGCCTGGTCGATGGCCTGCTGGCCAAGCAGCAGGCGGGGCTTGATGTGCGTATCATCTTCCGCCGCATCGGCGATGATTTGCGCAAGACACTGACCAAGCTCAAGAAGAAGGGCTTCGACTTCGACAAGCTGAAGCTCTCCTCCCGCTGCCACACCAAGGGCCTCATCATCGACCGCAAGGCTGTGGTGCTCGGCAGTCACAACTGGACGAACTCAGGCACCAAGTTCAACCGGGACGCGAGTCTGGTCATTTATCATTCCGATGCGGTTCGCTATTTCGAGGACCTCTTCGAAGAAGACTGGCGCCGCTCAAGCGAGCCGTCCATCGACGAGTCGCTGCCGTCGCCCCGTCTGGTCAGCCCCACCGACACTGAAGCTCCGCCGCGGATGATCCGCGTTCCGCTCAGGGACTGGGTCGCGCTCTGACAGGCAAACTCTAAAGGCAGGCCTCACAGATCGCCGCGATGTGGCGATGGTCCGTACCGCAACATCCGCCCAGCACACGCATCCTCGGAAACGATTGCCTCAATGTCTTGTAGCGCTGTCCGAGATCAATTGGGTCACCGGCGTCGAGCGTCTCCGATTCATCGAGCTCCGCGTGGCTTTTCGCCGAAGCATTGGCTTTGGCTCCGTACACCCGGTCGATCCAAGGCTCTCCCTTTTCGAGAGCCTGCATGAAATGCGTCGGGTGTGCGCAATTGACCAGATAGTAGACGGGCGATGCGTCTGTCGCATCGTCGACGCGGTTGATCGCGTCTGCCAGTGACAAGCCAGTCACGAGCCTGCCATCGGTCTCGACCGTAAAGGATATCGCGCAAGGCATGGTGTTAAGCTGGGCCGCCCGTGCAATCCCGATGGCTTCCTTGTAGTTCGTCAGCGTGTAGGCGGAGACCATATCCGCCTCGGTCTGCGCGAAACTCTCGATCTGCGCGGCGTGATAGGTTTCTGCTTCCCCTGAATCCATGTCGCCGGCCTTGTAACCATCTCCACGTGGTCCGATGGCGCCACTGATGACGCAAGGCGCCCCATCCGGCTCGAATTCATTGCGCAGCTCGACCAGCAAGTCGATGGAATCCCTGTTGATTGTGCGCAATTCCTCCGGTCCGTACCCCAGCAGCGAACCCCAGTCGGGATTTGCCCGCCATGTTGGCGTATCGAGAATGAAGCCGGTACGATGTTTCCGGGCAATCTCCAGATACCGGATATAGTAATTCTTCAGCTGCTGCCGGCCTTCCTGGCTGGACATCAGCACGAAGGATGCGAAATGCGGAAGCTCGGCACCTTCGTGAAAGATCAGGGTTGTTTCCATCCCCCCGTCGCTGAGGAAAATATCCCCGGCAAGTTGCGGCAGATTCTGGCGATATTTGGCCATGTTGTTTCTCCCTCTTCGGCCGCTCAACGCGCTTCCCGGCCCCGCGTCTCCAATCTCCTCTTATTGTCGTAAATCCTTGGTTCAGTCGTAACGCGAACCGCATGTGACATGGACAAGCTACCGCTGAGTGATCTTGATCCGGCCGTAGCCGGGCAGCACTTAAATCACGGTTTCATTGACCCCTTGGCGTATTCACGCGCCGTTCTCTTTTACCAGAGATAGCCGCCCTTCGCGATCAGTATGAATACTTAGCCCTTGGTAATTTCCAATGGTCGTATGGGCGGTTTCGACAGTGTGAGTGTGCGTGGCCGTTATTACCATAACATTGGCGCCTGCGGCGTCCCCCGCCAAAATGCCCGGGACCGCGTCTTCGAACACCAGGCAATCCGCCGCTTCGACACCAAGCTTTTTCGCCGCCAGCAAGTAGCAGTCGGGGCTGGGCTTGCCGACTTTCACGTCTTCGGCGGTAACAAGGTTCGCAGGCAGGGGAATGCCGGCCGCAGCCAGACGCCGTTTTGCCAGCTCAAGCGGCGATGAGGTGACGATCGCCCATCTATTCGAAGGCAGGGTATTGAGAAATTCTGCAGCCCCCGGAAGCGGAACGATCCCTTCCACATCGATGATCTCAGCCTCGGTGATCTTTACGGCCTCTTCCTCGGGGTCAACACCCGGCAGCCCCAGCCTGCGAACAGTATCCACTGCCCGGGCGCCATGCATGGTCGGCAGGAAGGTTTTGACATCGAGGCCATGCTGTTCGGCCCATCTTGCCCAGACGCGTTCGGCCGCCAATGTGGAATTCAGAAGGGTACCGTCCATGTCGAACAGGAACGCTGCATAACTCTTGTCAAAAACCGAGGATGTCGTTGGCACGATGGTCTTTTCTTTCTGTGATGAATGTTGTCGGGGCCCGGGCCCCGACCCTAGGTCAATCCCCCGATACAATGCTAGTGGCGAAATGCGCGAAATAATCGACGTCGTTCCGACCGATCGTCTGTCCTTAACGAAAACAGCGGCCCGAAGGCCGCTGTTACAAAAGTCAGGAATAAAGCTTCAATCTTACTGGCGGGCGTCCAGCAATGCATTGACGCTATCGACCTGCTCTGTGGTCAGCGTGCGTCCAAACGCGGTTTCGAGATCGACCACCGCATCCTCAAGCGCTTCTTCCCGAAGGACAGGATCCTCTATTGCCAGAGCATCTTCCCGAGCGCGTTCATACGTGGCGATTTTGCCGACAGAGGAATTTGGTGCCGCGCGTTCCCTCGCCCGCGCGGATGCATGGGCAGCATTGAGCGGACCCAGCGTGTTCGGGTCATCGGTGATGAGCGCTGCCTCCTGGACATTCTGAACTTTCGTCTTTGGCGATGCCTTCTGAACTTTCTGAACCTTTCTGAGCTTTCGTGTTTAGCGATGCCTCTCTGAACTTTCTGCGACTTGGATTTGTCATGCGCATTGGCTGATTTGCCGCGATCGGACGACTTTCCGCTGTTTCCGCCGCTATTCCCATTGCCGCCGCCGTTTCCGCCGCCATTGCCACCGCCATTTTTGGCAAAGGCCGAACCTACCGGGCTGAAACTATCTGTGGTTGACAAAGCCGTGCCGGTTAAAAACAAACCAAGGCAGGCTGCCAGGGCGACACCACGTTTGAATTGAGCCATCTCTACCTCTCCCATAACTACACAATTGTGATTATACCCGAACCTAGCCGTTCGTTTAAGGCTCGAATGTGGCAACGCGCAGTACACGCGCTCACATACTGTTTCAACCCGACAAGTCCGTAGTCCCTACATACGTGGCTTTGCAGCGCCCCAGCGCAAGCCATCCATGAGAAGTGAAACGAGACGGCGCGAGCGGTCGCGCCAGTCGGGTGTGTCGGGGCTCGAATATATCCCCGACAGCGCGTGCAGCACGTCGGCGCTGTCGATGTCGCTCCGGATCGAGCCATCGGCAATCGCCGCCTCGACAAGGCCGCGCAAGGCCGACGAAACCATTCCAGCGGTATTGGCGAACACGTCCGAATTCGCGTCGAAAAGAATGCGAAGGCTGTTCCCCATGCCCCGCTTGGCCGCGATATAGTCGACAAAACGCTGCATCCATTCGGCAAGTGCTTCATCGGGAGCATGGTCCCGGGCGAGTTCATCGGCAGCGGCGCAAAGCGCCTCGACCTCGCGGCGGTAGACAACTTCGACAAGATGTTCCCGTGTTGGAAAATGGCGGTACAGCGTCCCAATGCCCACGCCTGCCTGCCGCGCGATATTCTCAAGTGAAGCATCGCCGCCGTGCTGTGCAAAGACGATCCCGGCAATCTCGACGAGCTTTTCCCTGTTGCGGCTGGCATCGGCGCGCAACCGCCTCGCAGGTGGAGACTGCTCGATCTCCTTCAGCTCTGGCGGCTCCTTGCTGCGCAATATTCCAACTCTCCAATACGATTAGGCCTTGAACCCGCATGGGCAAGCCGCTATGTTTCAAAAACGGAGGCACCTCCGATTATCACGTGACCTCTCGGACTCTTATCCCATTTGGGTCCGTTATGTCATGTCTTTTGAGCCTTGACCTCAATAGGGCGCTGACGGATCTGACGGCTCATTCAGAGCGTACTGGAGCAGGACGCCTATGACAAACCGAACCACCATTCATCTTGAAATCAACGGGCAGACGCAGGCACTTGAAGTCGAGCCGCGTGTGACGTTGCTCGATGCGCTGCGCGATCATCTGCAGCTGACCGGAACCAAGAAGGGCTGCGATCAGGGCCAATGCGGTGCCTGCACCGTGCATGTCGATGGCGAGCGGGTGCTCGCGCTGCCTGACCCTGGCAGCACAGGCGGAGGGCCGCAAAATCACGACCGTCGAGGGGCTTTCCGAACCTGGCGGCGAACTTCATCCGGTCCAGGCCGCCTTCCTCGAACACGACGCCTTCCAATGCGGCTACTGCACGCCGGGCCAGATCATGTCGGCCGTAGCCTGTATCCGCGAAGGCCATGCCGGATCTGACGATGAAATCCGCGAATATATGTCAGGCAATCTCTGCCGCTGCGGTGCCTATCCGCACATCGTCGAGGCAGTCCGCGAAGCAGCAAAGGTGATGTCATGAGAGATTTCTCCTATCTTCGCGCAGGCTCGGTCGAAGAGGCGCTGCGTGCGGCCGCCATGCCTGCGACCGTGCTGCTGGCCGGCGGTACCACGCTGATCGACCTTGCAAAATGCGGCGTCACCGAGCCCGAGCGGGTCGTCGACATCACCCACCTCAAAGGGCTCGACACGATCCGCGTCGATGCGGAAGGCGCCTTCCTCGGCGCCTTGGCCAAGATGAGCCATGTGGCGGCAGATGCAGCTGTCCAATCTGCATTTCCGGCGGTTTCGGAATCGCTGTGGCAGGCAGCATCGGCGCAGATCCGCAACATGGCGACGATCGGCGGGAATCTGCTGCAACGGACGCGCTGCGCCTATTTCCGCGACCCGGCTACTTTTCCTGCCTGCAACAAGCGCGCTCCGGGAAGCGGCTGTTCGGCACTCGACGGCGTCAATCGCGGTCATGCGGTTCTCGGCACGCAGCCATGCGTGCATCGCCACCTATCCGGGCGACCTTGCAACTGGCGCTCGTCGCCTTCGATGCCGTCGTGCATCTTGGCGATCGCACAGATCGCAGTCGATGATTTCTTCCTTCTGCCGGGCACGACGCCGCACAAGGAACATGCATCTGCGACCCGGCGAAATGATCACGGCAATCACCATTCCGGCCTCGGCAGCAGCGCGGCGCTCGACCTATCTCAAAGTGCGCGACCGCCAATCCTATGAATTCGCCGCCGCCAGCGCCGCCGTCGGTATCGAGTTCGAAGCGGACGGCAAGACCATTCGCGATCTGCGCGTCGCGCTTGGCGGCGTCGCGACCAAGCCCTGGCGGGCGCGTGGAAGTGGAAGAAGCGCTCAAGAGGCAAGGCTCTGGAACCGGACACGGTCAAGAGCGCCAGCCGTCTCGCTGTCGAAGGTGCGCGTCGCCCATGGCGGCAACCACTACAAGATCGAGCTCGCCCCGCGCGTTGTTGAACGCGCCATTCTGAAAATGGGAGCCGTGGCATGACCATTGTCGAAACCAAGATCGAAACGCGGCGATGCCTCGGATGGCAACACTTGGCGGTCGCCTGTCCCGTATCGACGGCCCTGCCAAGATCACCGGTGCGTGCAACCTATGCGACTCGAACATCATCCCGAGGGCATGGTTTATGCGGTTATCGTCGCAGAGCACGATCGCCTCCGGCAGCGTCCGCGCCATCGACGCGACGGCCGCGGAGGCCGCTCCCGGCGTGCCTGCTCGTCCTGACACCAGACAATGCGCTGCCTATCAAGTCGGCGACCGACTGGCTCGAAACGCCGCCCGCCGACGTGCCCTTATGAGCCGCTGGCGCGAGAGATCACCTTCAGCGGCCAGCATATTGCCGCGGTGATCGCCGAGACTTTCGAACAGGCGACCGCTGCCGCAGCACTCCTGAAGATCACTTATGACGAGACGCCGGCGATCACCAGCCTTGACGATCCCAAGAGCTGGTGATGGCATGCCGATCGATCAGATGACCGTTGAGTGGGGCGATGCCGAGGCGGCACTCGCAACAGCTCCAGTCCGCATCGAAGCAAGAATACCGGACGCCGCGCGAATACAACGTGCCGATCGAGCCGCATGGCCTGATCGCCGAATGGAAGGGCGACACACTCACCGTCTGGGAGCCCAGCCAATGGATCGACGGCATGTCCCGCACCTATGCCGAATGGTTTGACGTGCCATTTGAGAATGTGCGCCTTGTCTCGCCCTATATCGGCGGCGGGTTCGGTTCGAAGGCGCTCCCGCTCGAACACAGCGCCGTCGCGATCAACGCCGCCAGAATGCTGGACCGCCCGGTGAAGCTTGCCGTCACCCGGCCGCAGACCTTCACCGCCTTTGGCGGCCGGCCAGCGACGCGCCAAACCATTGCGCTCGGCGCAACACGCGAAGGCAAGCTCCTTTCGATCGTTCATCGCAGCGCCAACGAGACGTCGATGAAGGACATGTTCGGTCGAACCCCTGGGCTCGGTCATCTCCCTCATGTACGAAACACCGAGCTTGAGTTCCCGCCAGAACGTCGTGCGGGTCAATACGGTCAAACCCGGCGCATTGCGCGCACCGGGCGAAAACCCGAGCGCCTTCGGCATCGAATGCGCGATCGATGAGCTCGCCTATGAGGTCGGCATCGATCCGCTGGAAATCCGCCTGCTCAATTATGCCGAACAGGATCCGCACGCCAAAAAGCCCTGGTCGACGCGGCGCCTGCGCGAAGCCTACGCCGCAGGAGCGGAAGCGTTCGGCTGGTCGAAACGAAATCCCAAACCACGCTCGATGCGCGAGGGCAACCAGCTCATCGGTTATGGTGTCGCGGCAGGAACCTATCCCGTGCGCCGTACGCCCGGCGAAGCGCTTGTGCGCATCCTCAACGATGGCACGGTCGAAGTCGCCAGCAGCAGCATCGACATGGGTCAGGGTACCTATACGATCCTGGCGCAGACTGCAGCCGAGGCCATCGGTGTTCCTGTCGAAACCGTCAGGGTCAAGCTTGGCGATTCAGCGCTTCCTCGTGCACCGGTCGCAGGCGGATCGCAGCTCGCGAACCTGATGACTGGCGCAGTGCACAAGGCCGCGACTTGCCGTTCGCGACGAGCTGATCGGCCTTGCCATCAACGACCCGAATTCGCCCTTCCGCGAGTTGCAGGCCAATACGCTGGTCGTCGAGGGCGGGTGGATCGCATCGCCGCGCGATACTGGCTCCGGCATAGCCATTGCCGAAGTCATGCAGCGCACCGGTCGCGACAAGATCGAAGCGCTGCGCGACACGCTTCCCGAGAATCTGCGCAACGAAAAGGATAATTTCAGAAACTACACGACGATCACGACGATGCGTTCGCCGACGGAGGGCGAATATTCGCTCCACAGTTGGTGTGTGCATTTCGTCGAGGTGCGCGTCGACGAAGATTTCGGCACCGTTCGGGTCGCGCGCATGGTCTCTGCCCTGGATTCCGGCCGCCTCTACAATCCGAAGCTCGCTGAGAGCCAGTGGAAGGGCGGCATCATCATGGGCATCGGTCAGGCACTGCTCGAAGAGGGCATTGTCGACGCCCGGTATGGCCGGGTCATGAATAACAATCTGGGCGATTACCTTGTGCCCACCAATTCCGACATTCCAGATCTCAAGGTGATCTCGGTCGGCATTCCTGATACGAATGCTTCGGTGCTGGGCGGCAAGGCGGTGGGTGAACTTGCGATTGTCGGTGTCGCACCCGCCATCGCCAACGCGGTCTTTCACGCAACTGGCAAACGTATCCGCGACCTGCCGATAACGCTCGAGAAGCTGATCTCGGATAACACCTGATGGCCGCTGCGTCCGAAGGCGCAGCGACCTTCTGAGAATTCAGCCTGATGAGCCAACTGGTGCGGTGGTTCGAGAACCGGAGCGGAGCGTACTTGGAGTACGTGAGCACCGGAAGCACAGAAAACCGCATCAGGTAGCCATCAGGGTGGATTCGCTCAGGTCTCTAGGCGGCGTCCTGGATCGCAGACAACTTCCAGTCGGAATCGCCCTTGCGCACGAAGGTCCAGACCTCCGTCGTCTGCGTTGCCTCCTTGTCGTCGCCATTGACGACACGGCCCGTATCGCGGTCCAGCATGGCGTCGACGCTCGAGTAACGCATGGCGGTCGTCGCGTATTGCGAATCGCCCTCGGCCCAGGCCTCTGCGATATCAGCCTGCAGGAGCTTAACATTCGAGACGCTATTCCGGAGCCCATCCGTAGCGTTCTGGCCAAGCTCTTCCGCAAGATACGACATGGCCTCTGGCGTGGTCAGCCTGCGCAGGGTGGCGTAGTCTTCCTTACCATAGGCAGTCTGCACTTCGGTCAGGAGCTCTTCGAACCGTTCGAGATCGTCCTGCTTCAGACCGATTTCATCGGATGCTACCGCCTGGCCCTTTGCAGCCGTTCCCTGACCATATCCCGCCGTGCCGCCCTGCCCCGAGCCGGATCCAATCGTTGGAATACGGAAGGAGGAGGAGGACGTTGGCTGTTCGCTATTGTAGGCATTGCGGCCAAACGACTGACCGCCGGCGCCAGCAGTTGCAGTGGAAGGCTGCTGCCGGGACCGGAAGAAGCGCATGGCGAGCATGACGGCGCCGATGACCAGGCCAATCTGCAGCAGCATGCCAAGGAAACCGGCCGCACCGCCGAACCCGGCTCCAAACAGTGTGCCGATGAGGCCGCCAAGGAGCAGACCGCCGATCAGCGAACGTCCCATGCCGCCGAACAGTCCGGGGCGCTGCTGCTGGGCAGCAGCTGGCTGTGCGGCGCCAGGCTGGTTTTGCGGCCGCGGTGTCATCGAGCGTTCAATGGGGGCAGCGTTTGAAGGCGCGGTTCGCGTTGGTGCAGGCGCCTGGAAGGTGCGAGTCCCTCGGCTGCCAAGGCCACCGCCGCCGGCGCGCCGGGCGTCAGCCTCGTAAACAGCGCTGAACGAAACCGCCAATCCGATAATGAAAATCGCGGCAATTCGGCTGAAACGGGAAAGAACAAGCGGCATGCAGACAGTCTCCTCAATGTGCACTTTGTAACGTTTGTCCCGCGCATATGGGGAAAGCAATCGGCGTTTTTAAGGATCACCTTGTAAATATCGGCAAATACACGCAATCCGGACAGCAGATAAGGGTGAGCTCAAATGACGGACAAGCATTGGCAGCAACGGGTAGACGCATTCTGGGCTACGTTCGATCAATATGAGCCTGCTGATTTTGTTAGGCAGATCGAGAGCTTGGCCAACGAGCTTCCGCCAGGCGATGCGATCGCTCTGTTCGAGCTTGCCTCCGCCCATGACTCGACAGGTCAGGAGGAGAAAGCTGCCCCACTTTACCGGCAAGCGCTTTCTGCAGGCCTTACCGGCACTCTGCGGCGTCGTGCGATCATCCAGCTGGCGAGCACCTTGCGCAACCTTGGCCAAATCGAGGAGAGCATCGCCCTCCTTACGACCGAGCGCCAAGCCTGTTCCGACGAGCTCGACGATGCGGTCACCGCATTTCTCGCCCTGTCCCTGACGGACGCAGGTCGCGACCGCGAAGCAGTAGCCCTTGCGCTTGGAGCCTTGGCTCCTCACCTGCCAAGATACAACCGCTCACTGACGAATTATTCGAAGGCGCTCACCCATAAGGCTTAGGAGCTTTTGCGAGCGCTCCGAGGGGGCCCCGTGCTATAGTGCCGCCTTCGGAGCTATAGGCGAGGGAGAGGTCCGTGAGTTCAACCGCAGGTCGAACGCAGGCTGGCGGCCATTCTGGCCGCTGACGTCGCGGGTTATAGCCGGCTCATGGGAGTCGATGAAGCCGGAACGGCGCGTGCCCTGCGCGGTCACCGGGAGGCCATTTCGCCAATCATCACGAAACAGGGCGGCCGGATCGTCAAGACTATTGGCGACGGCGTGCTCCTGGAGTTTCCGTCAGTCGTCGCTGCCGTCGCATGCGCAGCGGCCATCCAGAAGTTGATGTCGGAACGAAATGCAGCAGCACCCGCCGATCAGCGGATGCTGTTCCGTATCGGCATCAATCTCGGCGACGTCCTGATCGAGGGCGATGACATCTTGGGCGACGGGGTAAACGTGGCAGCGCGGCTCGAAGAGATTTCCGAAGCCGGCGGAATTTGCATCTCCGAAGACGTCTACCGGCAGATTGACGGCAAGGTCGATATCAACTTTGCCGATATGGGCTTGCACCATCTGAAGAATATATCTCGTCCGCTGCGGACCTACCGGGCGCATCTGGATCAGATCATGCCGTTGCGAGCGCCCAGACCTGCACTGCCGGACCGGCCATCGATCGCCGTACTGCCGTTTGGCAACATGAGCAGCGATGCAACCGAGGACTATTTCGGCGACGGTATCGTTGAAGATATCATTATCGGGCTGTCGCGCATTCGCTGGCTCTTCGTCATCGCGCGCAATTCCAGCTTCACCTACAAGGGGCGCCCCGTCGACGTGAAGCAAGTCGGGCGTGACTTGGGTGTGCGCTATGTGCTGGAAGGCAGCGTGCGCAGGGCGGCCAACCGGGTGCGTATCTCTGCCCAGCTTATCGAGGCGACCACGAGCGTGCATATTTGGGCGGATCGCTTTGAAGGGGGGCTGGAAGACATTTTCGAGCTTCAGGACCAGATAACCGCGAGCGTCGTCGGCGCCATCGGATCGAAGCTTGAGCAGGCTGAGATCGAGCGGGCCAAACGCAAGCCCACCGAGAATCTCGACGCTTACGATTACTTTCTGCGCGGCTCTGCAGCCCTCCATCGCTGGAGCCGGGAAGGCAACAACGAGGCTCTGCGGCTGTTCTACCGGGCCATCGAACTCGATCCGGAATATGCCGCGGCTTACGGCATGGCGGCCCGCTGCTATTCCCAACGCAAGGCAAGCGGCTGGATGGTGGATCGCGCGGAAGAGACTGCCGAAACCGAGCGGCTGGCCCGGCATGCCGCGGCCTTGGGGAAGGATGATGCGGTGGCGCTCACCACGGCTGGAATAGCTTTCGCCTATGTTATCGGCGCCCACGACTATGGCGCTGATTTGCTGGAGCGCGCGCTTGTGCTCAACCCCAATCTGGCCTCGGCGTGGCTGTTCAGCGGCTGGGCCAAGATTTGGCATGGCGAACCTGACGTGGCGATGGATAACCTCTTACGAGCCATGCGCCTCAACCCTCAGGACCCGCAAATGTTCAATGCGCACGCCGCAATGGCCACGGCCTACTTCTTTGCTGGCAGATACGAGGATGCGTCGTCATGGGCCAACGCAGCCATTCGCGAGCAGCCGGTGCACTTCATCGCAACTTGCGTCGCTGCTGCAAGCCACGCGCTGGCTGGCCAGACTGCAGAGGCCACCGAGGCGATGACGCGATTGCGTCAGCTTCATCCCGACCTTCGCCTGTCGGGTCTCAATGAATGTTTCCCGATCCGGCGGCCGGAAGATGCCGCGCGATGGGCAAGTGGCCTGCAAAAGGCGGGGCTGCCGGAGTGATGGCTTCCGTTAGATACCCGCATACCATTCGTAGCCGCGGTCTTCCCAGAAGCCACCCTTGCCGCCCCAAAGCCCCTTGAAGCTGTCGACAAGTTCGATCCGCATGACATATTTGGCGTGTTTATAGCCCAGTTGACGCTCGACCCGCAGGCGCAGCGGTGCGCCATGGGCAACTTCAAGGTCCTTGCCGTTCATGCTGTAGGCAAGGATTGTCTGCGGATGCCAGGCATCGACTAGGTCGATGCTCTCATAATATTGGCCGCTGCCGTCCAGCGTCTTCTCGTACTCGTCGGCACAATGGAAAACCGCATAGCGTGCGCCCGGTGCAAGCCCTGCCTTTTCCAGCACAAGACCAAGCGGCACGCCGGTCCACTTGCCGATGGCGCTCCAGCCTTCGACGCAATCGTGACGCGTGATTTGGGTGCGCGATTGCATGGCCGTGAGATCGGCCAGCGACAGCTCGAGTGGTTTTTGGACCATGCCGTTCACCACGAGCTTCCAATCCGCAAAACTGCTTTCCATCAGCCGGGCATACGCCTCGCTATCGGGCTGCGACGTGCCATTCGCCTTGAAGACCGGCGACATATCCGCCTCGGTGTATTCGCGAGCCAATGGCTGATGCGACATGAGCATGCGCTGCGCGCCCATGCTCAGGGACTCTGCTTTTTGCAGGACATCGTTGACGGTGGCGTTTTCCACCAGCGAATCGCAGCCGGTCAGGAGACCTGTGGCAGCGACGCCAGAGCCGATCAGGAAACGGCGGCGGGTGAAATCAATGCCCATTTGACTTGTCCTTTCCCGGTGCGATCTTCAGCGCGTAATAGCCGGTGATCATCGAGCGCAGATTGTTCCAGACCCCGGAGACCAGCACCATGACGATGTGGACGATGACGAAGGCAACCAGCAGGGAGGCGCAGATGAAGTGGATCGTGCGCGCCGATTGCCGCCCGCCGAAAACATCCAGCAGCCACGGGAAGATCGCATTGAAACCCGGCGACATGGTGAGCCCGGTCAGCACGATCAACGGCAGGATGACAAAGATAACACCCACATAAGCGAGCTTCTGCAGCGAATTATAGTGCTGCGCCTCCTCGCCCTTTGGAAAGCGCAGACGGGCATGTTCGGAAATTTCGTGCGCCAGATGTTTTGGCGTCAGCTGTTCCTTGCTTGGAACAAGATCGCGGCGGAAATGCCCGGCAGCGAGACCATACAACAGATAGACCAGACCATTGATGACGAAGAACCAGGCGAAAAAGAAGTGCCAGCGCCGGCCGGTGGCCAGATCCTGATAGCTCGGAATCGTGATCCATGACGGAAAGGCGCGCGGACTGAGTTCGCCGTCCTCATTTGAGGCACCGAGGACGCCAGTGGTGTTCAGCGACAACGAACCAATGCGGGTGACACCCTTGATCGTATCGCCGTCCTCGACGGCCCCGATGGAAATGAACGAGGGATCGGGAAGCGCATCCGCGCCATATTGCCCCCAATAGAGCGAAGGATGGGCATTGAAAATTTGCAGCCCACTCATCAACAGGAAGCTCAGGCACAAAACGTTCAGCCAGTGCGTAACACGCACCGCGACGGAATGGCGATAGAACAGAATCTTCTTCGGCTTGGCCGTTCCTGTATCGCTTGTGCCGGTCGTAACACTCGTCATTTGGGCCTCCCTGGGCCGAGGGTTGTGCGTGGTTCGACAAGCTCACCATGAGGAAGCTGATGCGCTCCATTGCAGACTGCAACATCTGCACCTTGGCACCCTCGACAAGAACCACCCTCCTCATGGTGAGCTTGTCGAACCACGCACAACCACTATTTCAGTTTCTTACTTCTTCTTGGGAGCCATTGCGTCAGGCGCCATGGCGTCCTTCTTCATCGGCTTCATTGTATCCTTTTTCATCGCCATCGTGTCGCATTCCTTGACCATGGCATTCATCTTCGTCGTGTCTTTCTCCATCTTGGCCTTCGCCATGCAGTCTTCCTTGTTCATAGGCTTCATGGCGTCTTCGGCCTGCGCCATGTTTGCACCGGCAAGTCCGGTTGCAAGAACAAGGGCCGAGAGGGCGATACGGCGTGCGAGAATGTTCATGAGTAGTCTCCAATGAAAGAACTCAAGGGGCAAAACACCTCCATTTGGCGGCTTTCCTTGGGTTCGGTTGTGTTTTGACCGGCATTTGCGCCGATCGGCTAAATCTCTTCCTTCCGCTGGATGGGTGTTTTCCCGCTCCTCGGTTCTCGAACCAGTCTCCAATGCGTGACCTGATGCCTGTGGCTTCGGTCACAGAGTGGCGTTCGGCTCCCGGTTTCCCATTCTCCTTGAGAGCGCAGCCCAGTCCTGCCGGACTCGCTAGACAGTCATCAGGACAGCCGGGATATCGTCGACGCGCCTTCCATGGTGGTTTCGCCGCGCGGCTCGAAAGCGCGCTGGTCACGCAGGACCTGGAAGGCGATCGTCAAAAGCTTGCGCGCGATGGCAACCCGCGCCTTGTTGGTTCCTCTAATCTTCAGATGCTCGTATTGGACCCGAAGCTGCGCATCGCTGGCGATGGCGGGAGAGACCGCTTCGACGAAGGCCCAGCGCAGCCACTTGTTGCCCTGCCTGATGATCTTGCCATGCCAGGTTTTCCCGCCGCTCGAATAGGTCGACGGCACAAGCCCGGCATAGGCGGCAAGTTTCTTCGGCGTGCAGAACCGCGCTATGTCGTCGATCTCCGCGTCGATCAGCCGGGCGAAGAACTCGCCAATGCCGGGGATCGTCTTCAACAGCTTGACGTTGGCATTGGCCCTGGTCATCGCTCGGATCGTTGCTTCCGACTGCTTGATCCGCACGTCGATGTCGCCGATGAACTCGAGGCCACGGTCGATCTGGATGCGGTCAATTTCCGAGACCTTGACCTGCGCCAACTGGATGCGGCCGGCCCTGCCGAACAGATCACCGAGCTTCTTCAGCTGCGCCGTCTGCTCCGGATAGCGATCGAACACCGTGACGATCCGGTTCTTCGTCATCGTGCGCAGCCGCACGTAAAACATCCGCTCGCGCAGGGCGATGCGAAGCTCTCGCGATCGTTCGCCGGGCGCCCAGGCCTCCGGCACCAGGTCAGCTCGCAGCAGATGCGCCAGCACCGTCGCATCGATCTTGTCGGTCTTGATCCTGGCGTCGGCGATCGCCTTGACCTTCAACGGGTGGGCGAGAACGACATCATCACAAATGTCGTCGAGCCAGTCGTACATCACCATCCAGTTGCGGGTCGCCTCGACCACCGCATGCGAGTTCTCGCGGTAGCGTTCCAGAAACCCGCCAAGCGACTGGCGATCGTTTTTCACCCGGCCGGATCTGAGCGTCTTGCCGCTGCTATCCTGCACCACCAGGTGGCTATAGGATTTGTGGTAGTCCACCCCGATATGGTAATCATAAGAGGCAGTCATGCTTCCAACTCCCTTGTTGAGATCTTCGAAACCCCAACAGGATAAGCCGAAAGGCTGGTAGCGTGACTGTCCCTCGATCATCATCGGCATCTCAGTGATCCGTTCTCTCAGCGGACGCGGCCTCTTTCATGCCATCTCCTTGGTTGGATGAGACACGTTTCAATGTGCCAACAAGTTTCGGATGTCTCTGACATCCACTTCATCCTGGGCATCACCAGGAATTCCTCCGGTCGTTAGCGGGTGGCAGCGGCCAGGATCGGTCCGCCATTGGGGGCTTGAACGAGGATCGCCCTACGCAGCCCCGGCTTTGCCGCCGGAACATCGATTGTCTCGGCCTTGCCGCTCCAGCTGCCGAGTTTGGTCAGGCTGTGAACGACATTCTTGTGCGGGAGCGTCCGGCCGGTGTTCTCGCCGCGCTTGACCGGGACATTGACCGTCCGCTCATCATAGGTGACGAACCAGATATCGGCCCTGCCTGCCGGTGCAGTGCCTTCGCCAATCGTCAGCGAGCGATCCTTGAGGTCGACTGACGGCACCCTGCCCTGTTCCGCGATGAGATCATCGATTTCGGCAATCCTGTTGCCGACAACATCGGCGCGGCCATTCACCACGACCTGCGGCGTAAACGGGCCGTCGCGGCCGAGCGGTTTTTCATAATTGACCTGACGATCGGTATATTCAGGCTTGGCGAAGATATCCTTCCAGCCAAGCCGGTCCCAATAGGTGACGCCGAAGCTAAGCGCGAGAACGCCTGGCCGCTTGCTGATTTCAATGAGATTGGCATTTGCCGGCGGACATGACGAGCAGCCCTGGCTGGTGAAAAGTTCGACAATGGTGAGCGGCTTCATGTCCCCGGCGAAGGCCGCAGTGGCGCCAAAACCGAGTATTGCCGTCGCGGCGGCCATGGCCAACGCATGCATGCCGCCACGATTTCGTTGAACACCCATCTTGATCTCCTCGCATTCCCGAAGACCGGACTCTGTCGCGGTCACATCTGGCAATTCGCGAGGAAATGCGATCTGGTTACAGCCATCACGCATTGGTGATCATTCTTCGCTGGATTCGTGTTTGAAGGATTGACCTGCAACCGTCTTCCATCTCATCTGTAACTTTTGTCCCGCTCCGCACGAATAAGGAATGAATCGGAGTGCACTCGGTCGAAACGCGATTGAAAGCATTGATGCTCGCAAGCCTGGCGGGTGATGCGCGAAGCTATGGCGTTCTCTTGAATGACGTCGCCAAACACCTGCGCATTTATTTCCTGCGCCGGCTGGCGGATGCGCACAAGGGCGACGCCGACGATCTCGTGCAGGAGACGCTGATGGCCTTGCACACACGGCGGGCAACCTATGAGGTCGACCGGCCTTTCACCGCCTGGCTGCATGCGATTGCGCGCTACAAGCTGATTGATCATTTCAGGCGCAACCGCATCAGGGTCACCGTTCCGCTCGACGATGTCGAGGATTTGTTTGCGCAGGATCAATCCGACGTCGCGGCGGACCGGATGGACGTGGAGCGGCTCCTGCAATCCGCACCGGAAAGGACCAGGGACCTGATCTACCGGACGAAGATCGAGGGCCAATCCATTGCTGAAGTAGCGGAAAGTACCGGCCTTTCGGAGACTTCCGTCAAGGTCAGCATACACAGGGGAATAAGGGCGATAACCGCGAGGTTAAAGGGACATGCAGCCAATGATGACAAATGATCTGATTGCGCGTCTCGCGGGTGAACTGAAGCCGGTGTCGCGCCTCGCTGTCATCCGGCGGGTCGTGACAGGTCTCGGCCTGAGCCTGATCGCCTCTGCCCTTCTCATGTGGTGGTGGCTCGGGATGCGGCCAGACCTTGCAGAAGCGTCAACGACCATGATGTTCTGGAGCAAATTTACCTATACGCTGCTTCTCGCCGCTGCCGGCGCATGGGCAGTCAAGCGCATCGCTCACCCGCTTGGTTCCATTGGCGTCAATGTCGGCCTGATGGCCGCGACGATCGTCGTGATGATCATTCTCGCGCTTGTGCAATTGGCGCTGACACCGCCCGAAGAATATATGGCCATGATGAAGGGCCATACGATCAGGGTCTGCACGTTCAACATCGTCGTGTTGTCCCTGCCGCTGCTGATCGGTGCCTTCTGGGTACTGCGCGGGCTCGCGCCGACACGGCTGACGGTCGCCGGCGCCGCCGCGGGGCTCGCCGCCGGTTCGATCGCCTCGTTCGTTTACTCGTTCCACTGCGACGAAAGCGCCATGCCCTTCGTTGCTGTCTGGTACACACTTGGCGTGCTTGTCGCCGGCCTTATCGGCGCAATCGCCGGGCGATATATTCTGAGGTGGTAGCACCTTGCGGGCTGCAGATTGGAGCCCTTTTGAGAATTCAGCATGATGAGTCAGCTGGTGTGATTTTCGAGAACCGGAGCGCAGTGGACTTTTGGGTCCATGAGCACCGGAAGCGCGGAAAATCGCATCAGATGGCCATCAGGGTGGATCAATCAAAAGGGCTCAGCAATTCATCAGCCACTCATGTTCGACAGCATTATGGAATTTCCACGTGCGCTTTGGCCCAGCCATCACATTGAGGTAATAGAGATCATAGCCATGGCAGGCAGCGCAGGGATGATAGCCCTTGGGTACCATGACCACGTCGCCATCCTCGATCGCCATCGCTTCGTCGAGTGACCGGTCATCCGTGTAAACCCGCTGGAATCCGAAACCCTGGGGCGGGTTGAAGCGGTGATAATAGGTCTCTTCGAGGTAAGATTCTGCAGGAAGGTTGTCCTGGTCGTGTTTGTGCGGCGGATAGCTCGACGTATGGCCACCGGGCGTGATCACTTCGACCACAAGCAGCGAATCCGCCGGCTCGCCCTCCGGCAGGATATTCGTCACATAGCGGGTGTTCGTCCCCTTGCCTCGCGTTTCCTGGCCGAGATCGTCGGGCGGGATCACCCGCACCGGCAGGCCGCCGCCAAGTCCTGGCGCCGAGCAAACGGCAAGCTCGAGGTCCGTATCCGCTGTCACCGACCAGTTACAACCTTCGGGCATATAGACCGACCACGGCTTGCCTTCGAAGGGCGACATGCGTTCGCCGAGCAGGCCGAGATCCCGGCCATTGACCGTAGCCACGCCCTTGCCGGTGACAAAGACGAGGCAGACTTCCTTGTCTTCGCTGCGGCCCGAAACCGTTTGACCAGCCTCGGCCCTGTGCAGGTCGAACCCGACATAGGTCCAACCGGCGCTTTCCGGAGTGACATGCGCCACATGGCCGTTACCCGGCTTGGCCTTCAGCAAGAGTTTTGACATTTTTTACTCCTTATCGGTGCCAGCATCTTCAGGCTTAACAGCGTCTTCCGGCTTAACAGGCTCCGACGCATCATAGATGATGAAGAATTGCCAGACGCCATATCCGGCAAAGCCCAGCGCCAGCACGCCCCAGAAGGGCGTTCCGGTCGCAAATTCGAAAATCGCCCAGGCAACGCAGAAGGCCACGACCGCAATGCGGCGCCAGAGCGGGCGAAAAAACGGATGGTTTGAATCCTTGATCAATTGAGTCCTGCTTCCTTGATGAAGCGGCTGAGATTGGCGTGCCCGAGCTTCGAATAGACGGCCGGATCGGCCTTCTTCGGATCCTGCTCGGCTTCGACCACGATCCAGCCGCTATAGCCCTGAAGTTCCTTCAGCACGCGAACATAGTCGATCATGCCGTCACCGGGAACAGTATAGACACCGGCAAGCACGGAATCGAGGAAAGACCAGTCTTCGCGGTTCGAACGCCACATCACATCCTCGCGAATGTCCTTGCAATGCACATGGCTGATGCGGGCCTTGTAGTGCCGCGCAAGCCGCGCCGGATCCGCGCCGCCCCAGGTGGCGTGGCCGGTGTCGAGCAACAGGTGTACAGCGCTCGCCTGTCGTTTCCATGAACCGGTCGATCTCCGATTCGCTCTGCACGACGGTGCCCATGTGATGGTGGTAGACCAGTTGCAGGCCGTAGGTTTGCTGCACGGCTTCGGCGAACCGTGTATAGCGATCGCCGAACACGGTCCACGCCGCCTTCTGCAAAACCGGACGCGCCGAAAGCGGCAGTTCCTTGTTGGAATGAATGGCGTTGGAGGTCTCGGCAGCGATCAGGACCTTACAACCCATATCCTTCAGGAGCGTCGCATGACCTTGGGCGGCTTCCAGCTCGGCATCGACATCGCGCGTCAGCAGCTCGGTCGAGTACCAGCCGCTGACAAGGCTGTGCCCAAAGGATTCCAGGATCGGCCGCAGTTTGTCGGCGGTGCGCGGAAACTTGTTGCCAAGCTCCATGCCGGTGAACCCGGCCGAACGTGCCTGCTCGAGGCAGGTTTCCAGCGGAATGTCGCCGCCGATTTCCAGCATGTCATCATTGGACCAGCCGATTGGGTTCGCCCCGATACGGATCATTCGTGTTTTCCTTTGGTTATCATAGGTGTTGGTGTATGAGCCGTTGCGTAGGTGACACGCAACTTGAACCTCTTCTGGAACATCAAACTCTCCCTGTCACGGGTCGTTACGCTCTCCCTCTCCGTCATCCTCGGGTCAAGCCCGAGGATGACGGAGAGGGAAATGCTGTAGGAGAACGGCTGGTCAATGTAAGCTCTTTCTGGACCCCAATTACCAACTCAATCCCCCACCCGCTGCAATCGCAGCTTCTCTTCATATTCCTTCCGCGCGGCGTTCACCTGACTGCGCGCGCTCACTTCCGGTACCGCGACATCCCACCAGGTACCGCCCTCCTCTGTAGAAATGAGCGGATCGGTATCGATGACGATCACCGTCGTGCGGTCATTCCGCTTGGCACTCTCCAGAGCGCGCTCCATTTCTGTAATCGACGACACCTTCTCGGCGATCGCGCCAAGGCTTCGCGCATGGCCAGCAAAGTCGATGTCCGGCAGGACCTCATGCTTGGAGTCCTTCAGGAGATTGTTGAAGTTCGCGCCACCGGTGCCCATCTGCAACCGGTTGATGCAGCCATAGCCGCGATTGTCCGAGAAGCACGATGTTGATCTTGTGGCCAAGCATCACCGATGTGGCGATCTCGGAATTCAACATCAGGTAAGAGCCGTCGCCGATCATGACGACGACCTCGTCGTCTGGCTTTGCCATCTTGGTGCCAAGCCCGCCGGCAATCTCGTAGCCCATGCAGGAGAAGCCGTATTCGGCATGGTAGGAGCCCGGGGCTCCCGCCTGCCACAGCTTGTGCATTTCGCCCGGCAGACCGCCGGCCGCGTGCAGCACGGTCGCCTCGCTGCCCATCACGCGCTGCACGGCGCCGATGACCTGCGCATCGGAGGGCAGCGCCGCATTCGTCGGGCCGGTAACCTTTGCCGCAGCTCTCTGCCATTCCGCCTTGCCGCTTGCCGCGTTCTCGGTCCAGCTTCCGGGAGCGCGATAGCCCTTGAGCCCGGCAGCGAGCTCGATCAGTCCTTCCCTGGCGTCGGCGACGAGCGGCAACGCCCGGTGCTTGGCGGCATCGAACGGTTGGACGTTGAGACCGATGAAGGTCTTGTCTGAATTCTGGAACAGCGCCCAGGAACCGGTGGTGAAGTCCTGCAGCCGCGTTCCGACCGCGAGGATGACGTCGGCTTCTTGCGCCAGCCGGTTGGCGGCGGAGGTGCCGGTGACGCCGACGGCCGCCATGTTGAGCGGATGCGTGTCCGGCAATGACGACTTGCCGCCCTGTGTCTCGCAGACCGGGATACCCGCGGCCTCGACGAAACTCTGCAAGTTCTTTCGAAGCCTGCGAATAGATGACGCCGCCACCGGCGATCACCAGCGGCTTCTTTGCGCCGTTAAGCGCCTCTACGGCAGCAGCGAGCTCATCGCGATCCGGTCTTGGCCGTCGCGGCGTCCACACGCGCTCATCGAAGAAGCTTTCCGGGTAGTCATAGGCTTCGGCCTGCACATCCTGGCAAAGCGCCAACGTCACGGGACCGCATTCCGCCGGATCGGTCAGCACTGTCATTGCCCGTGCCAGCGCGGGGATGATCTGCTCGGGCCGGGTGATGCGATCGAAATAGCGCGAAACCGGACGAAAGCAGTCATTGGCCGAAACGGTACCATCGCCGAAGGATTCCACCTGCTGCAGGACGGGATCGGGGACACGATTGGCGAAGACGTCGCCGGGCAAAAGCAACAGCGGCAGCCGGTTGACATGCGCCAGAGCAGCAGCAGTTACCATGTTGGTCGCACCGGGGCCGACCGAACTCGTCACCGCCATCATGCGGCGGCGAAAACTCGCCTTGGCAAAGGCAATGGCGGCATGGGCCATTGCCTGCTCGTTATGGGCGCGGTAGGTCGGCAGTTCTTCCCTGACCTGATACAACGCCTCGCCGAGCCCCGCGACATTGCCATGGCCGAAAATGGCCCAGACGCCGGCGAAAACCGGCACCTTCTTGCCGTCGATTATCGTCATCTGCTGGGCGAGGAAGCGCGTCAGTGCCTGCGCCATCGTCAGGCGTATCGTCTTGGTCATGTCAGTCTCCTCCCGGTCTGATCCTTCCGCAATTCCGGACGGAAAACCGGTTTCCACTTTTCCTGAGATTGCTCTAGCTATGCCGCTTGTCTGTTGCGGCTGGCAAGCCAGGCCTTGGTCAATTTTTCGAAACGATCGGCCATGTCGTCAATCGCTGCCTCATCGGAAATGCGCCCCGAGAGCCAGTTTTCCGCCGCATCCATGAACAGCGTACGGCCCACGGCGAAACCCTTCACCACCGGCGCATTGGCGGTTGCGGCAAATGCAGCCTCCAGTTCGTCCTGCGGCGCTTCGAGCCCGAGCAGCACGACACCGCGGCACCAGGGATCGTGCTTCTCGATCACAGCCTCGATCTTCTTCCACGCGGCAGCGGAAGCCTGCGGCTCCAGTTTCCACCAATCCGGCTTGATGCCAAGCGCGTAAAGTTCCTCCAGCGCCTGCGGGATCGTATTGTCGTCGAGCTTGCCGTGCTTGCCGGCGATGATCTCGATCAGCAGTTCCCGCCCGACCTTGCGCGCAGCCTCAAACAGAGTGCGCAGCTTTGCCTGCTGCTCTGCCTTCAGCTCTGCCGGATCGTCGGGGCGATAGAAGCACAGGCACTTGATGCAATGATCCACCGGCCATTCCGCCAGTTGCGAGCCGATATCCTGCGAGAATTCGAAGCGCAGCGGGCGCGAGCCCGGCAGTTCCACCGGGCGACCGAGCCAGTCGAAATTGTGCCGGGCGAATTCGAACATTGCCTCGCGGCCAAATTTCTCGTCCAGCAGCATGCCGTAGCCGCTGCGGCCATCGGCAACCTTCGCCGCCGCCTTCACTGCCAGTTCCTTGAACGCGTGAACCTTGGTGAGATCCACACCGAGCTTCTGTGCCAAGTCTTCAAGTTGCGAGCGATGATCGATGGCAAAGGCCATCATCGAGGGAATTTCGTGCCGGCGTGTGGTTGCCCAATGCACATGGTTGATCGCCTCGTCCTTGCGCAAGGCGTGATACTTGCTGCCATGCTTGAGGAAATATTGCAGCTCTTCGAAGGTGGGAATCTCGGGCGCACAGAGCAGCCGCGACACTGCGAAGGCACCGCAGGCATTGGCCCAGGTCGCGGCCGTCGCCAATGACTCGCCACCGAGCCAGCCGCGCAGGAAGCCGGACATGAAGGCGTCGCCAGCGCCAAGAACGTTGAACACCTCGATCGGGAAACCCTTGCCGACAATGCCGTCTTCCAGATTGTCGGAAATCTCGCCCTCATAGACGATACAGCCCATCGGACCACGCTTCAGGACAATCGTGCCGCTCGAATGCGCCCGTATTGTCTTCAAAGCACTGAGCAGATCGGCTTCGCCGGAGGCGATCAGCACTTCCTCCTCGGTGCCGACAATCAGGTCGCAATCGGCAAGAACGGTCTTCAGATGGTTCGATACCGCGTCGGAGGCGATGTAGCGGCTGTCACCCGCGGCGTGCCCGGCAAGGCCCCACAAATTAGGGCGGTAATCGATGTCGAACACCACCTTGCCGCCCGCTTCTTTCATCAGGCGGATCGCCTTGCGCTGCGCAGCGTCGGTGTTCGGCTTGGAAAAATGCGTACCGGTCACGACCACAGCGCGTGCCGACTGGATGAATGCCGGATCAATATCGCCTTCATCCAGCGCCATGTCGGCGCAGTTCTCGCGATAGAAGATCAGCGGAAAGCTCTTGTCGTTCTCGACCGACAGGATCACCAGTGCCGAAAGCCGCCCCGGATCGGTGATCACGCCGTCGGTGGCAACGCCTTCGCGGGCCATCTGTTCGCGGATGAACCGGCCCATCTGCTCGTCGCCAACACGTGACAACAATGCCGAACGCAGACCAAGGCGCGCTGTGCCGACGGCAATATTGGCCGGGCAGCCGCCGACGGATTTGGCAAAGGAGGTGATATCCTCAAGTCGCGAGCCGATCTGCTGGCCATAAAGATCAACAGACGAGCGGCCTATCGTGATGACGTCAAGCGGCTTGCTCGCATCAGATCTGTCCATGATAGTCCTCCCGATAGGCTGATGTGCCGGCGCGAAACGGCCGGGAATTTTCCTATATGAAATAATAATTCTATCAAATCGTCAATATGGAATGTCTGTTCTTTTTCATATTCTACTATTTGATGAGACCCGGGACACGTTGAAAATCACCGGTGCGATGTGTATATTTTTGGAAAGTTATACACATCGGAGCTTTACGCATGCGTACAAATATCGATCTGGACGACGAGTTGATTGCCGAGGCAATGGAGGCAACCGGTCTTCCCACGAAGAAAGCCACGGTTGAAGAGGGCTTGCGCATCCTTGTGAAAAGGCATCGGCAAAAAAAAGCGATTGCTGATCTTGCTGGTATCGGATGGGAGGGTGATCTCGACGCGATGCGGGAAGGACGGTTTTTGGACGACGATAAATGATCGTAATCGATAGCTCGGTCTGGATAGACCAGTTCCGAAACGCCGACACCAAAGCGGTCCGTAAAATGAAGGAAATTGTTGAGACCGAGAACATATTGGTCGGAGATGCCAATCTGTTGGAACTTCTACAGGGCGCACGCAACAACAGGGAGGCGCTGATCATCGAAAGCCGTCTGCGCGAGTTTGAAATTCGCAGCATGCTTTCTGAAAAGATCGCCATAAAAGCCGCGAATAACTATCGGTACTTGCGTCAACAGGGTATCACCATCCGCAAATCTATCGACATGATAATTGGCACATTCTGCATCGAAGGCGATCATTTTCTTCTGCACGATGATCGCGACTTTGCCCCCATGGTTCAACACCTTGGGCTAATGACTTACTAGGAGCCTCGATCCTAAATACTCCGCCGCTTCTCAGCCACACTGACTGTCAGCGCCATCGCGAGCGCCATCGTTCCGGACAGGGAGCGGAACCCGGAAAAATCCCCTTCCGCCGCCTCGAACCACACCTTCGCCGATTGTGCGAGCGGTGAAAATGCACTGTCCGTAATGGCCACGACTGGGACATTTCGCGCCGCCAAGGCTGCCGCATGCTCGATTGTCGCCGAAGCGTAGGGCGAGAAACTGATTGCTATCGCCGCATCATTGGGTTTCGCAAAGGAAAGGATTTCCGGATCGATACCTGCCGTCGATTCAATCAGCTGGTTGCGGATTTTCAGCTTGCCGAACGCATAGGCCATATAGGCGGTGATCGGGTAGGAGCGGCGCCGCGCCAGGAGATAGATCGTCTCAGCGCCCGCCAGGATATTCACCGCAGATTCGAGCACTTCTTCTTCGACATTGTGCGAAATCGTCTCGATGGAATGGCTCGCGGCGGTGAGGAACCCGTTGAGGATCACGCGATTCTTGGAAAGCCCGTGCGTATCACCACGTAGCGCCGAGAGCCGCTCCTCGTAGGAAACCTGCCGCTCACGCAGACGCTCACGAAAAACCGATTGCAAGCTGGTGAAGCCATCGAACCCTAGATGCTGGGCAAAACGGATCAGCGTCGAGGGCTGGACACCCGCAGTCTGTGCAATGCTCGCCGCCGTGCCGAACGCGATCTCGTCGGGGTTGCTCAAGGCATAGGCGGCTATTTGAGCCAGGCGTTTCGGCAGGGCCTCACGGCGATCGAGGATCATGGTGCGCAGCGCATCAAAATCCCGCGGTAATGAAACTTCATTATCCATGCTGCCCACTCAACTCGTTCCCTCTTCGCACCGCCATCATCGCAAAATATTTATATCAAGACGGATCAGTTATTCCATTTTGCCCTGTTATAGATTATTTCAATCGGAAACTGCAAGCGTTGGGAGAGAGCTATGTTAGGCGTAGGACTGATCGGAACAGGTTTCATGGGCAAATGCCACGCGCTGGCATGGAATTCAGTTCGCGCCGTCTTCGGCGATGTACCGCCCGTGCGCCTCGTCCACCTCGGTGAAGCCAATCCAGAGCTTGCCGTGCGCCGCGCCAACGAGTTCGGTTTCCGTGAAGGCTCCGGCGATTGGCGCGCGGTCATTGACGATCCCGAAGTCAACGTCGTCTCCATCACCACACCCAACCAGTTCCATCCGGAAATGGCGATTGCGGCGCTGAAAGCCGGCAAGCATGTCTGGTGCGAGAAGCCCATGGCACCCGCTTATGGCGATGCGGAAGCCATGCTCGCCGCAGCGAACGCGTCCGGCAAGGTTGCAGCGCTTGGCTACAACTACATTCAGGGCCCGGCCATTCGCCACATCCGCAAGCTCCTCGCCGAGAAAATTATCGGCGATGTCAATCATCTTCGCATCGAGATGGATGAGGACTTCATGGCCGACCCCGATGCTTTGTTCTACTGGAAGCACGAGGCCACATCCGGTTATGGCGCGCTCGACGATTTTGCCGTGCACCCGCTTTCCCTGCTGTTCACGCTGTTTGGCCGGGTCTCCCGCGTGATGTGCGATATGTCAAAGCCCTACCCTGCCCGCAAGACGGCCGATGGCGGCAGCAAGGCCGTCGAGACCTATGACAGCGCCAGCGTGCTCATGCATATGGAAAACGGCGTTGCCGGCACGCTGCAGGTCAACCGTTCCGCCTGGGGCCGCAAGGGCCGCATCGCGCTGCAGATCTTCGGCTCGAAGGGCTCGATCCTGTTTGACCAGGAGCGTGCCAACGAGTTCCAGCTCTATGTCACCGCGGACCGTGCCACCGAACAGGGTTACCGTACCATCCTGACGGCGCCGCACCACCAACCCTATGGCCAGTTCATTCCCGCGCCCGGCCACGGCCTCGGCTTCAACGATTTGAAGATCATCGAATGCCATGAGCTGATCAAGCGCATCAACGGCCAGCCAGGCCACCTGATCGAATTTGCTGACGGCCTCGAAATAGAACGCACTGTCCATGCCATGGCACGTTCGTTCCATGAGCAGCGCTGGGTGGATGTGAGGTAGCCGATTATCTCCCCCCTTGAGGGGGAGAAAGTGGCGGAAATCGCAAGAGAGGTATTGAGAGCGTTTCAGGTTTTGACCGCAATGCGCCTCTCTCTCTCTCTCTCTCTCTCTCTCTCTCTCTCCGTCATCCTCGGGCTTGACCCGAGGATGGAGGTGGGGATGAGATGCCGCAGAAGTGGCGGAAGAAGGTTGTTCAATCACGCCTCCTGGCACCATAGACACCAATCCCTTACTTGGATTTTCTATGGGCTTAGCTGTGCTAGAGCGTAAACTCAGAAACGCCCTGGAACTCGCCAAGATCGTTCGCTCATGCGTAGTTTAGGCTGCACTCTGGGCCCGATGATAAGCAACTAGAGCATTGGCGTGGCCATGACCCATCTGGTGCTCTGATTTTAGCGTGGAAACCATCTCCATGTGCTTCTTTTCCTTTATTTCATCCAGCACCTTTAGCCAGTGACTTATTGGCTTGCCGTATGTCTTCTCAATAGAAGGAAAGTACGAAGCAGGGCCCTTCAGGTTCTCCTCTGCCGACATCTGAACTAACTCCTATCTTTGTTATCTCGTTCACCCTTCTGAGACATTTAGATTGTCGACGCAAGGGACCAAAACCGGCAACCCCTTTATGAGTTCACGGCCTAAACACAAGCCCGCAAGGGGAGAGATGACGGAGAACTCAAACCCTGATCGTCTTGCCTTCCTGCACTGACCTCACGGCCGCATCGGCAAGCGCCAGTGCAATCAGTCCATCCTCGCCGCTCGGTGCCGCCTTGGTGCCCGTCGCAATCGCATTGATGAATGCAGCGATCTCATTGGCGTAAGCTTCCGTATAGCGGGTCATGAAGAAATCATGCAGCGGCGGGCGGGTATAGCCGCTGCCGTTGGCGATCTCGATCGAGACCGGCCGCTGGTTCTCGGCCTGCGCCATGCCCTTTGATCCGTGCACCTCGATGCGCTGATCATAGCCATAGGTCGCGCGGCGGGAGTTGGAGATGACGCATTGCTTGCCCGAAGCGGTCGAGAGAATGACGCTGACGCTGTCGTAATCACCGAGCTCGCCGATCTTCTTGTCGACCAGAACCGAGGCATGTGCGGTTACCGCGACAGGTTCCTCGCCGAGCAGGAAGCGCGCCATGTCGAAATCGTGGATAGTCATGTCGCGGAAAATGCCGCCGGAGCGGCTGATATATTCGGCCGGCGGCGCGCCGGGATCCCGCGAAGTGATCGTCACCATCTCCACGTCACCGATGGCGCCATCGTCGATCGCTTTGCGTACCGCCGCGAAATGCGGGTCAAAGCGGCGGTTGAAGCCAACCATCAGCGTTGCGCCTGTTTCACGGACGACGGCAAGGCATTCTTCGACACGTTTCACATCGAGATCGATTGGCTTCTCGCAGAAGATCGCCTTGCCGGCGCGGGCGAAACGCTCGATCAGATCCGCATGCGTATCCGTCGGCGTGCAAATGATGACCGCATCGATATCGGATGCCTTCTCGATTTCTTCGATGGTGCGAATTTCACAGCCATGCGCGGCGGAAAGGTCCTTGGCGGCCTGTTCAAAAGCATCGGCAACGGCGACGAGCTTCGCCTGGGCGTTCGACGTTACTGCTTTAGCGTGAACCTTGCCGATACGGCCTGCACCGAGCAGGCCAAAACGTACAGTCATTTCATACCTCTTGAAAGAAGCCCGGAAGTCTCCCGGGCGTTACAGATTGATTTTTAAAGCTCCCAGAGGCTTTGTGAAAATTCATCCTGATGCGGCAGATGATGCGGTTTTCGAGAACCGGAGCACAGCGGACTTTTAGGTCCGTGAGCACCGGAAGGGAGCAAACCGCATCAGGTGCCCATCAGGGTGGATTTTGAAAGCCTCTTAGACTTTGCGCTTCTTCTGGCGGTACACGTCCACGATAACGGCTGCAACGATGATCACGCCCTTGATGATCTCCTGGTAGTAGGCATCGACACGCAGGAACGTAAAGCCGGAGATCATGACGCCGAGAATGATGGCGCCGATAACGGTACCAGTGATGCGCCCGATACCACCCGTCAGTGAAGTACCACCGATAACCGCAGCGGCGATCGCATCAAGTTCGTAGGTAACGCCCATGCCAGCCTGCGCTGTCTGTGCCCGGGCGGCGGTGACAATGCCGGCCAGGCCTGCCAACAGACCGGCTATCGCATAGACCTTGATCAGGTGGCGTTCGATATCGATACCGGAAACTCGTGCTGCCTGCAGATTGGCGCCGATTGCATAGGTGAATTTTCCGTAGCGCGTATAGCGCAGGGCGACGTGGAATATCAGAGCCACAATCAAGAACACGGCGACCGGCCAGATGCTGGTGCCAATAAAGGTGAACTGGTCGGTAAGGCCGGAAACTGGTGAGCCCTTGGTATACCATTTGGCCACGCCGCGCGCCGAGACCATCATGCCCAACGTTGCAATGAATGGCGGAATTTTGGTGTACGCAATCAGCCAGCCATTCACGATGCCGGCAAGCAGGCCGATACCGAGACCAATACCGATGGGGATAAAAAACGGCAGGTCCGTCAAAGCAGGATAGACCGGCCGGGCCCAAGTGGAGGACTGGGCGAAACTTGCGGCGATCATCGCCGTCATACCGACAACCGAACCGGAAGAAAGATCAATGCCTCCGGTGATAATTACCTGCGTCACGCCCACGGCGATGATGCCAATGACCGAGACCTGCAGGATGATGATCCGCAGCCGCTGAAAATTCATAAGGAAGCTCTGTCCCGCAAAGATCCAGCCAAGAATCTCGAAGATCAGCGCTATTCCGATCAGCACGAGCAGGATATTGACTTCGGGAGGCAGCCGGCGGCGGCTCCTGGGCGTGAGTGTCGGCGTTGTTGCCTTGGCGGTTACTGGTTCGCTTGTCATTATTAATCCTCCCGATAATTCAAGGTCGGCTTAAAGTCCTTTTGAGAATTCGTCCTGGCGCTACAGCTGGTGTGGTTTTCGAGAACCGGCACGCAGCGGACTTGTCTGTCCGTGAGCACCGGAAGCGCAAAAAAGCGCATCAGATGCCCGTCAGGAGGGATTATCGAATGGTCTTTCACTTGGAAGCGAGCTCCATGACCTTTACCTGGGTTGCTTCTGAACGATCGAGAAAACCGGTAACCCGGCCTTCATGCATCACCATGATCCGGTCGCTCATGCCGAGCACTTCCGGCATTTCCGACGAGATCATGATCACCGCTACGCCCGTTTTGGCGAGCTGCGAAATCAGGCGGTGGATTTCCGCCTTGGCGCCGACATCGATGCCCCGCGTCGGTTCGTCGAGAATAAGAATCTTCGGGTTGGTCAGCAGCCATCGGCCGATCAGCACTTTCTGCTGATTGCCGCCCGAGAGGTTTTCCACCGTCTCCTGGAGGCTCGGCGTCTTGACACGAAGCGTATCGCTCATGGCCTTGCAAGCTTTGGCGATCTGCTTCTCTTCCACAAAGCCGTATTTGACGAAACGGTCCTGCAGCACGGCAATCTGCATGTTTTCCAGCACGTCGAGAATAAGCAGACAGCCGGTATCCTTGCGATCCTCGGTGAGGAACGCCATCCCGTGGCCGATCGCCTGGGTGGGCGTCGTGATCTTTACCGGCTTGCCATTGATCGAGACCGAGCCCGTCGTCGCAGGCGTGACCCCGAAGATGGTCTCGGCCACATTGGAGCGGCCGGAGCCAACGAGACCGGCAATGCCGAGGATCTCCCCTGCCCGAACGTCGAACGATACGTCGCGGAACACATTCTTCAGCGAAAGGTCTTTCACCGAAAGCACCACGTCGCCGATCGGCACCGTCTCCTTTGGAAACATCTGGGTGATCTCACGTCCGACCATCATCTTGATGATGTCGTCGCGCGTAACGTCCGTCGACGCATGGGTGCCGATATAGCGGCCGTCGCGGAACACCGAGAACTCATCGGCAATCTCGAACAGCTCGTTCATCTTGTGGGTTATGTACACAATGCCGATGCCCTGGGCACGCAGGTCGCGGATGATCTGGAACAGATGCTCCACTTCACGTTCGGTTAGCGCCGAGGTCGGCTCATCCATGATCAGCACATCGGATTCGTAGGAAACGGCCTTGGCGATTTCCACCATCTGCCGGTTGGCCACACTCAGGTCGCGCACCTGGCTTTCCGGATCGAGCGTGATATTGAGCCGCTTGAACAGATCGGCGGTCATGTCGTACATCTTGCCGTGATCGACGAAACCGAAGCCGTTCTTCGGCTCGCGCCGGATCCAGATATTTTCTGCCACCGTCATGAACGGCATCAGGTTGAGTTCCTGGTGGATCATGGCGATGCCATTCTCCAGAGCATCCAGAGGCGATTTGAGGCGGATCGGCAGGCCCTTCAGGTAAACCTCACCCTGATCTGGAATATATATTCCAGCGAGAATCTTCATCAGGGTGGATTTGCCGGCACCGTTCTCGCCCATCAGCGCGTGCACTGTGCCGCGCTTCAGCCGGAACTGCACATTGTCGAGCGCAAGCACGCCGGGAAATTCCTTGCGGACATTCTCCGCATTCAGGAGAAATTCCGCCTGCGGCACAGCACCACTGGCGCGCACCGCGGCCATGGTCGAGGGACTGACTGACATGATCATCTCCTCCCAGAGAGGCTCTTGAGCAATTCCAGGAAAGCGCAAAGCGGTTTTCCGTCCGGAATTGCGTGAATTCAGTATATACCGGAACGCACCGGATTGATGCGTTCCGCTTTGATGTCACAGGCTCAGGAGACCTGTTGAGAATTCAGCCTGACGAGGCAGATGGTGCGGCTTTCGCGAACCGGAGCGCAGTGGATTTTTCGTCCATGAGCACCGGAAACGAAAACCGCTTCAGACGCCCGCCAGGGTGGATTGGCAAGGTCTCCTAGTTTGACTTCTGGTACTTCGAGAGATTATCGGGTGTAACGAGCTCAAAGGGAACATAGACCTTAGTCTCGACTTTCTCGCCCTTGGCAAGCTTCAGCGCGGCGTCCACCGCACCCTGACCCTGACCGGCGGCATTCTGGAACACCGTCACGTCGAGGTCGCCGGCAGCCATGGCGGCAAGCGCATCCTGCGTAGCGTCAACGCCTCCAATGACAACCGAGTCCATCGAGCGTCCGGCCGCCTTGAGGGCCTGGATCGCGCCGATGGCCATTTCGTCATTGTTGGAGATGACGGCATCGAATTCGAGACCGGCCGAGAGCCAGTTCGTCATCAGGTCGGAACCCTGCGTGCGCTCCCAGTTAGCCGTCTGTTCTTCCACGATTTCAAGGCCTTTGCACTCGTCCGTGGCGATCACATCATGAATGTCCTTGGTGCGCTGGCGTGCAGCCTGGTTGGACAATTCGCCCATCATGACGACAACCTTGCCCTTGCCCTTGAGCAGACGGCAGACTTCCTTGGTCTCGAGCGTGCCGGACTCGACTTCGTTCGAAGCCACGAAGGCCTGCTTTTCCGGGAGTTCGTTCACGTTCACCGGCTCGCGGTTGACGTAAACCAGTGGAATGCCTGCATCGGCGGCAAGCTTCGACATGGCCACTGTCGCATCCGTATCGACCGGATTGACGATGATCGCGTCGACCTTGGAGGCGATGAAATTCTGGATCTGGCTCTGCTGTTTGGCGACGTCGTTTTGTGCGTCCTCAACCTGCAGTGTCACACCATCGACGGTCTTGGCATAGTCCTGCATACCATTGCGCAGCACGGTCAGGAAGTTGTCATCGAAACGCGCCATGGAAATACCAATATTTTCGGCCATCGCCGCGCTGCTCATCAAGGCCGAAACAGCCACGCCCAACAAAAGCTTTCTCATTTTATCTCCTCCACAATTGGTGCCCAATTACACCGTGTTTTTGGCACACCGGTTTAGTCCGGATTCTCCATGCCTTCCTGTACGCGGCCACCTACCCTTGGCTTGCGAAATCCCGGTCACGGAGAGTGCGCGAAGTTTCGCGCAACTCGATCCTGAACGCCGATTACGGAATATACAGACCGCCACGCTCAGTTTCTGAAATATTTATTCCATTTTATAACCGCAGCGTCAAGCGGGATTCGAGAGATACAGGTCAATTAATAAACATGGTCGCTCCCAATGGCGCCCTCAGGTTCACCTCGTCGGAAACCTAATCATTTGGGCTTACGCCTCTTGCATTCCGGGCGGGCACGCGCTTGTCTTGAGGTTTCAACGTTGAGGACGACAACGGTGCAATCGAGAGAAATACGAAAGCACACGATGGACAAGCCGATCCGCGTCTATTTTGGCATTGACCCCTCTACCCTGACTGTCGAGCAGTTTTGGCTCGCCCGGAACCGGCAACTGATTGGAATGCACGCAGGCAATCCTGTCTGCCGCTATGTCTTGCCGACAAGCGACGCTGAATCGGAACTGAGGTCCGCTTACCGCCTGACCAACATCGTGGCTCTCCGGCCGATGGCCAGCCTATGGGAAACCGAGCAGGTCAAGGACCTCGAAGGCAAGGCGGAAGCTCTTCGGGCTGGACAGGCGGCGGACGACGCGTAAGGCTGTAACAAGGCTGCCGGGATCTGTTCCATGAAGCGTCTATTGATTTTCGGCGTGTTCGCATGCGCCGCTTTGCTGGCGGGGGCGGTATTTGTCGTCACCGGCCAAACCGCCGTGTCCCCGGCGGCTATCGAATCTTCGGTCAACCGCACGCCGGTATTGATCGATCGCGCCTGGCGCTTACCAGCCGCCGCGGCCTACCGGTCGCATATCAGCTGGCAGTCCAATGGCTCGCGATGCGGCCCGGCAAGCCTCGCCAACGTCTTCCGTTCTCTCGGCGAAGAAGAGATCACCGAAGCCGCGGTCCTTGACGGAACAGGAAAGTGCTGGACCGGCTATTGCATCATGGGGCTCACACTCGATGAACTTGCCGAAGTTGCACGCCGGCATACCGGCAGGAAGGTTTCCGTGCTCCGCGATCTGACGCCTGACGCCTTCCGCCAGCACATGCTGCACGCTAACGATACAAACCGTCGCTACATCGTGAACTTCACCAGGGAGAAGGTCTTCGGTGACGGCGCCGGCCACCATTCCCCGATCGGAGGATATCTGGAGGCTGAAGACATGGTCTTCGTGCTCGATGTGAATGAAAACTTCAGGCCCTGGCTCATCGAGCGCGAACGCCTGTTCTCAGCCGTGGACACGTTCGATGGCGACAGGAAGCGCGGCCTGCTTCTGATCGAATAGAGCCACGCGCGATTCGCAACATGCCCTTAGACTTTGGGATAATTGACGCGATTTTGGCTCAGCGATAAGTCTCGTCAATTCTGGAGGATGGTTGCGGAGAGGGGGGAGCCTTGCGCGCGACAGGCAATAGACATCGCCCTGAACTGGCATTGCAACTGCACGCAACGGTGCAGCAGCATGACGGACCCGCTCGATTGAGCCGACACGCATCCAGCTGAACCCTTTGATACGAGGAACCTGAAACCAATTTAAACACGACCGCATATTAAATCGATTGAAATCGTACAACGCCCTTTTCTCAAAAGCATATTTTATTCATTCGGGAGGAATCCATGATCATCAAAAAGACGCTGCTTGCCGGCTTGCTCGGCTGCACGATGCTCGCCGGCTGCAACGGCGACGACAACAAGAATAACGATGCGGCGGGAACCTTTGCACCCACTAACAATCCGGACCCCGTGTTAGCAGTAAAGCCCACGTTACCCAAGGAAGATGGTCCCGCACCAGCCGATCCGGAAAAGCTGTTACCCGCCGAAGACCTCACTCAATATGTCGACCAGTTCGCCGGTACGGAAGACGGCGTGCTCGATATGCCTGACGGATCGCCGTCCCCAAGGGCAAGGGCGGATCGCTGTTTCCGGGCGCTGCCGCTCCTTTCGGTATGGTTTACTGGGCGCCTGACAATTGGCTGCAATGGAACGACAGCCCCGATGACTGGCCCTCCGGCTACTACTGGAAAAACGCCGGCAAGGTCAGCGGGATCAAGGGTTTCAGCCTCACCCACATGAATGGCGCAGGCTGCAACGGGAATGGCGGCGAGTTTCCCGTTGTTCCCTTGACCGAAGCAAAGTTTGATCTTGGCAAGGGACTGCCATTCAGCCATGCCAATGAGAGCGCCTCCGCAGGCTACTATCAGGTTAAGCTCGATTCGAACGTCAATGTCGAACTGACCGCGACCGCACGCACCGGCTTTGGCCGGTTCACCTATCCGGCTGATGGCAAAGCCTATCTGATGATTGATCCGACCAGAACCAATACGCGAAGGTCCGCATCCGGAAACATCACCGCCGTCAATGGTTCCACCCGCGCCGTTACCGGGACGACCCAAGCCGGAAACTTCTGCGCAATGAATAGAATATATGACAACCCACAAGCCTATATTTATGCTGAATTCAATCGTGATTTCACTCTTACAAAGGTGAACGGCAAGACGGCGCTGGAATTCAAGACGGAACCCGGAAAGGAAACGCCGGTCATGATGAAGATCGGCGTTTCCTTCGTCAGTCAGGAAAATGCCAAATTGAATGTCGACGCCGAAAGCGTCAAGGACTGGAGCTTCGAGACCGCGCACCAGGTTGCCAAGGCTGTCTGGAACAAAAAACTCGGCGCGATCAAGGTCGATTTCGCTGCAGCCACCGGCAAGGATAAGGAATACTTCACCGAGCATAAGAAACGGCTCTATACCTTCCTCTACCGTTCGCTGCTGGCACCCAATGTCGCCAGTGACGTGAATGGCGAATATATGAGCTTCAAGCATGAAGTTTCCAAGACCCGGGAAGGGCAAGTTTACTACGCCAACTATTCCGCCTGGGATACATATCGGTCGCTTGCGCCGTTCCAGGCATTGTTCTTCCCGAAAGAAGCTGGCGACGTGGCGCAATCCCTTGTCGATGTCGGCAAAGTCTGCGGTGCGATACCCCGCTGGTCCAACAACGACTACGAAATGGGCGTCATGCCGGGCGATTCAGGCCCAATTATCGTCGCCCAGACCTATGCATTCGGCGCAAGGAATTTCGACACTGCTTCCGCCCACGAACTGATGTTGAATGCTGCTGACAATCCCACGACGAATTGCCAGGGGAATTACATCAATTGGGGCCGGACGCGCAATACTTTTACGGCTACGCCGTATCCGAAGGCTGGGGGCCGACCTCGACGACCATTGAATATGCCAATGGCGATTTTGCCGTGGGCAATTTTGCGAAGCTGCTCGGCGACAATGAGAATGGCGACCGCCTGATCGCCCGCGCTCAGAGCTGGAAAAACCTGTTCAATACCAGCCGCTGGACGAATGGCAGCATGGTCTCGGGGACAGCAGAGCAATATATGTGGATGGTGCCGTACGATCTCGCCGGCCTTGTCGAGACGCTGGGCGGGCCGAAAAAGACCTCCGATCGGCTGGACAGGTTCTTCACTTACATCAATGCGGGTCAGGGTCACGATTACGCCTATCTCGGCAATGAGCCCTCGTTCACATCACCGTGGGTCTACAACTGGGCGCAAAACCCGGCTGGCACGCAAAAGGTTGTACGGCGCATGGTCAACGAGGTGTTTTCGCTCAAACCCGATGGTCTTGCCGGCAACGACGATCTCGGCTCGCTCTCGGTCATGTATGTCTGGGGTGCCATCGGCCTCTATCCGGAGATACCGGGCGTGCCGGGCCTCACCCTCCACTCCCCCGTTTTTCCGAAAACAACACTCTCCCTCGCGGATGGCACGAAGAAAGTGGTGATCGATGCGCCCGCGGCGCCCGCCACCTATATCAGGGAAATGACCCTCGACGGGGTGTTGCACGATTCTACCTGGCTGCCGCTGGATAAGCTCGTCGCAACCCACAAAGTGACCTTCAAGCTCGGTGCTGAGGCAACACAATGGGGCGCAGCGCAGGCCAATGAACCGCTGTCGCCGGCAAAGGGCAAGAACTGGTCGCCTCCACTATTCAAGGGCGTCCAGGCCGGATTCAACAATTGCGGCATCCGCGGCACTGCGGGCTCCTGTGTCACCGCATCCCTTGACCGCGGCGGATATAGCTACAATGGAACCAATCTGAAACTTGCCGACGACACGTCCGACGGGCTGAAACTCATTGCGGAACTATTCGATCCGCTGCCCCGATCGGCCAAAGTGAACCTCGGCCGCGACAATGTCATTGCCTATGGCCAGACGATTACCTTCGATAAGCCTTTGGAGGGCAATACATTGTTTGTCCTCGGTTCGGGCACCGATGGTGAGGGGGGCGGAACCGCGACATTGACGTTCGACGACAACACGACCGAGACAGTGGAGTTGTCCCTGCCGAATTGGACATCAGCGAACAGTTACACGAAATCGACGGCGCAGCCCAAAGGCGCAACCGATGCTGACAAGCTGGGTGCTTATGTCAGTGATGGCGCAAAGGGGGCCGGCTATCGGGTCGTCTACGAAGCAACCGGGCGTTTCGGTTGGCAAGGCAATACTGACACCACAGTTCATCGCATCTTCTATCAGTCCTTCAATTTGGGCGGACCGAAGAAGATCACGAAAATCCAGCTGCCGGAGATCGCCAGCTACTACAAACAGCAATCCAAACAACTGCATATCTTCGGCATCAACGCAGCGGATGTAGCGTACTGAAGAGTGGAACAACCACACTCGGCAAACAGGCGGCCTGTCTGCCGAGTTTCGTTAGATCAACGCCTCGCGTAACGACGCTTGGCTTGTCGCGCCATCCGCATAAGGGCGGCTCCGGATTCCGTCGTCTGGCCCACCCAAATTCGAAAACCGTTTAAGGGAAATATGTCGTGCCACGATTTCATCGGACAGTATTTTTAACATGTCTTGCCATAGCCATTTTTTCGGGTTGCAACGAGCAAAAAACGTCGACAGCGCCATCGGCATCCACCTTTGGTACGGATGTCGCGATCAATGGACACGCTACCACTTCTTTGGGGGACGACAACGACCCAGCAAAGGTGGGCACCCCGGGAACGACCGTAAATGCGGCCCCGCACCAGTCGGGCGATACCGGCAAAGAGACAAAAAGCGACGTCGACTTGCCAGTCGTTCCACTGATAATCGTCGCCCCAGAACCCGAGCCGCCTTTCGAGGTCAAGCACGAAGCGGTTGATTTCATCGTTGACGGGACCAAGGTGATTGGAACACTCGCTCTACCGGTGGGTAAGTCACCAGCGCCGGTTGTCCTGCTTTTACACGGATATACCGGGTCTTGCAGTAACGACGACGTTGCCGGCACCGGCGAAAAGTTATTTGGACGGGTGCAGCGGCTTTGGGCGGTGCAAGGCTATGCCAGCTTGTGCATCGATTATCGCGGTTCGGGCAGGAGCCAAACAACTGCATTTCCCTGGGCCAATACGACGTTCGAAACGCAGATCGCTGACGCGGCTAAGGCCGTTTCGTTTCTCGAGTCCGACAAACGCGTCAACGGCAAGCGGATCGCCGCTGTTGGTTGGAGCCAGGGCGGGCTGATAGCGGCCGGTCTCGCAGGACGGACACCGGATTTACAGGCTGTCGGCCTTTGGAATGCGGTTACGACACCGCCCGAAACCTATGCGGGGATATTCGGAGCAAATAACTTGCGGGCCGGTCTGACAACCGGGGAGCGTCTGCGCAACGGTCTGAAGCAAGGCTTTTTCGAAGGCGTTTACAGCACCGACCCGGTGACCGAAATTGCCAAGTACCACGGGCCGCTATTTGTCTCTGCCGGCACGGCCGATACCGTCGTGGCGCCACAGCCTTATTTGGGAAATCTTCTGCTGAAATATCATGAGGGCGAGGAGGAAATGTGGATACGGCCCATGGATCATTCGTTCGAGACAACGAAATCCGCCAAACTCTTCGACGAGATGCTGGCGGCTACTCTCACCTTCCTGCGCAAGAGGTTCGACAAGAAGGATTGAGTTTTGGGGCGCCGCGCTGCAAGTGGCCCGGCGCGCCAACAAAACCTGCCCTGAATTACGTAATCACGCTCGGCTCATCACGTCCCGTATGCCCTTTGATGTCCGCTAGGTCATGTGCGGCGCGGATGAGATCGGCAAGCGCGCCTTGTGTTTCGAGATCGTGGCGCTTCGGATCGGGTTCGTAGCGTTCGATATAGACGCGGATCGTAGCGCCGGACGTGCCGGTGCCCGACAGGCGGAAGACGACGCGGAGCCGCCTTCGAACAGGACGCGGATGCCCTGTTCTTGCTGACCGATTTGTCCACCGGATCGTGATAGGCGAAGTCATCGGCATGCGTGATCTTGAGGCCCTGAACCGAGGTGCCGGGCAGCGTCCAATGGAGGGTCCGAACTGGTCGAGCTTGATAAGCGCATCGGCGAGCAATTAACCTGGCGGCGCCAGACCCGTCCATTTGCGATCAAATCGCCTGGCGCCTATAGCCAATACTCTATTCAGTTCAATGGCGGCCCTGTCAGAATTGCAGAATTCGAGCTGCTGGGTAAATAGACGTTGCAGAATCTGGGGTCGGCGCTTGCACCGGCCCCGTCACATTCGTCAGATCAATCGCGCCTTGATATTGTCCATGCTGGCGAAGATCGCTTCGGCGGGATTTTTCAGTTCCTGTACTTCCCTCGCAAATGGCTCGAACGAAAACAGGCCGTTATAGCCCTGATCGAGCAGGGCCCGGATCTGGTCGATATTGCCCAGCCGGTCGTCAGCATCGACCAGCACCCGATGCGGGTCGCGCATATCGCTGATCGTGACAGCGGGATCGGTCACACCGGAAATATGGACGAGGCCGGTTAGCGCCGGAAAGAGGTCCGGTTCACCTGCGAGATGGTGGTGGAACGTGTCGTGCACCAGCTTGAACCGCCCTTGCCCGCCGACCGCCTCGATAGCCTCAGCGGCCTCGCGCTTGGAACGCAGCGAACATATCTCGAAGCCCAGCGGCTCGACGAAACCAATCAGGCCGCGGGTCTCAAGGATCGGCTTCAGCGCCTTCAAGGCGGTTCGAAGGTTCGCCTGGCGCTCGCCATCCTGTTGACCCGAACCGTCATTGACCGGGACCAGCACCAGCGCCGTTGCACCAACATCCTTAGCATAATCGGTAAGCTCGATCGCTTCCCTCTCACGCTCCGGCGTCCATTCGTTAAAGCGCTGCAGCGCATTGATGGTGGCGATGCGAACGCCTGCCTCTTCGGCCAGAGCCCGGACTTCCGCCGCTGGTGTTCCATTGAGGATGGCATTGCCATCGAGGTCGTTACGGATCTCGACATCACTGAGGCCGAGCGATTTGGCCAGTTGGAAAAAATCGCGCGGTGCAAGTTTGGGGGCGACCATGTGGTTGATCGCAAAAACGGGGTGAGAAATTGTGTCGGTCATCCAAATACCTCCGGGGGTGCCTAAAAGAGATTGCTGCCGGTGGTTGCAACGGGCGGCAAATGTCGGCGCAACCATCTGTCGGGGCCGCCTTGCCGTCAATCAAAATCCTATCAGAAAAACTATCAATTCTGATAAATTCCGGCTTCCGATGACAAACGAACAAGCTCGGCGCGATCGGGAACGCCTTTTGTACGCGAACAGACCGATTTCGTACGAGAAACCGCCAAGATGGAACAACAATTCGCCATTCTGGTACAAGAATCTCTACCAACGCGGGAAACTTTGGTGTAGCCGCGTGCAATTGCCCGTCAGATGTTCTCCGGCAGGTAAATGTCGAACGGCAGGAAGGTTTCGCCCGGCCCATTGGTAGCGCCGCGCTCGATCGCGTGGCACATCAGTTCCACCAGCTCCCGGCAGAGCCGCGGCAGCGGCGTGGCAATCGCCATCGTGACGATGTTGTCCGCCAGCGCCGCCCGCGATTCCGGCGTAATTTCATTGACGATCATCACTGGCGGCGGATCTATCTGGCTTTCGCGCAAGGCAGCGATTGCTCCCTCCATGCCGCCGCCCGCCACGTAACATCCGGCGAGGTCGGGGTGGCGGCGGAGCAGTTCGAGCATGGCCTCATGGGTGATCTGGCGCGTCTCGAGATTGACCATCGTGTCGAGTACGGTGAATTCCGGTGCCTGTTCGCGAAAAAACGATCGGAAGCCGATTTCGCGCAATTCATGGCCGTGAAAGCGATGACTTCCGACGAAAAGCGCGACTTTACCCGGCTTTTTCGCCGTTTTCGTGATCATCCAGGCCGCTGTACGCCCAACCTTTCGGTTATTCACGCCGACATAGCCCTCACGAACTCCGGCAGCGAAATCCGAAAGTAGCGAGAAAACCGCGATGCCTTTTGCCCTGAGTTCGTCGACCGCCACGGTAATTGCCGGGTGGTCCGGGCAGACCAAGCCTATCGCACGGCAACGCCCGGCCAGCGATTTGAGCTTGGCGATTATGTCGTCCGGTCCCTGCGACGCACAGAAATCAATGACCGGCACTCCACGAAAATGCGGCGCCTCGGCAACGGCGCTTTCGATCTCGCGCGCGAATTCCTGGTAGAAGTGATGCCCCGGCTTCTGCAGCAGGAAGCCAAGCCTGTACTCCGGCAATTCCTGTCGCATGCGTTGACGGATCAATCCGGCGGCATGGTAGCCAATATTGTTGGCGGCCTCGTAAACCCGCCGCGCCGTCTCCTCGCGCACCGGCAACCGGTTGTTCAGCACGCGGTCCACCGTCGCAACACTGACTCCGGACTCACGCGCCAGATCGGCAATTGTTGGCCTGTTTGCCACCTTTTGCTCTCCATGATAGAATCTATCATCCGAAAATACCAATCATTGATTGAAAATGATAGAATATTATCATTGCTGATTGAGGCGAGTTGAGCGCAAGCGTAATATCCCCGCTATTCAGCCGGAGAGCAGATGCCTTTCCGTTGCATGATCAGGGAGGTCTCGCAATGAATACAGCTGTGCCCGCAATGCCAACCAAACGGGATTATAGCCTTATCGGCCGCGACGCCCGCTTGGCAGTCGAATCGGGCCTCGCTGCAGCCGAGTGGTACCATACCGACATCCCCCGCAAACAGATGAAGGAGCTGATGAAGCGCTCCGATGGCCCGGCGATCCGCGACACGGCGATCTGGCTTGGCAGCATGGTGATTTTCGCCGGCCTTGGCGTCGCTTTCTGGGGAACATGGCTCTGCGTGCCATTCTTTCTTGCCTACGGCGTGCTTTACGGTTCCGCATCGGACAGCCGCTGGCATGAGTGCGGCCACGGCACGGCATTCAAGACCCGGTGGATGAATGACGCCGTCTACGAAATCGCTTGCTTCATGATCATGCGCAATCCGGTCACCTGGCGCTGGAGCCATACCCGCCACCATACCGATACGGTCATCGTCGGCCGCGACCCGGAAATCGCAGTGATGCGTCCGCCCGACCTTCTGCGTGTCGTGCTGAATTTCTTCGGGATTCTTGACGTCTGGCATGCACTGAACGACCTCGTCCGCAATACGTTTGGTGTCATCAGCGCCGAAGAGAAGACCTTCATCCCAGAACAGGAACAGCCGAGAACCATCCGCATCGCGCGGATATGGTCTGCCATCTATGCCGTTACCATTGGGCTATCAATCTACACGGGATCGATCCTTCCCCTTGTGCTGATCGGCCTGCCCCGCCTCTATGGCGCATGGCATCACGTTCTCACCGGCCTCCTGCAGCATGGCGGGCTCGCCGACAATGTTACCGATCACCGGCTGAATAGCCGCACCGTGCTTATGAACCCCATCAGCCGGTTCATCTACTGGAACATGAATTATCACGTCGAGCATCACATGTTTCCGATGGTGCCCTATCATGCACTGCCGCAACTGCATGCGATGATCAAACACGACCTGCCTGCTGCCAACCCATCGATTTTGCATGCTTATCGCGAGATGGTTCCGGCGTTCCTGCGCCAGTTGCGCAACGAGGACTATTTCCTCAAGCGCGAATTGCCGCCCACTGCAAAGCCTTACCGCGAAGAGTTCCATAACGAACTCGTGGCAGCAGCGGCTGAATAACGATCAAGACATCAGGGAGGAATGACCATGAGCAACTGGATAGAGGCGTGCGCATCCGACGACATCGACGAGGAAGATGTCATGCGCTTTGACCATGCCGGACGTACGTTCGCGATCTACCGCAGCCCCGACGACGAGTTTTTTGCAACGGACGGCCTGTGCACCCATGAGCACATCCACCTTGCGGACGGCCTGGTAATGGACGAGATCATCGAATGCCCCAAGCACAATGGCCGGTTCAACTACAAGACCGGCGAGGCCAAGGGCGCCCCCGTCTGCGTCAACCTCAGGACCTATCCGGTCAGGGTCGAGGCGGGCAAAGTCCTTATCGAGGTTGGGTGATCGCCATGCAACACGGAATGGTCATCATTGGTGCCGGAGAGTGCGGCGCGCGTGCCGCCTTTGCATTGCGGGAAAATGGTTATGAGGGACCGGTGACGCTGATCGGAACCGAGAAGCATCTCCCCTATGAGCGCCCTCCACTATCGAAGGATGCTATAGTCTCCGATGCGCATCCCTTGCCCAGAACGATCGCAGACGAAGAACTTTTCAACGAGAAGCGCATCAATTTCATCTCCGAATCCACCGTGTCGGCGATCAACCGTTCAGCGAAGCGCGTCGTGCTCGAAGACGGCCGGCAGATCGATTACGACCGCCTCTTGCTCGCGACAGGAGCAATCTCCCGCGCCCTGCCGCTTGCCGCAAACAGCAAGCATTGCGTCACCCTTCGTAGTTTCGACGATGCCATCGCCATTCGTGCGCGGTTTCAGCCCGATGCCCGGATCGTCATTGTTGGCGGTGGCTTTATCGGACTCGAACTTGCGGCAAGCGCCCGTAAACGCGGCGCTAAAGTGACAGTCATCGAGGCGCAGACCCGGATCATGATGCGTGGGGTTCCCGCAGAAATCGCTAATGTCATAGACGCACGTCATCGCAGTGAAGGCGTCAACATCCTCTGCAACACCGGGATTGTTTCCATTACGGACAATTCAGACAACGTTGCGATCACGCTTTCAAGCGGTAACGTCATCGCTGCCGAGCTCGCCGTGATCGGCATTGGCGCAACTCCGGTCACAGCATTGGCAGAAGCGTCGGGTCTTGAAACCGGCAACGGCATTGTCGTCAATGAATGGCTGCAGACCAATGACCCCAATATATACGCAGCCGGCGATTGCTGCGCCTTCCCGCTTGCCATCTATGGCGGGCGGCGCGTGCGGCTGGAAGCCTGGCGAAATGCACAGGAACAGGGCGCTCTGGCCGCACGCAACATGCTCGGCGCGTTTGAGCCGCACCAGGCGGTTCCGTGGTTCTGGTCAGATCAGTATGAGCTTGGTCTGCAGGTCGCAGGTCTTGCCGACGAAGGAACGCAAACAATTCGCCGAGACCTCGGCGATGGTGCTTTCATCCTCTTTCACCTTGCTGAAGATGGCCGCCTCGTTGCCGCCAGCGGCATCGGCCCGGGCAATGCAGTTGCCAAGGATATCCGGCTCGCCGAGATGTTGATTGCACGGAGCGTCAGGCCGGATCGCGATCAGCTTGCGGCATCGGACGTCAAACTCAAATCGCTTCTCGCGGCATAGACCGGATAAAAAATGAAGAGCAAAAGACCGACTGTCGCGGACATACTCGCATTGAAGGGCAGGCGCCAGCTGACAATGCTGCGCGTGGAAACGCTTGAAGAGGCAGAAGCGGCGGAGCGTGCTGGCGTCGACATGTTGTCAGTACCGCCAGCACTCCTGACACCGGAGTTTCGCGATGCCGCGCCATCGGCATTCACTTTTCCCGGTCTTGACTATGGGCAGTTCGTTACCGCTGAAGATTATATGCGGGCTGCCTTCCAGGCGCTTCGTGCCGGTGGCGACGCCGTCTATTGCGCCGCCAGCTTCACAACCATACGCAGGATGCGCGATGAAGGGATTCCCGTCTGCGGCCATGTCGGGCTGATACCGTCCAGGGCGACCTGGACCGGCGGCTTCAAGGCCGTGGGCAAGACTGCGCAGAGTGCGTTGGAAATCTGGCGGCAGACCAAGTCGCTTGAAGAAGCAGGCGCCTTCGCGGCTGAAATCGAGGTGGTTCCCGTCGACATCGCGGCTGCCATTTCCGAGCGCACATCGATGTTCATGATCTCGATGGGAGCAGGTGCTGGCTGCGACGCGCAATATCTCTTTGCAACAGACGTTCTCGGTTCAAATCGCGGTCATTACCCGCGCCATGCCAAGGTCTATCGCAACTTCACCGCCGAATATGACCGTCTGCAGCAGGAGAGAGTCGCAGCCTTCTCCGAGTTTGTCGCAGATGTGCACGCGCAAAACTATCCGGGGCCCGAACATGTGGTTGGAATTCCGCGTGACGAACTGGACCGTTTTCTGAAAGAGCTTCCTGGAGTTTAGCCTATGGATCATCAGCCCCTGAACCATTCAACCGCATCAAAAGCGGCCGAACATGCGCATCGTTTCGTGCTTACTCTTGCCTGCGAAGATCGTCCGGGCATCGTCGCTTCGGTGACGACGGAGCTCGCCAGCACCGGTGCCAATATCGCCGAGAGCAACCAGTTCTGGGACCGGCAGACCAACCGCTTCTTCATGCGTATTGCCTTCACTGCTGCCGAAGGCACGACCAAGGACGACGTGGAACGGGCGCTCAAGCCAGCCATCGACCGCTTCGACATGAAAACCACCCTGGCCGATCAGGCGAAGAAGCCGAAGATCATCATCATGGTGTCGAAGTTCGACCATGCCCTGTTGCACCTGTTCTACCAGATCAAGGTCGGCTGGCTCGATGCCGAGGTGGCGGCGATCGTCTCCAACCACGAGGACAGCCGCCGCTTTGCCGAACATGAGGGCATCCCCTATCACGTCTTGCCGGTGACAAGGGACAACAAGAAGGAACAGGAAGAGCTGCTCCTGAAGATCGTCAAGGACAGTGGTGCCGATCTCGTCATCCTTGCCCGTTACATGCAGGTCTTGTCCGACAATCTCTCCAAGCGGCTTTATGGCAAGGTGATCAATATCCACCACTCCTTCCTGCCGAGCTTCAAGGGGGCAAAGCCCTATCACCAGGCGCACGAGCGCGGCGTCAAGCTGATCGGCGCCACCGCCCACTACGTCACCCCGGATCTCGACGAGGGTCCGATCATCGAGCAGGAGACCGAGCGGGTCAGCCATGCCATGAGCGCCGAGGATTTCGTCGCCACCGGCCGCGACATCGAAAGCCGGGTACTGGCACGGGCGGTCAAGAAACACCTTGAATCCCGCGTCATGCTCAACGGCCACAAGACGGTGGTGTTCTAGTCGCGAGGCGTTCCAAGCAAACGCTGAATGATGTTGGCAACAAGCTGTACGGCAGGATCCTGGTCCCGCCGTACATGCCAGGCAAGATGCAGGGTGAATCCGTCGACCGGAATCGGCGGCTTGAACACGACAAAGCGCTCCGCAGCATCCTTTGGAACACAAAGGCTCGGGATCATCGCTATCAGGTTGGACTCGAGCCAAGAGCGGCGGCACCATCAGAAAACTCGGCACGACAATGCCAACGCGGCGTTCTCTGCCATGCGCCGCGAGTGCATCGTCCAGGTCGCCCTTGGTATGGCCGCGGCCGGAGACCAGCACATGGGGAAATGCCAGCCATTTTTCGAGATTGAAACCGCCGGCCGCCGGATGATCCTTGCGCATCATCACCACGTAATGTTCCTGCAGCAGTTCATGCCGCCTGAACGAAACATCGATTTTCGGAAACACTGAGGCGGCCAGGTCAATCGTTCCCTTGGCAAGCGCATCAAGGGCGTCGGCGGGCCCGCCATGCCACGGCCGGATCACCAGATCTATCGCGGGCGCCGACTTTGCAAGTTCCTGATGCAGGGCGCCGATGATGACCACTGCCGGGTAATCCGCCATGACAATGCGCACTGTCTGGCGCAAGGTGGCAAGGTCCACGGCCGGCGGATCGAGCACGGCATTGACCTCGGCCAGCAAATTCTTGATCGGCACACGCAGCGATTCTGCTTTCGGCGTCAGCCTCATCATGCCCTTGCCACGTTCCAGCAACGGGTCGTTGAAAAGCTGGCGGCAGCGTTCCAGCGCACTCGATGCGGCCGGCTGCGACAGACCAAGCCGGTCCGCCGCACGCGATACATGCGCCTCATCGAGAAGTGCGTCCAGCACGACGAGGAGATTAAGATCGACGGAACGCAAATTCATGTGCTGGATACTAGCACATGCAGCCGATCACATTAAGTAATATCCTGAGGATGAGAAGGCATTGACTCTAGGCTTCGATCTCGACATTGCCGAGCGGTTTGGAGCAGCAGGCAAGGACATAACCTTCATCGATCTCTTCATCGAGAATGCCGCCATTGTGATCCATGTCGACATCGCCGGAAATCTTCATGACCTTGCAGGTGCCGCACAAGCCGGATTCGCACGCAGCGGCAATACGGATGCCGGCGCCGCGGGCCGCCTTCGAGAATCGTCTCACCCGCTCCGCAAGGCACATCCATTCCCGACATCGAAAAAGTTACGGTCGATGTGGCTTCGGCAACTTCCGTTGAAATGACGTCCAGCATCGGCAGGACCGGTTCGGCGGCAGGACCGAAACTCTCCTGATGATAATGCGACATGTCGAAGCCGGACGACTCAAGCATGGCGCGGACATCCCGCATGAAGCCTTCCGGCCCGCAGCAGAAGATGGTCCGGTCCTTGAAGTCCGGCGCGAGCAACGGCAGCTTGGGCGCTTCGAGCCGGCCGCGGATGCCCGTCCAGACCTGTCCCATCTCGTGCTCCTTGATAAGGAAAGCCGAGCTTCAGGTTGGGCATGCAGCTCGTGAGATATTCGAGTTCCTTGCGGAAAATGATGTCGCTCGGACGGCGTGCGCAGGTGACGAAACTGATATCGCTCTGCGGCGCGCAATCGTGCATCCAGCGGGTCATCGACATCATCGGCGTGATGCCCGACCCGGCTGAGATGAACAGATACTTTGCGCCAGGATGCTTGCGCATCGAGAAGTCGCCGAGCGGGCCGAAGGCCTTCAGCCGCACGCCCGGCGTCAGGTGATCCAGCATCCAGCGCGTGCCGATACTGTCTTCCTGCGCCTTGACCGTCACGGCGATCGTGAATGGCCGTGACGGCTGAAGAGGAGAGCGTATAGGTGCGCAGCACGGCTTCCGGCTGCACCGGCAGTTCGAAGGTCATGAACTGGCCCGGCTCATAGCGGAACCAGTTATGATTGTCGGACTTGAAGGTGAATGTCTTCACATTGGGCGCTTCCTCGATGACCGACAGGCACTCCAGCAAATGCAGCCGGTCGTTCCACGGCTGCATCTGATCGAGGTGCGGGTAATTCTGAGAAAGCGTCATATTCATTATGCTACCTTGCTGAGTTTGGTGTCGCCGGAGAGCCGGGTTTCCATCGCATTGCTGTACCATTCGAGGAACTGCAGCACGCCGCCCTCATGCTCGACCGAATAGGGCCGGGTTCATAGGCGGGCGAGCGGATGCCGAAGGCATTTTCCTCGACGATACGGCGATCCTGGTCATTGGTCTCGAGCCAGACATGCGTCAGTTCCTCGATATTGTAGTCGACGCCTTCGACCGCATCCTTGTGTACCAGCCACTTGGTCGTGACCTGCGTCTCGTCGGGACCGAGCGGCAGCACGCGGAAGGAGATCGCGTGGTCGCCGAGGATATGGTTCCAGGTCGTCGGATAGTGGTAAAGCAAAAGCGAGCCGATATGCTTTGCGTTCACATCGTCACTGAGCTGCCGCCCGACCGCGCGCTTGCCACTCAAGCGTGTAGCTCTCGGCGTCCTGAATAAGCGGTACACGCGTGGCGCGGTATTGACCGTCATCGGCAATGCGGAACACACTGGGCAGCCCGGCGGCCTCGCACCTGTCCCAGTGTGCGACGATTTCAGGATCATCCTTGGAACCCTGGATACCAGTGAGCGCTCGGCGCTTCCGGAAACGTCTTGCACAGCTCCGGATGGTTGGCGACGCAGTGATAGCACTCGCGGTTGTTTTCCCACACGAGCTTCCAGTTGCCCTTCTCGACAATCGAACTCTGGAAGGCGACCTTCGTTTCGGTCAGGCGATGCGGTGCAAGATAGGGGTCGAGCATGGCGCGTGTCGGACCGAAATCCGGAGCGACCTGGGCAAGGCAGATGAAGATGTAACCGCCGACACTCTCGCAATGAACCGTTTTCAGGCTGAACTGGCTCGCATCGAAATCATCGCCCATCTGCCGGGCGAACAGCAAACGCCCGTCGAGCTCATATGTCCACTGGTGGTAGGGGCACACGAGCTTGGCGGATGAACCCTTTTCGCCGGAACAGATGCGCGAACCGCGGTGGCGGCAGGAATTGTGAAAGGCACTGATCTGTCCCTGGCGATCGCGAACGATTACGACCGGATAGTCACCAACCTGGACGGTGAAGTAGTTGCCTGGCTTTGCCACCTCGCAATCATGGCCGATGAACAGCCAGTCGCGATAGAAGATGTTCTCCATGTCGAGACGGTAATAATCCGGATCGGAATAAAAGGCCTGTTCGAGTCCGTAGCCCGGTTTCCGGTTTCTGAGATTCCGGAGCAGTTCGTTACGAATATCCATGTCGTGTCCTCGCCTGAGCTTGCAAAGAACTGACTGGTGGTGACGGAGAAGAACGTCCGCACAGGTCAACGGACGTCGACCACGCAAAAGCATGCTCCTTGATCGCCCACCGCGATCAGTCGGTTTGTCACTCGGGCTGGTTTCCGGGCTCTGGAGTTGCCTTGTCGGGCTTCGCGGCGCCTTCCCGGGGTGCACTCCCAGTGGCTGTTTTGCCGCGTTTTCCACTCCACTACCGTTGCGGGGGCAGCGCCGGGTTTTTGACCGGCTTCCCAATTCTCCGCTTCCCCTAGAAAGCGGCACCTCGAGTGTCCTGATAAGAGCACCCGGCTCGGCAAAAGAATAGGCGCGGAAACGACATCGCATTTACGAACGGCGACACAGGGCGCTGACAGCAAATGCCGCTTATCTGTCCCCTTGAAGGGGGGAGATAAGCGCGGCTTCCACCTGAATATCGCTAGGCCTTATACAAATATTCCCTGATCGACTCAGGCTTCATCTCGATCGAGAAACCCGGCAGTGACGGCGGCATGTAGGCTGCGTTCCGGATATTGCAGGGATCGACGAAATGCTCGTGCAGGTGATCGACATATTCGATCACCCTGCCCTCTTTCGTGCCCGAGACCGCGACATAGTCGATCATCGACAGGTGCTGCACATATTCGCACAGGCCGACACCGCCGGCATGCGGCCAGACCGGCAGATCGTATTTCGCCGCGATCAGCAGCACCGCCAGCACCTCGTTCAGCCCGCCCATGCGGCAGGAATCGATCTGCACGACGTCGATCGCGCCTTCGGCGATGAACTGCTTGAACATGATGCGGTTCTGGCACATCTCGCCTGTCGCGACCTTCACCGGGCTGATCGCCTGGCGGATCTTGCGATGGCCCGCGACATCGTCCGGGCTGGTCGGCTCCTCGATGAAGAACGGCTTGACGAAGGAGAGCTTCTTCACCCAGTCGATCGCCTCGTTGACCTCCCAGACCTGGTTGGCATCGATCATCAGGTATCGGTCCGGGTCCGATCACCTCGCGGGCAATCGTCAGGCGGCGGATGTCGTCGTCGAGATCGCGGCCGACCTTCATCTTGACGTGGTTGAAGCCGGCATCGACGGCTTCCTGGCAAAGCCGGCGCAGCTTGTCATCGGAGTAGCCGAGCCAGCCGGCCGAGGTCGTGTAGCAGGCATAGCCTTCGCGCCTTCAGCGTCGCGATCCGCTCCTGCCTTGCCGGCCTCGGCCTTGCGCAGGATGTCGAGCGCCTCGTCGCGGGTCAGCACGTCGGTCAGGTAGCGGAAGTCGACGATATTGACGATCTCTTCCGGCGTCATTTCGCCGACCAGTTGCCAGACCGGCTTGTCTTGCTTCCTTGGCGAGCAGGTCCCAGACGGCATTGACCACGGCGCCGGTGGCAAGGTGCATCGCGCCCTTGTCCGGGCCGATCCAGCGCAACTGGCTGTCGCCGGTGACGAAGTGCCAGAAGCGGCCGGGATTTTCCTTCACCCAATCGAGTTCGAGGCCGACGACCAGATGCTTCATCGCCTCGATCGCGAGGCAGCAGATCTCATTGCCGCGGCCGATCGTGAAGGTCAGGCCGTGGCCGGCTAGACCCATCGCCATCGGTGTCGAGCACGACATAGGCGGCTGAATAGTCCGGATCGGGGTTCATCGCGTCCGACCCGTCGAGGCTCTGCGAGGTCGGGAAACGGATGTCGAAAACACGAAGATCGGTGATGCGGGTCACGTTATGCCTCTTTTATCTGTTGCTGCGGCGCGCCTCGTCTAAGCGTCGGCGCGCGTCACCTGCTTCTGGCTGCCCAGACCTTCAATGCCGAGTTCCACGACATCGCCGGCCTTGAGATAGCGCGGCGGCTTCATGCCCATGCCGACGCCGGGAGGCGTGCCGGTCGAGATGATGTCGCCCGGATGCAGGCTCATGAACTGGCTGAGATAGGAAACGAGGAAGGCAACACCATAGACCATCGTCTTGGTCGAGCCGTTCTGCATCGTCTCGCCATTGACCGTCAGCCACATGGCAAGGTTCTGCGGATCGGCGACCTCGTCCTTGGTCACCAGCCATGGACCGGTCGGGCCGAACGTGTCGCAGGACTTGCCCTTGGTCCACTGGCCGGCGCGCTCGGTCTGGAATGCGCGCTCGCTGACATCATGAACGGTGCAATAGCCGGCAACATAATCGAGCGCTTCGGCTTCGGTCACGTACTTGGCTGTGCGGCCGATGACGACGCCGAGTTCCACTTCCCAGTCGGTCTTTTCCGAGCCGCGCGGAATGACAAGATCATCGTTCGGGCCGACGATCGCCGAGGTCGCCTTCATGAAGATGACCGGCTCCGGCGGCACGGCCATGCCGGACTCGGCGGCGTGATCCGCATAGTTGAGACCGATGCAGATGAACTTGCCGGTACCCGCCACGCATGGCCCGAGACGCGGATTGCCGCCGACGACAGGGCAGGCTTTCGATGTCGAGTTCGCCAAGCTTCGCCAGTGCCTCGGGGCCGAGTGCAGCACCGCCGACAGGTCGCTTACCTTGGCCGATAGATCGCGGATTTGCCCTTGGCATCCAGAACGCCGGGCTTTTCCTGCCCCGCGTTCGCCGTAACGTAGAAATTTCATCGTTTATTCCTTGCTTGCTCAGACGGTCCAGCCGCCATCGATGTTGTAGGCCTGGCCCGTCGTATAGGTCGCGCCGGCGAGATAAACGGCGAGGTCGGCGATCTCCTCCGGCGGCCGAGACGGCCCATCGGCTGGCGCGCGATGAAGGCAGCGCGTGTCGCTTCGTAGTCGCCTCCGCGCAGCGCATGCGCTGTTCCAGCGACGGGCTTTCGACCGTACCGGGGCAGATGGCGTTGCAGCGAATGCCCTGCGTGATGTAGTCGGCGGCCACCGCCTTGGTGAGGCCGAGGACGGCCGCCTTGGTCACACCATAGGCGAAGCGGTTCGGCACGCCCTTCACGCTGCTGGCGACAGACGACATGTTGATGATCGCGCCGTCCTTCGCGCTCAAGCATGCCCGGCAGCACCGCCCTGATCGTGCGGATCATCGCGCGGACATTGAGGTCGAGCGCGAAGTCGAGATCCGCGTCCGGCATTTCGAGAATGGAGCCGCCATGGACGAAGCCGGCGCAGTTGAACAGCACGTCGATTGCGCCGATCTCGCCGATCACCTGGCTGACTTCGTCGGTCTTGAGCACGTCGAGCTTGCGCGGCTTGATCCCGGCTTCCTTCGGCAGCGCATCGAGCAGCTGCTGATTGATGTCCGTCGCATGCACGATCGCGCCTTCGCGCGCGAAGGCCAGCACCGACGCGCGGCCAATGCCCTGCCCTGCCGCTGTAATCAGAACGCGCTTGCCTTCAAGTTTACCTGTCATTTCAAACCTCCATTCGGCATTTCACTTGCCCGTCATGCACTTGTCGCCTTGCGCTCGGCAATCAGAATATGGTCGGCGGCAAGCACAACCTCGTCGCGCTGATTGATGACTTCGCAGCGTTCGACCACGCGGCCACTGCTCCGGCCGCTTCGGATCATCTTCCTTGGCGCTGATCGTTACGCGCGTCCGGATCGTATCGCCGATGAATACCGGCCTGACGAAGCGCAGGCGATCATAGCCGTAGGAGAATGCCACCGGATTGATCGAGGCTGGCCGTCAGCCCGACGCCAATGGAAAAGATCATCGTGCCGTGGGCGACGCGCTGGCCGAAGGGCGTCGTCTTGGCAAACTCCGCATCCATGTGGTGCGGAAAGAAATCGCCCGTATGGCCGGCATGCACCACGAAATCCGTTTCGGTGATGGTGCGTCCGGTCGTCAGCCGTGACATGGCCGAGCTCATAGTCCTCGAAATAGATCGCTTGTTCGGACATTCAGGCCTCCGGCTTCTGTGCGAGCGGCGTCGCCGGCGTCGCGCTCGACTGATAGGCCGCCTCGACCAACGCCATTGTGTGCCATGCATCCTCGACGGAACTGACGAGCTCCTGGTCCTCGCCGCTGGCGAAGCGCTGCAGATTGGCCATGCGCCCGACAAATGCGTCTGGAAACCATGCGCCCTGCAAGGGGACGTTGATCCAGTCGGATCCCGCCCTTCGGATAGATCATCAAGCTCGTCCGGCTCGCCGCGCGGATAGTCGAGATTGACACCGAGCTTCACATAGGCCGCGCCTTCGGTGCCGCAGATGCGGAATTCGCAGGCCTGGAACTTGCGCCCGAACTTGTGATCATGATTGACCGACAGCGAGCAGCGAACACTGTCGCCATAATCGAGGATCGCGCTCGTCCGCGTCTGCGCGACCTTGTGGTTGGGATGGCCCAGTGTCTTGGCATGCACGCCAAGCGGGTTGCCGAGGATCTGCCGGATCAGGTCGATATAATGAATCGAGTGCATGGCGATCTCGACGCGCGGCAAGCCGTTCAAGAACGGCCACAGACGACCACGGCGTGTCCAAGCGCGAGCCACGCATCGAAATCGATCACCTCGCCGAGCCAGCCTTGCGCGATCGCATCCTTGAGCGCGAGCATCATCGGAGCAAACCGCAACTGGAAATTGACCGCTGCCGTGAGGTTGCGCTCGCGGCAGATGCGCAGGATCTCCGACGCTTCCGTCGAGATCGCTGCCCATCGGCTTCTGGATCAGCGCGAATGAGCCTTCCGGCAGGGCCCTCAAGCACATCGGCATGGCGCGCCGGCGGTGTGGCCAGGTCGAAGATCGCGTTTTCCACCGCAGCTGCCTCGGCAACCGAAGCATAGGCCGTCACGCCCCATTCATCGGCCAGCCTTCTTGCCTTCGCCTGATCTGGATCGAACAGCCCGGCGATCGGAAACCCGCCTTTCCTGTAGGCCGGATAGTGCGCATCGCCGACGATGCTGCCCGCGCCGAAGGTGACGATAGGACGCGGCTTGGCCGGAAGCGGCCAGCTCTGCTGCAAGGGAAGCGGGATCAAAACTCATAAAATGTTCCTCATCAGTCGAGATGGAAGACTTCTTCCATCATCGCCCACCACTCGCCTTCGGCCCGCGTTGCAAGCGGCACCTGGCAGGGCATGCACACAGCCCACCATTCCTTGTTCTTCGGGTTGGCAGCCATCTTTTCCATATCGGCCTTGAAATCGGTCGCCGTGATATTCCCAGGTGCCGAACAGGACGTTCTCCGGCTCGCGCAGGAAGATCGTATAGTTGCGGATATTGCAGCTCGAGATCAGCTCGAGGATTTCCGGCCACACCGCAGCATGCAGGCGCTTGTACTCGGCGACCTTGCCGGCGTTCAGGCCGATCATCATTCCCATGCGTTGCATCGTCAGACCCTTATCTCGGTCGTGAATTCGTCGACGCTTCGACCCTTCACCGCATCCCAGTCCCAATCGATCCCGATCCCCGGCTCCGACGGAGCGATGGCGTAGCCATTCTCGATGCGCATCTGGGTTTGGGTCAGGTCGTCGAGCTGCGGGATATACTCGACGTATTTGCCGTTCTGCACCGCGCAGGTCAGGCTCACATGCAGTTCCATCAGGAAATGCGGACAGACCGGCATGTCGAAGGTTTCGGCCGTGTGCGCCACCTTGAGCCAGGGCGTGATCCCGCCGATACGGCCGACATCGACCTGCACGATGGAGCAGGCGCGCTTCTGCATGTATTCGCGGAAATGCCGGATCGAATACAGCGACTCGCCGACAGCAATCGGCGTTTGCGTTGCCGACGAAAGCCGCACGTGACCGTCAATGTCATCCGCAGGTAGCGGCTCTTCCAGCCAGGCGAGATCGACATCTCGCAGCACCTGCGAGCGGCGAATGGCCTCATCCAACGTGAAACCCTGATTGGCGTCGGTCATGATCTCGAAACCGGAACCAACCGCGTCGCGAACTGCCGACAGCCGGTCCAGATCCTCGGAACCATGCGGGCGGCCGATCTTGACCTTGGCGCCCTTGAAGCCCTTGGCCTTTGCCTGCAGCGCGTCGTCGACAAGCGCCTGCTTCTCGATGTGAAGCCAGCCGCCCTCGGTGGTGTAGAGCGGGCAGCGATCCTTCGCCCCACCTGCCAGTTTCCATAGCGGCAGGCCCTGTTTCTTCGCGCGCAAATCCCATAGCGCGATATCGACGGCGGCGAGAGCAATCGCCGTGATCGCGCCGATGGTCGTCGCATGGGTCGCGAATTCGAGATCGCGCCAGATCGCCTCGATCTGGTCGGCATCCTTTCCGAGGAGACGCGGAGCAAGGTGATCGGACAGCAGCCGCATGACGGAGGAACCGCCCGTGCCGATTGTGTAGCTGTAGCCTGTGCCGGTAGCACCGTCGCTGTCGGTGATCGTAACGATCGGAGTCTCCTGACTGACGAAACTCTGGATCGCGTCGGTGCGCAGCACCTTTGGCGGCAGGTCCACCATGCGAAGTTCAACTTTTTCAATCTTGGCCATCGCCGTTAGCTCCGCAAGGTTTTGCCGGTTTCAGGCGAGAACAGATGCGCCTGGGACAGGTCGAAACTGAATTTTACCACTTCACCGGCGCCGATGGAGCGAGGATTGAGCATGCGCGACACCCATTCCCGCTCTGCCATGGTGATGAAAAGCAGCGTCTCGTTGCCAAGCGGCTCCGTGATCGAAACCGGCAGTTCCATTTGGTGCACGTCTGTGGCTTCGCCGGAATTGATCCCATGACCCGTGGGATAGATATCATCGGGACGGAGGCCGAAAATCACCTTGTCACCCGCTGTGACCTTGGCGCGAAACTCGATCGGCAGCGGCAGGCTCTGGCCACCGGCAAAGATCAGCTTTCCCTCGGCAACAGTCGCATCGTTGAGGTTCATGGGCGGCGAACCGATGAACCCCGCGACAAAGCGCGTGGCCGGGCGCTTGAACACTTCCTCCGGGGTGCCGACCTGTTCGATATATCCATCGCGCATGATGACAATACGATCGGAGAGAGTCATTGCCTCCACCTGATCATGCGTCACATAGATCATGGTGGACTGCACCTTGGCATGCAGGCGCTTGATCTCGGTCCGGACCTGCGTGCGCAGTTTGGCGTCGAGGTTTGACAGCGGTTCGTCGAAAAGGAACACATCCGGCTTGCGCACGATCGCGCGCCCCATCGCCACGCGCTGGCGCTGACCGCCGGAGAGTTGCGACGGGCGGCGGTCCATATACTTGTCGAGATCGAGGATTGCCGCAGCCTCATTGACCCGGGTATCGATTTCGCTCTGCGCCACTTTGCCGATCTTCAAGGAGAAGCCCATGTTTTCGCGAACCGTCATATGCGGGTAAAGGGCATAGGACTGGAACACCATCGAGATATTACGGGCACGTGGCGGCAGGTCGTTGACTGGTTTGCCGCCAATCTCGATGACGCCGTCGCTGACGTCCTCAAGCCCGGCGATCATGCGTAGCGTGGTCGATTTTCCGCAGCCGGATGGACCGACCAGCGCGATGAATTCGCGATCCTTGACCTCAAGGTCGATGCCATGGACCACGTCGACATTGCCGTAGCGCTTGACCAGCTTTTTCAATGTAACAGGGGCCATAACGAATTAACCTTTCACCGCGCCGAACGTCAGTCCGGACACGAGATGCTTCTGGATGATGAATGTGAGTGTGAGCGCCGGGATGATCATCACCACCGCAAGCGCGCACATGCCGCGCCAGTCGATGGTGAATTCCGAGGTGTAGTCGAGAAGGCCCACCGGCAGCGTCTTTGAATTGACGGAACGCGTGATCTGCGAGGCCAGCGCATATTCATTCCACGAGGTGAGGAAGGCGAATATGCCTGCCGACGCGATACCGGGTCCAGCCAATGGAAACTCCACTTGCCAGAATGCCTGCCAGCGCGTGCAGCCATCGATCTGTGCAGCCTCAGCCAGATCCTTGGGCACCTGCCGGAAGAAGCCGTCGATCAGCCAAATCGTGAATGGCACGTTCAACGCCACGTAGATGAGGATCATCGCGAAATGGGTATCGATGATGCCGACGCGGGCAAAGATCATGAATAGCGGCAATGACAGTGCGATGCCGGGCACTGCGCGCGTCAGCATGAACCCCAGGAAGATCCCCGACTTGCCCTTGAATTTGTAACGCGCGAAGGCGTAACCGCCAGCCATGCCGATCGTCAGCGCAATGATGGTCGAGGTGATGGAAATGATCAGCGAGTTGCGGAAATATTCCCACACCGGAATGCCGCCCTGCCCTGCACCGCCAAACATCGCGCGGTAAGCGTCGAGCGAGATGTCCTGAGGAATCCAGACCGGCGGCTTCGCCATGATCTCGACGGTTGGCCGCAGCGAACTCAGGACAATCCACAGGCCGGGCATGCAGATGATCATCATCGCGATGAACAGCCCGACAAGATGCAGGAATTTCAGGCCGCGGCGCTTGAGACGGTGAGCACTATTCTGGTCCATCTTACCACTCCGCTCCGATCTGCTGACGCGCCGCCGCAAGCTTTCGGAAAAAATACACTGTGAACAGGATCGACAGCAGGATCGAAATATAGGCCATCGCATTGGCGAGACCCATGCGCGCATCGCTGTAGGCCGTGCGGCCGACGAGAGTCCACAGGAGCTCCGTCCGCTTCGCCGGTCCGCCGTCGGTCATGATCTTGACGATGTCATAGGCACGCGCCACGTCGAGCGAGCGGATCGTCATGGCGATGAAGGCGAATGGCATCAGGTAGGGCCAAGTCACGTAGCGGAATGTCTGCCACGGCGTGCAGCCATCGACCCGCGCCGCTTCCACCGGCTCCTGCGGCATGGCGAGCAGTCCGGCGAGGATCAGGATGGCGAAGACCGCGGTCGACGACCAGACCTCGGCGACAATAATCGAGAACAGCGCAAGATTGCCGTCGATCAACCAGGGGATGGCGTTTGTGGTGAGCCCCAGCGATTGCAGCGCATTGTTCACGAAGCCGATATTGTCGTTGAACAGAAACTTGAACTGGAAGCCGACTAGCACCGGAGAAAACATCATCGGGAACATCATCAGCGTGCGCAGCAGGCGCTGCCCATGCGTCGCCTTGTTGACCAGCATGGCGAGTCCAAGACCGAGGAACATTTCGGCGTTGAGCGCCACGGTCAGGAGCAGGACAGTCCGGCCGAAGGCAGTCCAGAATTCGATGTTGGTCAGGACGCTCACATAGTTTCGAAAGCCGATGAAAACCCAGATCGATTCAGGCCTGGTCAGCCGGAAAGGCGTGAAACTCGAATAAAGCGAAAACAGCAGCGGCAGCACGATGACGGCGGCAAGGACAATGATGGCGGGCAGAAGCAGGAGCGTAGGCGCCGAAAATCTGGGAAATTTCATCTCATGCCCTGTTGCTGACGTCACTTTGGTGAGCAAGCCAGCGATCTTTCACTGACTTCATAAATAGCATTCCAGCCGCAGTGCAAATTCTTGCCCTGTGCCAGAGTGATCGGAGTGGTTCCGGGACATAACGCAGAGGAGATGCCCCGGAATGAACGCTTAGAGCTTGCCGGCGTCCTCTAGGATTTCCGTTGCCTTCTTGGCAGCCGTATCGAGGGCTTCCTTCGACGTCTTGTCGCCCAGGATCGCGGCCTGCAGTTCCGGATAGACCGCATTGGAAATCTCGATCCATTCCGCAAGCGGTGGTACCGGGAATGCGTTCTTTGCTTCTTCCTGGAAGGCATTCAGCACTTCGGTCTTGTAGGGATCGCCCTTGGCCTGTTCGATATCCCACGCCCATACCGCCGTACGCGTCGGCAATGGTCCAGCCTTGGCCTCGAGCTTCTGGCTGTCTTCATTGGTCAGCCACCAGACGAGCGAGGCTGCGGCCTCCTTGTTGGCGCAGGATTCCGTCACCGAGAAGCCGTGATGGCCGGACCAGCCGGTCCGCTTGCCGGACGAACCGGCGGGCGCAACCTTGACGCCGACATTGCCGGCAACCTTCGACGACTTCGGATCATTGAAGAAGCTCGCCCAGCCTGGCCAATCGAGATTGATCGCGATCGAGCCGGAAGCAAATCCCTGGCCGAGATCGTCCCAGAGATAGTTGGTGGTGCCAGCCGGAACGGCCTTCGCCTTATAGAGATTGACGAACCAGTCGAGCGCCCTGATACCGGCCTCGGAATTGAAGGCCGGCTTGCCGTCCTTGTCGATGTATTCACCGCCCTCGGCGAGAACCATTTCATAGAAACGGCCATTGATCGCCTCTTCCTTGCCGGCAAACTGCGTGCCGTAGAAATCTGGCGCCTTGGTGAAGAACAATGCCTGGTCGGTTACCTGCTGCCAGGTGTCCGGCGGCGTCAGGTCATAGCCGTACTTTTCCTTGAAGGCTTTCTTGTTGGCCTCATCGGCATAAATGCTCTTCTGGTAATAGAGTGCCGAAACGTCGAACTGCGCGCGCGGCAGCATGACGAGCTTGCCGTCGAGTGTTGAGGACTGGATGTTCGACGGCACGAAAGCCGCAATCTCTTCAGCCGGGATGAGCTTGTTCAAATCCGTGTAGATGCCGGGATATTGCGGGGCGAAGGACGAGTGGTTCGAGCCGACGCACCAGTTCAGACTGCCCGAGGCAATGTCGGATTTAATCTCCTTGTCGAGCTCGAAGTGATTCTTCTTCGACAGGATGTTGACCTTGGCGCCTGTCAGTTTTTCCCATTCGCCGATGCGCTCATAGAGTGGCTCATATTGCTGGCCGCCGATGAGCTTGGCGTCGATCGTCACGCCTTCAAATTTTCCCGGAAGTTCGGCTCCGAGCGCGGCCTGCGCGCTGAAAATCGCAATCACTCCAGCGGAAACGCTGGCAAATAGATTTTTCATTGAAAATTCCTCCCCTTGAACAAGCGCCGCTCCCCGGCTCTCGCGATTTTGAATACCCACATATGGGCGTTTCATTCATATACAAACATTTATAGGCTTGACCGTCAAGTAAGGAAACTGCTTTCCTATGATTATGATCTTCGTATATGCATACCTTGCGAGGGGGAGATTCATATGACAGAGGAAGACGACAGCGACCGGTATCGCGCACCGGCGCTCGATAAGGGACTGGACATTCTGGAACTTCTTTCCGGTATTGATGGTGGTCTCACCCAGGCCGAAATCGCCAAGTTTCTCGGCCGGAGTCCAAATGAATTCTACCGCATGCTCGACCGCCTTGTGCGCCGCGGCTATGTCACGCGGCTCGAAGGCGACCGCTATTCATTGACATTGAAGCTGTTTGGCCTTGCGCAGCTGCACGCGCCTGTCAGGCGCCTCGCCTCCTATGCGACGCCGCTCATGCGCGATCTTGCGGTCGCCTCGAAACAAGCCAATCAGCTCAGCGTCTTTGATCGTGGCGCGGCCGTCGTCATTGCCCAGCAGGAAGCACCCGATTACTGGGGCATTTCCATCCGCGTCGGATCGCATATCAGCCTGTTCAATACCGGCTCCGGTCACGTGCTGCTGGCATTCCGCTCCGATGAAGAGCGGGCACTGATGATTGCGGAATATGAAAAACACGCCGACGATATCGCGCAGCCGCCAGATTTTCATGAACGGTTGAACCATATCCGCGAACGCGGCTACGAGGTCATGCCCAGCGCGCAGACAGCCGGTGTATATAACGTGTCAGCCCCGGTACTTGGCCCTGATGGCCGGGCCATCGCCGCGCTGACCTGCCCTTATATCCAGTTGCTCAACATCCCGGACGCGCCTGCCGTCGACGACGCACGTAAGATGCTGGTGGCCACGGCGCAGAAGCTTTCGGAACTTGCAGGCGCAGACGTCATTCACTCCAGCGTTGCCCGCATGGCCTGACGAAGGGGAGATTGCAATTGGCATCAGCGATCATAGACACGCACCTCCACCTGATCGACCAGTCGGCCCTGTCCTATCCATGGCTATCGAGTGTGGAGGCCTTGAACCGCGACTTTCGCTATGAGGAATATGCGCTCCAGGCCCATCGCGTCGGGATCACCCAGGCTTTGCATATGGAAGTGGATGTTGCGCCTTCCGATATCGAAGCTGAGTCCGGCTACATTGCCGGCTTGGCGAAGCGCGAAGGCAGCCTGATCGCCGGATGCATCTCCTCTTGCCGCCCTGAGGAAGATGGCTTCGCCGCATTTCTCGTAAGGCAGCAGGCAAATCCGCTGGATCAAGGGCTTCCGCCGCGTCCTGCACGTCATGCCGGACAACCTGTCGGAAAGCGAGTTGTTTCGCGAGAACATAAAGCGGCTGGAAGGAACCGGCCTCACCTTCGACCTCTGCGTCCTGCCATCGCAGATCGACAAGGCCATCGCGTTAATTGACCTTGCGCCCAGCGTCCAGTTCATCCTCGACCATTGCGGTGTTCCAGACATCAAGGGCGAAGGCTTGAACGAATGGCGCGGCAAGATTGCTGACATCGCTGGGCGCCCCAATGTTGTCGCCAAGATTTCCGGTGTCGTCGCCTATGCCGATGCCGACACATGGCGCGTCGAAACGCTCGAACCCTATGTGCATCATGTCACGGAGAGTTTCGGCTGGGACCGCCTCGTCTGGGGCAGCGACTGGCCGGTTTGCACGCTTGGCGGCGGCCTCGCCACTTGGGTTGCCGCAACCCACGCGCTGCTGTCGGGCTGTAGTGAAGCGGAGAAGGCAAAGCTGTTTTCAGGCAATGCAAAACGGATTTGGAGCCTCTGATCAATCCGTTCCGGCCTGCCGCGGTCGCCAATTTCTTATGTCGCGATGAATAGACTTGCCTGCTCGATGCTCCCGCTTTACCTCTGACGTCAGAGATGCCTAGCAGCAGGAGTGATAATGGCAGCGGAAGTGAGTGGACCCGACCTGGTGAGCGTTGTCGTCTTGCTTGGCGCAGGCGTTGTCGCTGTGCCGCTGTTCAAACGGCTCGGACTTGGATCTGTTCTGGGGTACCTTGCTGCCGGTCTCGTCATCGGTCCATTCGGCCTCAAATTCTTCACCGATCCGCAGACCATCCTGCATGTGGCGGAACTTGGCGTCGTCATGTTCCTGTTCATTATCGGCCTCGAGATGCAACCCTCGCGGCTTTGGAGCATGCGCAAGGATATTTTTGGCTTGGGCGCGCTCCAGGTCGGCCTTTGCGCGGTCCTGTTGACTGGAGTCGTCATTGCCGCCGGGTTTCCTCTTGCCCAATCCTTTGTGGCTGCCGCTGGATTCGTCCTGACTTCAACAGCAATCGTCATGCAATTGCTTGAAGAGCGCGGCGAAATCGCATCGCCGCAGGGCCAGCGCATGGTCTCGATCCTGCTGCTTGAAGATCTCGCCATTGTGCCGCTTCTTGCGCTCATCGCTTTCCTTGCGCCGATAAGCACGGCAACCTCCGGCGGCTTGAACTGGCAGGGTATAGGCATTGGTATCGGCGCTATTGTCGGCCTCGTTCTCGCTGGCAGGTACCTACTCAATCCCCTGTTCGGCTTTCTCGCCGAGTCGCGTGCCCGTGAAGTCATGACAGCGGCCGCGCTGCTTGTTGTGCTTGGTGCTGCCCTGGTCATGCAGGTCAGCGGTCTTTCCATGGCCATGGGTGCTTTCCTCGCCGGCGTGCTTCTGTCTGAATCGACCTTCCGTCATCAGCTCGAAGCCGATGTCGAACCGTTCCGCGGCATCCTGCTCGGACTGTTCTTTCTTGCCGTCGGCATGTCCCTCGACTTGAGTGTCGTCGCCGCTAATTGGCAGACAGTGCTTTTCTATGTGCTCGCCTTCAAATTCGTCAAAGGCACCGGCATCTACATCGTCGCACGGCTCCTGCGGTCATCGAACCGCGAGGCGCTGGAGCGCGCAGTCATCATGGCGCAGGGCGGTGAGTTCGCCTTCGTCCTCTATTCGACAGCCACCACTGTCGGCATTCTCGATGGCGAAGCCAATGCCATCCTGACCGCCATCGTCATTTTCTCCATGGCATTGACGCCGCTGTTCATTCTCGGCCTGCGATTTCTCCTGCCAAAGGAAGTCGAGCAGATGGATGGTATCGACGTTGCTGAAGGTCTTTCAGGCAGCGTCCTTATCATCGGCTTCGGCCGTTTCGGCCAGATCTCGAGTCAGCCCTTATTGTTGCGCGGCGTCGACATTTCCATCATCGACACTGACATCGAAATGATCCAGGCGGCGGCGCAATTCGGCTTCAAGGTCTATTATGGCGATGGCACCCGGCTCGACATTCTTCACGCGGCAGGTGCGGGCCGTGCGCAGGCAGTGCTCATCTGCGTCGACAAGGCTGAAGCCAGTCTTGCAATAGCCGGCCTGCTGAAGTCGGAGTTTCCTCTCGTGCAGATCTATGCTCGTGCTTATGATCGCGGCACGACGATCGAGCTCATCAAGATCGGCGTGGAATACCAGATGCGCGAAACCTTCGAGTCCGCTGTAATCTTTGGCGAAAACACGCTGATCGGACTTGGCGTCGACCCGGACGAAGCAGCCGAGATTGCCAATGATGTGCGCCGTCGCGATGCCGAACGCCTCGATCTGCAGCTTGCTGGCGGCATACGCGCCGGCAACGATCTGATGAAGGGCAACGCGCCGGTTCCGGGTCCGCTGATCAAGCCGCGTCAGACCGGCCGCGCGCTCAATGAAGAAACCGCAAGCGTTCTGCCTTCAACGCAGGCCGCAGATGCAAGCTGAAGGGGGAGCGCAACCAATGGCTGACGCAGACACATCGATCGTTACCGGGATCGTCGACTTCTGGCGCGAGGCCGGACCGGAAAAATGGTTCGTCAAGGACGCGAACTTTGATGAAACTTGCCGCCAGCGTTTTCTCGAGGATCATTTCACCGCAGCCCGCCGCGAATATGAAGGCTGGCTAAAAACGCCTGATGGGGCCTTGGCACTGATGATCCTGCTCGACCAGTTCCCGCGCAATTTCTTCCGGGACACAGGGCACATGTATGCGACCGACTCCCTCGCCCGTCTTTATGCGGGCCGCGCTCTGGAGAAGGGCCACGACCTGTCATTCGAGCCGAAACTGCGCGCCTTCTTCTACCTGCCGTTCATGCATTCGGAGAATGTCGACGACCAGCGCCGGTCGGTGGAGCTGTGCCGCGAAGGTGCGCCTGATAATCTGGAATATGCTGACCACCACTATGACATCATCCGCCGCTTCGGCCGCTTCCCGCACCGCAACGCCATTCTCGGCCGCACGACCACCGAGGAAGAGCAGGCCTTCCTCGATGGCGGCGGGTTTTCAGGGTAGAGGCGGCGCCGGACGTCGCTGCGCCTCGTGCTCTCAGCTCAAAGGACGAAGAACGTCTCGTCCGGGTTCCCAGCTGATTTGTTCACATAGATGGCAAGATCACTACCGCCGTCACCATCCGTGTCTCCTTCGACAATGTTGTAATCCACCAGATCGTCAGTCCCAGGCGTGAATCGCAGTTCGCCGCCTCTACCGCTGAAGTCGTCATCGCCGATCCATTGGAACTCCCCTGTGGTGGTATCGGGCTCGATCCGGCTAAGATTGATGACGTCTCCATCTTCAACAGAAAAGTCGATTATGAACTTCCGCATTGAGGGCGATGGAGAAAGCTCGTCGACAGAGTCGAACTGAAAGGTATCCGACCCAGCCTCCCCTGAAAGCACGTCGTCGCCACCGTCCACGCCCAGGCCTGCAACCAGAAGATCATTGCCCTCGCCACCAGATAGCCTGTCGTTGCCAAAGCCACCGGAAATGAAGTCGTTGCCCCGGCCGCCGAAAATAACATCGTCGCCGTCCATGCCAAATACGATATTGTTGTCTGAATTGCCAAGGTATCCGTCATTGAATTGCGTCAAGATTTGCACCTCGATATCGATGCTGATGTAGTCGCGTGCTTCTCCACCGATCGTCATCCGCATTTGGATTGGGGTTGCAGCAGATGCTGCAAGCGACGGTGCATCAAAAAAGCTAAGTTCTACGCCGGAGGATGCCCCCCGGAAATCCATGCTATCTTGCCCCTCGCCGCCGTTGAACTGGGAGGTGTCTCCATTCAATGCGTCATTTAGATTCATATTGATCGTGTCGTCGCCAAAACCCCCGTCAAAGCTGTTGACGCCTTCGCCGGTATTGAATGTATCGTTTCCCTCACCGCCGGAAACCGTGTCGTCTCCCTCACCATCATCGATGTAATCGTCATCCTCGCCGCCGTCGATGTAATCGTTGCCGAAGCCGCCATACATCCGGTCGCCGCCGTGTTCGCCAGACATAGAATCGTGGCCGCCGCCGCCATCCATGTCATCATGCCCCCCACGGCCACGCATGATATCATTGCCCTCGCCACCGTTCTCTTCATTGTCGGCATCATCGCCGGTGATTTCGTCATTCCCGTCGCCGCCGTCGAGCGTTCCGCCTTCTGACTGAAGCGCGGCAAAACCGGCAACCGCAGCTGCTCCGCCGCCAAGGCTCAAGACATCATTACCATGGCCGCCGAACATCGAATCCGCGCCGCCGCCGCCATCGGCGGAAAAGCCGGTGAGGCTGGCCGAGCCGTCGAAGACATCCGCCCCCGCCGTGCCGACGAAATTCTCGATGGAGATGAACGTATCGCCTTGCGCGTCACCGCCAGTGCTAACACCACCCAGCACCAGATGCACCGGCGCAACGCTGGTGGAATAATCGGCCGTATCAGTACCGCTGCCACCGTCGAGCACATCCGCGCCAATACCGCCGATGAGAATGTCATTACCGCCCATGCCGCGCAGCGTATCGTTGCCGGCAAGTCCCGCCAGCACATTCCTGTGAATGTTTCCAGTGAGGGTGTCGTTAAAATTCGAGCCGACGACATTCTCAAATCCATTGATGGAATCGCCCTGCGCATGGTTGCCCGGGCCGGAGCCGGAGCCAGACGTTGTGCCACCGCCGTCATTGTTGAGTGTTACCTTCACGCTTGAACCCCACTGCGAATAGCCGAGCGTGTCACTACCGGCACCGCCAATCATTGCATCGCCGCCGATACCGCCTTCTATATAATCATTGCCGTCTTCACCATTGAGCGTATCACCGCCCGCGCCGCCTTCGAGAATATCCGAGCCGCCGCCTGCATTGATCGTATCGCCGCCGCCATTGCCGAGAATATGTTCGTTAGCATTCGTGCCGTTATAGACATCGGCGCCATTCGATAATGAAATGAGGGTGCCGTCTGCAAGTCCGAGTAACTGGAGCAGCCCGCTTGGAAGATTGATAGCCATGATAGTCCTCCCGTTCGCGTTACGCGGGGAGGCCAACATTCCTGGGGCCCTTCACCCCTTGCAATCGCAGACTAGATCATACGCCTTATTGCGATCTAAATAAAGGTATTGATGGCAGACATTGAGAGCTTAGCAATGTAATACAAAAGTACTATACTTACCCAAGGCAAGAATATCTATTAATCGTTGAAAACACTGCGGTTTTTGAATTCCCGGCATGTGGCCAGGAACGCTGGCCGATCGGCAAATTCTCACCGGCCACTTGAACGGCAGCCGCCAGACTGCCATTATAGCCGCATCTGGCACCTTTCAATTTCACAATGACAGCCAGTCAAACAGGGACTGACCGCGCATCGATGCCGGACGATCAATCTGAAGAGCCTCCAAGTCCGGACTTGCGAAGCATGCTGACTCTGCATAAGCGGCGTCAGCAACCAATCCCTCCATTTCTTCGTTTCCCTTCTTTTCCTGCGCCGCAGGTGGATTTGCGCTGCCATTTTCAAGCCTGTCCTCCTGCAATGCCGCGCTGATCTATTGATTAAAAGGATCTGACTTCCCCATGGACTGGACACTGGACTGGATTGCCGACCCCAACGCCTGGATTGGTCTTGCCACGCTTGTCGTGCTGGAGATCGTGCTTGGCATCGACAATCTCGTTTTCATAGCGATCCTCGCCGACAAACTGCCGCCGCATCAGCGCAACCGTGCGCGTCTTGTCGGCCTCTCGCTGGCACTGATCATGCGGCTCTTGCTGCTCGCCTCAATTTCGTGGGTCATCAGGTTGACGACGCCGCTCTTCAGCGTCGCAGGACTTGATTTTTCCGGGCGCGACGTCATCCTCATTCTCGGCGGCGTCTTCCTGCTGTTCAAGGGCACGATGGAGCTGCATGAGCGGCTGGAAGGCCATATGTCCGCCAAGGAGAGCAATGCGGCCCATGCGGTCTTCTGGCAGGTCATAGCCCAGATCGTCGTCCTCGATGCCGTCTTCTCGCTCGACAGTGTCATCACTGCAGTCGGCATGGTGAAATACCTCGAAGTCATGATGATCGCCGTCATCATCGCCGTTGGCGTCATGATGCTGGCATCGAAACCCTTGATGACCTTCGTCAACAAGCATCCGACCGTCGTCATCCTCTGCCTCGGCTTCCTGATGATGATCGGTTTCAGCCTGATCGTGGAAGGCTTCGGCTTCCATATTCCGAAGGGTTATCTTTACGCCGCCATCGGCTTCTCGGTCCTTGTCGAAGCCGCCAACCAGGTCGGCCGCCACAATCGCGAAAAGCGCGTTACGACGATGGATTTGCGTGATCGCACCGCCGGCGCGGTCCTGAGGCTTCTGGGCGGCGGGCGCAGCGATGAGCCGCATTCAGACACGCTGGATGTCATCGCCGAACACAGCGCCGCAGGCGATGTCTTCCACCCGGAGGAGAAGGAGATGATCCGCGGTGTGCTCGACCTGGTTGAACGCCCCGTTCGCTCGATCATGTCACCGCGCAATGAAGTTGAATGGCTCGATCTCGACGAGACCAATGAGGAACTGCTTGCCGAGATCCGCACGCTCAGCCACAGCCGTGTCGTCCTTGCTCGCGGACGCGTCGATGAGTTCGTGGGCGTCGCCCTCACCAAGGATCTGCTATTTGCCATCCTCGACGGCGGCAAGATCGATTGGGACAAAGTGACCCGCCAGCCGCTGATCCTGCATGAGAACGCGAATGTTCTGCGGGTGATGGAACAATTGCGGGGTTCCACGGTTCAGATGGGCGTCGTCCTCGATGAACATGGTTCCTTCGAAGGTGTCGTGACACCAACGGACGTCCTTGAAGCCATTGCCGGCGACTTCCCCGAGGAGGGCGAGGAGAGCCCCATTCTCGAACGCTCGGAAGACGGCAGCATGGTCGTTGACGCCTATATCGACATTCGCCGCCTCGGCGGTCTGATCGACCGCGATCTTGTCGATGATGGCGACCGCTATACAACACTCGCCGGCTATATCCTGTGGAATCTCGGCCATATCCCTTCAGTCGGGGAGAGGCTGACCGTCGACGACCTCGAATACGAGATCGTCGAGATGGATGGGCGCAATATCGGCAAGGTGCGCATTTCACCGACGCAGACCGCAGCCTTCATTTAGAAAGAATATGCGTGCAGGGAAAACCATGGGCGATTATTCTGCAATCGCATTCAAGCGACGCGACACGCCCAACTCGGAAATGGATCCAGCAGATCTTCCCATATGTGCGGTGTAAACGCCGTTGCATCGACGAGACACGCATCGAGCTGCGTGCGCAGGTTCGTTTCGTTCATGGGGTCAATCCCGATAAAGACGAGCTCCTGCCGCCGGTCGCCCCAGACCGGGTCAAGATAGGGCTCCATTGCCTGGCGCCATTCCGGATCGTTCGGCCACCGGCTCTTCGACACCGCTGCCCACCAGAGCCCGCGCTTTTCCGTCCTCACTAGCGCACCGGCCTGGCTAAGTTCTCCAACGTGGTCTGGCTGCGTCGCAAGCCAGAAAAAACCCTTGGCTCGAACCACGCCTAGCCAGTTGCTGTTGATGAAATCCTGGAATTTCTGCGGATCAAATGGCCGGCGCTCGCGATAGACGAAGGAACGCACACCGTATTCTTCCGTCTCAGGCACGTGGTGGGCGAAGCCGTTGAGCTCCTTGTACCAGAGTGGGTGTTCCTGCGCCCTGTCGAAATCAAACAGGCCTGTATCGAGAACCTCCCCCAGCGCTACTTTGGCGAAGTCCGTCTCGATTACCTTTGCAGCTGGGTTGAGCGAGCGGATGATCTTGCGGGCAAGATCCCGATCATAAAGCGATGCGGCGGATATCTTGTTGAGAATGATCACATCGGCGAACTCGATCTGATCAGCCAGAAGATCAACGAGCGTGCGGTTGTCCCCATCGCCCAGTGATTCACCGCGATCCTTCAGGAAATCGCTCGACGCATAGTCGTTAAGGAGATTGGCCGTATCCACCACTGTCACCATTGTGTCCAGCCGTGCCACGTCGCAGAGGCTGTTTCCGTTCTCGTCACGAAACTCGAAAGTGGCAGCGACCGGCAATGGCTCGGAGATACCCGTCAATTCAATCAGAAGGTGATCGAACCTGCCCTGCTCCGCCAACGCGCGAACCTCTTTCAGGAGGTCACCGCGCAAGGTACAGCAGATGCAGCCATTGGTCATTTCGACGAGCTGCTCGTTGGTGCGCGAGAGATCGGCACCGCCGTCGCGCACAAGCGCCGCATCGATATTGACGTCACTCATGTCATTGACGATCACCGCCACACGGCGGCCCTCGCGATTATTGAGGATGTGGTTGAGAAGTGTGGTCTTACCCGCGCCGAGAAAGCCTGAAAGAACGGTGACCGGGAGATGAGTCTTAGTGACCTCAGGTTGCATTGCGATTGCCCTCATTCGTGAACTTCGCCAGAGCCACCAACGGCCACGACATTATAGGGCTTGCCTTCCACCGCCATCTCGCGGTCCTTGTCGAACGTGGTTGCATCCACGACCAGGAGTCGGCTTTTCAGGGGGTCAGTGAGGATGATGTCGTCACCCGCTATAGCAATGCGGGGCCTTGGTAAGTTCCAGTGACCATCCATGCTGTAGGGTTCAGTCAGTGCCAGGGATTTTTCAATCTTCGCCGTTACGACATTCAGCTGATGCAACTGACCATCTTCGGTAAAGATGTAGGCAAATCTTGGCCGCGGCGGGTCAACCGCGAAGTGCACACGGCGCGCTGGAAGTTCGATCAACCGGAATGCGTCCTTGCTCGCAGGGTCGATCAGGACAACGGCTTGCGGACCGTAGTTGCCGAGGAAATACTGCAGGCCCTTGCCGCCAACCAGCGTGGTCGACTTGCCGTCCGGTAAGGCACTGCAATATGGCAAATGCACGATTTCGGGTCCGCTTGTCCCAGCTTTCACCAGCAGCAATCCGGTCTTGCAGGCAATGGCAACAAGGCTGCCGGACGCCGCTTCGCCATGCAGATCCGGACATTCGTGCAGCGGGCCCGGCCCATTGCCACCGGAATCGATGACTTTGATTCCGACCGGCAATTCGTCGCGAGGGCTCTCCGGATGCGGCTCCGTTGCCAGCACCTTGTCTCCGAAAGAGATAGCAACACCATGATGCGGGGCCGCGAGCGCCAAGTGCCGGACATCCGCCTTGTTCTCAAGAACCGCCCTTTCCTGGATTAGTTTGACCGCACCATCACCGTCGAAGAACAACGCGATCTCGCCGTGGTGATCGACAAAGTGAGACGGACGCTGCCCGGTTAGCCGCAAGTCGAGCAACTTTGCCGGCTCAACTCGCAAATCCCCATGCTCGCCGTGATCGTCAATCGAAATTCCACTCGATATGGCCGAGACCAGACCGGCGTCCCGCTGAACGGCGAAGACTACGCGGCCACTGCCAGTGGTCGCAAGGCTGGCAGGCCCGTCCAGCCTGAATATCTCCTCCGTTGCGCCGCTCGTGGAGTCCAGAACACGCACGATCGGTTCCGCTTGGTCTGCCACAAAGAGCCGCCAGGCGACCTGACTCTCCGCCAAAGACGGCGTGGCCGTCAGCCCAAGTGTTACCGCTAAGGCTGAAACACCTATGAGATTCCATGTCATATTTCTTCTCCTGATTCGACTTTCTGCGGCCATTTTATGTAATAACATTACGTCATGATTGTTGAAAAAAGCGGAGTTCATACTCCGCTTGTTTCCGAATATTACGATCAGCTGCCAAGTATGGCCTTTTTGAACGTATCGATGTTGTGGTGCATCATGTCGATATAGGTGCCCGCGCCTTCTTCCGGCTTCGAAAGCGCATCCGAATAAAGCGTGCCTCCAACCTTGAGGTTCGTCTCGCTGGCAATCTGCTCGATCAATCGCGGATTGGTGATGCTTTCGACGAAGATCGCCGATGCCTTGTCTTCCTTGATCTGCTTGATCAAGGCAACGATATCGGCAGCCGATGCTTCGGAATCTGTAGAAATGCCCTCGGGGGCGAGAAATTTCAAACCGTACTCATGCTGGAAATAGCCGAAAGCGTCGTGCGACGTGATGATGAGACGCTTTGATTCCGGAATGGCAGCGACTGCCGCCCTTACTTCAGCTTCGGTTGCATCGAGCTTTGATGTATAAGCCGCGGCGTTTGACCTGTAGGTGTCACAGTTGCCCGCATCCGCCGCGCAGAAAGCATCCGCGATGTTCTTGACATAGATCTTGGCGTTGCTGATCGACTGGAAAGCGTGCGGGTCGTAGGCGCCATGCTCTTCATGCTCGGCGTTGTTTCCGGCATCGTGATCATGTTCCTCCTCTGCACTTTTGATTGGCTCGACACCCTTGGTCAGCTCGACGATCGGGGCCTTGGTAGCGCTGGCCTCGACAAGACGCGGAAGAAACCCTTCGAAATGCAACCCATTGACCAGAACGACGTCGGCTGCCGCCACTGACGCGGCATCGGCAGGCTTCGGCTCATAGACATGCGCGTCCCCATCCGGACCGACCAGCGTCGTAATGGAGACCTTGTCACCTCCGACATTCTTGGCGAAATCCGAGATGACCGTAAAGCTTGAGACGACTTTCAGGCCTTCCGCCGAAGCGGCGGAATATCCTGCGCCAAGTAATAGTATAACATTCAAAGCAGTAGCAAGTTTCAGAGCCTTGATCATGGGCCATTCCTTTCGATTATTAGGCTGTTCTGTGACGATGCGGGCGCAGGCGCGTGTTGATGACACCGCGGGAGCCAAGGAGGATTGAGCAAAGATAGATCGCGCCAGCGGACAGGATGATGGCTGGCCCCGATGGCACGGAAAAATGATAAGAGATCAGCAGGCCGCCGGCGCAAGAGATGCAACCGATAACAATAGCCAGCGCGCACATGGGACCGACCCGAACGGTCCAGAACCGGGCGGCAGCAGCCGGGAGCATCATCAGCCCGACTGCGAGCAGAGTGCCGAGCGCCTGGAAGCCGCCGACGAGATTGATCACCACCAGCGCCAGGAAGATGAAATGAACAGGCGTTCCAATGCGGCTGACCGAGCGCAGGAACAGCGGATCGAGACATTCTGCAACAAGCCCGCGCCAGAAGATCGCAAGCGTCACGACACTGATCGCCGAGATCATGCCAATCAAACTCAGCGCCTCATTGTTAAGGGCGAGAACAGTTCCGAAAAGCACATGCATCAGGTCGATATTCGATCCGCGCAGGGAGACGATCAGAACACCGAGTGCCAGCGAAATCAGGTAGAACGCCGCCATCGAGGCGTCTTCCTTCTGGATGGTGAAGCGTGACACCGCACCCGCTCCGAGCGCTACGACAACACCAGCGATCAATCCGCCGATGGTCATCGGCACGATCTGCAGGCCATAGAGCAGAAAACCCACAGCCGCACCGGGCAGGATTGCATGCGCCATCGCATCGCCGGTCAAGCTCATGCGACGCAACATCAGGAATACACCGACCGGACAGGATCCAAGCGCTAGCGCCAGTGAGCCGACGAGCGCGCGCTGCATGAAACTATAGTCGACAAAGGGTGCTATAAGGAAATCATACATGGATCATGCCGCGCCCTTGCTCACGCCGTTTTGGGGTCCCTTCGGATCATCGGCGTGATGGTGATGCTCATGAGCGTGATCATGATGATCATCGTGGGGCGAATGGCCGACATCGTCCTCGCACCACGGTGCGCCTTCCTCCCATGCCTCGTGGAACTGCCGCGCATGCAACAGATTTTCCGGGCGCAATGTCTCGCGCGATTCACCCCAGGCGATCGGCTTGCGTGCCAAAAGCAGGGTTTCGGGGAAATGTTCCCGCACCAGATGCAGATCGTGGACGACGACCATGATCGTCCGCTTTTCGCCGTGCCAGCGCTTGATCAGTTCGATCAGGTCACCGACGGTCTTGGCATCGATCGCGTTGAAGGGTTCGTCAAGCAGGATCAGATCGGCGTCCTGCACCAGCACCCTCGCAAACAGCGACCGCTGCAACTGTCCGCCCGACAGCGTGTCGATCGGACGCTTTTCGAAGCCGGCCAGCCCGACGCTCATCAGCGCCTTCGATACCCTGTCGCGGTCATCCGATGTGAAGCGGCCAAGCAGTCCGCGTTTCGGCCAAAGGCCGAGCGAGACCAGATCGATCACACGTGCTGGAAACGACCGGTCCAGTTCAGATTGTTGGGGAAGATAGGCGATGCGCACGCCTTTTTCGACGGTGCACGAACCCGACATCGGCTTCAGGACGCCGACAATGCCCTTCATGAGCGTCGACTTGCCTGACCCGTTGGAACCCACGACCGCCGTCAGCGATCCGCGCTTGATACTTCCGCTCAAATGATGAACGGCCGGGTGGCGATGATAGCCCAGCGTCAGATCATTGAAGGTGAGGCATGTTTCAGTCATCAAACTATCCGCATCCGGAAATGCAACCGCCACCCGGCTGTCACAGCTTGCCATTTCGATATGTGATGTTATTACATTAGTCAACAATGGCGAATTTGGGAACACCCAAAATTATTGTATCCACTGGCGGAAAAGACAAAACTTTCCTATGTCTTGTTCAACACTAAGGCAATTCCAGCAAAAGTGGGAACCGGTTTTGCGTCAGGAATTGTGTAGAACAAAGCTCCAGGAGCGCATAAGGCATGACATCGACACAGGAGCTGACCAAAAACCAGTCGCTGGTTTTCAATGCATTGGCTCGGGCCGACGGCCCGCTCAGCGCCTATACAATCCTTGATCAGTTGCGCGGCGACGGCTTCCGCGCTCCGCTTCAGGTCTATCGCGCTCTCGACAAACTGCTCGACTACGGGATGATCCACCGGCTCGAGAGCATCAACGCTTTCGTCGCCTGTTCGCATCCGCACGAACATGACCACAGTCACGGCATGATTGCATTTGCCATTTGCGACAAGTGCGGTCAGGTCTCGGAGTTCTCGGACGATATCATCACCGGCCGTGTGCGCGACTGGACCACGAGCCACGGCTTCAAGCAGTCCAAGACGACCATTGAGATCAGAGGCGTCTGCGCAAATTGCGGCACCGCCTGACCGGATTTCAGAGACAGTGAAAGTCATCACTGATGCGTCAGCCGGCATGGATTTGCGTAGCGTCGGGGGGCCCGATCGGAAAGTCGCTGCGGCGAGGCATATGGCGTGATTTACGAGAACCGGAGCGGAGGTACTTAGAGTACGTAGGCACCGGAAGCGCAGAAAACTGCGTCAGATGACCGCCGCAGTAGTAAATGGGCTCTCAGCGCTGATACGCTTTCAGGAATACATCGACACCAGCTGTAACCGTCTTCCGGATCAGTTCCTTCGACGGCGGTTGCTCCATGCAACCGAACAAACGCTTCTTGAACATGCCCGACATGAAGAGGTCTGCCAGCTGGTAGGTGGCAAGCTCGGTATCTTCGATATCAAGCCTGCCTGCAGCCACGTGCCGGTCAATGAGCGCGCGCATGAGAGCCTGACCACGCTTCGGTCCCCGCTCGTAGAAATCGCGGCTCATCGAGGGCATGCGCTCGGCAACACCGATAACCACACGCTGTGCGCGAACAACCACGTCGGACGTGATGACACCTGCCAACGCTACTCCGAACTCGATCAGCGCCTCGCGAAGATCGCCATCGCTTTCCAGCGCGTGGTAGATATCGGCGAACAGGATCTCGCGATAATGGTTGCACAGCTCCAGGAAGAGCTCTTCCTTGCTGTCGAAATAGACGTAGATCGTGCCCTTGGATACGCCTGCCTCACGCGTGATGTCATTCATGCTCGCGGCGTCAAAGCCCATCTGTGAAAAAACGCGGTTTGCACCCTCAAGTATCTGCTGCCGCTTAGCCGGATCCTGGCCAGCTGCCAACCGGCTCGGGCGTTCAGCCTCCGTGATTTCAACATCTGTTGTTGCCGTTGATGACACAACGGATGGCCTCGCAGATGACATTTTAACGCAGCTTCCTCTTTTTTGAATCATTTTCGAACCAATCGGTTCGATCTACTTGATATGCGCTCTCATTTGCGCTATGTCAACGATCGAACCGATTGGTTTAATCACTTTTATGAGTGAAGTCCCTTAGAAAGAGCCACCCCATGTCCGCGTCGAAAGCAACGAATGAAGCTGAGATCCGTCAGTTTCCAGCCCCGGCTCCTGCTGCAAAGGCTGAAGCACCGGCGAAAACTGAAACGCCGCAACCCGATGTTACAATCAATACGCCTGCACCGCCCAAGCGTTCCGCAAAGCGCTTCGTGCTGCCTGTCTTGATGATAGCGGCGGTTGGTGCAGGGGCATGGTACGGCCACGAATGGTGGACGACCGGCCGCTTCATGGTTTCGACTGATGACGCCTACATACAGGGCGACATCACGGCGATTGCACCCAAGGTTACTGGCTACATCGATACGATCAACGTGGTTGCAAACCAGCGCGTGAAAGCGGGTGACCCGCTGATCACGCTCGACAATGGCGATTACACGATTGCCGAGAACCAGGCCGAGGCCCAGATCGCCACCCAGAGACTGTCGCTTGAGCGCATCAAGGCGCAGACCGAAGCGGCCAAGGCGTCACTGCAGCAGGCGCAGGCGGGCAAGCTGGCCGCCCAGGCAGTTCTGACCAACGCCCAGGCCGCCTCCGTCCGGGCAAACCAGCTGCACGCCACACAATTTGCGTCGCAATCGCAGCTCGATGATGCAACTGCTGCCTTGGATCAGGCCAAAGCCAACATCGCATCGGCCGATGCGCAGATTGCCACGGCCGTCGCCAATGTCGGCGTGCTTGAAGCACAGTACAGGGAAGCCGAAAGCTCCATCGCTTCACTGCAGCTTGCCAAGGACAAGGCGGCCCGCGACCTCGGCTTTACGGTTATCCGCGCACCGGTCGATGGCGTGATCGGCAACCTTGCTGCGAAGAAGGGCGACCTCGTGAGCCCCGGCCAGCGTCTCGCAGCCCTCGTTCCGGTAAACGCGCTCTACATCGACGCGAATTACAAAGAAACGCAGCTGCGCGACATCGCCGTGGGCCAGAAGGTCCAAATTGAGGTCGACGCGATGTCAGGCGATACGTTTGAAGGCACGGTTGCCTCGGTTGCTCCCGCGTCGGGCGCGGTGTTCTCGTTGCTCCCGCCGGAAAACGCTACGGGTAACTTCACCAAAGTCGTTCAGCGCGTGCCGGTTCGTATCGCCCTGCCCGCCGACGCCCTGGCGAGCGGCAAGCTGCAGGCTGGCCTCAGCGTCGTTGTTGACGTCGACACGCGCACGACACCAGCCAAATAACACCAACCGGGCCGAAGATCATGTCGAAAGCCACCACCATCGGAGGACCGGCAGCTCCTGCCGTTCCGGAAGAGCATATCGATCCGAAGAAAGCCATCGCCTTCCTGGCGATGGTCTTCGGTATGTTCATGGCCATTCTCGATATCCAGATTGTCTCGGCATCGCTTGCCGAGATCCAGGCCGGCCTCAGCGCAAGTTCCGACGAGATTTCCTGGGTTCAGACCTCCTATCTCATCGCTGAAGTCATCATGATCCCGCTGTCCGGCTTCCTCGGACGGCTGGTATCGACGCGTATTCTTTTCTCGGTCTCCGCAGCGGGCTTCACCGCCGCCAGCATCCTGTGCGCCACAGCAACGAATATCGACCAGATGATCGTCTACCGCGCCATTCAGGGATTTATCGGTGGCGGCATGATCCCGAGCGTCTTTGCGGCCGCCTTCACGATCTTCCCGCCTTCGAAACGCAACATCGTCTCGCCAATGATCGGCCTTGTTGCCACGCTTGCTCCAACAATCGGACCCACCGTCGGCGGCTATCTCAGCAACGCCTTTTCCTGGCACTGGCTGTTCCTCGTCAACGTCATCCCCGGCATTGCCGTGGCGATTGCCGCGTGGAACCTCATTGATTTCGACAAGGGCGACCGCTCGCTCCTCAACAAGTTCGACTGGTGGGGCCTTGCCGCCATGGCAGCGTTCCTCGGTTCGCTTGAATATGTGCTTGAAGAGGGTCCGCGCAACGACTGGCTGCAGGACAGTGCTGTCTATTACTGCAGCATCGTCATGGTCATTGGCGGCCTTACTTTCTTCTACCGCGCCTTCACGGCGGAACAACCTATTGTCGACCTTTATGCATTCAAGAACCTGAATTTTGCCTTCGGCTCGGCTTTCTCCTTCGTCCTCGGCATCGGTCTTTATGGCCTGACCTATATCTATCCCGTCTATCTCGGCCAGATCAGGGGTTACGATGCCCTGATGATTGGCGAGGCCTTGTTCGTTAGTGGATTATGCATGTTCCTCACCGCTCCCGTAGCCGGCTTCCTGTCCGGCCGCGTCGACCCGCGGCTCATGATCATGACCGGGTTTATTGGTTTTGCCGCCGGCACCTGGACCATGACGAACCTGACGGCCGACTGGGATTTCGACGAACTTCTGGTTCCGCAGATCTTACGCGGTGTCTCGCTGATGCTCTGCATGGTGCCAATCAACAATCTGGCGCTTGGCACCCTGCCGCCTGCACGGCTGAAGAATGCCTCCGGTCTGTTCAACCTCATGCGCAACCTTGGCGGCGCTGTCGGACTGGCTGTGATCAATCAGATCCTGACCGATCGCGGCGCCCTCCATTATGCACAGCTCTCAGAGAATGTCCGCTGGGGCAATCCGGAGGCGGAGGATATGATGGCGACGATGAGTAAGAATTTCGCGTCACATGGTCTTGATGGCCCAACAACTGCTCTCAGCAAGATCTCTGGCATGGTGCACCAGCAGGCGTCGCTGCTGTCGTTCATGGACGTGTTCTACATCCTGACTCTGCTGTTTGCCTCGCTTGCGGTATTTGCCATTCTTATGCGTAAACCGGGAGCGCCGGCCGCCGGTGGCGGCCACTGATTGGCCGCCTCAAGACCGCGATCTAGCTCAAAGAGATTAGCCCCATAACCATTGATTGTTGAGTGCACGTCGCCCCGTAGCTGGCGTTCGCTTGGCGTCTTATGGCCGGGCCAAATTGAAGACGGCCAAACACTGCATTTTTAAGCGATTCCACGAGCGGCCGACGATTTAGCAACCTGCAGAAAACATTGAAAAATCGCGCCCCGGTTGAATTGCTAAGCCACGAAAAAAGTGGTTCACTCCCCGTTACTGCTCAGGCAAACGACGTTCACGGCCCTGTCATCGCTCTGTCATCCAACTGACACGAGACACCTATATCGGGATGCTGGACGTCGAAACAGAGCCAAAGACGTATCGCTTAAAAAGGGGTGTTAAAATGGTAGGTTACTCAAAACGCTTGCTTGCACTATCGACTGCACTGCTGTTCACAGGCACAACAATTTCGTTTGCTGATGCGCCAGCCGAGCTGGTTGAAGCAGCGAAAAAGGAAGGCTCGCTCACAACGATCGCCTTGCCGCATGACTGGTGCGGATACGGCGACATCATCGCTGGTTTCAAGGCAAAGTATGGTATTGAAGTCAATGAATTGAACCCGGATGCCGGTTCAAAGGACGAAGTTGAAGCGATCAAGGCGAACAAGGACAACAAAGGCCCTCAGGCTCCGGATGTCATCGACGTAGGTTTCTCTTTCGGCCCTGACGCCAAGAAAGAGGGCCTGACGCTTCCCTACAAGGTTTCTACCTGGGACTCGATCCCGGAAAACGTAAAGGACGCAGAAGGTCATTGGTATGGTGACTACTACGGCGTTATGGCGCTTGAGGTAAACACCGATATCGTCAAGAATATCCCTAAGGATTGGGCCGACCTGCTCAAGCCGGAATATGCAAACAGCGTTGCGCTGGCCGGTGATCCGCGTGCATCCAACCAGGCCATCCTCGCCGTGCAGGCCGCTGGAGCCGCGGCCGGCGCCAAGGCAGGCACCGAAGCCGGCGAAGCTGGTCTGAAGTTCTTCGGCGACCTGAACAAGGCTGGCAATTTTGTTCCGGTCATCGGCAAGTCCGGTACGCTTGCACAGGGCGCGACGCCGATCATCATCACCTGGGACTACAATGCACTTTCAGGTCGCGACACGCTCAAGGGCAATCCGCCGGTTGAAGTCGTCGTACCGGCCTCGGGCGTGCTCGCCGGTGTCTATGTTCAGGCCATAAGCGCTTACGCGCCACATCCGAATGCCGCCAAACTCTGGATGGAATACCTCTATTCAGACGAAGGTCAGATCGGCTATCTGAAGGGCTATTGCCATCCTGCGCGCTTCCAGGATCTGGTGAAGAACAACAAGGTGCCGAAGGAGCTCCTCGACAAGCTTCCGCCAGCAGCAGCCTACGAAAAGGCTTTCTTCCCGACACTTGATGAACAGGCAGCCGCCAAGGACGCCATCACCAAGGGCTGGGACAAGGTCGTTGGCGCTAACGTCCAGTAAATCCTGACCAAGTATATCCCCGCGGCTCTAGCCGCGGGGATATGATTTCGTCAGCATCTGGCCCGGCCTTTAGGCGCGACGAGATGAAGAATATTTGTGTCGGTTTTGTTTGCTTCGCATACTGTGAAGCAGCGGCTATATTGTACCTACAAACGCGGTGTCGACACCCATGAGCGTCATTTCACAGCCAAGCACATCTCCAGTCCCGTTGGCTGAGCGTAAACGCCTCTCGCTCGACTGGCTCGGCGTCATGCCGTTTATGATATTCGCCATCATGTTCCTGGTCCTGCCGACGATCTATCTTGTCGCAGGTGCCTTTCAGGATGCGCAGGGCAATCTAACCCTCGCCAACATGATCAATCTTTTCCAGCCCTCTATCCGCGACGCCTACTGGATATCCATCAAGATATCCCTGGCCTCGGCGCTTCTGGGCGCGGCCATCGGCTTCGCCATTGCTGCTGCAGTCACATTGGGCGGCTTGCCCGGCTGGATCCGGTCTCCACTGATGACCTTTTCCGGTGTTGCTTCGAATTTCGCGGGCGTGCCGCTGGCTTATGCCTTCCTGTTCACGCTTGGACGCACCGGCCTCGTTACCTATCTGCTCACGAACATTTTCGGCTTCAACCTTTATGCTCACGGTTTCAATCTGCTGAGCTTCTGGGGCCTGACCATCACCTACCTGTACTTCCAGATTCCATTGATGGTTCTCATCATCACCCCCGCGCTTGATGGATTGAAGCGGGAGTGGAAGGAAGCTGCCCTCATCCTTGGCGCGACCGGCCCGCAATATTGGCGCATGGTTGCGTTCCCGATTCTGTGGCCTGCGCTGCTGGGCACGATTCTCCTGCTCTTTGCCAATTCCTTCGGCGCGATCGCTACAGCATACGCGCTGACGGGCTCGTCCCTCAGCATTGTCCCGATCGTTCTCTATGCGCAGATTCGGGGTGACGTGCTGCAGGATCCGCAACTTGGCTATGCGCTCGCCTTCGGCATGATCGTCATTACCGGCGTTTCGAACGGCATTTACATCTGGATGCGCGCTCGCAGTGAACGGTGGCTCAAATGAAGACAAACAGGGTTTGGTCCTGGATCGCTCTTGCCTTCGGCATCGTTTATTTCGTGCTGCCACTTCTTGGCCTGCTGGAATTCTCGTTGCGCATGCGCCGCGGTGTCTATTCGCTGGACGCTTACTGGGTCGTGCTGAGCGATCCCGGGTTCCAGGCGACATTTGCCTATTCCGTCGTGATGGCAATTGCCACGATCATCGTCGGTGTCGTTCTGGTCGTTCCGACCGCCTACTGGGTCAGGTTGAGGCTGCCCGCCTGGCGGCCATTCATAGAATTCATCACCCTGCTGCCGCTGGTCATTCCTGCAATCGTCATCGTGTTCGGCTACATCCGGCTCTACAATACGTCGTCGATCCTGCCACTGACCGGATCGGCGATGGGAACGAACATTCTGCTCTGCCTCGGCTATACGACGCTGGCTTTGCCCTACATGTACCGCGCAGTGGACACAGGTCTTGGCGCCATCGACATCCGGACCATGACCGAGGCCGCCGAAAGCCTCGGCGCGAGCCGCATCACCATCATGTCGCGCATTATCCTGCCCAATGTACTCGTCGCGGTTCTGTCCGGCGCCTTCCTGACCTTCGCGATTGTCATCGGCGAGTTTACGATGGCGGCACTTCTAAACCGGCCGGCATTTGGCCCCTTCCTGCAGCTGATGGGTGCGAACCGGGCCTACGAGCCTGCTGCGTTGTCCGTAATCGCATTCGCCATTACCTGGGTCTGCATGGGCCTGATCCAGGTCGTCACCCGCTTCAACAAATCGCTCGCTGCGACCAAGCGATAATTCGGGATATCAACCATGTCATTTCTCAGCATCAGCCATTTGAAGAAGAGCTTCGGAGCTACAACCGTTGTTCATGATTTCAATCTGGACATCGAGAAGGGCGAATTCATCTCCTTTCTTGGACCGAGCGGCTGCGGCAAGACCACCGTCTTGCGCATGGTCGCCGGCTTCGAAACCCCGACCTCTGGCCAGATCAGCATTGGCGGGAAGGACGTTGTCAATCTCAAGCCGAACCAGCGCAACATCGGCATGGTGTTCCAAGCCTATGCACTGTTCCCCAATATGACGGTTGCGCAAAATGTTGCCTTCGGGCTCAAGGTCGCCAAGAAACCACAGGCCGAAATCGACGCGACAGTGCATGAGATGCTGTCCCTGATCAAGCTCGACCATCTCGCCGAACGCTTCCCCTACCAGTTGTCGGGCGGCCAGCAGCAGCGCGTGGCGCTCGCCCGCGCGCTTGCCACCAAGCCGCAGGTCCTCCTCCTGGATGAGCCGCTTTCGGCGCTCGATGCGAAGATCCGTGTTTCGCTGCGCGAGGAAATCCGCGCGATCCAGCGCAAGCTTGGTATCACCACGATTTTCGTCACCCATGATCAGGAAGAAGCACTGTCGATCTCCGATCGCATCGTCGTCATGTATGAGGGCAATGCCGAGCAGGTTGGCGCCCCTTTCGAGATTTACAATCAACCCGCTTCGCGTTTCGTGGCCTCGTTCGTTGGAACGCTCAATACGCTCGACGCCGTTGTTCGCGATGCAGGGTCAGGCACAATAACGGTTGATGGCAAAGACATTGCAATCGACCGGACACGCCTTAATGGCCACAAGACCGGCGACAAGATTTCGCTGGCGGTTCGCCCGGAGGCTGTCAGCCTTGGCGAAGCCACCGACAAGCGCGAAACAACGCTCGACGGCAAGATCAACAGCGTGCATTTCCTTGGCTCGGTCATCCGTATCCGCGCATCGCTGGGAGAGAACACCGTGTCCTTCGACACTTTCAACAATCCAAGTGCGCCACCGCCCGAGCCTGGTGAAGACGTCAAGGTTAGCCTCTGCGCAAAGGACCTGCTGGTCCTGGGGCACTAGCTGCGGCAATCACACCTCTAAAAAAGGCGCCAACCGGCGCCCTTTAGCGTTGGGTCCAGGCGTGGAACCTACCCCGCAATCGCCTCGTCCAGCAGCTTCAGTGCCGCCTTCTTCGTCAGCTTCACCGGATTGCCACCAGCCGTCGGGTCAACGATAGCCATGTCTGCAATCAGATCCTTCTGCTTCTTGGTCATATCGAGGTCCTTGATCAGACCCGGCAGCGTGTGCGGCACCTTCAGTTCCTTGCGCAGCTTGATCACCGCCTTGGCGAAACCGTCGAAACCACCCTTGATGCCGATATAGCTGGCAAGGCGCGCAACGCGCTCCTCCACCGCATCGCGGTTGAAAGCCAGCACATAGGGCATGAACACTGCATTGGTCATGCCGTGATGCGTGTCGTAGAGTGCGCCAATCGGATGCGACAGCGAATGGATCGCGCCAAGACCCTTCTGGAAGGCAGCAGCGCCCATGGCAGCGGCGCTCATCATATGCGCGCGCGCCGTCAAATCCTTGCCGTTGGCATAGGCTTTCGGCAGGTTCTCGAACACCAGCCGGATACCTTCAACAGCAATGCCATCCGCCATCGGATGATAGCCAGGCGCGCAATAGGCTTCGAGGCAATGCGCGAGAGCGTCCATACCAGTCCCGGCAGTGATGAACGCCGGCATGCCCACCGACAGCTCGGGGTCGGCGATGACCACAGCTGGCAACAGCTTAGGGTGGAAGATCACCTTCTTCGTATGGGATTCCTCATTGGTGATGACCCCGGCGCGGCCGACTTCGGAACCCGTTCCGGCCGTGGTCGGCACGGCGATGATCGGCGCGATCGCATCGCTATTGGCACGTGTCCACCAGTCGCCCACATCTTCGAAATCCCACACCGGCCGCGTCTGGCCTGCCTGGAAGGCGATCAGCTTGCCAAGGTCGAGTGCCGAACCGCCGCCAAATGCAATGACGCCGTCGTGCTTGCCCTTTTTGAATACGGCAATGCCGGCTGTCAGGTTGGAGTCGACCGGATTGGGCTTCACGTCCGAAAACACACCATAGGGAACCTTGGCGTCGTCGAGGATCTTCAGTGTGCTCGCCACCACAGGCAACTTGGCGAGTCCAGGATCGGTCACGAAAAGCGGCTTCTTGATGCCCGTTGCTTCCAGAATTTCCGGCAGTTCCTTGATGCGCCCCGCACCAAAGCGGACGGTGGTCGGATAGTTCCATTTGGAAAAAAGCTGGGTCATGTCAGGGTCTCTTTTGAAGCTCGATAAAGGTTGAAACGTCTACTGTGCGTGGTTCGACAAGCTCACCATGAAGGAGGTAGAGTGTTGCAACGACAATCGCCAAACGTTGCAGATCTTTACTCCTTGCAATCCACACTTCCCTCATGGTGAGCTTGTCGAACCACGCACAGCAGTGATGCTGATCATTAAATCTGTTCACGCAAATGATAAGACTTCGGCCTCGTCAAATTGCCATAACCGATAGCCGACATCGCCGCGCCCTTGCCCGTCTCCTTGACGCCGGTCCAGACCAGCGCCGGGTCGATATAATCGCAGCGGTTCATGAACACCGTGCCAGTCTCGATCCGGTCACCAATAGCCGCCGCGTGGTCCGTATCGGTTGTCCACAGCGAGGCTGTCAGCCCGTACTGGCTGTCATTCATCAGCGCCAGGGCCTCCTCGTCATTACGCACCTTCATGATGCCAACGATGGGACCAAAGCTTTCCTCGCGCATGACACTCATCTGGTGGTCGACACCTGTCAGCACTTCCGGCGCAAGGTAGGGCGAACCCGCCTTGTCATTGGCGACGCTCATGTTGACATGCGCCTTCGCCCCCTTGCGCAGGGCTTCCGCCTTCTGCTCGCGGACGAGATCGGCAAAGCGCGTCTGCGCCATTGGTCCCATAGTTGTTGCCGCATCAAGCGGATTGCCGACGACATATTGCTTCGTCAGATCGATGAATCCATCGACAAACCGGTCATAGACGTTCTCGTGCACATAGATGCGCTCGATACCGCAGCAGCATTGGCCGGAATTGAAGAAGGCACCGTCGACGAGATTGGCAACCGCATGGTCGAGATTGACATCGGGCAGCACATAGGCCGGGTCCTTGCCGCCAAGCTCGAGCCCCAGCGTCATGAATGTACCGGCCGCTGCTTTCTCGATGGCGCGGCCGCCTCCGACAGACCCGGTGAAATTCACATGGTCGATACGGCCCGAACCCAGCAGCTTCTCGGTTTGTGCGTGGCTGAGAACGATGTTCTGGAAGACACCTTTCGGTAGACCAGCTTTCTCGAAGGCTTGTGCAAAGCGCTCGCCGACTAGCAGCGTCTGCGCCGCGTGCTTCAGGATCACGGCGTTGCCCGCCATCAGCGCGGGAATGATTGTGTTGACCGCGGTGAGGTAAGGGTAGTTCCACGGCGCTATGACCATGACGACGCCAAGCGGTGCGTGCTTGATATAGCGGCGGAACCCCGGCTTGTCGTTTTCGACGACGGGAGCCAGCGCCGTTTCGGCGATTCTGACCATGTAGCGCGTCCGCTCTTCCACACCGCCCTTTTCACCGCCGTAGCGTACCGGACGGCCCATCTGCCAGGCGATCTCCGGCACGATCTCGTCATTCATGGCTAGCAATGCGTCAAGCGCCGCGAGGCACAGACGGCCCCGTTCCGCAATGCTCGTCTGCGCCCAGTCCGCCTGTGCCTGCCGCGCCGCCTCGACAGCGGCATCGATGGCCTTGTCGGTTGCTATGGGACGTTCCGCATAGACGGAGCCGTCGATCGGGGTAGTCAGTTTGACCGTCTCGGTCATGGCAAAACCTCTGCGTTCTTTATCTCTGGTTCTTCAATACCGTTCGAAGCCGCGATGCAACTCCCAGTCGGTCACCCGGCGGTCATATTCGAACTGTTCCCACCTGGCAGTGTGCACATAGTGCTCGACCACATCTTCGCCGAGCGCTTCTTTCAGCATCTTCGAGCGCGCGAGCGTATCTGTTGCCTCGCGCAGCGTCTTCGGGATTTCCCTCAGGCGCGCCCCGCCATAGGCATCGCCCTGGAATGGCGGGCCAAGATCCAGCTTCTCGTCGATGCCGGCAAGGCCCGAAGCGATGAGACCAGCAAAGGCGAGATAGGGGTTGAGATCGGCGCCGCCGATGCGGCATTCGATGCGGATACCTTTCGTGCCTTCGCCGCAAAGACGGAAACCGGCGGTACGATTGTCGAGGCTCCAGACATTCTTGGTCGGTGCAAAGGTGCCGGCCTGAAAGCGCTTGTAGGAGTTGATATAGGGCGCGAGGAAATAGGTGAAGTCGTCGGCATATTTCAGTTGTCCGGCCACCCACTGCCGCATCAGCGGAGACATCGTATGTTCCGCCTTCTTGTCATAGAAGAGTGGCGTCTTGCCATCGGCGCTCCACAGGGAGTTGTGCACGTGGCTGGAGCTTCCGGCCAGCGAATAATCGTACTTCGCCATGAAGGTGATCGCCTTGCCCATCTGGGTGGCGATTTCCTTGCAGCCGTTCTTCATGACGACATGGCGGTCCGCCATTTCCAGCGCTTCCGCATAGCGCACATTGATCTCTTCCTGACCAGGTCCCCATTCGCCCTTGGAATTCTCAACGGGAATACCGGCATCGAACAACCCATTGCGGATGGCGCGCATCACCGCGTCTTCCTTGGTGGTCATCTGGATCACATAGTCCTGGATGTAGGGCGACGCCGTAGTCATGCCCTTCCAGTGCTTGGCACGGGCGGTCTCGTAAGTCTCGTCAAAGAGATAGAATTCGAGCTCCGAGGCAAAATAGGCGAGATAGCCGCGTTCTTTCAACCGGGCCAGCTGGCGCTTCAGTATGCTTCGCGGCGAATGCGCAAGGTCCTCATGGTGATGGTGGTCGAGAATATCGCACAAAACCAGCGCGCACTTCTCCAGCCATGGAATATGGCGGATCGTCGAAAGGTCCGGCTTGATGATGAAGTCGCCGTAGCCCTGCTTCCAGCTCGCAGCCTTGTAGCCCGGCACGGGCTCCATATCGATATCGTTGGCGAGCAGGTAATTGCAGCCATGGGTCTCGTCGTGGGCGGAATCGATAAAATAGGACGCGTGGAAACGCTTGCCGATCAGCCGGCCCTGCATATCCACGAAGCAAGCCAGCACCGTATCAATCTCGCCATTGCTCACACGGCGCTTCAATTCGTCGAAATTCCAGTGTCCGGGCATATTCTTTCCTTTGAAAGGTCAATCTGGGTCAAAATAAAAGGCGGCGACCAGTGACACACCGGTCGCCGCCATTGCTCGGATCAGCCTTTTTCGCCCACGGCCTGTTCCGCTGCCTTGATCGCGGCCTGGCGCGCGGCGATGATGTCGCCGATCGGCGGGCCTTGGAACCGGCGCTTTTCAAAGCCGAACCAGACGAGCGCCGTCAGGATGAAGAACCCGACGGTGATGTAGAGCGCCCAATCATTCGGTGGCTGGATGCCGATGATAAAGATCAGAATCATCGACAGGATCGACAGAATGGCAAAGAGCGTAAATACACCGCGCCCCATATTCCATGGACCCATCTTGTCCCATTTCGGCGTTCCCCATGCCAGCAGGCCGAGCACGATCGGCAATGTGAAGGAGAGGAACAGGAAGATGACCGTGCAGGACACGACGATCGTATAGGCCGAGGTGCCGGCGACCGATACAAGCGACGAGCCCCAGACGAAGAGCACCGACAGGGCAGCCGATGTCCAGATAGCCGCCACCGGCGTGCGATAGGTCGGGCTAACTTTCGAAAGCGCACCGGACGCAGGCAATCCGCCGTCGCGCGAGAAGGCGAAGATCATGCGCGATGCCGAAGTCACAGTGGCGAGACCGCAAAGCAACTGGGCCAAGAACACGACAAGATAGACGAACTCCTTGAGGCCCGAGCCGACCCGCTGATCGAATGCCCAGAAGAACACGTTCCAGCCCTGCTTTGCGGCTTCGTCCATGTTCGGGATCATCAGAACGAATGCGGCAAGGAACAGGTAGCCGAAGATCGCCGACCATACGACCGACATGACCATGGCGCGCGGTACCGAGCTCGCTGCCTTCAGCGTTTCCTCGGACGTATGGGCGGAGGCATCGTATCCGGTGATCGTGTAGATTGGCAGCAACAGGCCAAGTGCGAACACCCACCAGTTCGAAACGGCCGGCCAGACATTGCCGCCCGCCTCGCCCGAATAGTTCTGGAAGGTGAAGAGCCGGCCGAAATCCCAGGTTTCTGCGGCGAACAGGCAGACAACCGCGATCAGGATCGATCCGAAGAAGATCAGGTAACCGGAAAAATCGGTGAGCTTGGCGGTCAGTTTGATCCCGAGGTGGTTGATCAGCGCCTGAGCACCGGTGATAATGATCAGGAAGATCGTCTGGGTTGTAATCGTGTTCTCGATGCCGAGCGAAGCACCGAACGCGCCGATAAAGAACGTCCAGGTGCCAACATTGATGGCGCCGAGCACGGTGATCAGGCCGAGCAGATTGAGCCAGGCCGTCACCCAGCCAGTGCCCCGATTACCGAGGATCGAGCCCCAGTGATAGAGGCCGCCAGCGGTCGGATAGGCCGAACTGATCTGCGACATGGCAACCGCGAAGGTCAGCGAGACGAAGCAGCCAACCAGCCAGCCGATGCCGATCGCGGCGCCACCCGCGCCCGATGTCGCCTGCGCCAGCGAATTGATACCGCCGGAAAGGATGCAGATGATCGAGAAGGAGACGGCGAAGTTCGAAAAGCGGCTGAGCCGCCGTTCCAGTTCCTGGGCGTAGCCCATACTGTGGAGGACCTTTATGTCCTCCGATTTGTCTGTCTCAGTGTAGTCTTGCTGTGTCATCACGTTCCCCTATTATTCTGGTAAGTTGCAACGTCAGATACTCGCGAGAGCGTTACTCCGTAGATTTGTTTATGCGGTCCCCTTCTTGGCGAGCTCACCGCTTTCGAACGCGGTGGGTTCGCACGATCTCCCTGAGCAGCATGGAAAGCGTATCGCCCCACACCTGTTCTTCTTGTGGTGTGGTGATCAGATCGTTTCGAATCTCGATCATCACAGCCGGCAATCCAAAGGCAGAAGCGTGCCGCTCCAACGTATAGTAGACACGGTCTGCCGGTGAATAAGGTTCATTGATGCCGACATTGAACTGCTTCAACGCCTGCAGCCCGGCAATCAGCGGCGCGGCGACCCTGTCATCGTCATCATGAATGATACCGATGTGCCAGGGACGGGTAACCCCGCGATAGACGGGCGTATAGGAATGCACCGCCACGTAGATCGGATCAGGCAGGCCTTTGCTTGCCCGCTCATCTGCCAGTTTCTCGATGGCGGCATGATATGGCTTGTGTGAAAGCTGCTACCCGCTGCGATCTGGCGGCATCATCGAGATCCACATTGCCAGGAATCGTCGTCACTTCACTCAAGGACGGCACGAGGTCCGGCGCATTGAGCGGGCGGTTGCAATCGATGATGAGGCGCGACACGCAGGATTCGACCAATGGCGCGTCCAGCTCACGGCTCATAACCTGGCTGACGCCCAGCGCCCCAGGATCCCAGGCGATATGCTTCTGCAAATCATCCGGATCGAGGCCCAACGTTCCAAAACTTGCCGGTATGTGGTTGGAGGCATGGTCGCAAAGAATGACAAACTGCGAGCGCCCGTCGGGGTTTGATACCCGGACTGGATTCCAGTCATGCGCCACTGTCCGCGGCGTCCTTTGAGAAAGGCGTTGGCCCATCTTGCCCTCTTCGGCAACTGTATCTTACGTTACATTTTCTGTTTTTATTTCCACTCTCGTATGATTTGATACATAACAGGCAAGATTGTCAAATCCGAAAACCGGATTTCGTGGGGAAACATCGATGACCACCAGCATTTCCGAGCTGATAGCTGAAAAAATCGACGCGATGCCCGCATCGGAACGCAAGGCTGCACAGACGCTGATCGCCAATTATCCATTGATCGGCTTGCGTACTGTGGCCGAGTTTTCGACTCAGGCCGGCGTGAGTTCGCCGACGATTCTCCGCTTTGTTTCCCGCCTTGGCTTCCAGAGCTACCCGGATTTCCAGGGAGCGCTGCAGGAGGAACTGGCGGCGCAGGTGCAATCGCCTTGGAACCGCGCGAGCACGATCCAGACCGCGAAAGACGGCCCGGTATTCCCTCTCATGGAAGCCGCAATCGAGAATATTCGCGAGACCTTCCAGCATCTCTCGGCACAACAACTGGATGATGTGACCGACGCCATCAGCCGCAACCGCGCACGCATCTATCTTCTGGGTGGCCGCTTTACCGATCCGATTGCCAGATACATGGCTGCGCATCTCAAGATCACCCGGCCGGGGGTCACCCACCTCACTGGGCAGGAAAGCCACTGGCGCGACCACCTGATCGACATGGGCAAGAAAGATGTCCTCGTCATCTTTGATATCCGCCGCTACCAGCAGAGCCTGATCCGCTTCGCCGAAAAGGCCCAGGCACGCGGGGTGGAGATTGTCCTGATTACCGATCAATGGCTTTCGCCCATCGCCCGCTTCGCCCGCCACGTCATCGCCGGCCGGACGGCCGTGCCCTCGCCCTGGGATTCGTCCGCGACGCTCTTCCTTGTGGCCGAGACCTTGATCGCAGAAGTCACCCGCAAGCTCGAAAAGAGCAGCGCCACTCGCATCCGCGATATGGAAAAGCTGCGGGAGAATTAGATTGTGAATGCAACCGGTCACTGCCGTTGATATACAGATGGATCTCTTCGGGCCCAAGCATCGAAATAAGCAAGGACCAAAATCATGCAGCAAGCTGACATCGGATTGATCGGCCTTGGCGTCATGGGTGCCAATCTGGCGCTCAACATCGCTGAAAACGGTTATCGTGTCGCGGTTTTCAACAGGACAGTGGCAAAGACTCACGAGTTCTACGAAGAGGCTGGCAGCCTGAAAGACCAGATTATTCCTTGCGAAACATTGGAAGATCTCGCGAAGAATATCCGCGCACCGCGCCCGATCATCTTGATGGTCAAAGCCGGAGAAGCCGTCGACGAGCAGATTGCCGCGCTGAAGCCGTTCCTCGCCAAGGAAGACATCATCATCGATGCCGGCAATGCCAATTTCCACGATACGGTGCGCCGTCTTGCCGAACTCGGGGCCAACGATCCGACATTCGTTGGCATGGGCGTTTCCGGCGGCGAGGAAGGCGCGCGGCATGGCCCGTCGATCATGGTCGGCGGCACACCGGAATCCTATGCCCGCATAGAGCCCGTGCTGACGGCAATTTCCGCGAAGTATGAAGGCGAATCCTGTTCCGCGCTGCTGGGTCCTGACGGTGCTGGGCATTTCGTCAAGACTATCCACAACGGCATAGAATATGCCGACATGCAGATGATCGCCGAGGTCTACGGCGTCCTGCGCGACGGCCTCGGTCTGACGGCTGAGGCAATCGGCAAGATTTTCGAGAAGTGGAATGCCGGCCCGCTCAATTCCTACCTTATCGAGATCACCGCCAATGTCCTGCTCGCGACAGACACGAAGACCGGAAAACCAGCAGTCGACGTCATTCTCGATAGTGCAGGCCAAAAGGGAACAGGGCGCTGGGCCGCGATCGAAGCGCAGATGCTCGGCATCCCGGCAACCGGTATCGAAGCGGCCGTCGCCGCCCGATCGATCTCGTCATTGGTCAAGGAGCGAAGCGAAGCAGCCAACGCCTATGGCGACCTCGGCACTGCCAAGCTTGCGGATGGCGGCCAAGCATTCATCGACGCACTGGAAGACGGCCTGCTTGCCGGCAAGATCGCTGCCTATGCCCAGGGTTTCGATGTCATGGCAGGCGCGTCGAAGGAGCATGGCTGGAATATTCCGCTTGCCACCACGGCACGCATCTGGCGTGCCGGCTGCATCATCCGTTCCCAGTTTCTTGATCAGATCGCAGCAGCGTTCGAAGGCCGCGAAGGTAAGAACCTCCTTCTCGCGCCCGCGTTCGTCGAGCGGATGAAGTCTGGTTCGGCGTCACTGCGCGAGGTCGTTGCCCAGGCAGCCCTGGCCGGTCTGCCAACGCCCGCGCTTTCCGCCGCGCTCAACTATTTCGACGGGTACCGCCAGGCGCGCGGCACGGCCAATCTCATACAGGCGCAGCGCGATTTCTTCGGCGCACACGGGTTCAAACGACTTGGTGAGGAGGGCGATTTCCACGGCCCGTGGTCGGATGCGGGTTGATCCGTCAATAGTTCGCCTATCACCGGCGGCTATTGTCTACGGAGCGGCGACAATGCATCAAGCGGCAGGCGGGTTTAACAATGCTGCCGGCCGCCGCATATGTCAGGCATGAAACGAAACCAATGAGAGTGCGGCCATCGCCGCATCGGAGAGGTTGGACATGTCAATCGATAGTTATCAGCATCGCGTTTACAAGGCCGAGCAGCCGGGAAACCCGCTCCTCTTCGTCTTTCACGGCACGGGCGGCGACGAAAACCAGTTCTTCGATTTCGGCCGGCGTCTGCTGCCGCAAGCCGGTATCGTATCGCCGCGCGGCGATGTTTCCGAGCACGGCGCTGCGCGCTTCTTTCGCCGGACAGGCGAAGGCGTCTATGACATGGATGATCTCGCCAGGCGCACCAGCGCCATGGCCGATTTTATTCGCGTCCACAAGGCCAGCGCCAAGCCGTCGAATGTGATCGGGCTCGGCTACTCCAATGGCGCCAATATCCTGGCTTCGGTGATGCTGGAGCAGCCGGACCTGTTTGACGAAGCAATCCTCATGCACCCGCTGGTTCCGTGGACCCCGGCGCCGCAAATCGGCCTCGCCGGCAAGCGTGTGCTGATTACGGCTGGCCGGCTCGATACAATCTGCCCGCCGGCCATGACCCAGGCCTTGGCCGATTATCTGATTTCGCAAGGAGTCGAGACAGACCTTGTCTGGCATTCCGGCGGTCACGAAATTCAGCAGAGCGAAGTCGTTGCGATAGAACGTTTTGTTCGCGAAACAGTCTAGGGACTAAAGACCGGCCAAATGGCCGGTTTTTTATTCCTAGATGGAAAACCGCAGCGATACCGGCAGGATTTTTATCGCCCGCGAAGACTTCCGTCCTCTTGGGCTCAGCAATCCATGGCATCCTTCAAGATGCCCTTGCTTCAGCTCCAGCGCCAGGAACCGGCGGCGCTCGACAGGACCGGGCATTGCAAGCGCGCTGGTCTTGTCGCCACTGAATCCGAAACGCTCATAATATTCCGGATCGCCCACCAGGATGATAGCGCCGTGGCCGAGGCGCGCGGCTTCGGCGACGGCATGCCGCATCAGCGCGACGCCGATGCCCTGCCCTTTGAGCATCGGTTCGACGGCCAAAGGTCCAAGCAGAAGAGCCCGCACTGGCTTGCCCGCTGCATCGTGACCGGCCTGGATATCCCAAAGCCGGACCGTGCCGAGCAACGTGCCATCATGGCCGCGTGCGACAAAGGCAAGCCCGGCTGAAGGCAGCCGCCCGCGCCGCAATTTTTCAGAAGACTTGCGGCGGCGTCCCTCGCCCATCGAACGGTCGAGCAAGGCCTCGCGCGCGCGTTCGTCCTGCGCAGTCTCGTTACGGATAGTAAAGCCTTGCACCCCGTCCGGATGCAGGTTCTGTTGGATGTAGTCTGCTGCGCTCATTGTCTTGACCAATCAATCATAAGGGTGCGTCATCGCTGTCCGGCGAGCGCCGGACAGCAGTCCACAACCGGGCAAAGCCCGGTTAGATGACGTATGATCGGAGTGGCTCAAACCCATTGAAGGCAACCGCCGAGTAGGTCGTGGTGTAGGCGCCTGTTCCCTCGATCAAGACCTCGTCGCCAATCGTCAACGACAGCGGAAGCGGATAAGGGTTCTTTTCGTACATCACATCGGCGCTGTCGCAGGTCGGGCCCGCGAGAACGCAAGGCGCACTGTGATCGCCATCGCGCGGCGTTGTGATCTGGTAGCGGATCGCCTCGTCCATCGTCTCGGCGAGACCGCCGAACTTGCCGATGTCGAGATAGACCCAGCGCACATTGTCATTATCGGCCTTCTTCGACACGAGCACGACTTCCGCCTTGATGACACCGGCATTGCCGACCATGCCGCGGCCGGGCTCAATGATGGTCTCGGGCAGACGGTTGCCGAAATGCTTGCTCAATGCCTGGAAGATCGCCTGGCCATAGGCCTGCGCGGTCGGCACGTCCTTGAGGTAACGGGTTGGAAAACCGCCGCCCATATTGACCATCTTCAACATGATGCCTTCGATGGCGAGCGTATCGAATACCTGCTTCGCGTCGCCGAGCGCACGGTCCCAGGCAGCGAGATCCGTCTGCTGCGAACCGACATGGAACGAAACGCCATAGGAACTCAAGGCCGAGCTTCTGCGCAGCGCGCAGTACGTCGACGGCCATTGCCGGTACGCAGCCGAACTTGCGCGACAGCGGCCATTCGGCGCCGGCACCATCGGTCAAAACGCGGCAGAACACGCGCGAGCCGGGAGCCGCACGGGCAACCTTCTCGACTTCCTCGACGCAATCGACTGCAAACAGTCGGATGCCGAGCTCGAAGGCACGCGCGATGTCGCGCTCCTTCTTGATCGTGTTGCCGAAGGAGATGCGGTCAGCCGTTGCGCCGGCATCAAGCGCCATTTCGACTTCTGCAACTGAGGCAGTGTCGAAGCTCGATCCAAGTGAGGCGAGCAGGCGCAGGATTTCAGGCGCAGGATTGGCCTTCACCGCGTAGAAGATTTTCGATTCCGGCAACGCCATCTCGAAATTATGAAAATTTTCCCGGACCACCTCGAGATCAAGCACCATGCAGGGGCCGTTCGGGCGTCGGGTATTGATGAAGTCGAGGATGCGCTGTGTAGCCATCTTGGGTCTCCAATCCGTAGCGGCACTTCCGGCCGCCTTGAAAGCAAGTCGCGATTTCTCGGGGCACGCCCGATGACCGCAGGGACAAAGTGCAAGAGTCGGTCCAGCGCGAGGCCAGCCTTTGGAGGTGCTGGAACCACGGGAAAGATTCATGCGGCGATGGACCCACGCTAAAGTCAGCGTAAATCCGCTTTGTCTGCCTTGGCTTGGATGAACCCATCCGCACTACCGGCAATGAAGGTGTGCCTCTTCAGTAATCCCGGCTTATGGACAGCCGGAAGACACCAGAAAGGCCCGCACCGTCGTTGCTTCAGATGTCCTCAGTTCAGCAGTAGGCCGCTAAACTGACTGGAGGGGTTAGTTCCAGGTACCATACCGTTTCCTCACCATAATGAAGATCGGCGGACACCCATGGGCACGTGCGACTTTGGGCAAAGGCCATATAAGTGGAAAGATGTGTCCAATCAATGAAAAATGTGGGGCAGCGCAAAATTTTTTATTCATTGAACAAGCCGAGGCAAATGACCTAGAATCATTGAACGATGAGCACAATTCCGCCCCTGAATGCCCTGCTGGATCTGCCGCTGCCCGTTGTCGCTTCAGGCATCGGGCCGCTGACCGGCGAAACCTTGGCCGTCAAAGACATTTTCGACGTGGCCGGAATGATCACCGGGTGCGGCAACCCGCAAAAAGAAAGCGAATCACTCTCCGCAGTAAAAACCGCTCCCGCAGTGCAGAAACTGTTCGACGCCGGTGCCCGATTTGTCGGCAAGACCCAGACCGACGAACTCGCCTTTTCCATGATGGGCCAGAACGCACATTATCCGCATCCCGTTAATCCGAGGGCGCCGGATCGTGTTTCCGGCGGTTCGTCCTCTGGGTCGGCTTCGGCCGTCGCTGGCGGCCTCGCCACAATCGCCGTTGGTACCGACACGGGTGGATCGATCCGCGCACCGGCAAGCTTCTGCGGTCTTGTCGGCCTTCGCTCGACCCACGGGCGTATTTCGCTCGAAGGCACAATGCCGCTCGCGCACTCGCTCGACACGTTCGGCTGGTTCGCCCGGGATATCGCTCTCTACGAAAAGGTCGGCTCCGTTCTCCTCGGGCCGGATGACGAGGAGTTCAAACTCGATCGCCCGCACTTCATTCCCTTGCTCGAACATTTGCTGCTCGGCGAAGCGGAAGATGCCGCCTACAGGAAGATGTACTCGACCGTCTGCGCCCATCTCGGCCAGGCGCGGTCGGCCCGCCAGCCCACAGCGTCAATGGATGACCTTTACCTTTGCCTGCGGCAGATCCAGGGCTTCGAAGCCTGGGCGGCTCATGGTGCGTGGATTTCGCAGAAGGAGCGAAATCTTGGTCCAGCTGTCAAGGAGCGGTTTGAATATGGTTCGACGATCGACTTCGAAACCTATCAGGCGCAAACGAAGCGCCGCGACCTTTTCCGTAGCGAGTTGTCCGACCTGCTCAAAGACGACGGGGTAATGGTCATGCCGACGGTCCCCGGGGCAGCGCCGCTTGTCACGACCTCATTTGACGATTCTCAGGCCTATCGCGAACGCTGTGTCAGGCTGTTCTGCCTCTCAGGATTGTCCGGCTTTCCACAGATCACTTTGCCGCTCGGCGAGGTGCACGGTGCGCCATTCGGCATTTCCCTCCTCGGCCCGAGGGGCAGTGACCTCGCATTGATCCGGCTTGGACGGGCTATTTTGAACACTTCGGAAGGGCCGGCCTGACATGGATACGCTCACACGCATGCGCGCCTTTATCGACGTGGTCGAGGCCGAAGGCTTCTCTGCGGCGGCGCGCAAGATCGGGCGGTCAAAGGCACTCCTTTCCAAATATGTGCGCGAGCTGGAAGACGAGCTCGGCGCACTCCTCCTCAACCGGACGACCCGGCAATTCTCGCTGACCGAGGCGGGTCACACCTATTACCGGCGCGCCAGCGAGATTCTGCGCGAGGTTGAGAGCCTGCAGGAGGCGGTGCGCGAATCGAGCAGCGACATCAAGGGCCGCATCAAGATCTCCGCGCCCCGCACGTTCGCCGATGCCGATGTGGGCCAGTGCCTTGTCGATTTCTGCGCCGAGCAGCCTGATATCGTGCTCGACGTGCGACTCGACGATCGCTTTGTGGACCTTGTCGAAGAAGGCTTCGATCTCGCCATTCGCATTACCCGCATGCAGGACTCGTCTCTCATCGCCAAGCGGATCGCACCATTTGGCGTTATCGTATGCGGCTCGCCAGAACTGGTCGAGCGTGTGGGGCGGCCCACACGGCCCGAGCAACTCGCGGGCTTGCCCTGCATCATCGACACCAACAATCGCACACGCAACGCCTGGCAGTTTCATAATGATGACGGAGCGCCACTATCGATACAGGTCGGCGGACCCATCGAAATCAACAGCCCGCTTTCGGGGCGGCGGGCAGCGCTCGCCGGACTTGGGTTTGCATTGATCCCGGACTTCATCGCCCGGACGGACATCGAGAGCGGCAGGCTCGTCAGTGTTCTCGAAGAATTCGTGCCGCGCGATGCCGGCATCTATGCGGTCTATCCGCATCGCCGGTATCTTCCTGCCAAAGTGCGGGTGCTCGTCGATTATCTCGCCAAGTGGTTCAAGGACAATCGAAGTGCGTGAAAATGTTATACCGTCCCAATTTCGCCAAGTTCGGGATGTCCTGTGCAGCAACTCACAAAGGGTCATCCATGCTCCAAAGATTCGCGGTTTTCAGCGGCGCGCTTACGGCGGCTTTGTTGTTCGCTACACCCGCCTATGTGCACCCGCACGTCTTTGCCGAAGCCCGGCTCGATATTACGATCAAGCCCGATGGAACAGTTGAGAAGCTCGGCCATGTCTGGCGCTTTGACGACCTTTTCTCCAGTACCGTGCTGGTCGAGTTCGACAAGAATGCCGACATGAAGCTCGATGAGAAGGAACTGGCTGATCTTGCCAGCACCATCAAGGATTCGATCGGAGAGTACGACTATTTCCAGGCCGTTACGCTCGATGGCAAGAATATTGCCATGACGATCCCTGGAAATCTGCTGGCCGATTTCCAGAACAATCAACTGTTGATCATCTTCGAAAGCACGCCAAAACAACCGCTGAAGCTCGGCAAGAAGACCAGTTTCGGTGTCTACGATCCGACGTTCTATACGGCCATCGATTACGTGAACGACACGGATATTCACGTCAAAGGCCTGCCCGGCGGTTGCACGCAAAAGGTGGTTCGCCCGAATCCGGACGAAGCCATCGCTGCCAATCAGGGCACATTGACCGAGGCGTTCTTCAACGATCCGACCGGCACGAACATGTCGAAAATATTCGCGACGCGGCTCGAAATCGAATGCGCTCCTTAGAGCGAGCCCAGGAAAGGTGCGAAACGGTTTTCCGTCCGGAATTGCGCAAAAACAACGGACTGGAGCATTTCCGTGATTCGAGGAAAGCGGCAATGCTCCAGGGTGACAAAGGGATAGAATGATGCGGAAACGGACCCTGCTTGGCGCTTTGCTTCTCGTCGCACTCATCAGTGGCCATGCGCTCGCGCAGTCATCGCTGGGCATCGGCGCCAACGAGGTGGCCATGCAGCCAACGGGCCCGTTCGCTGAAATCATTCTCTGGATCAACGTCCAGCAGCGCAATTTCTATGTCGCAATGACCCACGCCCTGAAGGCCATGCGCGAGGATCCCTGGCAGGCTTCGATCCTTGTCGGACTGTCGTTCCTCTATGGCATTCTGCACGCGGTGGGTCCCGGTCACGGCAAGGCCGTGATCTCCTCCTACATGCTGGCCAACGAGACAACGCTGAGGCGCGGCGTTCTACTCTCCTTTGCCTCGTCGATGCTGCAGGCATTCACCGCGCTTTTTGTCATTGGCCTTACCTTTCTGGTTCTACGCGGAACGACCGTCTCGATGGATGACGCCGCACATTACATGGAAATGGCGAGCTTCGTCCTGATCATCGCCTTTGGGCTGTCGCTGCTGTGGCGCAAGCTACCGCTGCTGTTCCGCCCTCAGGTCGCGCATCTTGTCCCTGAAAAGCATGGTCATGGTCACCATCATGGCCACCATGATCATGATCACCACGACCATTCGCATGGCCACAGCCATCACGCCCACGGCCATCACGACCACCATCATCATGCGGAGGGTGAAGTGTGCGCCACCTGCGGTCACGCACACGCGCCGGACCCGGCAATGCTTGCCGGTGACTTCAACTGGAAGACCGCTTGGGCCGCCATCATCGCGGTGGGCCTGCGTCCTTGCTCGGGCGCACTCATCGTCCTGACCTTCTCGCTGCTGAACGGCCTGATCCTCGGCGGCGTGCTCTCGGTCTTCGCCATGGCGCTCGGCACATTCATCACCGTCGCAATATTGGCAACGCTGGCGGTTACCGCGAAGAATGCTGCGTTGAAAATCTCGGGCGCCAGTGCGCTTTCGGGCCGTGTTCAGAACATCATTGAAATCAGCGGCGCTCTTTTCATCGTGCTCTTTGGCGTGTTGCTGCTAACCGCCTCGCTTCAGTATTAGCATCAGTCATTTTCATGCTGTTTTCTGGCGCGCAGCCAGAACACCAGGAAGAACCCGACAACAAAGACGATCGCAAAAATGCCGGCCGCAAGCGTTGAGCGTTCGCCCAGCGCCAGCATCAGGGTCGGCATCCAGTAGGCAACGAGGCCAAAGCCGAACATGATGCAGGCCGCTGCAATCGCCGCATTACGGGTTTTCGGGTCCATCGGGTTCGTCACCTCTCGTTATACCGTAGTAAGGCCGCGTTGTAGACGTGTCACAAGTTTATGCAAGTGGCACCTCTTTTGCCCTACCCTTGTGGGGAGGGAGGCTGCGCAGCAGCAGGGAGGGGGTTTTTGCAAAGGTAAAAGTCGGGCGGACAAGTAACATTATTCAAACAAGACCCCTCCCCGGACCTGCGGTCGGCCCCTCCCCACAAGGAGGGGTAAACAGAGCTCACTTCTGCAACCTCACCCTACCCGAAACTCTTCCAGCCGCTTGATCTGCTTGCCCTCGGCGTCGAAATTATCCGGCGAGAGCCAGGCCTGATAGGCTGCTTTCAGCTGCGGCCATTCGCTGTCGATGACCGAATACCAGGCCGTGTCGCGGTTCTTGCCCTTCTGCACCATGTGCTGGCGGAAAACGCCCTCAAATGTGAAACCGAACCGCTCGGCCGCGCGCTTTGAAGGCTCGTTGGCATTGTTGCATTTCCACTCGTAGCGCCGGTAGCCGAGACCATCGAAGGCATATTGCATGAACAGGAACTGCGCTTCCGTCGCCGCCGGCTTGCGCGAAATCAGCGGCCCCCAATAAATGTTGCCGATCTCGATCACACCGAATGCCGGGTCAATGCGCATCAGGGTCTGGCGTCCGGCCACCTTGCCGCTCGCCTTGTCGATGACAGCGAAAAACAGCGGATCCTTGCTCGCTTCGACTTTTTCCAGCCATGCCGCAAAGGCTTCACGATCTTGCGCCGGATTCTCGAAGAGGAAGCGGAAGCGATCGTCGGCGTCCGCAACCGACGAAGCTTCGTAAAGCTCATCGCCATGCCTTGCCGCGTCGAGCGGCTCAAGCCGTACGTAGCGGCCGTCGAGTGGCTCGCGGGCAGGAGAAGGGCGCGGCGTCCAGTCTGCAAGATCGGTCATGATAATTACCAGCCTGTATGACGTAAGAGTATTTGACTCCATACGATGGCGCACGCACAAAGCAGAAGTTGAAAATTGTATGTGAGACAAAAAAATGCTGCGGACAATTTCCGGGTTCGACCGTATCGGCGAAGAAAATGCCTTTGCCGTCCTCGCCCGCGCCACTGCCCTCGCCGCGCAGGGCAAGGATATCATCAACCTTGGCATCGGCCAGCCGGACTTCAAAACGCCCGCGCACATCGTCGAAGCGGCGATCAAGGCGCTGAAGGACGGTCATCACGGTTATACGCCGGCAACCGGCCTGCTTGCGGCCCGCGAGGCCGTCGTCCGCCGCACGCTGACCACCACCGGCGTCGAGGTCTCGCCCGAAAATGTCATGGTCGTCCCCGGCGGCAAGGTGACGATGTTCGCCGCCATCCTCATTTTCGGCGAGCCAGGCGCGGAAATTCTCTATCCGGACCCGGGCTTCCCGATCTATCGCTCAATGATCGAGTTTACCGGCGCCAAGCCCATTCCTGTACCCATCCGCGAAGAAAACGGCTTTGCCTTTTCCGCCGAAGAGACTCTGGCGCTGATCACGCCGAAGACGAGGCTGCTTATCCTCAACTCGCCGGCCAATCCGACCGGCGGTGTCACGCCAAAAGCAGAAATAGAAAAGCTGGTGAAAGGTCTCGAGGCCCACCCGCATGTGGCCATCATGTCCGACGAAATCTATGACGTCATGACCTATGATGGCGAGGAGCATTGCTCGCTCCTCTCCTTTCCGGAAATCCGCGACCGGCTGATCGTCCTCAATGGCTGGTCGAAAACCTGGGCGATGACAGGCTGGCGCATGGGCTGGTCGATCTGGCCAAATTCGCAAGAGAGTGGTCAGCTCTACGACAAGGTGCGCAAGCTTGCGGTGAACTGCTGGTCCTGTGTCAATGCTCCGAGCCAGTTCGCGGGCATCGCCGCCATCGACGGGCCACAGGACGATGTGATCAAGATGTGCAAGGCTTTCGACAACCGCCGCAAGATTGTCGTCGACGGTCTCAATAGCCTGCCCGGCATCAGTTGCGCCACGCCGAAAGGCGCGTTCTATGCCTTCCCCAATGTCAAGGAGACTGGCTGGCCCGCCAAGCAGCTGGCTTCGGCGCTGCTCGACGAAGCAGGTGTCGCGCTGATCGGCGGCCCGGATTTCGGCATTCTTGGCGAAGGCTATATCCGCCTGTCCTATGCCAATTCGGAAGAGAACATCCTGCGCGCCATCGAGCGGATCGAGAAGTTTCTGGCGAAGTAGCACTGCCGTGACCCTCCCCTTGTGGGGAGGGTAAAGGAGCCAGTATCTGCTAAGCCGGCGTATTCGTCTTCACATTGGCCACAGTGGCTTCGATATGATCGATCAGGCTGTCCGGCAACTTGAGCCGTCCGGCCAGGAGATCGAGATAGCCGCGCTCGGCACGGGTCTTAGGCTCGATGGTCAGGCGGGAAGCAGTGTAGAGCTCGACCTTCTGCGCGTCGGTAACGGCAGCCGCCACCAGCGCATCGATATCCACCGGCGCGTTCAATTCATTGGTCAGAAATTCCTGCGTATCGCTGTTGAGGCCGGAGAGCGACAGTTTCTCGCTGATGCGCGCCCGCTCGGCATCGTCGATGTGTCCGTCGGCACGGGCCGCGGCGATCATGGCGCGCACGAGCACCAGCGCAAATTCATGCTCGCCCTGCGGCGCAGTCTTAGGATGGAAACTGGAATCGTCCGGAGGTGGCAGCAGTTCTCCGCCCGCGGTCTGCTCGGCTTCGGCCGGCGCCTTGCCGCTTTGATAGTTCTGATAAGCCTTGTAGGCCAGTCCAGCCACAGCGGCGAGACCACCAAGCTTCAATGCCCCGCCCGCCACTTCGCGGCCCGTTCCCGTGCCAAGCAGGATCGCAGCCAGAGCGCCGGCAGCAAGCGGATTATCCTTGGCCATTTGCGTTGCCTTGCCGGCCGTATCGCGAACCGAGGTTCCTGTTCCGGGAATGTTGCTCCCCAGGAAATCAGTGAGAATCTTCTTCGGATCAAGCATGCAAATCTCCTCTTGGCTGCATGAATTCGCCCCGCTTGGGGTTTGTTTGGATTTGCGGTCATGGCGAGCCGAAAATGGTGCTTTTCGAGAACCGGAGCGCAGTGAAGTTTGGGTTCATGAGCACCGGAAGCGCAGAAAAGCGCCGTTTGCAGGCCGCCAAGGCGTGAATATCAACAAACCCTAGTTAGGACGGGCTTCATGGCATTGCAATGACAGGCGAGCGATTGTTGCAAATTTGGGGGTCGAGAACCGGAGCGTAGCGTACTTAAATACGTGAGCACCGGAAGCGCAGAAAGCCGCATCGGATGTCCGTCAAGGTGGATTTCTAAGAGCCGATGTGAGCCTTGTCGCCCCGCTCCTTCGCCAGCCTCACCTGCTTCTGGCGTTCGGCAAAGCGGGCACGGTCTTCATCTGTCCGCTCGTGGTAGCAATTCGGGCAGGAAACACCCTCCTCGAACAGCGGCGAGAGCTTGTCCTCAGGTGCAATAGGATTGCGGCAGGCGTGGCAAAGTTCCGCCTCTCCCTCGATGAGACCGTGGCCGACAGATACCCGCTCGTCGAAGACAAAACACTCGCCCTCCCAGCGGCTCTGTTCGGCTGGCACGTCCTCGAGATACTTCAGGATGCCACCCTTGAGATGGAACACATCGTCGAAACCAAGACCTTTGACAAAGGCGGTCGCCTTCTCGCAGCGAATGCCGCCAGTGCAGAACATGGCGATCTTCTTGCCTTCCAGCTCCTCGCGATGGCTCTCGACCCATTGCGGAAACTCTCTGAATGTCTTCGTCTGCGGATCGACCGCACCCTGGAACGTGCCGATCGCCGTTTCATAATCATTGCGCGTATCGATCAGGATCGTGTCAGGATCGCTGATCAGCGCATTCCAGTCTCCGGCCGGTACATAAGTACCGACACTCTTCAGGGGGTCGATATCCTCGACACCCATGGTGACGATTTCCTTCTTCAGGCGCACCTTCATGCGCTTGAACGGCATCTCGCTGGCGTGGGAATATTTGAGCTCCATCCCGGCAATGGCAGGTTCAGCTTCGAGAAAATCGATCAGCTTCTTGATCGCCGCCGCAGATCCTGCAACGGTGCCGTTGACGCCTTCCGCAGCGAGAAGCAGCGTGCCCTTGATCCCCTCGCCGCAGCACAGCTTCGCCAGCGGCTCCTGCAACGACTGGTAGTGATCCAGCCGGGCAAAGCGGTAGAGGGCGGCCACTGTAAATGGCAGGTTCGACGTGTGTTGTGTCATGATCGCATCCAACTACTGTGCTAGGGCTGCAATTTCAAGGGTTTTGCAAGACAGGCAAAATTGCAGGATGGCAATGCCTGCGGTGAATCCAGGTAGACAAACCCGGTTAGCCCCACTAAATCGATTGAAGTTCAAGAAAGCGGAGAGAATGACATGACCCAGAAGACCGATCTATTGCTTCCCGTCCTCAAGGGCCAGCCGGTCATTCCGGTCATTCTTATCCAGAATGTTGCCGATGCCGTTCCCCTGGCGCGCGCCCTGGCTGCAGGCGGCCTTCCGGCAATCGAGATCACATTGCGGACCGCTGCCGCGCTTGACGCCATCCGCGCTGTCGCGAGGGAAGTGCCGGAGGCGATCGTCGGCGCCGGCACCATTCTCAATGCGCGCCAGTACGAAGAAGCGAGCGCTGCCGGTTCGCGCTTTATCGTCAGCCCCGGCGCAACGCCGCAACTCATCGAAGCCGCCCGCCACAGCAAGGTGCCGCTATTGCCTGGCGCGATTACGCCCGGCGAGATCATGGCGCTGCGCGAGGAAGGCTATACGATGCTGAAGTTCTTCCCGGCCGAGCAGGCAGGCGGCGCGACCTTCCTGAAATCCCTCGCCTCGCCGCTTGCGGGCACATTGTTCTGCCCGACGGGCGGTGTCAGCATTGCCAACGCCAAAACCTACCTGAGCTTACCGAATGTCGTCTGCGTCGGCGGCTCCTGGGTCGCACCGGAGGAACTGGTCAAGGCCGGCAAGTGGGATGAAATCACCAAACTTGCCGCAGACGCGGTAAAGTTGGCGGGCTGACCGCACGGGAATTCAATAAAATCAAAAAGGCGGCTCTGAATCAGAGCCGCCTTTTTTGGTTCAGGCCTTTACGACCCGTTGGTCGAATTGAACTTGGCGATCTGCAGGAATGTAACCGCCTTGCCGGTGAACTTGTTGGCATCGGCCACAGGCAGGCTCGGCTGGAAGCCCGCGGTGTAGACTGTTGTCGGTGCAGTGCGCATCGTTTCATTGCGCAAGACGGCCGGTTCCACCTCTGGCGATGTCTCAGCTACCTGCTGGGTAGAGAGAGCGCGATCCGGCAGGTCTGAGGAAACCTGGATGGCTTTCGGGTTGTGGGCCTGTGCTGTCTGACGACGCGGCTTGGAAGCCTTGGCAGTTGTGACCACTCCGCTGTCAAGCATGGCAACCGGATCACCCTTGGCTTCGAGCATGGTCCGGCGCAGCGACGGTTGCGGTTCAGCCGAGGCCACCTGCGTGTTCTGCTGTGCGTGGACGACACGTCCGCCGGTTGTTCCGGGCAAGGTCGGCATTGCCGGCTGAGGCTTCAACTCGGCATCGGACTTCTTGATGATCGCTTCCGGCGTCAGATCCTCTTCTTCCGGGACCTGAATAATGTCCGGATTTGCCTCTGCCGCCGTTTGCAAGGCCGGTGTCACGGGACGTTGGTTTGGTACAACCGACGCAACCATCATGTCGGATGGCTTGGGTGCGTTGTGCGGCTTGTCGAAGGGAACGGGCACAAGCGCGTTGACCGTTTCAGGATGAGCCGGAGCTGTGTCGGCATCATCGACGTTGGCAGCAATCATGTCGCGGATCGCGCTGGCGCTATCCTGCGGCCGGGGCGTTGGCAATGCAGCAACGATTGTCGGCTTCTCTTCCGCCAATGCATTGAGCGTGTCAGGTTGTCCGGGTGCCGGTGTCGGCGTGTAATCCGGGCGGCGTAGCGGAACCGGAACGGCGAACGCCAGGGCCTGGTTGTCTTCAGGCGTTATCGCAAGCGGTGCTTCAGGACGCGGCGCTGTCAAAGGCGCAGGCGCAGCGCGTGTCGGAAGGTCGGGAGCGATGGCCGCGGGTTTCGCCGCCGTGGCGGCTGGTGCCGGCGGTGCGGCGCCCTCTTCCAGAATCTCCTGCGGGAGCAGCCTTGGCTGTAACGGTGCGCGACTGCGTCGGCGCGGAGGCTACAGCCACTGAGCTTTCGCTGGAATCTTCTTCTTCGTCGGCGCCGCCGCCAAAGAGAACACCAAAGAGCGTCTTGCCGCGTCGTCCGGAGCTTGAAGCGCTCGCAACCTGGATCGAGCTGCCATTGCGCTTGCGCGATTCATACGCGGCAAGCGCCTGATCGTAGCCAGGCAATGGCCTGCCGTCGGAAGGAACATGGATCGTCTTGCCATCCGGGAACACGGCCAGCAATTCCCTGCGGCTCATACGCGGCCAGTGGCGGACACTACCAACATCGGTATGTATGAATGGCGAACCTGAGGTCGGATAGTAACCAACACCGCCTGCCTGGAACTTCAGCGCCGCAACGCGCAGCGACGACAGCTTCACACCGGGCAGATACCAGTCCATTGCCTTGCCGAGCATATGCTGGCTCTTCGTCGCAACGCCGCGCGAACGGGAACGCAGCATGGAGTTTGTTGCGGGGGAACGATAGGCGGAAACAACGTTGATGTAGTCACGGCCGCCGACGTTCTGATAAACCTGCCAGACGAGATCGAACAAACGGGGGTCCATCTTCGTCGGCTCATTGCGGCGCCAGTCGCGCAGGAATTTGTTGAGCTTGTTCAGGCCGTCCTGCTGGTAACGACCATTTTTCTTGAATGTGATCTCGGCACGTTCTTTAGTGTGGATGAAGTAAAGCTTGAGAGTCCTCGTCTCGGCAGAAGCCTGTGCGGATGCAAACAGCATCGACGCAAAGACCATGAGGAAAACAAACCAGCTGGCGCGTACGAAAGAACCCGCCTCAGACCTGTCGTCCTGTGCATGAATCATGTTTGACAATTTCGTCCCAACCTTGACCGTGTTTTCCAACCCCCGAATAGCTGGATTATCCGATTTAATGGTTAATGGTCACTTATTGTAGAATAATTGCGTTGAGAGCATGGCAAAAAACCGAACGAAATCCAACGTTTTGTGACATGGTCAACGGGTTGTTAACAGCACAATTACGGCGTTTTCACGGACGAATCTACCCCTCTAAAGTCTAAAAAATGCGCGTTTTGTAAATCATAGAGATGAAGCTGGATGAATCCGTAACCCACTCTTATGGTCTAGGGCCCCGACTGACGCCTCCTGATTCGGTATTGGACGCTGCCGCCACTTCAACTTCATGGTGCCAAAAATGAGTTCTCAAATCACTGGATACACACACGATCATAAAGCTCTGGCGGCGCCTAGATCTGGCGCGACCGCCGCGGCAAAGAACGATCCGTCGGCGCTTGGCATCCTTCCGGAGTGGAACCTTGCCGATCTCTATCCATCAACGGAAAGCAGCGAACTCAAGGCTGATCTCACCCGAGCCAACGAACTGGCCATTGCCTTCGAGCAGCGCTGGAAGGGCAATCTCGCGACCGAGGCCGCCAAACCCCGGGGCGGTGATTTCGCAGCCTCGATCCGGGAGTTCGAAGCGCTCGAAGAACTGATCGGCAAAATCGTCTCCTATGCGGGATTAGTCTACGCCGGCGATACGTCGGACCCGAAGCGTGCGAAGCTTTATGGCGACATCCAGCAGAAGATGACCGATGCCAGCACGCACCTGATCTTTTACAGCCTCGAACTTAACCGCATCGACGACGCGGTGATCGAAAAGGCCATGGCCGACAATTCCGAAATCGGCCATTACCGTCCGTGGCTGGTCGACCTGCGCAAGGACCGGCCCTATCAACTCGAGGACAAGCTTGAGCAGCTGTTCCACGAAAAATCGATCACCGGCCGTGGTGCCTGGAACCGCTTGTTCGACGAAACCATGACCGCACTGCGCTTCGAGGTGAACGGCGAGGAACTGTCACTTGAGCCGACGTTGAACCTTTTGCAGGATGCGGATGGCGCCCTGCGCAAGGCCGCATCCGACGCATTGGCGAAGACATTCAAGGAAAACCTGCGCACCTTCACCCTGATCACCAACACTCTGGCGAAGGACAAGGAAATCTCCGACCGCTGGCGCGGATTTCAGGATATCGCCGATAGCCGCCATCTTGCCAATCGCGTTGAGCGTGAGGTGGTCGATGCGCTGGCGGAGGCCGTGCAGGCCGCCTACCCGAAGCTGTCGCATCGCTACTATGCGCTGAAAGCAAAATGGCTCGGTCTCGACTATCTGAACAACTGGGATCGCAACGCCCCGCTGCCCGAGACGCCGCAAGCGGTCATCTCGTGGACCGACGCGCGGGAAACCGTTTTGTCTGCTTATCATGGCTTCGCGCCGGAAATGGCAGACATCGCCAAACGGTTCTTCGACAAAAACTGGATCGATGCCCCGACCCGCCCCGGCAAGTCACCCGGCGCTTTCGCCCATCCAACGGTGCCGTCGGTTCACCCCTATGTACTCCTCAACTACATGGGCAAGCCGCGCGACGTGATGACCCTTGCCCACGAGCTCGGCCACGGCGTGCATCAGGTGCTCGCAGGCGATCAGGGTGCCCTGATGGCCTCGACGCCGCTGACCCTCGCCGAAACCGCCTCTGTGTTCGGGGAAATGCTGACGTTCCGCTCGCTCCTCGAAAAAACCAGGGACAAGCGCGAACGCAAGGCGATGCTGGCCCAGAAGGCCGAGGACATGATCAACACGGTGGTACGCCAGATCGCCTTCTACCAGTTCGAGCGCCGCGTTCACACAGAGCGGATGAACGGCGAACTGACCTCCGACCGCATAGGCGAAATCTGGCTGGATGTGCAGAAGGAGAGCCTGGGCGATGCGGTCCGCTTCGGCCCCGGATATGAGACCTTCTGGACCTACATCCCGCATTTCATCCACTCGCCCTTCTATGTCTATGCCTATGCCTTCGGCGATTGCCTGGTGAATTCGCTTTATGCCGTCTACCAGAACGCCGATGCGGGCTTTCAGCAGAAATATTTCGACATGCTGAAGGCTGGCGGCACCAAGCACCATTCCGAACTGCTGGCGCCATTTGGCCTCGACGCGACCGACCCTGCCTTCTGGCAAAAGGGCCTGTCGGTCATCGAAGGCATCATCGACGAACTGGAGGCAATGGACGCCGCATAATGGATACGACTGCCAATTCTGCGCCTGTTGCCCCGGCGCACACGCCCTATGACGGTTCGTCGCAACCCTTCACCATAGGGTTGCAGCAGCTCGACCCGAAGGACTGGATCGAAATCGACGGCGATCTTCTTGGCTATCTTGCCGAGAAGGAACGCCTGTTTGCCGAATACGGCGACAGGATCTTCGTCGAGGAAGCGGGCACGCGGGAAGCGCAACGGGAGGTCCTCGACCTTCTCGCGGAGCATCTCGTCGAGCGCTATCCATCGATCTACACTCGTACCGATGACGCCATCGCCATCTCCGGCTGGGTCAAGCCCGTGCCGCTTGGCGATACGGATGTTCCATTCCTGCATCGCGCTGCGAGCCTTGTTCAGGAAGACCTCGTGCTGATGCGGAAGGACGAGCGGCGTGGCTGGCATCTCGCGGCTGCCTCGCTGTCCTTTCCGTCATCCTGGACCCTTCTGGAAAAATTCGGCCGCTCGATGGACGAAATCCACGCGCCTGTGCCCGATTTCGGCGCCGGCACGCGCAATGCCGGGCTGATTACCCGCATGTTCGACAATCTGCGCCTCGACCGGCCCGTCTGGCGCATGAACTGGTCGCTGCAGCCGGACGGCAATCTTTACCATCCGCTCGCCAGCCACCAGAAGGGTGCACTTTATGGCGATGGCGACATCGCCGAGCAGAGTTTCGTCCGCGTCGAGCGCCAGACCTTGCGCAAGTTGCCCGCCTCCGGCGATATACTTTTCACCATCCGCATCCATTTGAATCCTATAAATGCGCTCAAGAAACATCCGGAATGCCGCGCCGTCGCCGAAGCTTTTGCCCGCCAGCTTGAAGCGCTAAATCCTGCGCAATTGCATTACAAAGGTATTATGACAATCCGCGAACGGCTTATCGACGCGCTAAAACGCCTATAAGCGCCGTTTCAATTAACAGTATAATGAAATTTCACCCTAAAAGGGCAATGGGTTGTTTGCTCTTTGTCATGTCTATGCTCTATGGTTTCTTTGAAGCCGCTCTGTAGCGGCTGTACTCATTGATGGAGATCAAAATTAGGAGCACAAAAAAAATGGCGAAGGCTGATTGGCCTGTACATGGAGAAATTACCGGTCCGATCGTGATGATTGGTTTCGGGTCCATCGGACGGGGTACCCTGCCCCTCATCGAACGCCACTTCAAATACGATAAGTCCCGCCTGGTCGTCATCGATCCGAGCGATGCCAACAAGAAACTGCTCGACGAGCGCGGCATCCGCTTCATTCAGGAAGCCGTTACCAAGGAAAATTACAAGACGCTGCTCAAGCCCCTTCTCACCGAAGGCGGCGGGCAGGGTTTCTGCGTCAATCTTTCCGTCGATACGTCATCCGTCGATATATTGCATCTGTGCCGCAAGGCCGGCGCTCTCTATATCGACACGGTAATCGAACCTTGGCCCGGTTTCTATTATGCCAACGACCTCGATAACGCCGACCGCACCAATTATGCGCTGCGCCAGACTTTGCTTGCCGAACGGAAAAAGCACCCCGGCGGCCCAACCGCGGTGTCCTGTTGCGGCGCAAATCCCGGCATGGTCTCGTGGTTCGTCAAGCAGGCTGTGCTTGACCTTGCCCGCGACCTGCACGTCGATCACAAGGAGCCTGGCCGCAACGATCGCGAGGGCTGGGCGAAACTGATGAAGAAGGCCGGGGTCAAGGGCATCCATATCGCCGAGCGCGACACGCAACGCGCTGGCGAGCCGAAGCCGTTCGGCGCCTTCTGGAACACCTGGTCCGTTGACGGCTTCATTTCCGAGGGTTTGCAGCCGGCCGAACTTGGCTGGGGCACCCATGAAAAGTGGATGCCGAAGAATGCCCGCAAGCAGAAGAAGGGCAACAAGGCTGCGATCTTCCTGGAACAGCCCGGCGCCGACACTCGCATCCGCACCTGGTGCCCGACCGAGGGTGCGCAGTTCGGCCTGCTGGTCACGCACAATGAGGCAATCTCGATCGCCGATTTCTTCACGGTGTTCGACAAGAAGGGTAAGGCAAACTACCGGCCGACCTGCCATTACGCCTATCATCCCGCGAACGTCGCGACATTGTCGCTCGATGAGATGTTCGGCGCAGCTGGCCAGCCTCAGGCGATCCAGCACGTGCTGGAAGAGTCGGAAATCGTTGACGGTGCCGATGAACTCGGCGTTCTCGTCTATGGTCACGACAAGAACGCCTACTGGTATGGTTCGCAGCTGACGATCGAGGAAGCCCGCAAGCTTGCCCCGTATCAGAACGCCACCGGCCTGCAGGTTTCATCGGCCGTCATGGCCGGCATGGTCTGGGCGCTGGAAAATCCGGATGCAGGCATCGTCGAGACCGACGAGATGGATTTCCGCCGCTGCCTCGAAGTGCAGAAGCCCTATCTCGGTCCGCTCAAGGGTCACTACACGGACTGGACACCGCTGGAAAACCGCCCGGGTCTGTTCAAGGAAAACCTCGACACGAGCGATCCCTGGCAGTTCCGTAACATCCTCGTGCGCTGATCTCAGCGCAATCAAGCAAGACGGCAGCCTTCGGGCTGCCGTTTTTCTTTGCCCGACATCTACTTAATCGGCTTGGCGTCATAACAGACGAACGCCAGCTTGTTGCCATCCGGATCGCGGACGTAAGCGGCATAGAAGCTCTCGCTGTATTGGGGCCGAAACCCTGGGGCGCCCTCGTCGCTTCCGCCATTTCTCAGAGCCATCGCATGGAGGGCTCCAACCAGTTCGACATTGTTGGGCAGGTCGTCGAGCCGAAACGCCGTCATAACTCCATTGCCGACGGTCGCAGGCCCGCCATCAAACGGATATCCGACAAAGAAGAGAGGAACCCGATCATCGCCCCTCCTGCCCCATGACGTCGAAAGCTCATCCCGGTAGCACCTGTCGAGGCCCATCTCCGCCATCAGCGGATCATAGAAGCGGATTGCCCGCTCAAGATCATTCGTTCCAACCATCGTGTAACCGATCATCTTGTCCTCACTTGTCCGAAAGCCTTTCAATCATCTGTTGGGCCTTCATGCCTGACCACAATTCCGGTTCTCGCGTATCCTCGCAGCCTGACGCCAAATCGATGCTCATCGTGCCGAATACATTCCGTTGTCATTCTTTCCACATACCCTGCAGGCAGCAACTGACAACCGGGACATTATACGGAAATAACAACCTGTTCGAATTTGCAATTAAACTTAGGTCTTGTTTTTGCTTGATTTTCACGGCATTGAATCAAGGCAGATTCATTGGGAGATTGTCTGGATGAAACGCTTTTCGTTGGCCATCGCCGCAACCACACTGACCATCACACTTGCCGGCTGCATGAGCGGCGGCGTTCAGGATGGCGGTTCGGGTCAAGTTTCCAAGCCATCCGACAGTGTACAGGGTCAATGGTTCGACACATCCGGCGTCGCTTTCTCCAACTTCAACAACGGCGTGTTCGAGACCCGCGCCAACGACACCAAGGAAAAATTGGCCGAGGGCAATTACCGCTTTGCTTCAGCCAGCCTGATCGAGATCGATCTGCGTTCGCTCGCCCGCGGCACCCAGTCCAAGGTCAATTGCGCCCTCGTCAGCGCAGGTCAGCTGAATTGCACCTCGTCATCAGGCCAGCAGTTCTCCCTGACGCGTCGCTCGCCGCAGGTAGGCTAGAAACCCTATTTTTCTGCTCAAAGCAGGTGCGCCAGCAAGGCGGTAACACCTTGGGCTGTTGGTGCGTCTTGTCATATCTTCTTGACGCGCGAAACATAGGATGAAGATACTAAGCCCTTCGATTGAATGAGCCCCGCGGAGCAGTCATGTCCAGAATCCTTAACCGTATCCTGCCAAAAATCCTGTTAGCCACTTCAGCCCTCAGCATGACTGCCGGCGCGGCGATGGCCGATTACACGCTCAACATTCTGCATATCAACGACGAGCATTCACGCATCGAGGCGATCAACAAATTCGATTCCACATGCTCGGCCGAAGAGGAGAGCAAGAACGAATGTTTCGGCGGCATCGCCCGCGTCAAGACCAAGATCGACGAACGCCGCGCCGCCCTTTCGAAGGATGGCGGTAACGTCATCGTCCTCGATGCCGGCGATGAGTTCCAGGGCTCCCTGTTCTACACGACCTACAAGGGCGACGACACTGCCGAGTTCATGAACCAGATGGGCTTCGATGCCATGGCGCTCGGCAACCATGAGTTCGACGATACGCCAGTCACCCTGGCCAAGTTCCTCGACAAGGTGAAATTCCCGGTCATTTCCAGCAACACTGAAGCCGCCCCGAATTCGCCTATTGCCGGTAAGTTCAAACCCTATCTCATCAAGGAAATCGGCGGCCAGAAAATCGGCATCATCTCCGCCCTCACTGCCGACACGGCAGAAATCTCCAGCCCTGGCCCCGATGTCAAATTTGCCGACGAAGTCGAGACGCTGAAAAAGCTCGTTGAGACGTTGAAGGCCGATGGCGTCAACAAGATCATCGCCGTCAACCACTACGGTTATCTCAGGGACAAGGAACTCGCTGCCAAGGTAGACGGCATCGACGTGATCGTTGGCGGTCATAGTCACACGCTGCTGTCGAACACCGACCCGGAAGCACTCGGACCCTATCCGACGCTGGTGAAGAATCCCTCCGGCAGGGATGTGCCGATCGTTCAGGCAAAATCCTATTCAAAATATCTTGGCGAGCTCAAAGTCACCTTCGACGATGATGGCAATGTCATCAAGAGCGAGGGCGCACCAATCCTGCTCGATTCATCTGTAACACCGGACCCCGCCTTTGTTGCCCGCATCAAGGAACTGGGCAAGCCGATCGAGGAGTTGAAGGCCAGGAAGGTCGGTGAGTCAGGCGGCGTGATCGAAGCCGCCCGTGAGGTCTGCCGCGTCAAGGAATGCAGTATGGGTGATCTCGTTGCCGATGCGATGCTCGACCGCGTCAAGGGCCAGGGCGTGACAATCGCCATCATCAATGGCGGCGGCCTGCGCGCATCGATTGATGCGGGAGACGTCACCATGGGTGAAGTTCTGACGGTCCTGCCATTCCAGAACACGCTGGCCACGTTCCAGCTGCGCGGTTCGGACGTGGTGGCCGCGCTCGAAAACGGTGTCAGCCAGATCGATCAGGGTGCCGGCCGGTTCCCGCAGGTTGCCGGTCTCAAATATGCCTTCGACGTTTCGAAACCCGCTGGCGGCCGCATCTCTGACGTTCAGGTGTTGCAGGGTGACAGCTGGAAGCCGATCGATACTGGCGCAACCTATGGCGTCGTATCCAACAACTATATGCGCGCCGGCGGCGACGGCTACAAAATTTTCTCGACCAATGCCGTGAACGCCTATGATTACGGTCCGGGACTGGAACTCGTCCTTGCCGATTACATGGCGAAGAATACCCCGTACAAGCCGTACACCGATGGCCGCATTACCGCTTTGGCTCCCGGCGCTTCGGTTGAAGCCAAACCGGCCGAACCTGCAGCGGCCGAAGCTCCGAAGGCTCCGGAAGCCGCCAAGCCTGCGACCGAAACAGCGGCAGCTGCTCCAGCAGCGAACCACCATCCCGACACCTATACGATCAAGCGCGGTGACAATTTCTGGGACATTGCCGAAGAAGTCTATGGCAAGGGCATCGAATGGAAGAAGCTGTCAGAAGCCAATCCTGACATGAAAGTGATGAAGCTGCCGATCGGCGCCGAGATGAAAGTCCCGCCAGCGATGTAGATCTCATCGCCTTTTCGAAAGTTGCATAGCTACATCGATCGCTGAAGCGAATTCCGGCGGCCGAGAAACGTTCCGCCGGAACGACTTCACGTGGACTTTCTCCGGTTCAGGCCCTCGCTTGCACCGGATCAGCTGGCTCGACTGGAACTGGTACTCTGCCCATGAGGCCGTAAAGCACCCCGCCGCCAACCAGCGCGCCAACCAGCCAGCCCCAGTCTCCGCCATTGGGAAAGACCTTCGTTGCTCCGAGCACTGCCAGTCCGATCGACACGACGCTGGATATGGCGAGCGCAATCAGCGCCTTTCGGTTCCATCCGCCATCGTAGTAAAGGGAGCCGTTGGGCGACATCGTATAGAGGTCCTCGATGATCACATGCTGGCGCTTCACGAGGTAATAGTCGGCAATCATGATGCCGAATATCGGCCCCAGCACCGCACCGAATATGCTGACGAAGATCGTGATCGCTTGCGGGCTGGAAACGAAGAGCCAGGGACAGACGAGCACCGAAAGGATCGACGTGATCAGGCCGCCGAGGCGGAAGTTGAGCTTCTCGGGATAAAGGTTGGCGATGTCATGGGCCGGTGAAACGAAGTTCGCCACGATGTTGATGCCCATGGTCGCAACGATGAATGTTATCGAACCGACCGCAACGATCCACGGATTGTTGATCCTCTCGACGATTGCCACCGGATCGAGAATTGCTTCGCCGAAGACCTGAACTGTTCCCGCCGTCACGATCACCACGATCAGGGCAAAGACGATGAAATTGACCGGCAAGCCGAGGAAGTTGCCCACTTTCATCGTCTTCTCGTCGACGGAAAAGCGGGAGAAATCGCCGAAATTGAGCAGAAGGGCGGCAAAATACGCCACGATCAGCATGGCTGCATTGGCCATATGGAGCAATGATGAGCCCTCCAGAGGCGGGGAAAGCTGCAGCGAAAGGCTGGATAGACCAGTCTGGGAGACGATCCAGATCGCCAGCGCGAACATGACGACATAGACGACCGGCCCGCAGAAATCGATGAACTTGCGGATCGACTCCATGCCGCGCATGAAGATGAGCAACTGGAAAATCCACATGAAAAGGAAGCTCAGCCATCCAAGCGTAGATAGGCGAGGATATCGTTGCGCGTCAATTCGACAGCGCTCGGAACGAACGCGAGCACCAGCGCCTGGACCGCCTTCGAAGCGAAGTAGGTCTGCACCCCGTACCACACGATCCCGACGATGCCGCGCAGAACCGCCGCAAGGTTTGCGCCCATGATGCCGAAGGACATGCGCGCCACAACAGGATAGGGAATGCCATATTTCAGCGAGGGACGGCCGATAAGGTTCATCAGGAAGTAGACGGCCGTGATGCCAATAATCATCGATATAAGCACTTCCCACCCGGTCAGGCCGAGAAAGAACAGGCTGGCAGCAAATGTGTAACCGCCAACTGAGTGCACATCGGACATCCACATGGCAAACAGGCTGAAGACACCCCACGTGCGACCTTCCGGTGCCGTCGGTGCCAGGTCCTGGCTATACAGTTTGGGGTGCGCGCCAGTGATGGCGAGTGTCGGAGGAGTGGCATTGGAGTGACTTGACATGAGATCAATACCTTCGGCTTCAGCAATTCAGGAGAAACAGGGTCCGGAATTGCGCGGCGACAAGTGAACGAGGACAACTGATACAAAGCAAGTTCCGTGCCATGCCCAATTACTGAAAACGAAGCTGCTTAGCCGACGCAAATGCCTTGGATTTCATCAGCCTGCCGGAATCTGATGCGGGATTATTTTGAATGAGCTTAATGAACATGCGGCCTTTCGCACTCTTGCAATCAGCCTCGTCGTGACTAGGTTCCACGCCAGGAAGTGGAGTCTTGGATATGGCAATTTCTGGCGAGGTGTTGAAGGCGGTAACAAAGCCGGAAAGCCATCCACGCATCGAGACATCGAAGATCGGCGTGCTCCTCGTCAATCTCGGCACTCCAGACGGCACCGATCAGAAATCGATGCGGCGCTACCTCAAGGAATTCCTTTCCGACAAGCGGGTCATCGAGTGGCCTCGTGCCATCTGGCTGCCGGTGCTCTACGGCATCGTGCTCAACACCCGCCCGAAGAAGTCCGGCGCGCTCTATGACAAGATCTGGAACCGCGAGCGCAACGAGTCGCCGTTGCGCACCTATACCCGCTCGCAGGGCGAAAAGCTTGCCGCCGCTCTCGCCTCGCATCCCGGGATCATTGTCGATTGGGGCATGCGCTATGGCCAGCCGTCGATCGAGCAGGCGCTGGAGCGGCTGGACAGCCAGGGCTGCAAGCGCATCCTGATGTTCCCGCTTTACCCGCAGTATTCGGCGACGACGACGGCAACGGTCAACGACAAATTCTTCGAAACGCTGATCAAGATGCGCTTCATGCCGGCAACGCGCACCGTGCCATCCTATCAGGACGAGGCCACCTATATCGAAGCGCTCGCCACATCGATCGAGAGGCATTACGCTTCGCTCGACTTCGAGCCGGAAGTGCTGATCGCCTCCTATCACGGCATTCCGCAGAGCTATTTCAAGCGCGGCGATCCCTACCCCTGCCATTGCTGGAAGACGACGCGCCTCCTGCGCGAGCGGCTTGGGTGGAGCGAGGACAAGCTGATTACCTGTTTCCAATCGCGTTTCGGTCCGGAAGAATGGATGCAGCCCTATACGGACAAGACGCTGGAGAAATTGGCGAAAGACGGCGTCAAATCGGTTGCCGTCTTCAATCCTGGCTTTGTCGCCGACTGCCTGGAAACGCTCGAGGAAATTGCCGTTGGCGGTGCCGAAATCTTCCACCACAATGGCGGCGTCAACTTCACCCACATCCCGTGCCTCAACGATTCCGATGAGGGCATGAAGGTCATCGAGACGCTGGTCCGGCGCGAATTGCAGGGCTGGATCTAGCCCATCCCACGGGCTCGCTCGAATCAGAACTATCGTCTATCTTGGCCTCGCCTGCTAAAGGGCGATAATGATGTTTGGGGCCGCCCATGCGGCCGCCGGCCAGGGGAGACCACAATGCCGTTCAGCGGTTTCGACTTCACCATTCCAGTCCTCGTCATCCTGGTGCTGGTGGTTCTGTTTGCGGGCGTCAAAACCGTGCCGCAGGGCTACAATTACACCATCGAACGCTTCGGCAAATATACCCGCACCCTCGCACCGGGTTTGAGCCTGATCATCCCCTTCTTTGACCGGATCGGCGCCAAGTTGAACATGATGGAACAGGTGCTCGACGTTCCAACGCAGGAGGTCATCACCAAGGACAATGCCAACATCGCCGTCGATGGCATCGCATTTTACCAGATACTTAACGCGCCGCAGGCGGCCTATCAGGTCAGCGGGCTGCAAAATGCTATCCTCAACCTGACCATGACCAATATCCGTACCGTCATGGGGTCGATGGTCCTCGACGAACTCCTGTCGAACCGCGACGCGATCAATGATCGCCTCCTGCGCGTTGTCGACGAGGCAGCGCACTCCTGGGGCATCAAGATGACCCGCGTCGAGATCAAGGACATCAACCCGCCGAAAGACCTGCTCGACTCGATGGCCCGTCAGATGAAGGCGGAGCGCGACAAGCGTGCGGTTGTGCTTGAAGCCGAAGGCACCAGGGCAGCACAGATATTGCGCGCCGAAGGCCTGAAGCAGGCGCAGATCCTTGAGGCCGAGGGCAAGCGCGAAGCTGCCTATCGCGAAGCCGAAGGCCGCGAACGCCTCGCCGAGGCGGAAGCCAAGGCGACCGAATTCGTTTCTGCAGCCATCAGCGGCGGCAATGTGCAGGCGCTCAACTATTTCGTCGCGCAGAAGTACACCGAAGCATTTGGCAAGTTCGCCGCCAGCCCCAACCAGAAGGTCATTCTGATGCCGATGGAAGCCTCCTCGCTCATCAGCTCGCTCGGCGGCATCGGCGCCATTGCCCGCGAAGTCTTCGGCGACAACGCGCCGGCCAACCCGACCGGCCCGGCAACGCCGCCCGCCCGCGGACGGACCGTTCCGGGCACCGGCTCAAGCTCATAAGCGGAAAGTGGAGGAACTACAGCGATGCTGGAACGTCTCTTTGCTGAGCTCGGCCCCTGGAACTGGATTGTCCTTGGCCTGATCCTCATGATTTTCGAGGTCGCCGCTCCCGGTATCTTCTTCCTGTGGTTCGGCATCGCCGCCCTCATCGTCGGCGCGCTTTCTATCCTGTTTGGCGACGCGCTCGGCCTTGGCTGGCAGATGCAGGTTGTCCTGTTCCTGATCCTTTCGGTCATTTCCGTCTTCATCGGCCGCAGGCTCATCGGCGCAACCGACGTCGTATCGGATGAACCCCTGCTCAACCGGCGCGGCGAACAGCTGATCGGTCAGGTGGTGACGCTCGAGGAAGCAACCGTCAATGGCAGGGGGCGTGCCCGCGTCGGCGACAGCCTGTGGCGGGTGACCGGGCCCGACCTTGCCGCCGGTACAAGCGTGCGCATCATCGGCATCGATCACGGAACACTGGTGGTTGAGCCGGCTTAGAAAAGCAATCTCCCAAACATTGGGATGCATCGAGATTTTCGGCATGGCGAGGCGAAAATGGTGGTTTTCGAGCACCGGAGCGCAGTGAACTTATTTGTTCATGAGCACCGGAGCGGAGGAAAACGCCATTTGCAGACCGGCATGACGTAAATATCCGTGCATTCTAGGCAGCGCCGATGCGCAACAGATCATGGAAATGCACGATGCCGATCGGGAAACTGTCCTCGGTCACGATCAGCGCGCCAATGTTGTGCTCGTTGAGCAGTGCCAGTGCGGCGCTGGCCAGCATGGTCGGCGGCACCGTCTTCGGCTTGCGCGTCATGATGTCCTCGACCTTCATCGTCACAAGATTGCGGTGAAGATTGCGCGAAAGATCGCCGTCGGTGATGATCCCGGCCAGCGTTTCATCATCGTTCAGCACGGCAATGCAGCCGAAGCGCTTTTCCGAAAGCACCTTCATCGCGTCGGGAATAAGCGTTCCAAGCGGCACCAGCGGCAGCCTGTCGCCGCGATGCATGATCTCTCGCACATGCGTCAGGCTCGCGCCAAGCGATCCGCCGGGGTGGAAGGTCTTGAAATCATGTGCCGTAAAGCCCCGCGCTTCCAGCAACGCAACGGCAAGCGCATCGCCCATTGCCAGCTGCATCAGCGTCGAGGTGGTTGGTGCGAGGCCATGCGGACAGGCTTCGGTCACACGCGGCATCAAAAGCACCACGTCGGCAGCCGTTGCCAGCGCCGAGTTCTCGCCGGCGGTCACCGCAATCAGTGGAATACGGAAGCGGCTGCGAATAGCTGACAATGCCTTTGAGCTCCGCCGTATCGCCCGACCAGGATATGGCAAGGATGGCATCATCCGTGGCAATCATGCCGAGATCGCCGTGATTGGCTTCGGATGGATGCACGAAAAACGCCGGCGTGCCGGTCGATGCGAACGTCGCGGCAATTTTGGAGCCGATGTGACCGCTTTTTCCAACGCCAGTGACGATGATACGGCCGCGCACTGAGGCAATTTTCTCGATGGCCCTGCAGAAGGCTTCTGCCAAGGGCCCTTCGAGCGCACTGCCGAGTGCTGCCAGCCCGTCTTTTTCGGTTGATATCGTCCGTTTTGCGGAATCAACCGCTGCGGATTTGTCCAGTTCGGTGTCGTTTATAGCCTGCATGGCGAGAACCGTTAGCGCTTTGCATCCTCGCTGTCCATTTTTTGTTCGAGCGGGCGCGCGCAAAGACGTCGCAGCGGATCACTCTTAGCCAGTCATTAACCATGCCTCTTTACCATCCCGCAATGTTCGAACCGATTGGCACACCTGTTGATACACCCTTGGCAACCACGTTACGAAGCGCCGCCTGACGGCAGCTTCAGGACTGCGATCAACATCTGTCTGATGACAGGGTTGCTTGCCAGCACCGTGCTTGTGCCCAGTGCTCCGGCACAGGAAGCTCCTCCCTTGCGCGGCGCCGTCCAGGAAAACGTGCTTCAGACGCAGAACACACCCAATGCCAATCAGACGAACGGTGCCAACAGTGCAGCTGCCCGGCAATCGGACGGCGGCATTCCGGCAAGACCCTACGAACCCGTCAGTCCGGGGGCACTGCCGCAAGATGATGACAGCGGCAATCTTGGCCTGCTCGGCGTGCCCTCGGACAATGGCGCACCGCCATCCGGCCCCGCCGATAATAGCGGCGGGCTTAATCCGGAATCATCGACAACGCCCGCCGCTAGAGTGCCCGTTCCGGCCGCGCGTCCGGGGACCGCACGCAGGGCCGGCGTTGAGGATCGGCTGGACGAAGAACAGACCGGCTCGATCCCCAATCCTCCGATCGAGCAGAACAGGGAAGCCAATCCGCCCGTGGCACCTGCTGAGCGGGACAACTTGCCCGAGCCCGCGATCGAGCGGCGGACGATACGCCCGGACCCCGAACCATTTGCACCGCTCGGCATCAGGGCCGGCACCGTCACCCTGCGCCCATCCATCACCACCGGCCTGCGTGCAACGACCAACGCCGACGGCAGTTCGGATGGCAGCAGCGCCGTGCTTTCGGAAACCCGCCTGCGCGCCCGCGCTACTACCGACTGGTCGCGTCACTCGGCTTTTCTCGATTTCGATGGCACCTATGACAAGACGATTTCGGGCGAAGAATATTCGGCGCCCAATGCTGGCTTGCGCGGCGGCTTCCAGCTCGACCTTGGCGAGCGCACTACGGTGAAGGGCGAGGCGGGCTATCGCATCCGCCAGGAAGATCCGAGCGCGCCCACGACAATCGTCGGCACATCGAACCGCCCTCTCGTGCAGGAACTCGACGGCAGCCTCGGTGTCCGCCACGAGTTCGGCAAGTTCTTTGCCGATGTGAAGGGCAATGTCGACCACACGACCTATGGCAATGCGGAATTCTCCGATGGCAGCACCGTCAGCCAGGAAGACCGCGACAACACTTTCGCCAGCATTGCCCTTCGCGGCGGTTTCGAAATGTCTCCGGCCATCAAGCCGTTTGTCGAAGTGGAACTCGGCAAGCTGATGTATGACGAAGCGGTCGATGCCAACGGCTTCCGCCGTTCGGGACCACGTATCGGACTGCGGGGCGGCGTCGAACTCGATATCGCCGAAAAACTCTCGGGCGAACTGGCGATTGGCTATTTACGTCAGGACATCGATGATCCAAGGCTCGCAGCCATCGATGGTCTGAGCGTCGACGGCGCGATCAAATGGTCGCCGCAACGCGGTACCGATGTCAGTCTCGGCCTCTTGACCCGCGTCGAAGGTGCAACCTCCCCCGACGACAGCGGCTCGATATTCTATGAGGGCACACTCGGCATAAAACGCCAGGTGAGGTCGAACCTCGATGTCCACGCAACGCTGATCGGATCGCTGCGTGACAACACGGATGGTTCGGGCTGGGACAAGGGTTTCGGCGCGGAAATTGGCACGACTTACTGGTTTAACCGTTTCGTCGGCCTCGACGTCAGCGCCCGCCACGAATTCACGCACAGCGAGGTCGATACCCGCCAGACCGAAGAAACCAGCATCTTCATGGGTGTAACGCTGCAGAGGTAGGCTTCCGCTCTACCGAGACACGCCCTCAAGAACTAAATGACGGCTTCAATCAGAAACGGACCGCGGCGGCGCAAAGCGCTATCCAGAAGGTCGTCAAATTCTTTACAGGAGTTCGCGCGGGCGGCCTCGACGCCCATCCCCTTTGCGATCGACACCCAATCCAGCGATGGTTGATCAAGATCAAGCATTCGCCGTGCGTTCTCCCCGATTTCGCCAGCGCCGACATTCTGCATTTCCATGTGCAGGGTAGCATATATGCGGTTGGAAAAAATAATCGTGACGACGTCGAGATTCTCACGCGCCTGCGTCCAAAGTCCCTGTACGGTGTACATGGCGCTTCCGTCGGCCTGCAGGTTGAAGACCTTCCTGTCCGGACATGCTATCGCCGCGCCTGTCGCCAGCGGGATGCCGCAGCCAATCGCCCCGCCTGTCGTCATAAGGAAATCATGGGGGGCAGCAAAGGCCGAGAGCGCAAAGAACCGCCGGGCCGACGTGATCGCCTCATCGCAAACGATCGCATTCTCTGGCAGCTTTTGTGCCACCATCACAGTAATCGCGTCGTCGGTCAGCTTTCCATCGGGAACCTGCTCATCCAGCATCGCGCTTGCCCGCAGTAGCGGCTGCGACCGTGTCACGCCCAGTTCATCGCGAAGAGCATCCAGCGCTCCCTTCAAATCCTCGCCATGTTTCGCCAGGGCAAGAACCTGGCAATCGTCGCGGACGAGGCGCCCAGGCTTGCCGGGATAGGCGAAAAAAGCCACCGGTTCCGGGGCTCCAACCAGGATCAGCACGTCAATATCGCTAAGCAGTTCGATCGCAGCATCGATCGGATAAGGAATGCGGGTCGGGGCGACGCGTCCAACGCCGCGTGCCATTCTTGCGACCAGAACTTCACTGAACAGGCGCACATTACGCGCCGCCGCAATCTGTCCGGCAACTTCCAGAGCGTCCGCCTGGGCAGCGGCCCCGCTGACAAGAATACCGGCTCGCCCTGGGGCGCCACGGATAGCATCCGCAACGCTCCGCACCCTATCCGCCGGAACGGCAGGCGGGGCCGGAAGGACGACCCTGTTCGATGGCGCAGGGACAACTTCTCCCCACGCAGCATCGGCGGGCAGGATCAATGTCGCAATGCCGGGCGGGAGGAGTGACGCGCGATAGGCGGCCTCTGCCGCTGGCGCAACATCGACCGGGCCACCTATACGGTGCACCCAGTTAGACATCGGAGCTGCCAGGCTCTCAATGTCAGTGGTAAGCGGTGCATCGAGGGCAAGATGATATGAAGCATGATCACCGACGATGTTTATCATCGGCACACGGGCGCGGCGGGCATTGTGAAGATTGGCAAGGCCATTTGCCAGTCCCGGGCCGGTGTGGAGCAAGGTTGCGGCAGGTAGGCCGGTCATTCGGGCGTAGCCGTCGGCCGCGCCGGTAACGACCCCCTCGAACAATCCAAGTATGCAACGCATTTCAGGCTTGCGATCGAGCGCCGCGACGAAATGCATCTCCGATGTTCCAGGATTGGCGAAACACACCCTTACATCATTGGCCAGAAGAGTGTCACAAAGCGCATCTGCCCCATTCATCGCCACGCTCCCCAGCCGCTTTGCAATACAGCAAACCTTGCAGAACGGACGCATAAGTGCAACCAGGGCGAGCCGTCGGGGGAGAGATAATTGGTTATCCCTCCCCGGCCGTGATCAGCCCTTTTTTGGCTCGATCGTCTTCAGCATATTGCTGATATTGTCGATGACGCCATTGCGGATGTCATTGCGCCACAGCGCGAAGGCGACATTGGCTTCAACAAAGCCTTCCTTCGAGCCGGTATCGTAAGTCCGGCCCTTGAAGTGATAGCCGAAGAAATCCTGTTCCTTGGTCAGCTTAAGCATCGCATCCGTGAGCTGGATTTCGTTGCCGGCACCACGCTCCTGATTCTCCAGAATGCCGAAAATTTCCGGCTGCAGGATGTAGCGGCCGTTGATGTAAAGATTGGATGGTGCCGTTCCCTTGGCGGGCTTCTCGACCATTTCCGTCAGCTCAAACCCTTTGCCAATAGGCTTGCCCTGCCCGACAATGCCGTATTTGTGCGTTTCTGCCGGATCGCATTCCTGTACCGCGATCACATTGCCGCCGGACTGGTTGTAGACCTCGACCATGTCGGCAAGGCAGCCATTGCCCTCCGGCTGCATGATCATGTCCGGCAACAGCAGCGCGAAGGGCTCGTCACCGACGATATCGCGCGCGCACCATACCGCATGTCCAAGACCCATCGGCACCTGCTGGCGGGTAAAGCTCGTTGTCCCGGGGCCCGGCTGGATGCCTTGCAATTCGTCGAGCAGTCCGGTCTTGCCGCGTTCGGCAAGGGTGGCGTAGAGCTCGTACTGGGCGTCGAAATAATCCTCGATGACTGCCTTGTTGCGGCCCGTTACGAAAATGAAATGCTCGATACCGGCTTCGCGCGCCTCGTCCACCACATATTGGATGACCGGCTTGTCGACGACTGTCAGCATCTCTTTTGGGATGGATTTCGTGGCAGGGAGAACGCGTGTACCAAAGCCCGCAACTGGAAATACGGCCTTTCGGATTTTCTTGACTGTCGTCATCGTGACCTCATAGGTGTTACACTCAAATACTAATTTTTATTACTGTGCCATACGCTCTATTGAATGCACAAGCGCACAGTAACACTTCAAATTTGCGCACAATTCACTGCAAAATCTGTTCGAAATTCAGGGTTGTGCGCTAGACAATTTTGTTTCAAAGACCCAAAATACATAGCACTGTAAAATAACTATTCGTTGCCGTTGTTAAGAGTCCGTTTGGAAAATCGCTGCGGTGAGGCAGATGGCGTTAGTTTCGAGAACCGGAGCGGAGCGTACGTATGGTACGTAACCACCGAAGCGCAGAGAATGGCGTCAGATGCCCGCCGCAGCAGGATTTCCAAACGGACTCTAATGTGCCCATATGGCACTCGTTTGCATTTGCATGGTAAACCAATTCCTAACTTTGACATGCCTATTTTATGGTTTGACCCCAAAATGTGGGAACACAGTTCGAGGAGAGAACATGATCAGGAGTTCATCGGCTTTCGCCAGGCGCATGTTGATGGTTGCTGCGGTCGCGGGCATCGGATTTGCCGGTGCGATCAATAACGCGGCCGCCGATGCAAAGTTCCAGAGCTGGATCGCGGACTTCCGTGGAACGGCGATGAAGAGCGGCATTACCGCCGCCACCTACCAGCGCGCCTTTGCCGGCGTGACGGAGATCGATCCGGAAGTGCTGGAGAAGGCACGGTTCCAGCCGGAATTCACCGAGCCTGTCTGGGGTTATCTCGATAATCGCGTCAACGAACACTCGGTGGCAACGGGCCGCGAAATGGCGCGCAAATACAGCCGCTGGCTCGGAGCCATTGAAAAGTCCTATGGGGTCGATCGCAATATTCTGCTCGCCATCTGGTCGATGGAGACCAATTTCGGCGAGATCATGAAGCGCGACGATGTGATGCGCGATGCGGTACGCTCGCTTGCAACTCTCGCCTATGCCGATCCGCGCCGGGCGAAATTTGCGCGTACCCAGCTTATCGCGGCCATGAAAATCCTGCAGACTGGCGATATTGATCGCAGCCATCTGACGGGATCCTGGGCCGGCGCCCTTGGCCATACCCAGTTCATCCCGACCAGCTATCTCGCCTACGCTGTCGACATGGACGGCAATGGCAAGCGCGATATCTGGAACTCGGTGCCGGATGCGCTGGCCACCGCCGCCAACCTGCTTCGCAAGAATGGTTGGCAGTCCGGCCGCACCTGGGGCTATGAAGTTGCTCTCCCGGCCGGGCGCAAATTCCCCAGCGGCACGCGTACCATTGCCGAATGGCAAAGTCTGGGTGTCGTCCGTGCCAATGGCAAGGCGTTCCCGCATGGCAGCGAGAAGGCAACACTGAAAGTGCCGGATGGCCGCAATGGCCCGACTTTCCTGATGACGAGAAACTTCTTCGTCCTCAAAAACTACAACAATGCGGATAAGTATGCCCTTGGTGTCGGTCTGCTTGCCGATCAGATCGCCGGCGCTTCCGGGCTGCGCCAGGACTGGAATCGCCCCTTCACGCCGATCACGATGAAGGAACGCGAAGAATTGCAGACTCATTTGCGCGAACTCGGCTATTATGACGGCAAGGTCGATGGGAAGATTGGTGGCAGTTCCCGGGACGCCATTCAGGCATTCCAGAAGCAGATGGGTCTCGATCCCGATGGTCATCCAAGCAAGGAAGTGTTGACGATCATCCGGAAGAAATAGAGTAGGACCTTCGTCGATCTGCAGAACAGTCGTGGTGGTTCCAAGGGCTCATCACGACGTGCGGATTTGATTGCAGGGAGTAAACAAAGTGCAAGGTTGGCGATCATCGATGCATACCACCAAACCTCCTCATGGTGAGCTTGCAGAACCACGCACGGCATTCCCACTTTTGCGCCTGTCCATCGCCCTTGGTCTTGCCGGCAGCATTGTCGTGGTTGACACTGCAGCGGCCAGAACAATCCTCGATATGCTGTTCGGGCCGCGCCAGGTCTATCGTGATCCGACGGACAGGCTCATTGACGATGGCAGGAGGAGATATCGGGCACCCACCAAGAACCGCTCCATAAAACGCGCCAGCCGTCCACGTCCCAATGCCCCCAACAGGGCAGCGTCGGGACCTGCCTCCGTTGCCCAGCCCGCCATTCCGGAAAAACTGCCCGATGCCAAGACCGTGCTCGTCGTCGGCGATTTCATGGCGGGTAATCTGGCGGAAGGGCTGGATGCGGCATTCGTTGATTCGCCGGGCGTCCGTGTCGTTGACAAGGCGGATGGCTCCTCCGGTTTCGTCCGTACTGACCATCACGACTGGCCGGCATCGATCGGCGGCTTGATCGAAGCTGAAAAGCCGGCTGTCGTCGTCGTCATGGTGGGCGCCAATGACCGCCAGCAGATGGGCGGACAGACACTGCTGACCGATGATTGGACGAAGGAATACCAGACGCGCATCAATGCGTTTCTCGAAGCGGTCAAAAAGACCGGCAATCCTGTCGTGTGGGTTGGCCAGCCTGCATTCAAGTCGAAAAGCATCACCAATGACGTGCTTGCCTTCAACGAGCTCTATCGCAATGCGACGGAAAAAGCCGACGGCAAGTTTGTCGATGTCTGGGATGGATTTGTCGATCAGAGCGGCAATTTCACCCTGTCGGGTTTCGACATCTCCGGGCAGACCGCGCGCCTGCGCAACAATGACGGGATTGGCCTGACGATGGCTGGCAAGCGCAAGCTGGCCTTCTACGTGGAAAAGCCGTTGCGCCAGATGCTCGGCAATGCAACCTCGCCGGAGATAGCTGCAATCAAGCCGGGTGCGCCGGTGCAAGCCCTGCCCGGAACGCCGCAGCCGCCTGTGAAGGTTGACCGGCTCGCTCCGATCAGCCTCAACGACCCCGAGCTCGATGGCGGGACCGATCTCCTCGGCGGTGCGCCCCGTCCCGTATCCGCTACGGAGAAGTCCGCGCGTGACCGGCTTGTGATCGACGGCATTGCGCCGGACAGTCAACCCGGCCGCGTCAATGATTTTTCCTGGCCAAGGAAGCCTGAGGAACCGTCCACAACCGGAGCCGTTCGCTGACCGGATTTGCGGATCGGCGGGGCCAGCTCATGGTTTGAACGGCCGTGGCCTGTTCCTGCACAGGCTTCGTACAGAATGATTCCAATATCGTACGAGAACTGCCGAATTCGAAACACGAATCCTCGAATTCGGTACAGGAATTTCAACCGGCACGTGATTTTTGCACGTACTCGGTTGAAAACTTACCGCGGCAGGACTGACGTTCCCATCAGCGCAGTGTCGATCGCCTGCGCCGCCTGGCGGCCTTCGCGGATCGCCCATACAACCAGCGATTGTCCGCGCCGGACGTCGCCGGCCGTGTAGAGCTTGTCGACGCTCGTGCGGTAGTTGTTATCGTCCGCTGCAACCGAACGGTTACCGCGGCGATCGGCGCGCATGTCGAGGGACCCGCTGAGTTCCTTGACGATACTGTTCTCGAATGGCCCGGAAAAGCCGATCGCGATAAAGGCGAGATCCGCCTTGATGAAAAACTCTGTGCCAGCGACCGGCTTGCGTGCCTCATCGACCTCGCAGCACTTGACGTGGGTCAGCGTGCCATTTTCGCCAATGAATTCAAGCGTTGCCACCTGGAATTCGCGATCCGCGCCCTCGGCCTGCGACGACGATGTGCGCATCTTCGTCGCCCAATACGGCCAGACGCTCAGCTTGTCTTCCCTCTCCGGCGGCTGCGGACGAATGTCGAGCTGGGTCACCTTCACAGCACCCTGACGGAACGCCGTACCGACGCAGTCGGACGCCGTATCGCCACCGCCAACAACCACGACGTGCTTTCCCGACGCGACGATCGGGTCGCTCGGCCATGCCACCGATTCGATGTTCTCGCGGCCGATGCGGCGGTTCTGCTGCACCAGGTAGTGCATGGCGTCGTGGACGCCCTCAAGGTCGCCGCCGGGAATGCCGGCCGGACGCGGTGTTTCAGCGCCGCCGCAGTAGAGAACAGCGTCGTAACTATCGATAAGTTCTTGAACTGGCTTGTCAATTCCGACGTTGACCCCACAGAAGAAGGTAACGCCTTCACCTTCCATCTGAGCAACGCGCCGGTCGATGAAGTGCTTCTCCATCTTGAAATCCGGAATGCCGTAGCGCAGCAATCCGCCCGGACGGCTCTCGCGTTCGTAGACGTGGACTTCGTGCCCTGCACGCCCAAGTTGCTGAGCCGCCGCGAGACCTGCCGGACCTGAGCCGATGACCGCTACATTCTTGCCGGTCTTGGATGCGGCCGGTTGCGGGATGATGAAGCCCTTTTCGTAGGCCTTGTCGGCAATCGCCTGTTCCACCGTCTTGATGGAAACCGGCACATCCTCAAGGTTGAGCGTGCAGGCCTCCTCGCACGGAGCCGGGCAGATTCGCCCCGTAAACTCGGGAAAATTGTTGGTAGAATGCAGGTTGCGGATCGCCTCGTCCCAGTTGTCATTGTAAACGAGGTCGTTCCAGTCCGGAATCTGGTTGTGGATCGGGCATCCGGTCGGCCCGTGGCAGAACGGAATCCCGCAATCCATGCAGCGTGCCGCCTGCTTCTTGACCTCGCTGTCCGACATGGGAATGGTGAATTCCCGGAAGTGCCGGATGCGGTCGGAAGCCGGCTGATACTTGCCGACCTGCCGGTCGATCTCTAGAAAACCTGTAACCTTACCCATAAAACTGCTCCCCTCGCCTCTCGGAGGGCCACCCATTCCCGCGCGGGGTTTTGGGCAGCATGGACCCCATGCCGAGCATCATCTTGACGCTCGAAGCATGGAGTATGTTGACCTTATTCGGCTGCGACACCCATCCGCATGCGCTCCATGTCTTCGAGCGCGCGGCGATATTCAACCGGCATGACTTTCACGAATTTCGGCCGGAATGTTTCCCAATTGTCGAGAATTTCCTTGGCTCGGCCCGAACCCGTATAGTGCATGTGGTTCGAAATGAGCTGCACAAGCCGCTCCTCGTCATGCCGGGTCATATTGGCCGACACATCGACACGTCCCTTGTGCGCCAGGTCACCACCGTGATGGTGCAGCTTCTCAAGGATGTCATCCTCTTCCGGAACCGGCTCGAGTTCAACCATGGCCATGTTGCAACGCTGGGCAAAATCACCCGCCTCATCAAGCACATAGGCCACACCGCCGGACATGCCTGCCGCAAAGTTGCGGCCAGTCTGGCCGATGACGACAACAACGCCGCCAGTCATGTATTCGCAGCCATGGTCACCCGTGCCCTCGACGACAGCGATGGCGCCGGAGTTACGAACGGCGAAACGCTCACCGGCCACGCCGCGGAAATAGGCCTCGCCCTCGATCGCCCCGTAGAGCACAGTGTTGCCAACGATGATCGAGTCTTCCGGCACGATTTTCGTCTCTTCCGGCGGGCGGATGACGATACGGCCGCCGCAAAGACCCTTGCCGACGTAGTCGTTGCCGTCACCGATAAGATCGAACGAAATCCCGCGTGCCAGGAACGCACCGAAGGACTGTCCAGCCGTTCCACGGAACTTGACCGAGATCGTATCTTCCTTGAGGCCCTTGTGCCTGTAGCGCTTGGCCACTTCGCCTGAGAGCATCGCACCGGCAGAACGATCGACATTCTTGATGTCCATCTCGATCTTGACCGGAATCTTGCTTTCGAGCGCGGTCTTGGCCTGCTCGATCAGCCTGCGGTCGAGTATATCGACAATCGGGTGGTTCTGCCGTTCCGTCCAGCGGATCTTATCCGCTTCGGCTTCCGGCTTGTAGAAGATGCGGGTGAAATCGAGCCCCCTGGCTTTCCAGTGATCGATCATCTCGCGCTTCTCGAGCAGTTCGGCTTTGCCGACGATCTCTTCAAGCTTCGTGTATCCCATCTCAGCCAGGAATTGCCGCACTTCTTCCGCCATGTAGAAGAAGAAGTTGATGACATGTTCAGGCGTGCCCTTGAAGCGCTTGCGCAGGACAGGATCCTGCGTCGCGACGCCGACAGGGCAGGTGTTGAGATGGCACTTGCGCATCATGATGCAACCGGCCGCGATCAGCGGCGCGGTGGAGAAACCGAACTCGTCGGCTCCAAGCAGCGCACCGACGATGACGTCGCGACCAGTCCGAAGCCCGCCATCGACCTGTAGGGCGACGCGCGAGCGCAGCCCATTGAGAACCAGCGTCTGCTGTGTCTCGGCCAGGCCCATTTCCCATGGACTGCCGGCATGCTTGAGCGAGGTGAGCGGCGACGCGCCCGTTCCGCCATCATAACCGGAAATCGTGATGTGATCGGCGCGCGCCTTGGCAACACCGGCGGCAACCGTACCGACGCCGACTTCCGAGACCAGCTTCACCGAGACATCGGCTTCGGGATTGACGTTCTTCAGATCGTAGATGAGCTGCGCCAGATCTTCGATCGAGTAGATATCATGGTGCGGCGGCGGTGAAATAAGGCCAACGCCCGGCGTCGAATGGCGGGTTTTCGCAACTGTCGCATCGACCTTGTGACCCGGCAGCTGGCCGCCTTCGCCGGGCTTGGCGCCCTGCGCAACCTTGATCTGCATCATGTCGGAGTTGACGAGATATTCCGTCGTCACACCAAAACGTCCGGACGCCACCTGCTTGATCGCCGAGCGTTCAGGATTTGGCTTGCCGTCAGGCAGCGGATAGAACCGATCGGGCTCCTCGCCGCCTTCGCCGGTGTTCGACTTGCCGCCAATCCGGTTCATGGCGACGGCCAGCGTCGTATGGGCCTCGCGGCTGATCGAGCCGAAGGACATCGCGCCGGTCGAGAACCGCTTGACGATCTCCTTCGCAGGCTCGACATCATCGATCGAGACAGGCTTGCGTCCAGTATTGGAGGCCATCTTGATGTTGAACAGGCCGCGAATGGTCTTTGCCCGCGCCGACTGGCTGTTCACCATGTCGGAATATTCCTTGAACGTGCTCGGCGAATCTGTCCGGACTGCATGCTGCAGCTTCGCAACAGCATCCGGCGACCAGAGATGCGCTTCCCCGCGCATGCGGTAGGCATATTCACCGCCAATTTCCAGCGTGCTGGCGAGCACCGGATCATTGCCGAAGGCGTCGCGGTGACGGCGAACCGTTTCTTCCGCCACTTCCTCGAGACCAACGCCCTCGATGGTTGTCGCCGTTCCGAAGAAGAAACGGTCGACAAACACCGACTTCAGACCGACCGCGTCGAAAATTTGCGCGCCGCAATAGGACTGATAGGTCGAGATGCCCATCTTCGACATGACCTTGAGGATGCCCTTGCCGATAGACTTGATATAGCGCGAAACGACTTCCTTCGAATCGACCTCCGGCGGGAATTCGCCGCGCTTGTGCATGTCGAGCAGCGTATCGAATGCGAGATAGGGATTGATCGCTTCCGCGCCGTAGCCGGCAAGGCAGCAGAAATGATGCACTTCGCGCGGCTCGCCCGATTCAACCACAAGACCGACCGATGTCCGCAGACCCTTGCGGATCAGGTGATGGTGAACTGCCGCAGTCGCGAGCAGCGCCGGGATCGGTATGCGGTCCGGCCCAACCTGGCGGTCGGACAGGATGATGATGTTGTAACCGCCATGCACAGCAGCTTCCGCACGGTCGCATAACCGCTCGACCGCACCGGCCATGCCGGCAGCACCCTCGTCTACGTTATAGGCCGTATCCAGCGTCTTGGTATCGAACCGGTCTTCCGTATGGCCGATGGAGCGGATCTTTTCGAGATCGCCATTGGTCAGGATCGGCTGGCGCACTTCGAGCCGCTTGCGGCGCGACGAACCGACGAGGTCGAAAATGTTCGGGCGCGGGCCAATGAAAGACACGAGACTCATCACCAGCTCTTCGCGGATCGGGTCGATCGGCGGGTTGGTAACCTGCGCGAAGTTCTGCTTGAAATAGGTGTAGAGCAGCTTCGACTTGTCCGACATTGCGGAAATCGGCGTGTCGGTGCCCATCGAGCCAATGGCTTCCTGGCCTGTCGTTGCCATTGGCGACATCAGCAGGCGCGTATCTTCCTGGGTGTAGCCGAAGGCCTGCTGGCGATCGAGCAGGCTCACATCCTTGCGCAGCGCACGGGGTTCCACCGGGCTCAACTCTTCCAGAATGAGCTGCGTGTTCTTCAGCCACTTGGTGTAGGGATGGCGGTTGGCGATCTCTGACTTGATCGTGTCGTCAGAGACGATCTCACCCTTTTCCATATCGATGAGCAGCATGCGGCCCGGCTGGAGCCGCCACTTTTTGACGATCTTCTCTTCAGGCACAGGCAGCACGCCTGCTTCCGAAGCCATGATGACGAAGTCGTCGTCGGTGACGATATAGCGGGCGGGGCGCAGACCGTTGCGGTCAAGCGTCGCGCCGATCTGGCGGCCATCGGTGAAGGCAACAGCTGCCGGACCATCCCACGGCTCCATGAGCGCAGCGTGATACTCGTAAAACGCCTTGCGGTCATCGGACATCAGCTTGTTGCCCGACCACGCTTCGGGGATCAGCATCATCATCGAATGGGCGAGCGAATACCCGCCCTGGAACAGGAATTCCAGAGCATTGTCGAAGCATGCCGTATCCGACTGGCCCTCATAGGAAATTGGCCAGAGCTTGGAGATGTCATTGCCGAAATATTCAGAATCGACTGAAGCCTGGCGCGCGGCCATCCAGTTGACGTTGCCGCGCAGTGTGTTGATTTCACCGTTGTGGGCGACCATGCGGTATGGATGCGCCAGCTTCCACGACGGGAAGGTGTTGGTCGAAAACCGCTGATGCACCAGTGCCACCGCGCTTTCGAAACGCGGATCCTTCAGGTCCTTGTAATAGGCGCCGACCTGGTACGCCAGGAACATGCCCTTGTAGACAATCGTCCGCGCCGACATGGAGACGACATAGAAATCGCTCTCCTTGCCGCCATTCTCTTGATAGATGCGGTTCGAGATCACCTTGCGTAGCACAAACAGTCGGCCTTCGAAATCTTCGTTGGTTTCAATGTTGGGGTTACGGCCGATGAAGACCTGCCGGTGAAACGGCTCGGTGGCAGCGATGTGCGGCGCCTTCGACAAGGACGAGTTGTCGACGGGTACGTCGCGGAAACCGATCAGCGACTGGCCTTCCGAAGCGATGACTTCGGAAATCACGGTTTCGATATGGGCCCGCTCGTCAGGATCCTGCGGCATGAACAGATAGCCGACGGCATAGTGATTGACGGGAGGCAACTCGACGCCCTTTTCCGCCCATTCAGCGCGGAAGAACGCATCCGGTATTTGCACGAGCATGCCGGCGCCATCGCCCATCAGGGGATCGGCGCCGACCGCGCCGCGATGGGTCAGGTTTTCGAGCATGAACAGCCCGTCTTCGATGATCTTGTGTGACTTGACGCCCTTCATATGCGCCACGAAACCAACGCCGCAGGCGTCGTGCTCGTTGCGCGGGTCATAGAGCCCTTGTCGGGCCGGAATGCCAGACGATTTATTGGTTTTGACCGCACGAGTCTGTACGGCCTGAGCAAGTTCAGTCGTTACAGATGGCGTCAAATCCGACATCGTCAATTCCTCCATTTGAGCCCTTCGCGGGGCGGTCATTCTTTCATGGGACGGAATAGCATTCCAGTCCCGCTTCGGTGCGGCATATCTTCCGATTGCATGTTGCGGTCACCACTGTGAGGACGGAAGCACGCTTGCTCGCCATCCTCGTTTTCGGTTTGCGCAAATTAGGACAGCATTGCTGTCTTATTGTCGTATGCCAGAATTATTCCAAACAAACAAGATGGAAAAGCAAAAAATATCAGCATTCCGCGAAATATCATTGCGCAAAATGCGACTAAAGTATCCCGTTCGTTTCAAAACAGGCGCTTTCCGCTAAAAATTCAAGGGAAAACAGATAGTTCCACATCCCAAGAGCTTTTGGTTGCCTTTTCACCCTCGGGCTAAAGGCGTATGCCTGTCGGCGCAATTCGAAACCCGAGGTTACTTCATGCATTTTGCTTCCGATAATTGGGCCGGAACCCATCCGAAAATCGCAGAGAATCTGAGCAAACATGCGAGCGGTTTTGCAAGTGCCTACGGCACGAGCAACCTGGATAAAGCCGTCGAGCAAAGGTTCAACGAAATTTTCGAACGGGAGGTCGCGGTTTTCTTCGTCGCCACGGGCACGGCCGCCAATTCGCTGGCACAGGCCAGCGTTGCCAAGCCCGGCGGTGTCACTTTCGCGCATCGCGAAGCGCACACAATCGGCGACGAAGGCGGAGCGCCTGAATATCTGACCGGCGGTGCTCGGCTCCATCCGGTCGATGGGCCGCTCGGACGCATGGATGTTGACAATCTCAAGAGAGCGATGGTTGGCTATAACAACGTCCGCGCCGGTCAGCCAATGGCCGTATCCATCACACAACTGACTGAGAGCGGTACGCTTTACGAACCCGGTGAAATTGCTGCGGTCTCTACGGTTTGCCGCGAAAAAGGTCTGCCCCTGCATATGGATGGCGCCCGCTTTGCCAATGCACTGGTTTCGCTCGGCTGCTCCCCGGCAGACATGACGTGGCGGCAGGGCGTCGACATTCTGTCATTTGGCGGGACGAAGAATGGCTGCTGGTGCGCCGAAGCACTGGTTTTCATGGATCCGGCACGCGCCGAGGCCTTTCCGTACATTCGCCAGCGGGCCGCGCAACTCTTCTCAAAGTCCCGCTTCATTGCTGCCCAGTTCGAAGCTTATTTCAAAGACAGCCTCTGGTTGGATCTGGCAAGGCATTCAAACGCCATGGCCCGGCGTATGGCTGACCACATTGCTGCATCCCGCAGTGTTCGACTGGCCTGGGAGCCGCGCGGCAATGAAATTTTCGCGATTATGGAAAAGACGACCGCTGCGAGACTGCGCGAGAATGGTGCACTTTTCTATGATCAGGACGCTCCGCTTGCGGAAAGGCATCTAGTCGGGGAAGGCGAAACGCTCACGCGGCTCGTCACCAGCTTCGCCACTCCTCGCGAGGAGACCGACCGCTTTGGCGAACTGATCGCATAAAAAAAGCGGCGCTTTCACGCCGCTTTCTTCACTCATTGCGTTGATCGCTTAGTTTGCAGCTTTCGCTTCGATCTGCTTGGCTTCCTTGTCGGAAAGGGAAGTCACGGCAATCTTGCGCGGCTTCATCTCTTCCGGAATTTCGCGCTTGAGATCAATGTGCAGCAGGCCGTTTTTCAGGCCGGCACCGCTGACCTCGACGAAATCGGCAAGATGGAAACGGCGTTCGAAAGCACGCGAAGCGATGCCGCGGTAAAGCGTCTCGGCATTTTCATCGGACTTCTCGGTGCTCTTTTCACCGGTCACCTTGAGCTGATTGCGATGAGCCTCGATCTGGATTTCATCCTCCGAGAACCCGGCAACTGCCATGGTGATGCGGTAGGCGTTGTCGCCTGTCCGCTCGATATTATAGGGCGGATAGGTCTGGGCGCCTTCCGGCTGAGCGAGACTATCGAGAATCGTGAAAAGCCGGTCGAAACCGACGGTTGAACGGTAGAGTGGGGAAAAATCAACGTGACGCATGGTTTAGCCCTCCTTTGAGCGACAATGTTTGCGTGTTTTGGTTCTGAGGGGACTCCCGAAGAGGCAAATCCCGATAAACCAGTGACCCCGATATGGCGGTCACAACAGCTATTTGGTTAGGCCAAACGTCGTTTTCAAGGTTTTCTGTTGAGCAACGTTCCTGCACGCGATTCACGATGTCACGGCCCTGTGGATGAACGCAAAATGAACATCATCTTCGGAATACGTTCACCTCGACGCGTCTATAACTGCGCTCAAGGTTGGAAACGACCCGACATCACAAAGGATAAAGATAATGAAGAAAACCGTTCTTGCATTGACCGCCACGGCGCTTCTCGTCACTGGCTTTGCCGCTCCGGCAATGGCTGACGACCGCTATTACCGGGACGAATCACCTGTGGTTTATCTCGACAATCGTGGCGAGGCCAATGGCTACCTGGTTCAAGATCGCCGCTACAATGACGGTTATTACGGGGATCGCTACGATCGCCGTGACCGGTTTGGTCCGCGCGATGTTAGCCGGATGCTTGAGCGCCGCGGTTACCGGGTTCGTGATGTCGACTTCGAGCGCGGCCGTTATTTCGTCCGGGCTTCGCGCCGTGGGGCACCAGTCCTCGTCGTGGTCTCGCGTCGTGGCGAAATCCTCGAAACCCGCCGCATGGGCGGTGATCGTTATGCCGAGCGTCGCAATGGTTTCAGCATCGAAATAAATCCGGCTTACTGAGTATTGAGTTCAAAAAAGCCGAAATCGTTCCGGGTGTAACGTCCCTTCCGCCCGGAACGTACTGACCGGAAGCTCTCGACAGAGTTTCCGGTCATTCTTTTTGCAATCCCCGGTTTGACCTTTGTATCCGCCCATTTTATCAGAGAGAGAACTGACGCCGGCAAGCTCAAGATGAGGATTGACCAGATCAAATGATCCGACCGCTTGTCGAAACCGCATCCAACCCCCTTCCGCCCGGCACGCGCGTCGAAACCTTAAATCTCGCCGACGGCAAGGAACTGCGCTATGCGATTACGCCCGCGAGCACCCATCCACCGCAGGGTACCGTGCTCATCCTCCAGGGCCGTAATGAGTGCATAGAAAAATACTTCGAGACAACCCGCGATATTGCTGCCCGCGGCTTTACCGTCGCCACCTTCGACTGGCGCGGCCAGGGCGCCTCCAGCCGCTTCTTGCGGGACCCGGCGCGGGGCTACGTGAAAAGCTTCGATGAATATGCGGCAGACCTCGAACAACTGTTCGAATCGGTTCTTCTGCCCGATTGCCGTGGTCCCTACTACATCCTTGCCCATTCGACAGGCGCATTGGTGGCGCTGCTGGTGTCCCCGGCGCTCTCCAACCGTGTTCGACGAATGGTGCTCACCGCTCCGCTAATCGACATCACCGGCAGCCGTGCGAGGAAGATCGCGGCGCGATTCGCGGCAAATACGCTGCGATCGGCTGGTCTGGGCAAAACCTATATGCTGGGCGGCGGACCCTATTCGATAAAAACCTTTGAAATCAATGAAGTGACTTCAGATGCGGTACGCTATCAGCGCAACTCGGAAGTTCTCGAGCAAGCGCCGGAGCTTGCCATCGGCGGACCAACTGCAAGCTGGATCGTGGCTGCAGCCGCGGCCATCAAGAAGGTCAGCCGCCCGGATTTCATCGATGCGATACGGATCCCGATGCTGATCATCGCCGCGGGCATGGACAGTGTCGTGTCCACCCCCGCCATCGAGCGCTATGCGCTACAGCTGCGCAACACCACGCTATTGACCATTGACGGCTCAAAACATGAAATCCTGCAGGAAAAGGATTTCTACCGCGAGCAGTTCTTCGCCGCATTCGACGCCTTCATCCCAGGGACCGGAGGCGAGTCGCTCTAACGATTGAGCAGATCCAGCGCTTTGGCATGCAGCTCTGGCGTGGCCGCAGCAAGGATGTTCCCGGCCTTTTCTGCCGCGCCGCCATCCCAGGTCGTGACCACGCCGCCCGCCCTTTCGATAATCGGAATGAGCGCGACGATATCGTAGGGATGCAGCCCGGTTTCTATGACCAGATCAACAAAACCGGCGGCAAGCATCGCATAGGCGTAACAATCGGTTCCGTAGCGCGCCAGCCGAACCGTTTGTTCAACACGGTCATAGGCCTCCCGCTTTTGGTCCTTGAACAGTGCCGGCGTGGTCGTAAAAAGCGTTGCCTCTGAAAGCTCGATCGTTTTGCGTGTTTTGAGACGGCGGCGTGCCGCCCGGACCTTCGTACCAGGAGGCTTCTCCGTCACACATGAACAGCTCCTGGGTGAAAGGCTGCGCCATCAGACCGGCCACCGCATCCCCATTGATTGTCAGACCCGCCAGCGTGCCCCAGACCGGAATACCCGAAATGAATGCACGGGTCCCATCGATGGGGTCGATCACCCAGACATGCGACTGGTCGAGATTCTCCCCGCCAAACTCCTCCCCCAATATGCCGTGCTCAGGGAAAGTCGCATTGATTAGGCTGCGAATCGCCTTCTCAGCCTCTCTGTCGGCCTCTGTAACCGGGTCAAATCCTGTCTGGTACTTGTTGTCGACAAGCGAAATGTTGCGGAATCGGGGCAGAGTTTGCTCTGCCGCAACGCCAGCGATCTCGCTTCAGGAAGGAAAGTTCTACGACCAAAATGGCTCCTTACGATTAAAACATTCTCAAACTTTTGCCTCGTCGGCTAGTTTTTTGCATTTTTTTTAGGCATCCAATCACTATGCACAAAAAATCATACAAATCACTTGACATTTGTGCGACGCAGCATAAAGTCATCAACAGACAGGGCGACCTGTCTATGCCCTCCTTGGGCGTTTCCTCCCTAGACTTGGGCCGCGCTTATGCGCGGTCTTTTTTTGTTCGAAGCTATTCGGCGGCCAGCGGCGTATCGAGGAAGTGGAAGTCGGGGAGCGAAACGAGATCCGCCAGGAACAGGCCGATATCCCGTTGCAGTTGGTCGAAGCCAGCCTTCCGTTCATAATTATGCTCATTGAGGTAAAGCCCGCGGTTCACCTCGATCTGCAGGGCGTGCAATGCTTTCAACGGCCGCCCGTAATGCTCAGTGATGTAACCGCCGGCATAGGGCTTGTTGTGCGCAACGACATAGCCCATCTCCCTGAGCAGATGGATTGCCGAATTGGCCAGTTCCGGAGTGCAGCTTGTGCCAAAACGGTCGCCGATAATGAAATCGGGACGCATGCCGCTCTCCGGGAAACGAATTCCTGTCGGCATCGAGTGGCAATCAATGAGCACGCCGTAGCCAAAGCGTTCCCGCGTTGCAACCAGTACGTCTCCAAGAACGGCGTGATAAGGCTTGTAGATATTGTTGATTCGGCCCAACGCTTCATCAAGATGCAGCTTATGCGCGTAAATTTCCTGCCCCTCCCCGACGAGACGCGGGATCGTTCCAAGCCCGCCGGCGACGCGCGCCGAACTGCCGTTTGCGTAGGGCGGTAGCGGCTCGAGGAACATCTTTGCATCGAGTTCGTAGGGCTCGCGGTTCACATCGAGATAGGCTCGGGGAAAATGCGCAACCATCAAGGGAGCGCCGAGCATGACGGCTGCAGCAAACAACTGATCGACGAAACAATCTTCGGAGCGCCGGATCGTTTGCGGGTCGAGCTGCGATAGCCTGAGAAAGGCAGTAGGGTAAGACTGACCGCTATGCGGCGAATTGAAAACGAATGGGATGCGTTGATCGGCCGGTTGCCGCAATTCATAAGGCAGGCTGTCTGGAAAATCTCGCTCGACGGTCATTATTCACTTCAAGGTTTGCAGCAGTCCAGGCGGACGGAATGTCTTACTCTAATGCAACTTTCCGCCAGATGGAATTCATCAACCGGCATAAGCAGCCAACTTTCTGATCTACATGTTCTACTCCCAAAGAGCGGGCCATATCTTACAGGGGCTACCTCGACATTTGGTTCGTTCGCCCTTATTTTCTGGCAAATCATTCACGCGATCTTTACCAAAAAAGCGTTTTGTAAATATCCACAGAACGCCGGTTTGGGGATGATCCGGTGCTAGACAATTCGGACGGACTGATGAAGAGAATCCTTCTTGCAGAAGATGACAATGACATGCGGCGCTTTCTGGTAAAGGCGCTGGAAAAGGCGGGATATCATGTCACCCATTTCGACAATGGTGCCAGCGCCTATGACCGCTTGCGTGAAGAACCGTTCTCGCTGTTGTTGACCGATATCGTGATGCCGGAAATGGACGGCATCGAGTTGGCGCGCCGCGCATCGGAAATCGACCCGGATCTCAAGATCATGTTCATCACAGGCTTTGCCGCGGTGGCGCTGAATTCCGATTCGAAGGCCCCTAAGGATGCGAAAGTGCTTTCCAAGCCTTTCCACCTGCGCGATCTCGTCAACGAAATCGAAAAAATGCTGGTTGCGGCCTAGTAGGGCTGCGGCATTCTTTCATTCTTGCAAAGAAAGCCTGATAACTTCTTGCGAACGCTATTGACGGACACAATTCAATATGGTGTATGCGCCCGGTCAGATGGGCGTGTAGCTCAGCGGGAGAGCACTACGTTGACATCGTAGGGGTCACAGGTTCAATCCCTGTCACGCCCACCATCTGAACTCCTTGAATTTTACGTTATTTTTGCGGTTTCTTCCCATCGTACTCGGGCTGCGGTCGCGGCACTTAGCTACAAATTAGCAACTTCATGTGGCCAAAGAATCGTATCGCTATTGGCGGAATCTGCCGTTGCGGGTTCTTATCAAAATATGTCCAAAAGAATGTCAACAATACTTTTCATGGCTGTCGTTTGAAACTGTGACCAGCAATTACGATCGAGTAACGGCCACCTTATCGCTCCTGCATGGCCCGCGATGAAATCTCGGCGAGCGGCGAGAACAAATATTCGAGGATGCGGCGTTTGCCGGTCTTGACCTCCACCGTCACCGCCATGCCGGGCGACAGCTGCAAGGACTTGCCATCCACCTCGATAAGCGTCGTGTCGGGCTTGACTGTCACCGGGAATACCAGATTCTGCACACGCTGGACATTGCCGGTGGGAATGATGCTTTCAAGTTCCTTGGCAGCCGCCCCTTCCAATTGTTGCGCGTCCGGCTCGGGGATCGCGTCCGTTGCCACACGGTCAACGATGCCCTCGATCGTCCCGTAGCGGGTAAAGGGAAACGCCTCGACCTTGATGACGGCCGCCTGGCCGGCAGCGACAAAGCCGATGTCATGGTTGGGAAGATAGGCCGCGATTTCGAGGGTGGCATCGCGCGGGATAATCCGCATCAATTCACTCCCTGCCGAAACCACCTGACCGACGGTGGTGATGGCCGAGGCTTGAACGGTTCCGTCTATAGGGCTTCTGATCGTCATCGACTGGCGGCGCTTGCTTGCCTTGAACAGTTGCTGCTCCAGTTCGTCAACGCGGCGGGCTGCATCCGCCTGCTTCTGGACATTGTCGGCCACGAAGCCGTCTGTCAGCTTCGCCGCTTCACTGGCGGCGACATTGAACGCCGCCCGGGCCGCTGCAAGCTGACCGGTCTGCGTTACCAGTGCGGTTTCCGCCTCCTGCTGCGACTGCAGGGCATCAATGACCTGCGCTCGCGATCCCGCCGCGGACGGGATCAGTTCGGTGCGCATAGCAACACGCTCGGCAAGGGTTGCAACCAAGGCCGTTTGCGCCGCAATTGTTTTTGTCAGACCGTCGATCTCGCTCTGGCGCTGCTGCCGTTGGGCATCGAGATTGTCCAGCGATGAATGCAGCTGGGGCACCCTGTCCTGCCGCTCCGCCAAAGATGGCAAAAGTTCCGTCGGCAAGGCTGGCAATGGCCGGTGTCGGCAGGGTTTTCAGGCGCTGATCCGCGCGGGCGTCGACAATGCGGGATTTGAGACCGATGGAACCGGCGGCGCGCAGGATATCCTCGCGTCCGGCGGAACCCTTGAGCGCATATTCGCGGGCCAGGGTCTCGGCGCGGGCGGAGATACGGTAATAGCCGGCGATCGCCGTCAGGGCGACAAGGCGGCTGTCAGGCAATTTTTCGTCTGGCGCGTGCCTGGTGTTCTCAGGAGTTTCTACATCGATCGCGATGTTACCATGGTTATCGAAACAATTCTGTGAGCGCATGGGGGCTACCAGGTCATTCCGGCGAAGAATGACATACGACCCGTTCGGCGGCATTTGGAGTGGTGGCGATTGGTCGATCTACCTATTACAAATAAACAAAAATATACACTAAATTACTTAAAAAACAATAACTACACTATTAGTACCGAATAACTAACTTAAACAAGTTTCCATATAAGCTATTACTGATGAACAATGTGAACTCAGCCAAAAACTGTTTTTATTTTGGGTAAGTAATCAGCAGAAGTTAATACTGTCAATGCGAATGCAGTGCAATACTGCTCGACTTTGCGCGTCTGTCCCGGCAGAGCGCCTAACTCGTCGTTATCCCCCCTGGCGGTCAATTACGGCGCGGCGCAGTATCTCGAGGATCATTTCGGATGCTTTGATGAGAGAACCAACCGGCAAGAACTCATAGATCGAATGGAAATTGTGTGCTCCACAAAACAGGTTGGGGCACGGTAGTCCTCTCTCGGACAGTACTGCTCCGTCGTAGCCACCACGCATGGGTATGGGAACTGGCTCCACACCAATTGCTTTCATGGACTCGAGCGCAAGTTCGACTGGATACCGGTTCGCGCCCTGCAAATACTCGGCGACATTGCGATACACAGGTTGATATTCGGCTACCGCTGTCCGGGCACCGTGGAGTTGATTGAAACTTTCGACAAGCGTTGCGACAAAGTTTCGTCGATGTTCAAATCCCGCTTGGGTGAAATCGCGGATATGGAGATTGAGTCGCGCCTCGGCAACCGTGCCGTGGATGGACGTGACCCAGTAATAGCCTTCCCGGTTCTCCGTATATTCAGGACGCTCGCCTCCAGGCAGCATGGAGATGAACTGTTGCGCATAGAGTATGGCGTTGCGTAGCTTGCCCTTGGCGGACATCGGGTGGGCGCTTTGTCCGCGGAAGGTTATGTGGAATTCCCCCGCATTCCAGTTCTCATAGACGATCTCGCCAATCGCGCAGCAATCCAGCGTATAGGCGAAGTCCGCTTTGAGAGTCTCCACGTTCAACGCCTTGGCCCCCAAGAGGCCGATCTCTTCGTCCGGCACAAAGACGACCTTCACATCGCCATGTTTCATTTGCGGGTTTGCCTGCAACGTCTCCATCGCATGCATGATTTCGGCGATGGCGGACTTATTGTCCGCACCCAGCAGGCTTGTGCCATCAGTGACGATTATTCGATCGCCCACATAACGCTTCAGTTCTGGGAATGCGCTCGCGCGCATCACCACGTCGAGCGCTTCGTTCAGCACGATATCTCCACCGCTATAGTCGACAATCCGAGCACAGGTATCTGTCGTATACTCAGTACTGGTATCCAGGTGAGCGACCCACGCGATCGTCGGAGCCTTGTGGATCTCGCCGTGCAAATTGGAGGGCAGTGTTGCAACGACGATCGAATGTTCCTGCTCTTCGACAAAAAGCCCCAGGTCGCGCAATTCGCTCGCCAGCAACTTCGCCAACGTCGTCTGCCCCGGGCTCGAGGGTAGATGTCCCGTACCAGGTACCGCGGTGCTGTTGATGCAAGTGTAATTCAGGAAACGTTCAACAATGTCCATCGAGATCTACGCCTTTGACCACAAGTGCCGGACTCGTTGAATCCTTGATACGTGATCGGTTTCTAATCGATACGTTTGTGTTGCATTGACCGGAGTGCTCGTCAATAAATTCTGCTTGCGAACCGGGCCTGGCTGATTCCAACAGGGAGCGTCAAGATGAACATCCATGCGAAAAGCCTATCAGCTGCACTTCTCGCATTAGCAGCGAGCGTTTTCATAGTGACCGCTGCATCTGCCAAGACGTTAGTCTATTGCTCGGAAGCCCCGCCAGAAGGGTTTGATGCCGCACTCTCTACATCCGGTGCAACCTACGATGCCTCGGCGCGCAACGTTTCGGATACGCTCGTCAAAATCGAGCGCGGCTCAACCGAGTTGGTACCCGGTCTTGCAGAAAGTTGGACGATCTCCGGCGACGGGAGCGAGTACACGTTCAAGTTGCGCAAGGGCGTCAAGTTCCAAACAACCAGCTATTTTACGCCAACACGCGATTTCAACGCCGATGACGTCATCTTTACGTTCGATCGTCAGGGGAATAAGGCCAATCCCTACCACGATTATGGCAAAGGTATCTGGCCACAATACGATACCTATTCCTTTCCTACCTTGATCGACAAAATCGAGAAGATTGACGACCATACCGTTAAATTCGTTCTCACGCGTCCGGAGGCAACAATGATTGCCTCTCTTTCCCTGACCTTCTCGGCGATCCAGTCGAAAGAATATGCGGACAAGCTCTTGGCAGACGGCAATCGAGACCTTCTTAATCTGATGCCGATAGGAACGGGTCCATATCAGTTTGTCGACTACCAGCAAGACGCCGTCATTCGCTACCACGCCAATCCCGATTACTGGGGCGGTAAACAAAAGATCAATGATTTGATCTTCGTTATTACACCCGATGCATCGGTCCGCTATCAGAAATTGAAGGCAGGCGAATGCGATGTAATGGCTTACCCCAATCCCGCTGAGCTTGGGAAAATGAAATCGGATCCGGCAATCACGCTTCTGCAGAAAGAAGGGCTAAACATTGCCTTTTTGGCTTATAACACAATCGTCGCCCCCTTCGACGATGTCCGAGTGCGCAAAGCCATCAATATGGCCGTCAACAAGCAAGCGATCGTCGAGGCCGTCTACGGTCCGACTGGCATTGTTGCCATCAACGCCATACCTCCAGGGGTTTGGTCCTACAATAAAGAAATTAAGGATGATCCATACGATTTGGAGCAATCGCGAAAGCTGCTGACCGAAGCAGGCGTCAAAGACCTTTCCATGAAGATTTGGGCGATGCCCGTTCAACGTTCATACATGCCGAACGCACGCCGAGCAGCCGAAATGATGCAGTCCGATTTGGCGAAGGTCGGAATCAAGGTCGATATTGTTTCCTATGATTGGGCTGAATATCTCAAAAGGTCTCAGGAGAAAGACCGGGACGGCGCTGTCATTCTCGGCTGGACTGGAGGAATTGCGGACCCGGACAATTTCCTTGCAGCTCTTCTTGGGTGCGAAGCGATTGGCAGCGGCAACCGGGCAAACTGGTGCAATCAAGATTTTGAGAAGCTTGTCCGGGCCGCCAAGCTCACGACAGATGGGGCCGAACGCACGAAGCTGTATGAACAGGCACAGGTTGTCTTCAAGCAACAGGCGCCCTGGTTGACAATTGCGCATCAAGTTGTGACGCAGCCGATCAGTACCAGGGTCAAGGACTTTCGCATTGATCCATTTGGGGGCAACCTGTTTGAGGGGGTGGGTGTAGAGGAATAGGTAAGGTGCGATGGTGTGGAACACAGTGGCCATACAGCGCAGGTTTCTCAGACGCCCTAGTATGCAATCTGCCCATTAACAGTCTGGGAAAACGAAGTGCCAACCTGTTGGAACTGCCGGGAGAGCTGCCGGCGTGCGGCAGGACTGACGATGGCGACGGGCGCCGTAACCGCCGCACCCGCAGTTGAACCGACAATCCGCATCGTCCCAAGCGCTGTTACCCCGACCCGGTCGGCAAGCGAGTCGTCGCCTGTATTGAGCGATTGCCCGGATAATCTCTGGCCGAGAAGCTGTACCATTTCCGGGTTGTCGGCGAAGGTGTTGTGCGCGAGCGGATCGCCTGCTCTGATATCTGTCGTGTCGATAATTGTGATCCCAAGCTGCTTCAGTTCGGATGCATAGGGGCGTAGATCCGCGGCACCGACACGGTCCACATCTCCCGAAACCCACTTGGATACGGCGAGCGCCCGATCCCGCCGGGAAGCAAAGATTGTGAATTGCGGCCGCTTGGGTCCCATTTCGATAAGCTGCCGCCGGAACACATCGACATCGATATCCGGTGAGGCGAGTACAACATTCTTGATTTTTGGCGATATGCCCCTGTCCCGCATGGCGACGCCACGCAGCGCCTCCACGGCGAGCCAGCTGCCCATCGAATGGGCGATTATGGTCACATCAGCGACGTCGGGACTGCGTATCGCCTGGCGAAGCAGCTCTTCCAAAGCAAACCGGGAAAAGTTTGTGCTCTCCTTGTCGTAGACATAGTCAAACATGCTGGCCCGCGACGGCCAGGTGAACAGAACCGGCGCGGCACCGGTCCGGGCGTCGTGCGCAATCTGCGCGAAACGATAGACCGCGTCGGAATAGGAATTGTTGAAGCCGTGCACGTATATGAGCACGCGCTTCTTTGGACCCCGGTTGCGTTTCAGCCAGGTTAGAACCTGGCTTTCGGAGCCAAGCCCTTCTGTCTTGAGCGTGACAAAATCCTTGGCGGGATCACCAGGCAGTCGAGAGGGCCACTGAATCTCGCCAATTTTCCGGGTCTTGTCCGGCGGTACTGAGACCACGATGTTGGTCATTGAGATCGCCGTTGCTCGTTCACCGGAAAAAAGCGTGCCGGGATCACTCACCGGCTCACGTGTGGTCGCGACCAACATGTCCACCTTGCTTGCGCCTGGCGCGGTCTCTGCGACCGGCGCAAGCACGTTTCCGGGATGCGTCGCACAGGCCGAGAGCATGAGAGACAACGCGATTGCTAAGCATTTCGAACCTGTCGCCAGCTTGCTCGCCTTCATGGGCTCTCGCTCGCGATCGCGCTGTCACTGCCATCTCCGAATGGCTGGTGTTCGAATCTGTTCCTGGCACCTTGATCCGGAACCAGGCGATGTAAAGCGCGGGCAGGAACAGCAACGTCAAAACCGTTCCAACAATAATGCCGCCCATCATCGCATATGCCATTGGCCCCCAGAAGATCTCACGGGCGATCGGAATGAGTGCAAGGCTGGCGGCGGCGGCCGTCAGCATGATGGGACGCATGCGGTGTTCAGTTGCCTCGACAACGGCGTTCCAAGGGTCCTTGCCCTCCTGTCGCAAATCTTCGATCTGAACAACGAGAATGACCGAATTTCGGATCAGGATACCGATCAGGGCAAGAACGCCAAGGAGGGCGACGAACCCGAGCGGTGCACCGCTTGGCAGCAATGCAGCCACAACACCGATAACTGCGAGTGGCGCAACAGCGAAGACAAGGAAGAGTCGCTGGAAACTTTGCAGCTGGATCATCAGAAGGGTGATCATGGCAAACAACATCAAGGGGGCGACTGCGGCAATCGGTGCCTGGGCCTTGCTGCTCTCCTCGACAGCACCACCGACGGCAACGCCATAGCCAGCCGGAAGCTTTTCGGCGAATTCCTTCACCTTGGGAGCCAATTGTGAAACAACCGTTGCGGGCTGAAGCGCTCCAAGGACATTTGCCTTCACCGTTATGGTGGGCTGGCGGTCACGACGCCAGACGACCGGCTGCTCCAGCTCATAGTGGAAGTTGGCGACAGCTGCAGCCGGCACAGATTGCCCATTGCTTGCCTGCAATTCGATATTGCGAAGTTGATCAATCGATCCGCGTTCATCGGCCCGGGCCCGCGCCACGACGTCCACCAGATAGATGGAATCCCTGACCTGGGTGACCGTCGTACCTCCAACGACCGCATTCAATGCTGACGCAATGGTTTCGGACGAAATGCCAAGCTGTCTTGCCTTGTCTTGCAACACATCAACTTTGATGACCCGTGATGGTTCGTTCCAGTCGAATGTGATCTCTCCGATCGACTGGTTTTCGGCAACGAGGTTCGCCATCTGTTGAGAATAATCGCGCACTTGCTGAAAGTCGGGACCATTGACACGGTACTGGACGGGCCGTCCGACCGGCGGACCGATATCGAGAAGATGTACAAACGCATCGGTCCCGGGAAACTGATCCTTTAACCATTGCTGGAATTGTTCCCGCAACCGGTCACGCGCCTCCAAACTCTTCGTCACGATGATCGTTTGACCAAAGAACGGATTGGCGGGTTGAACGTCAAAGGATAGTACGAAACGGATAGCGCCCTGCCCGACATAGGAACTCCAGTGCTCGATATCGGGATTTCCCGCTAATTGTTCCGCCTCGAACCTGTCCATCTGCGCCTTGGTTTCAACGATTGAGGCGTTCTGCGGCAGGTTCCAGTCAACGATCAGTTCATGTCGATCGGAACTGGGAAAAAACTGCTGCTGGACATGGCCCATGCCGTAAAGTGAAATGGCAAAAATGACGACTGTCACAGCAATTGTCGCCCAACGAAAGCGCATGCAAAGCAAAAGCATGCGTTTGAACAACCGGGCAAACCAGCCAGGATTGGCATGCTTGTTCCTCATCGTCTTGGGTAGCAGCGTCACGCCGAGCAACGGGGTAAAGACCACCGCCACGATCCAGGATACGACAAGGGAAACGGCGATAACCACGAACAGCGTGTAGGTAAATTCCCCGGCGGAACTGCTGTTGAGGCCGACAGGAATAAAGCCGGAAACAGTCACCAGCGTTCCCGTCAGCATGGGAAAGGCGGTGGACGTATAGACGTAAGTGGCGGCTTTTCGCAAAGAGTCTCCCGCCTCCAGACGCGCCACCATCATCTCGACGGCAATCATCGCATCATCGACGAGTAGACCAAGGGCGATGATCAGCGCGCCAAGGGAAATACGTTGAAGCGAAATGCCCATATATTCCATCACCATGAAGGTGATGGCGAGAACAAGTGGAATAGCCAGTGCGACGACAAAGCCTGCGCGCATGCCGAGACTGACGAAACTGACGGCCAGTACGATAGCCACGGCTTCAAAGAGCGCCCGTGTGAAACCGGACACCGCCTCTTCCACGATCTGCGGCTGATCAGAGACCAGATGGATTCCAACGCCGACTGGAAGGTCTGCAGTGATCTGCTTCATCTGCGCTTTGAGATGTTCGCCAAATTCGAGCAAATTGCCGTTCGGCTTCATGCCGATGGCGAGGCCGATTGCCTCCTTGCCATTCACGCGAAATAGGCTCGTCGGCGGATCAACATAGCCGCGGGTTACTTGGGCGACATCACTCAGCCGAAAGAAACGATCGTTGACCCGCAGATTGATCGCCTCCAGGCTCTTTTCCGAGGTAAACTGGCCATTGACACGTATCATTACTCGCTCTGGACCGGTCTCCACGACGCCGGACGGGGTGATTGCATTTTGTGCCTGCAACGTGCTGATGATGGCCTGCTGGTCGAGGCCGAGTGCGGCGATCTGCTTGGTGGAAAACTCGAGATAAATGACCTCGTCCTGTGCCCCGACGAGTTCGACCTTGCCGACATCCGGTACGGTCAGGATTTTCCGGCGCACATCTTCGACATAATCGCGCAATTGCCGCCGGCTCAGACCATCGGCAGTGAACCCGTAGACATTCCCGAAAACATCGCCGAACTGGTCATTGAAAAAGGGACCAACGACTCCCTGCGGGAGGTCCGATGAAATATCCCTGATCATGTTGCGGACGCGAACCCAGGTCTGCGTCACGGCTTCCCCGCGCACAGTATCCTTCAGATTGACGAAAATCGTTGTCGTGCCGGGCGAACTGACACTGCGCGTGTAGTCGAGGGTATCGAGTTCCTCAAGCTTCTTCTCGATACGCTCGGTGACCTGGGTCGTCGTGTCTTCAATCGACGCTCCCGGCCATTGCGCCGAGATCACCATGGTTTTGATGGTGAAGTTGGGGTCTTCCTCGCGCCCGAGATTGATGTAGGAGAAAATTCCGGCAATCGTGAATATGATCATGAAATACCAGACGAGAGAGCGGTGCTCGAGCGCCCACTCGGAAAGATTGAACTTCTTCATAGTGACTTCCCGTCTGTCATCTTGATTTTCTGACCTTCGTTCAGGCTGTGAACGCCGGCAGTCGCGATCCGGTCGCCATCGGCAAGCCCGTCAACCACCATCGCCTCCGCATCGGTACGGCCGTCCAGCTTGACCTCTCTGGTTGAGACCGTCCCAAGCTTGCCGTCGATGAGCCAGACAAAGGTCTTGCCGTCCTTGTCCAGTATTGCAGTGGCCGGAACATGCATTCTCTGATCTGCCGGGGTTGCGAGATAGGCGGTGATCGTTGTGCCCAACCTGAACCCTTCCGGCGGTTCTTCGAGGGTAATGCGGGTTCGCCGCGTACGCGTTGCCTCGTCTGCCTGCGGTGCGATCTGCCTCACACTGCCCGTCGCGCGGATTGTCGGATCGATCTGCAAGGTTACCTGAAACTTGCTGCCCACCTTGACCGTCCCCGCAACGGATTCTGGAATGTCAACGACTGCTTCACGAATGTCGGGCCGGGCGACAACGGCGACCAACTGGCCCGCTGTCACGGTCTGGCCGACTTCCGCCTGAAGGGACGTGACGACGCCGTCAAAATCGGAACGTAAAATGGCGTAGCCAAGATCTTCCTTCGCCTTTGTCAGGTTTGCTTCCGCCTGGACAACAGCAGCGCGTGCAGCTTCGTGGGCCTGCTGTGCCTGATCGAACGTCGCCTCGGTCGCCGAACTCTGGCTGAGAAGCGCCCGTTGGCGTTCTTCCGTTGTGGCCGCATTGGCAAGTTGTGCCCTCGCTGACGACAGGCTCGCCTCTGACGCCTGCACCGCCAGCTCAAGTGCAAGCGGATCGATCGCCGCCAATTCCTGGCCATTGGCAACCTGATCGCCAACCGAAACATCGCGGCGGATTATACGACCCAGCGTCCGAAAGCCGAGCTGGGTTTCGTAACGAGGTTCAACCTTTCCAGCAAACCCCCGAATCTGCACCGGCTGAATCGTCACGACCGTGGACAGAACCGGTCGCGCGATCTCCGGCTCCACAGCATCCTGTTCTTTCTGGCATGAGGCGAGGACACAAGCCGCGAGACCAACACTCACGCCATAGACGAGAAAACGCTTCATGATTGAACCTCGCTCTTGACCGCAACAACCTGTGATGGCCGCAGGCGAGTTCCACCGGAGGTCACAACTTGTTCACCGGCCTTTAGGCCACCCCTGAACACGACGTTCATCGACTCGTATGCTGCCACATTGACCTCACGCAGGCTGACGGCGTGGGTTTGCGGATCGATTACCCAGACCGCAGGCTTGCCGTTGTCGGAAGTCAATACCGAGGAAGGAAGGATAGCCGCATTGACCGCAGGGAGCTTGGCCGTCCCCACGACAATCGAACCCAGCGTCATTTCCGGACGCGGATTTTGGACAGTTACTTTGACCCGCACTGTTCCGGATGCGCCGTCTACGGTGGGGGAAACTTCCCTGATTGTCCCCTCACTGGTAATTGATGGGGCGTCAAGCAAAGCAAGCTGGACCCGGCGATCATCCAGTTGGGCTGTCACCAATCCCTCATAAACATTGAAAACTGCGTCCCGCGGCCCATCCAGCGCAACAGTAAAGGCGGTCGAAGCAACCTGAGTCACCTGCCCAACCTCGATATTGCGTGCGGTGACAATACCTGGCGCATCGGCTCTAAGCTCAGAATAGGAAAGTGTATCACGAGCAGTATCAAGCTGAGCTTTTGCCGCGTCGAGCGACCCCTGTGCGGTCCGCTGCGCCTCCTCAGCGCTGTCGTACGCGCTACGCGTTGTGAAGCCCTGCGCAAGCAACGCTTTTTGCCGGTTGAACGCGGCCGTCGTTTGGCGAAGCTGGGCTTCGGCAGAGCGTACGGACGCTTCAGCCGCGGCAAGGTCGGCCTGCTGCTGTTTGGGATCGATTCGCGCCAGAACGTCACCGGCTGCAACATGGTCACCGACATCAACCAGCCGCTCAACCACCTTGCCACTCACCCTGAATGAAAGATCGCTGTCTACCCTGGCACGTATCTCCCCTGACACGGATACTGTCTGCAGATAGTCCGAGAAGACAACCTTGATCGCCTCCACCGGTGTCGGTGGTCGAGGAGCGGCGGCCTTATCGGGTTGGCAACCGGAGACCAGCAGAAGCGCAAGAAGGCTCATTCGCGCCAGGAATTCCCGGTGCCCTTCACTACACCCACTTGGCCGTCCGACGTGCCCTTGGATGATGTTTGGTTCAGATCGCATGATGATATCCCACAAAAATCTCAATGCGATATATTATTGACTAACTGTTCAGTCAATGCCAAAATGCAAAGAAATGACGACACACAGGGATAAGAAAATGGCGGGAAGCAAGATTGCTCCTGGACCTATCGCCACCGAGAACGAACTCAAACCGCGAGCCCGCCGCAAAGCGCAGCGGCCGCAGGAGATTCTTCATGCAGCGTTCGAGGAATTCGTTGAGCGCGGCTATACCGCGACGCGCATCGAAGATGTGGCCGCCCGTGCGGGCGTGACCAAAGGGACAATTTATCTCTACTTTCAGAACAAGGAAGAATTGTTCCAGGACGTCGTGGGAAAGCTGTCACAGCCGATCTTCGATGAAAAACAATTCATGGATCAACACCAACATCGGTCGTGTGATGAGCTCGTGAGATTGTTTCTCGATACGCTCTACGAGCACATGACCGTCAATCCGCATTCGCGCGAAATTCTTCGTTTCCTCATTGCTGATGGCCGGAGTTTTCCAACACTCGTGTCGACCCATTTTGACCAATTCGTCAAACCGCTTTTGACGATGTTTGATCGCATTCTTCAGAAAGGCGTTCGTGAGGGCGTATTTGAAATCTGGGCCGACGACCATATCAGTCAAATTCTGATCAGCCCGGCACTGACCTACGCAATCGATATGCTCCTGGGAGGCGATTCAACTCTGCCGGAACTTAAGATCTATGTGAACACGCACTACGAAATGGTGATGCGCACTATTCGTAAAGCGTCGGCTTGACGTTCTCTGACAGACCGGGCTTCGCGACAAAGACCGCCTTGATGGAGCCGGAACCGCAGCCCCACTGAATGCGGCACAATGAGGGTAGGCCCAGACGAATCTTGGCCCGTTGGGTCTGGCTTATTCCAGCCGCCTATTGCTCTCGAAATGCACGACTGAATTGGTCTGCAAGTGGTTTGGCGAGGAACGACATTGCGGTGCGCTCTTCTGTTGAAATGAAGACTTCCACAGGCATGCCTGGCAGCAGTCTGTTATCTCCAAGCTTTTCGAGCTCCTCGGCAGGAACAACTACGTCTGCCAGATAAAATACCTGACCGGTGGCGGGATCGCTGCTTGTCGCCGCCGAGACATAGGCGATGCGTCCATGCAATTCAGGCGTGGTGCGCTGGTTGAATGCGGAAAAGCGCAGCTTTGACGGCTGACCGACAAATACCTGGTCGATATCGGTCGGCGAAAGTTTCGCCTCTATCTTCAGCGCCGCATCCGCAGGTACAAGTGTCACCAGCTTTTCGGCCGGCGTAATTACGCCCCCAATCGTGTGGACCGAGAGCTCATTCACGGTGCCGGAAAGCGGCGCGCGGATATCGGTCCGCGACAGGCGGTCTTCGATCGCTACGCGGCGCTCGCGCAATTCGGACAGCTTCGGTTCGATCGAACTCAACTCGCGCTGCGCCTCGGTGCGTGCAGTTTCATCAACAGCTATGATCTGTATCTGGATTTCGCTCATGCGAGCCTTGGCCCGGGCGATATTGGCCTCTATCTCGCCCTTCTCGCCAACGAGCTTGGCCATTTCGCGGTCGATGATATATTTACGCGAAGTCTCGATCAGCCGCTTGTCGGTCAGCCCCTTGATCTTGCCATGTTCGATTTCGACAAGGGCGATCTCGTCGACCTTGGCGCCATGCTGGGACTGTAGTCCTTTGATTTCCTCACCCAACTGGTCGATACCCAATTGCAACTGTTCTTTTTGACTGTCGCGATGTTGGCGATTTCCCTCGAACAGGCGATTCTCGCCAAAGAAGATATGGCTGAAGTCATCAACTCGCTGGCCAAGCTCTTCAGAAAGAATGATTGCACCCAAATTGTCGCGCTCGGCGATCAGTCGAGCCTGCTTCGCCATCAACTCAACCAACTGTGTCCTGACAATGGAGAGCTCGGCACGCGTTTCGGCGTCATCAAGCCTTAACATGACCTGACCGCTCGTAACGAAGTCGCCTTCCCTAACATTGATCTCGCTTACGATACCGCCGTCGCGGTGCTGTATGGATTTCAGATTCTGGTCGACCTTGACCATGCCGGAAGCTATGACCGCTCCGGTGAGCTGGGCGGTTGCTGCCCATCCTCCGGCGCCGGCGAACAGGAGAAGGCCGAGCGTGACACCAGCCACAATACGCGGCGCAACCGCAAAAGGGGTTTCTGCTTCTGTGGGTATTGGCGAGCCCTTGGCCTGCTTTTTTTGTTGTTTTGACCCGAACATGTTTCGTACTCCCCGTTACGTTACAGTGACCCTGTCGTTGCAGGATTTTCGACAACCATCAGCATGTGATGCCCGGACAAGTTGATGGTCATCTCATAGTGCTGATCGCGATCCATATCGACCTCGATCAGGGTCTGCTCCAGTTCATCTGTTCCCTCGTGACGAATTCTGATTGGGAGTGGCTGGGCGTCAGCATCTTCTCCGTAAGCTTCTTCAAAACGCTCTTCCAGGGTGTCAAGGACCTCCTCGAAGATCTTATATTTTGACATTTCAATGCGGTCGCCCACCATAAAGTCGAGGATCTGGTGGATAACCTCGGCACTGGAACTTCCCTCGGGAATCTGGAACTGGAACGTGTCCGCGCCCTCTCCGCCTTCAAGGACCATCGCATTCGTGCCGATAGCAACGCTGTCATCTCCGGATCCACCGACGACTTTCTCAAACCCGTTGACAGCATCGTGTCCGATATCGAAGCCAGTTGCGGCTCCTGTGTTCAGATCGATCAGTAACCCGTGCGCCGATTCCGAATAGTCGAGCGTATCAAATCCACCGTCTCCCTCATAAAGGTCGTCTGCCCAATCTGCGGCAGCAAGCACCACGTCATCGCCGAGCCCGGCACGCACGGCATCCGCTCCGTGGCCATCGCTGAGGACGTCATTTCCCGTACCGCCTTCAAGGATGTCTCCACCCTCTCCGCCGTGGACGAGATCGTTCCCTCCTCCTGCGGCGAGGGTTTCGCCCCCCTCACCACCATTGATCCGGTCGTCACCTTCACCGCTTCTGATGACTTCGAAATTGGTAACACTGTCATTGCCGATCTCAGCCCCGCTGGCATTCGCAGCAGCTACATCAATGACGACCGACATCAGCGCCGCAGAATAATCCATGGTGTCGGTGCCTTCGCCGCCATCATAGGTGTCGGCGGCCCCATCAAGGTCGCCTTTTACAGCATCATCGCCGGCACCACCTGAAACGGCATCCTCTCCCGAGCCGCCGGCCATCGCATCGTTGTCGCCGCCTCCCGACAGGATGTCGTTGCCGTCTGCACCCTCAATCAGATCATCGCCGGCATTGCCATAGATTGTATCATCACCACCACTTCCGAGAATCTGGTCGTTCCCGGCTCCGGCGGTGAGAATTTCAAAGCCGGAGATTACATCATTCCCGATTTCGGCGCTGCTTGCCATGCCTTGATCGAGATTGATCGTGGTGCCGTGCAGAACGGCTGAATAGTCCAGATTGTCAATTCCGGTGCCTCCATCATAGCTATCCGCGACCTGGTCAGCCTCGCCTGCTACGATATCCGCACCGTCACCTCCGCGAACAACATCCACATCTTCACCGCCACTGACGAAATCGTTGCCGGCACCGCCGTCAACAATGTCCTGGCCGGCCTGTCCGAGAACGATATCGTTATCGCCGCCGCCATCGAGTGTGTCATTGCCGCTTTCGCCGTGAATCGTATCGCGGCCAAGGTCACCGGCGACGGTGTCATTTCCGTCGCCTCCGAACAGCAAGTCATTACCTTCGCCACCGCTGATCGCATCATCACCGCCTTCGCCGAAAACAGTGTCGTGCCCTTCATCACCAAGAAGCCGGTCATTACCATCGCCGCCCCAGATCTGATCGTCACCAAGACCACCCAGAACGATGTCGTGACCGTTGCCTGCCATGATGATGTCATTGCCACTACCCGCGACGATATGATCGTTACCATCGCCGCCGCTGACCGTGTCGCTGCCACCCCGGCTGTCGATATTGTCGTTGCCGTCTCGCCCGTCGATATCGTCGGCGCAGAGGGATCCAACGAGCAGATCGTCACCCGCAGTACCGATGATCGGCGGGTTCCGGAGCACTGAGAACTGGGCTGTCTGAAGCACCGAAAGTTTGCCATCTGTTATCAGATAGGTGACCGTCACAGGTCCAAGCATTGCCGCATCGAAATACCAGCCGCCAGCTGTCTGGGTCAGCGTTCCCGATGATACAGTTATGTTTTGAACCAGAAGTGCATCGCCGTCCGGATCGACGGTACCGCGTAGCAGATCAGAAAGCCCAATCAGTGCTACTGCGCACCCGAAGACATCGGCGAGATAAACCGGCCCATTTATGCGGGGCGCACGGTTGGGTTTGTGTGCGTCGTCGTCCTTGGTCTCATCGTCCTTGGTCCCCTCTCCGCCGCCGTTATCTTCTTGGTTGTCATAGTGAAAATCGGCTTGCGCGTTCGAGGTACCATTGCCTGCCGGTTGATAGTCGCGCTTCCCGCCGCCGCCCCAGCGATTGTCGTTGGCCGCCTGGAAGGAAATTGATATCCCACCGAAATTTTTTACGAGTGCGGAATTTGGCAAATTGAGGTGCTGGATCTGAACCATCGGAGAATCGTCAAGCTCGTAACGCGAACTCACAGAATAGAGCAAGGGCGCGCCGGAACCGGGCGGCACTTTCTTGTGATCGTCCTCTGCCCCTAAGCCGATGGGAAGATCCGAAATATCGAGCCTTGCATCCTCTTTTGGGCCGGCCGAGTTCTGACGGCTCAGGCGGCTTCTTGTCCTCGCTTTCCGCGACAGAATTGGCAAAGCGCGGAAACGCGCTTTTCAGATAGAGCGCAAGCCCTGTCAGGAGGATTGTAAAGAAAAGTGGCACATTGGATCGTTTGTCCTGGTTTTTCAGGACATACCGCTCATGAGAGTCCTCAGTGTCCGGGTTGACCGGTTTGCTTCCCTTGACCTCGATAATCATGCTGAAACCCTCGATGTGACGCGCGGCGCGTTTTGTGTTGCGTACGCAGGAGCGGACGACTTGAGAATCTCGTCCTTTGGCCCGAAAGCCACCATTTTGCCGTTCTGGATAACGGCAACCAAGTCGACGGCCGCCAGGGCGCTTGGCCGATGGGCAATGACAATGGCGATGCCGCCGCGGTCCCGAATGGATTTGATCGCCTGGGTGAGTGCCATCTCACCCTCGCCATCGAGATTCGAATTGGGTTCATCCATCACAACAATGAAAGGATCCCGGTAAAGCGCACGTGCAAGCCCGATGCGTTGACGCTGGCCAGCCGAAAGGGACGCGCCTTGCGGACCTAAACCAGTCCGATAACCGTCCGGCATGCGTACGATCATTTCGTGAATTCCGGTTATCTTTGCCGCCTCCACGATCGCACGGGGATCGGTATTGGGCTCAAGTCGCGAGATATTTTCTTCTACCGTCGCGTCAAGCAAAGCCACATCTTGCGGAAGGTAACCGACATACTGGCCAAGATGATTATCGGCCCATTGCGTGAGCTCCGCATCATCCAGCCTGACGCTGCCACGCAACGTCGGCCAGATGCCGGTCAGGGCGCGGGCGAGTGTTGTCTTGCCCCCACCGCTTGGACCAATAATTCCGAGAGCCTGCCCCGCCGCAATCTCGAAACTCACCTCGCTCAGCAGCACGCGTCCAGATCCAGGCGCGGCTACTGTGATCTTCTCGACTTTCAGCGAACCGGCGGGAGCCGGCAATGCCATAGGAGCATCCATGCCGGACAAGGCGACAACAGTTTCTTTCAATCTTTGGAATGCTGTACGGGCCGCCACAACGCTCTTCCAATTTGCAATGGCAAGATCGACAGGAGCAAGCGCGCGGGCCGAGGCAACCGACGCTGCAATGATGGCGCCGGCCGACAACTCACCCTGAATCGTAAGCCAGGCGCCGAGACCAAGAACGGCCGACTGCAGAACCATTCTGAGCACGCGGGAAAGCGCTCCGAACGTTCCGCTAATGTCGTTGGTGCGTGTTTGAAGTTCGAGGTGCTCCTGATTGGCGCGGTTGAAGCGATCCACCGCTCTTCCTGCAAAGCCCATTGCTTTCAATATTTCTGCATTCCGCGCGTTGGAATCGGCAATCGCATTGCGCGCTATTGCTGCCTGATGGGTGGAACTCGCCAGTCGGCGGGTCATGAGTTCTGTCGCAATCGTCAACATGGCCAAAACAAAAGCGCCGGCAAATGTCAGCGCGCCAAGATAAGGATGCAGCATGTAGACGAAAATCAGATAGAGCGGCATCCACGGCAGGTCGAACAGGGCTACAGGCCCCTGGCTGCCCAGAAATCCGCGGACGGTATCGACGTCACGACCACGTTCCAAAGCCTCGGTCGTGGAAAAGCCAAAACGCGGCATGTCGATTGCCACCTGATGCGCCAGCGGCGCTATCTTGCTATCGAGACGCGAACCCACACGGACAAGCACCTGCGACCGGACAATGTCAAAGAGGCCTTGAAACAAATAGAGACCGATAGCCAAGGTGGAAAGTGCCACCAGCGTCGGAACGCTGCCGCTAGTCAAGGCACGGTCGTATATTTGCAGCATGTAAAACGAGCCGGTCAACGCGAGGATATTGATGATACCGGAGGTAGTGAAGAGAAAGACGAATATCCCGCGAAAGCCTTGTGTCAGCTTCTCTACATTTTTCCGCTTGATGCCGGTTAAAGGGGTTTTGTTACGCATTTTTCTCTACCGTTTTTGTTGTTGAGTTGCATGCCGCCCTGACAAGCCAGCGAAACCGCGAAATCGCGGCTGCAGATCCTTGCAAAGGTCAGCGATGTCGTGCGTGCCCTTGATGCTGAGCACTACCTGCGCATTGACGTCTCCCTCCACGCTGCCATGGATGACCGTGTATGACCCACCTGGCCGGCGCTCATAGGTGACGACCCAGCGAGCTTTATTGCTTGCGAAACCCATGCCCTCCAGGAGCACAGCATTACGCTGACAGGCTTGGAGCATTGAAATGTGCGAGGTGATCGCCTGATTACCCGCCGTTGTCAGGCGCTGCGTCACAAATTCTGCCGTGATGGCAATGGCCGCCATGGCAAGCGCTCCAGCAACAGCGGCGAGGCCGAGATGATCGTGGAAGGCAAAAACCGCGACGAGATAAAGAGGCAGCCAAGGCAGATCGAATAGCGCTGCTGGCCGTTGACGGCCAGGTACATTGCATGCCGCTCTATCGTTTGATTTTCGCTCAAGCGATCCGGCGTTGGCAAACCCGAATCCCGGCACGATGATCATTGCTTGGTTCGCTTTGAATGTGACCAGTTGATCGATACGGCTTACAAGCGACGGACGGACGCGGGATGCGAAGAATGCCTGCCGGATGCGACCACGGGCGAACGTGGTTACAGTTTCAATCGAGGATTTGGCATTCTCAATTGTGGCCAGGATTATTTTGAGGCTCATGATCAACACCGCGCTATTGCTGTATGTGTGAGGCGAGCCGGCAGTGCCGGCTCGCCCCGTTCGGATCACAGATTGAAATCCGTGGCAGTGAGGTTGTGGTTGCCCTTGATGCTGAGGCGCAGCTCGGCCCCACCATCCCCATCGACGCTGCCCTGGACGATCGTATAGTCGCCGTCCTCACGGGTTTCGTGCGTGACAACCAGTTGCGCAGCGCCACTCAGGGTCGAAGCTGCAACCAGCGTGAATGACTGATTACCCCCCGAGCCGTTATTGGCGTCGATACCGCTGAGGTCGATCTTGTCTCCCGTCTGGAAGCTGGCGATCGTATCCCCATCCGCATCCGCTTCGGAAAGGAAGCGGAACGTATCATTGCCGGCACCGCCATCGATGATATTGACTGCGCTACTTGCTGTGATCGTATCTGCACCCGATCCGGTCACGACATTCTCTACGTTCCATAGCGTGTCGCTTCCCGACTGACTGCTCGATGCGCTTCCTCGGCCCATGAACCCGGTTCCGAGATCGACGGTGAGGCTTGCAGTGATTGCTGCCATGTCGAGCGTGTCGATGCCAGCGTCACCGTAGTAGGTGTCGTCACCATCGCCTGACGCCGCTACGAACATGTCGTTGCCAGCGCCGCCATGGGCGGTATCGTTACCGGTACCGGCGTCGATCAGATCATTCCCGGCATCGCCGAAGATGCGGTCTGAACCGGCATCGCCGTAGAGCATATCGTTGCCGTCCCCACCGAGGGCGTCGTCATTGCCCGCTCCGCCGAAGACCATATCATCACCGCCTTCGGCACTGATGAAGTCGTCGCCCTCATCGCCGCGGACGATATCGGCGCCACCGCCGCCCACGACCGTATCATTGCCTCCAAGCGCAATGATATTCTCGCCATTGACAGTCCCGAGCAGGACATCTGCATTGGCTGTACCGACAATCGGAGCGCCAGGTCCGTTGGAGTTTGATCCCGGTGCTGGAGCATCGTCGTCATCATCATCGCCGCCACAGGAACCGCCGTCGTGATCGTCGTCATCCTCGTCATCATCGTCGTCGTCATTCCCACCGATTTGCGGCATGCCATCTGGAGCAGTAAATGTGATGGTATGTTCGCTGCTGGTCAGTGTCGTGACGCCATCTTCGATCGTCGCCTCGTAATCGGCGACGTTCGCCCCCTCGGGCAGCTCGATTACGTCCTGAGGCCGGAGTGCACCGATAATCGTGTCGTTACCGCCGTTGGACTTGAAGACGATGCGGTGTGCCGACGTCAAGGCGGAGATATCGACCGTATCGTCACCGGCATTGCCGTCGATGGTGATGGTATTGAAGTTGAGGCTGGTGAAGGGGGCGTTAAAGTCGCCGATGACCTGTATCGTGTCACCGCCGCTGCCGCCGGTTCCACCAGGAGGCGTTCCACCAGGTGAAGTCACCTGCTGTGTGTTTACCCTGATCTCCTCGATATTGTCGAGTTCGGCAATCACCGTGGTGGTCCCTCCGACCGTCCGGGTGATGACGATCTCAGTATCGGCTCCGGCCACCGCAATGCCAGCCGTAATGGCGGCTGCCCTTGCGTAGATGCGGAAAGTCTCGGCTTCAGAGGCCCGCCCGTTCACGACAAAGGTGTCGGTACCGCCTGCCTCGCCATTGACCATGTCGAAGCCATCGGTCGGGTCGGCCGCGTTGGCGTTCCAGGTGATGGTGTCGTTGCCGGTGCCTGCGAGGATGATGTCGTTGCCCGTGCCGCCGCTGATCGTATCGCTGCCGTCCCCGGCATTGATATTGTCATTGCCGCCGGCGCCATTGATCGTCGTGCCGTTGAGGTCGCCGATGATGATGTCACCGCCAGCGGTACCATTGATAGTGCCGACTACCTGGGTGACGGTTACCGTCGTTGTCGGATCAGTCGACGTACCATCACTGGCGACGTAGTTGAAGCTACCTCCCGGTCCGCCAGTATTGGAAACCGTCACCGCAGTAGCTCCGAGCGTAGGAGCGTTGAGGCCGTTCTGGCCGCCGACTGACGTAATGGTGACGGGGGAACCCTCGGGGTCGGTGTCGTTCGCAAGAAGCGCCGACAGGGCGATGGAGAAGTTCCCGGCAGCGACATTCGTAATCACCAGGTCAGGATTCCCGACCGGCGCATCGTTCGCGGCGGTGACGGTGACCGTCGCCGTGGCAATGTTGCTGTTCAACAGACCGTCATTGACAGTGACCTGGAGAATTCTATCGCCAGCAGTTGGGTTGTCCGAGGTGTTCGAGTACCGCACCTGCTGGATCGCCGTCCGGTAGTTGGCTATCGACGTTGTGCCCGAGAGGTTCAGAGTGATCTGACCGGCTACGGAAGTGTCGACCGACGATGTTATGCACCCGGGAGGCCACCCAATACCGACAGGACATCACCTGCGCTGGCATTGGCGAGAACGACGCGGGCCGAAGCCATGGTTGCGCCGTCATCTGTGATCAGCGCGCCGGCGGCGATCGCGACGCCAGGACCATTTTCCGTATAGGTGGTTTGGTAGTTGTTGCCCGGCGTGCCGGGAGTAGTGGTCGTCGTAGTCGTCGTCGTAGCAATATTGAAGTTGTCGATCCGAACTTCTTCGCCCGCCCCAGCGATCGCCGAGGAAACAAATCGGATTGCCGAATTCGGCCCCGCTCCCGCGAGATCCAGGGCGACGGAAACTGTTCCTTCACCAAGGGCGTTCCCGGACGCGCCGCCTATCGTCTCCAATACCGTGAAACTACCCACAGCAAACGATCCAGAGGCCGAGTACTGCAGTTGGACAGTCTCGCCGGCGTCGAGGTTGTTGAAATTGTTGAACCGATCATAGGTGAATGACAGGGTTGCGGTCGTCAAGCCGCTAAGATTGACCGCACGTGTGATCGACGCACCGTCGCCGGTGATGAACCGCAACTGGTTGGTACCATTATCGAGCTGGATTTGCCCGCCTGTGACCACATCTCCAGTCGGCGTATCATTGCTCTCTACCCAAGGCGTCGCCACCCAATTATTGAAGCCATTGCTGTTGTTATGGGCAGCCGTATCAAAGTTGTCGCGATAGGCCTGAGGCAGGGATAAAGTCGACGTGGATGTGACATCGCCATGGAGGTCCAGCGTCGGTGCCTGCAGCGAGATATCCTGGTCGGTGAAGTCCAGAACTTCGATATTGCGAAGTGTGTCCGTGCCGTCGGTCGCAAGACCGCCGGTATGCGCTACAGTGATGGTTCCATCGGTGTTGAAGTCGATGTCGTACTCTGCCAGTGCGCCGGAGAAAACTGCTCTATCGACATCGCCGGCCCCGTCCCCCGTCTTGATCGTCCGTACGATGGCCAGCTGGCCCGGATTGATTGATCCGTTGAACATGGCGGTCACGAGCGTCGTCATGCTGTTGTGGAGCGAAAGTGGTGTACCGGTGTGATCGGGATCATTGGCTGCGAATACGCCGATCTGCACGTCGAGCCACTTGTCGCCGTCGATGATATCGTCGCCCATCTGGCCGGTGATAGTATCGTTGCCATCACCACCGAGGATGATGTCGCCGGCGGAGAATGATGTCACTCCGGCGCCGAGCACTTCCTGCAGACCGGCAATCAATGCGATGCCTGCCGCGTCGAGCGCGCTGCCCTGATAGCCTTCCAATGGGGTCGGGTTGGTGACCGGATCGTACGGAAGCCGCTCGTCGGCGAGGATGTTGGAGCCCCGCAGGATGTCATTGCCGGAAGACCCCGACAGACCTTCCATCGACTCGTACTCGTCGAGAGCCGCGTTGGAGGGGATTGTCGGCGCTTCGTCGAAGATGATCGGGATCGACAGATCGGCGTTCACGCCGGCGGCGCCGACCGCGCTATTCTTATACGTTGCCCAGTCGAAGCCGGACATGCCCACCATCTTGCCGCGTCCGGTGCTGCCGACCATGATGTCGTCGCCGCCTTCGCCGATGAACTCATCGAAGCCGCCGTCGCCAAGGAACACGTCGTGTCCGTTGATACCGTCGTGAGCGAAGATTTCGTCGAAGTTGTCGCCGGGGGCGCCATCGAAAGTGCCGGTCTCGATCCAGTCGTTGCCCTCGTTGCCGAGGATGCGCTCGGCGTTCCGGTTGCCGAAGATGAAGTCGTTGCCTTCGCCGGCGAACACTTCAGAACCCTCGTCGGTACCGAGGAAGACGAAGTCCTGTCCGGCACCACCCATCACCAGGTCGAGGCCGGGGCCTGCATGGACAACGTCGTTGCCGCTGCCGGCCTTGATGTTGTCGTCGCCGCCAGAGTCGACGATGATGTCGTCGCCGTCGCCACCATTGAGGATGTCGTTGCCGAAGCCGCCATCCATGCGGTCGTTGCCGGCATCACCGAAGAGGGTGTCGTCGCCAATGCCCGCGGTCAGGACGTTGTTTGCAGCGGTGCCGCCGAGGACAACATGCTCGTCGCCGTTGTAGCGCAGGTTATCCGGGCTGTTGCGGACAACGAGCTGCGTGAGGATGCCGGAGCCGACCGGATCCAGACTGTCGAGGATGCCATCGCCGTTCGAGTCGTTGAACTGTCTGGTCTGGTCGACCTCGAGGATCAATCCCGGGGTCGAGAACACGTCCGAAGGCAGATGCGTCGCGTCGGTATTCCGCATGATCATCGCCGCGAAGGAGTTGTTCTCCATCTCGCCGAACAGGTGCAGGCCGTCGAGGCGCTGGAGGTAGTAGAAGCGGTCGCCGCTCTGCAATTTCTCCATTTGGACCTCGAAGACGAAGTTGAACGTCGAACCCAGCATGCCGCCGAAGGGCATGGTTTCCTCGGCGAGGCCGCCGATCCAGAGATCGATATTCTCGAGCCCGCCGAGGCTGCCTGGCACCGCGCCGGCATAGGTGCCGGTCGCGTTAAGGAAGGCCAGACGGTCAGCCGGGACCGTCAAGCCGCCGACGGAAACGCCGGTGATGATGGTCAGGGCCGCGTCACGCTTGCCGTCGACCGTCGATTGCGCCGTAATCAGTTCGTGATCGCCGTAGGCCGCGATGAAGTTGATGATCGAGGCTTCGTTCTTCAGGTGGCCCGCGAAATCGACCCAGCTCTCATAGGGCTTGAGCAGGATGTTCTGTTGCGAGGCCTCGTAGAACTCGCGGCGGGCCTCGTTGAGCGACGGCACGCCGGTATCACGGCCGCGGGCGAGGTTGATGGTCGCGAGGTCGAGGGGCAGGCCCAGCAGGTTGTTGCGCAGCGCACTGGTCACGAACTCGTCGATCTGGTTGCCTGCCTGGCGCGTCATGCCGCGGATGATGGCGCCGGCCGCGATGTCGGCGTCGATAGTTGTAGCTCCCCCGTTGTTCTGGAACTGCAGCGGGTTGAGGAAGCCCTCGATCAGGCTGATCTGGTCGGGCGTCATCGTCGGATCGAACCGGTCGATCGTCTCGGTCAGCATCGAGTGGCCGAAGCGGTACACAACGTGGGCGAACTCGGCGACGATCGAGGCGTCGATGGTGACATCATAGCCGTCCGGTACGAGGAAGGTGTTGATCGCCGGCTGGATCTTGCGGGCGAACTCCTCGAAGACGAGATGTTGGTACTGCATCTCGGTGCCGAACTTGGCGGCCTGGAACAGACGTTCGCCGTCCCAGATCAGGCCCGCCGCGCTGGCCGGAACGGTGGCCACGTCTTCGATGAGCCATTCGTTCAGGAACGCCACGGCCTCCGCCTGGCTCGAGCCGCCGTCCAGCATCGCCTGAGCATCGGCGAGGGTGACCGCCTTGGTGTGCTCGACCAGCCGGTTGTGCTCCGAGTGGAACACGTGATGGACCGCGGTCAGGCCGATGTTTTCATTCACCCGGCCGTCACCGGCAATGAAGTGGGCGTCGAGCAGTTCGTTATCATAGAAGCCGTCGGTCGACAGGCCGCCGTTTTCGAGACCGACCGTGATATCGCCATCCTCAAGGCCGTCCGGGACCGCGGTGTGTGCGATGTCGGCCAGGAAGGCGTGACCGGTCTGGATGGCGCCCACGATCGAGATACCCAGCCCGCCATTGGCGGCCGGATTGCCCTCGACGAGGACTGGCGGATCACTAGGGGTAGCCCCCGGGAAGACCACCTGCGGGAAGCCGTTCGCGCCGGGAATGAAATTGCCGTACTCGTCGGTAGCCAGCAGCGGGACGTTGCCCACATCCTGGTCACGGAGCCAGATGCCCAGGAGATCGCTGGCCTGGGTCTTCAGGTCGGCCCAGGTGGCCATGCCGCTGTTGGTGCCTTCGATCAGCCTGCCGGTGTTGACCGGATCACCAGCGCCATTGAACTCGTAGTCGCGCAGGAACACCTGGTGCGAGGCGTGCGAGGCGTAGGTCTGGTTCTGGTCGACGAAGGACGTGGTGGTGTTGACCGGACCGTCCGGACCGAGCGTCGCCCGCGTCAGCACCATGAAGTTGGTGGTTCCGCCCGGGACGTACAGGGGATCATCCGGCATCAGCGGGATGAACACGGTGCCGGCGCCGCCTTTGGCAACAAGGTCGAGGCCGTGGTCGAAAAACTGGCCGAACAGGGTGAACCATGAGTTGAACGGTGCCGAGAGGCCCTCGTCGGGAGCGACGTTCGTGATCTGGATGTTTTCGCCTTCCAGCACAATGCCGTTGGTCGTCAACAGCGTGTCGAGCGGCCCGCGAACGGCATCCAGTGCCTCGGTGGCGGCGTTAAAGGTCGCGAGCGCGTCAGCGGCCGCCTGCTGGGCGACCGGATCACCGGGGTTGGCCGCCGCGGTCGTTGCGGCGTTGAAATAGGCGACCCGCGACTGGCTGACAGCCAGGAACTCGGCCTCGATCGCCTCATATGCGGCGGTAATGGTCCCGAGGACCGTCATCTCGTCGGCCGGGTCGACCACGCCGCCGCGCTGCAATCCGGTCAGGATAGCAGCTGGATTGCCGAGGGTCTGGTCGACAATCAGGTTGCTGATCGTGCGGACATAGGGGTCGAAGACATCGCTGGGGTCGGCAGGTCCAGGCCCGTCATTGTCGACGCCAGGTTGATAGCTGACCGGCATCGGCCCCATACCGCCGGGGCCGTCGGGATCGACCATGATCGTCCGGTATTCCGGGGTCAACAGGGTTGGGAACGGGTTATCCGAGGCGCCGGTTTCGGATTGCCCCGGGAGAAGGTTGTTATAGGTGCCGTCTACCGTACGCAGGCCCCAGGACAGGTTGTAGCTGGGAATCAGTCCGCCGGGTCCGTAAAGTGGCTGACCGCCGGCGTGCGCCTCCGCGATCTTGATTTGCGCCAGGATGAAATCGAGATCAGAACGAATATAGGTTACCATTTTTACTCTCCCGTTGGTCCCACACAAGAATTGCCGCTTGGGACAATAGATTCACGATACGCCGGTACGCGCTGGCGCAATTTACTTGACCCCGTAACTTGGTTTCTCTTGACCATACCCAGTACAAAGGGTCACACTGCCAAGAAGAACTTCGGCACGAGTTTCGATGCTGGAATAATGTGGGCGGGGGAACAAACTTGATAGTTCGGAAGGTCCAGTCACTTGCAAAGACTTTCGTCAAAGAAAGGACGGGACTTTGGGCCCAAAGGACAACGTGACTTCCGACCCAAAGCAAGGAGACGGTCCGGAATCCCGCTACTGGCAGGGACTTGGACTGACATCGCAATTTCTGGTTGTCGCCGCGCTCATCGTGTGCGGATCAATGGCAATTCTTGGGGAGTGGCTAAATTTACAGATCGCGTCCGGCCAACTTCGCAGCCGGGCCGAATCCGGCGCGCTCTATATGGAGGGGTATCTGGCTCGCCATATCGAGGAGACGCCTGACGGACCTCAGGTCTCTGCCGGCCGGCAGAAGGAGCTTGATGAGCTTTTGATCGGTACGGACCTCGCCAAGCGCGTCGAGGGTTTCAGAATCTGGCGACGTGACGGGACAGCTATCTACAGCACCGACAAATCCCTGATGGGCAAGAAACTCCCCTCGCATGACATTGAACAAGCTTTTGCCGGTGCGGTCATTGCACAGCTGGAAGAAAGACATGATGACGACGCAGAAGCACCGCAAGAACGCGAGCGGCCGCTTATTGAAATCTATGCCCCAATTTATCGTACAGGTACTCGCGAAGTGATCGCCGTTGGCGAACTCTACGAGGAGGCCGGGGAGTTCGTCGCCCAGCGGGACCTGGCCCAGCGTAACACCTGGGCTATTGTCGGAGCGACCACCCTTGCTATCATGGGACTGCTCTTCCTCATCGTCCGCCGGGCAAGCAACATCATCGATAGCCAGCGTGCCATATTGAAAACACAGCTTGAAAAAGCGCAGGCGCTCGCAGAACAGAACAGAAAACTTCGCAAGACTGCCGACAGAGCACGAATGGATGCGAGCAAATCCAACGAAACCCTGCTCAACCGAATCGGCTCAGATCTGCATGACGGGCCCGTTCAATTGCTTAGTCTGTTGATCTTGCAATTGGGCAAAGGCGGGGTCGATGCCGACCGGAATTCCGGCCAAGCGCAGACATCGAGTGAACTGGACCCGGCGCGCCTGGCGCAACAGGTCCTGTCAGAGCTGCGCGAACTTTCAACCGGGCTGGTACTTCCGGAGATCGAGAACCTGTCGCTTGAGGAGGCTCTGCGCGTCGCCGTGAAACGCCATGAATATGCCACCGGATCCCTCGTCGATGCGGTCCTCGGCTCCCTCCCCGAGCGTGTTACCCATCCGTTGAAGATCTGCCTTTACAGAATGGTACAAGAAGGATTGAACAATACTTTTCGCCATGCTGGGGGCCGCGAACAGCGTGTCATGGCTTCTGCAGACGAGAAGATGATCAAGGTCGTTGTAAGCGACGCCGGACCTGGATCTGGCCAGACGACGGTTCCAACCGGGCGCCGGCATCCTTTGGGGCTTCAGGGCGTACGCAACCGTGTCGAGGCATTTGGTGGTACGATGCAGTTCCAGCATGAACAGGGCATCGGCGCCCGGCTCATCGTAACAATCCCGCTGGAAAGCAACAGCGCCTAGTGGCGAGAGATCGATTCATTCTCGCCCCGATTATCAACCTCAAGTTTCTGTGCCGCGATCAGGACTTCCAGTCGGTTGCGCGCGTGCAGTTTTTGCATGAGGATCGTCATGTAGTTCTTGACTGTTTTTTCGCCAATACCTAATCCGACCGAAATCTGGCGGTTCGTATAGCCGCGCAACAACAGACGCACTATCTGTTCTTCGCGCAAGCTGAGCTTGATAGGCGCATTTGCTGCTTTGCGCAGCGAGGCAATTCTCAAGGCTTCAATCACCTTGCAGGCAAAGCCGGGGGTGATGTAGGTTTCGCCGCAATGTGCCGCCCGCACCCCCTGAATAAGTTCTTCAGCACTGCTGCCCTTCAGGACGTAACCACTCGCTCCGGCATTGAGCGCGCGCACCGCATAATCGCTTCCCGTCATGGCGGTAAAGGCTACTACTTTCGAGCCGCGCGACGTCCTGACGATTTCTGAAATGACGTCAAAGACATTGCCGGGCATGAACAGGTCAAGGACCATGACGTCCGGGAAAAAATCTCGATTGATTTGCAGTGCCTCGTCAGCCGTGGTCCCTTTGGCAACGACAACAAAGTCGTCATTGCGTTCGAACAAACTTACCACACCCGACAGCATTAATGGGTGGTCATCTACTAACGCGATTGAAATCGAACTCATTCATTACGCCTCCCCCATGCCTTTCCGGCTTTTTCGCTATTAGGCACATACATTGCATAAATTACTACTAGCCACTTGAAGCGTCCTAATAATCAATTGGGACTAGGCGGTTGTACGGCGTTCGGGTTGGGGGTGCTGTCGAAACGATCCCGGGGTGATTTTCGATGCGTTTCCGCTTCAAGATAGCACTTGCTATAATATGGATGCGATGCTTTAATTCATTTAAATTGCTAACCAAGCACTGATCAAGTTGGTTGGTGCGGAAGCAATCATCACACCAGTGAACGCGACAAAAAACGAGGATCGACGATGGGAACTGGTGGAGAACGTTTTTCAGAGCCAAGGAGCTCTTTTGGATCGTGTCAGTCTTCGTCGCGTTAGCGTTATTCGCCTGGTTTTTCATCGCAGAATAGCCTTCAACCTGCGCTTAGCGAGCGATTGCTTTCGTTTCTTGAAGCACCAGAGTCTCAAGTAACCGTCGCAGTCTCTAATGCGTTTGCCTCGCTGCTTTCAATCTTGCCGATCTATCTTGGTAATTGTTCCCGCCCCCGGTAACGTGCACCTCAGCACAGATTCCACCCAAGAGGAGATTCGCGATGCAGCTTGGTATGATTGGACTGGGGCGCATGGGCAGCAATATGACACAGCGCCTGATGAAACATGGGCACGAGTGCGTCGTGCACGATACACGCGCCGAGAGCATGGTCGATCTGCAGCAGCAGGGCGCCAAGGGCACAACGTCCCTGGAGGAGTTCGTTTCATTGCTGGCGCGGCCGCGCGCCATCTGGCTGATGTTGCCCGCCGCTGTTGTCGATACGGTCCTGGCCAAGCTTGTTCCGCTGCTCGACAAGGATGACATCGTCATCGATGGCGGCAATTCTTACTACCACGACGATATTAGGCGCGGCGGCGATCTGAAATCGCACGGCCTCCACTATGTCGATGTTGGCACGAGCGGCGGCATCTTCGGTCTGGAGCGCGGCTACTGCCTGATGATCGGCGGCGAGAAGGATATCGTAAAGCACCTCTCGCCAATCTTCGCAGCCCTCGCGCCCGGCAAAGGCAACGTGCCGGTCACACAGAGCCGGGCGGAAAAGGCCAATGGCGACAGTACGGCGGATCAGGGCTTTCTGCATTGCGGTCCCCATGGCGCCGGCCACTTCGTCAAGATGGTGCACAACGGCATCGAATACGGCCTGATGGCAGCCTATTCCGAGGGACTGAACATCCTGCGTAACGCAGATATTGGCCTGCGCTCGCACGAAGCCGATGCGGAAACGACCCCGCTGCAGCACCCGGAGCATTATCAATACAATTTCGATTTACCGGATATTGCAGAGGTCTGGCGGCGCGGCAGTGTGATCAGCTCATGGTTGCTCGACCTGACTGCTGACGCGCTTTACGAAGATCCCGGGCTCGCAAGCTATGAGGGGCATGTCTCGGACTCGGGCGAAGGGCGCTGGACCATCATGGCGGCGATCGATGAAGCGGTGCCAACGCCGGTGCTCAGCGCCGCATTGCAGGAGCGCTTCAGTTCTCGTGGCAATGCCGAATTTGCCAACAAGATCCTTTCCGCCATGCGCCGTGAGTTTGGCGGGCACGTGGAAAAAAAGGCACCTAAATAATGCACCGCCCATCCCGGAGACCGTTTCTCCGGGATGGGCCGCCTACCGTTAATGCTGCTGACCAACCTCGCTATCGAGGTGCGCCATCTGCGCTTCGGCGTAGCGCGTGCCGGCTGCTGCCCCCTTCGGAACAGCCTTTTCGATCGCCGCCCTGTCTTCCGGCGTCAGCGTCACGTCGTACGCACCAAGCGCCTCCGTCAGGCGGTCGCGGCGGCGGGCGCCGATCACGGGGATGACGTCCTGCCCTTGCGCGGCGACCCAGGCGATTGCGATCTGCGCAACTGTCACGCCCTTGCCCTGAGCGATCTTCTGCAATGCATCGACGAGGGCGAGATTCCTGTCGACATTCTCGCCCTGGAAGCGCGGGCTGTATGCCCGGAAGTCGCCGGGTGCGGCCTTATCCTTACTCCAATGGCCGCTGATCAGACCGCGAGACAGCACGCCATAGGCGGTGATGCCGATGCCGAGCTCGCGGCACGTATCAAGGATACCGTCCTCGATACCGCGGGAAATCAGCGAATACTCGATCTGGAGATCGACGATCGCATGCACGGCGGCGGCCCTTCTGATTGTCTCCGACCCCAACTCGGACAGCCCGATATGTTTGACGTACCCTGCCTTCACCATGTCGGCGATGGCACCAATTGTTTCTTCGATCGGCACGCTGGGGTCGAGACGCGCCGGGCGGTAGATATCGACATAGTCGACGCCGAGGCGCTGCAGCGAATAGGTAAGGAAGTTCTTGACCGCCTGCGGTCGCGCGTCAAACCCAGTCCAGCCGCCGGCGGGATCGCGAAGGCCGCCGAATTTGACGCTGAGGATCACGTCCTCGCGTTTCCTGCCTTTCAATGCTTCGCAGATCAGCAGTTCATTATGGCCGGATCCATAGAAATCGCCCGTGTCGAGCAGATTGACACCTGCTTCAAGCGCAGCGTGCACGGTGGCGATGCTCTCTGCCCTGTCGGACGGGCCATATATGCCCGACATGCCCATGCAGCCGAGGCCTAAATCAGAAACACACGGTCCTGTCGCGCCAAGTTGACGATAGTGCATTCTCAAACTCCTGATCGTTAGGAAGCAAGTTGGACGGGCACTATAAATCGACTTGGTTTGTGCGATAATCCTGCCTATTGTGTACAGGTTGTACGGAAAAATGCACAATGACTGACCCTGATCTTTCGGACCTTGGAGCGCTAGTCGCCGTCGCTCAGGCGCGCAGCTTTCGCGCTGCGGCGACACTTCGCGGCGTCTCGGCCTCGTCCTTGAGCGAAGCCATTCGCAGGCTGGAGGCTCGCGTCGGCGTGCGCCTGCTCAACCGGACCACCCGGAGCGTCACACCAACGGAAGCTGGCACCCAGCTGCTCGAACGGCTGAGTCCTGCCCTTGGCGAAATCACCGGCGCGCTGGACGCCTTGAACAGCTTTCGCGACAGTCCGACAGGAACGCTCAGGCTGAATGTGCCGGTCATCGTGGCGCAGCGTATCCTCCCCCCAATCGCCAGCCGCTTCCTTTTGTCATATCCGGGGATCACCCTGGAGGTCTCAGCCAGCGACACGTTCATCGACGTTCTCGCGGCAGGCTTCGACGCAGGTATCCGCTATGATGAAAGCATCGAGCGCGACATGATCGCAGTACCGGTGGGACCGCGCACCCAGCATTTCATCTTGGCGGCGGCGCCGTCTTACCTCGCGGCTAACGGAACGCCACAGCATCCACGCGATCTCCTCGATCACGCCTGTATCCGCCATCGCTTTGCCAGTGGCGTGATCCCGAACTGGGAATTCGAACGCAATGGGAAAGTGGTCAAGATAACGCCAAAAGGGCGCGTGATCGCCTCGACTGCCGAAATGGGAATCGGAGCCGCTACCGCCGGCCTGGGAGTGGTCTGTACCTTCGAGGAATATCTGAGCGACGCGTTGGAGAGTGGCCAACTGGTCCCCGTTATGGAGCCATGGTGGCAGGAATTTACCGGTCCCCGCCTCTATTATCCGAGCCGCACCCACATGCCGGCTCCGCTGCGTGCCTTCGTGGATTTTATCATGAGTCAGAACGAACGTGCACTGGCGGGATTGTAGTTCACGAGAGCGTCAAGTCGCACTTCCGCTCCCTTGCATCCAGTACCTCGCTGTGGCATGACGCGCCTCCCTCATCGAGGACATCAAAGCGTCGTCTTTGCAGGCGGCATGCGAATTTTCAATATCAGTGGACAACAGGAGTGCGGCAATGGCTCAGGCGCTGGGTTTCGACTTTGGCACGACCAATACGGTCATGGCATTGGCCGATGGAGCGACCACGCATTCCATGGCCTTCACCAGCGCGGCCGGCACGGCCGACAGCATGCGCACCGCCCTCTCCTTCATGAAGGATCCCGTTGCCGGTGCGTCGGCGCTGAAGGTGGAGGCGGGTCACGCGGCGATCCGCCAGTTCATCGATCATCCGGGCGAATGCCGTTTTCTCCAGTCCATCAAGACCTTCGCCGCAAGTGCCCTCTTCCAGGGCACGCTCATCTTCGCCAAGCGCCAGACCTTCGAGGACCTGATGGAGATCTTCCTGCGGCGCCTGCGGACCTATGCGGGTGACCACTGGCCATCCGAGATCAGCCGTATCGTCACGGGCCGCCCGGTGCATTTCGCCGGGGCCAATCCCGATCCCGCAACTGGCCACCGAACGCTATAATGCTGCGCTGCGGCGATTCGGCTTTCCCGAGATCCACTTCGTATACGAACCTGTCGCGGCGGCATTCTACTTCGCGCAGAATCTCAAAGCCGATGCCACTGTGCTCGTTGCTGACTTTGGCGGCGGTACGACCGACTATTCGATCATCCGCTTCGAAACGTCCGGCGGCAAGCTCAGCGCCACTCCGTCGGCCATTCCGGCGTCGGCGTTGCCGGAGATCATTTCGACTATCGCATGATCGACCAGATCGTCGCGCCGCAAATCGGCAAAGGCAGTTTCTTCCGGAGTTTCGACAAGACGCTCGAGGTGCCCGCCTCCTGGTATGCCAATTTCGGCCGCTGGAACCAGCTGTCGATCTTCAAGACCTCGAAGGAATTTACTGCCCTGAAGAAGCTCGTACGCGACAGCCTCGAGCCGGAGAAACTCGAAATATTCGTCGATCTCGTCGATCACGATGAAGGCTATCCGCTCTACCAGGCGGTATCGGCGACCAAGATCGCTTTGTCATCGGAAGACGAAGCGGAGTTCAACTTCGCACCGCTAGGACGCGGGGGCCGCAAAACGATCCGGCGCACAGACTTCGAAAACTGGATCGAGGGCGATCTGGCGCGGATTGAAGATGCGCTCGACGACGTTCTGGAAAAGACAAACACCCTGCCTGGTCAGATCGACAAGATATTCCTCACCGGCGGCACGTCTTTCGTACCGGCCGTGCGGCGCATCTTCACCGAGCGGTTTGATCACGATCGCATCGAGAGTGGCGGTGAATTGCTCTCGATCGCCCATGGACTTGCGCTCATCGGCGAGCGCGATGACATTCTGCAATGGACCGCCTGAGACGGCAGGTGCGTGCAAGGGATGACAACCGAAGCATAACCAGCTATCGAACAGCCGCAGAGTTCGAAGAAGCAGTCCGGAAAGCTGGAAGTCATGAAAGAAGCGATCACACTCAAACAATTGAAGGAAGCGGTTGGCACGGAAATCGGCTGTTCCGAGTGGCGGGTCGTCAGCCAGGAAATGATCAACCAGTTTGCTGATGCGACCGACGACCATCAGTTCATCCACACGGATCCGGAACGCGCCGAAAAGGAAACGCCTTTCGGCGGCACCATCGCACACGGCTTTCTGACGATCTCGCTTCTGTCCACATTGGCCTATGAAGCTTTGCCGATGATCGAAGGCGCGACAATGGGCATCAATTACGGTTTCGACAAGGTGCGCTTCATGGCACCGGTCAAATCCGGCAAACGGGTGCGCGCCCACTTCAAGCTCGTCGACGCGGATATTCGCCCGTCCGGACGCGTCCTCAACAATTACGAAGTAACGCTTGAGATCGAAGGCTCGCTCAAGCCAGCACTTGTCGCCAATTGGCTCACCATCGCCGTTCTGGAAAACCCGCCAGAAATGGACTGATCGGCTTTAAGCCGCCAGTTTCCCAACCTCGTCCAGCGGTGGCGCACTGGCATGATAGGTCGTGACCAGATCCTTGAACGCAAAAGGCCCCTGGACGAACATTCCAATGTCATAGGGATTGCGTATCTGCGCACCCTTGAGAAACAGCAGGTGCATCTTGAAGAAATTCTGCTTGGCGCGCGCATAGCGCTTGGCGCTGTGAATGTGCTTGAAACGGATTCGCCGGATGATCAGCGCGCTACGCGGCTTGATGCCCAGTGCCGCCGCCGGATCCGATTTGTAAAAATGGACAATATCGGTGATCGTCTGGAATTCCGCCCACAATACTGGCGTTTCCTGGAGAACGACACGCACATCCTCGCGTAATCCGTTCGCACGCGGGTGCAAGGCAATCATCAACAGACATGAGCCTGCGGCCAGCAGCGACACCGGCTTCCGTTTGAGGAGCTGTGGATCGCTGCGCCAGACGTCGGCGATTGCTTCCACGGCGGGAACAGTGCCAAGACTGTGCCCGATGATCACCACCTCATCCGCATCGCTCGTCCGCAGCTTCTCGACCAGATGATCTGCAAATGCCTGCCTGCGGCGCAAAAGGCTCGGGTTGCGCCGGTGGATACGATCCGACGCCGCGGCCCAATCATCGAGCAGATAGGAAAAGAAGAGTTTTTCGCCAGGCCAGCGAATGAGCAGATGGCCAATGACCAACGCAAGCGAGATCGTCCAGAGGACATGCACACCATTATATCCCGCAAACAGCGGGAACAGCCCGACGCCAATCGTAACAAGCGTGATAAAACAGGCAAGAGCGAACGGCCACATGAAAAAGATGCCGAAACGCCAGCTGGTGCGAATGTAACGCCAGAACGTACCTGTGATCAGGATATCGAGAAACGCCATCAACCCCGTTGCAAACCGCGTGGCAACGTTCCGTGCTGCGTAGGCGTCAAAAATATCCGCGGCGCCGTACTGACAGAATTCCGTTTCAGTGTGCCAGTCAGCGCCACTGGTTTTGATCTGCATACTGGCGATGTTCTGTCCTTGCGGACTCATGCGGCTCGCCTGGGTTTTGGCATGCCAGAGACTGTTGAAATCAGCTGCGCTGTTTAGATAGCGACCCCGCACCGCGTCGGCATGCAACCCCTCATAGCCGGTAAAATTGATGACCAGACGCTTTTTGACAGCCATTTCGTTTCTCTGAACAAAGAGACCACACGAATTGGCAGTCACTGGCGCTCTATATGGTGGTCGGCGGCGTAATTGCGAGCCATCGTTCAGTATTCGAGCGCATTTAACATGGAATTGAGAGTGTGCGATATCGGACCAAAGTATTGCAACGCTTAAGATGGCGTGGTCCAGACAGAGTCCTCCCCCGTCGCTTCGCTCCGTCCCTCCCGGTAAGACCCTCGCTGCTGTTAGCACTGTGTAAGTCAAGCAGGCAGAATGTCAGAAGCAGGCGCTTTGACCGCTCCCCCTTGTGGGGAGGGAAGCTGCGTAGCAGCAGGGAGGGGTCTTTTTGAACAATCTCAATTGCTTCAAAAATATTCCCGCCAACTTATCCACGCCCCCGAAACCTGGCGCTATCCTGATTCCCGTCCTTCCCGTGGGAACTGCTTCCGGAGCCGTTCGAAGTGGGAGAAGGACCGGCGCCTCCGATGGCGGGTGACGTACCCGCTGTCCGGGGAAGTTCCGTCCAAGGGTTCCCCTGCCGGTACTACGACCGGCGCGTGCTGGACGAGCACTTCGAAAGGGGCCTGAGCAGTGAAGGTGTCCCGCAAGGGAAACCGGATGTGCCGAGGCCTCCCAAGCGGAACGGACGGGATGAAAAGTCGCCGGACGGGCGGTCTTCGGATCGCATTATTCCTACCCCAAAGACGCGCTTCGACGACCGCCCGTCTTCCCAACCATTTTCAATGGCCAGACTCAGATGAGGGCGTGGCAAGGGGAAACCACACCCGGTTCTTTGACAAATCAGACCCTGTCAGACAGCAACGTCGCGCGCAGATTCCTGGAGAAACGCGTAGGCGTAGGTCGAAAACGACCGCCAGCATTCGACACGGAAACTGTCTTCGCCCATGCGCCACAGCACGATCTCGATCTTGCCGAGCACGGTCCGCGACGCAGCACCCACGGGGAAAGCCTTGAGCGAAAGATCCTGCGGGCATCCACCATTGATAACGGCGTCTGCGCCTTTGCCGGAAACAAGGATGCCCACATTGCGATGCGAAACATCGACCGCCGAATGCAGGACTTTGACCTTGGCAAGATCATCGGCAAGGCTGCTCGTCGCGCTGTCGATGATCAGCCATTCGTCCGGCCCGATCCACATCGCTGTGCGTGCCCCCTTCGAAGCTGTCGACTTCGGCTTGACCGGCAGATCCAGTCCGAGCGCCTTTGAGATCACCGGGATTGCGTCGGATTTGGCGCGGAGTGAAACCCGGGTCGCGTTGTCGGCAAGGGCGACCGATACCGCCCCCGCGTGCAACGGATGCAACCGCGTTGCCTGGACCATCTCAACCATTCAAACGTTCTCCCTTTTCGTCGAAGAACACTGTTCCGGTTACTTCCACTTCGATCACTCCGTTCGGCATCGGCACATAAAGCGTTTCGCCGAGCCGCTTTGTTCCATCCACGACCAGCGCCAGAGCGATGGAGCGGCCGCAATTTTCCGACCAGTAGGACGATGTCACATGGCCGATCATGGTCATCGGCACTGGCTGGTGCGGGTTGGCGACAATCTGCGCGCCCTCTTCCAGCACCACTGTTGGATCCACCGTTTTGAGACCGACAAGCTGCTTGCGACCGTCCGCCACAAGGTCCCGGCGCAGAAGCCCGCGAATGCCGACATAGTCCGTCTTGTTCTTGCCGATGGCCCAGGTCAACCCGGCATCCTGCGGCGTGACGGTTCCATCCGTATCCTGACCGACGATGATGTAGCCCTTTTCAGCGCGCAGGATATGCATCGCTTCCGTGCCATAAGGTGTCAGTCCCAGCGGCTTGCCTTGGCTGTAGACGGCTTCCCATACAGCCTGACCATAATCGGCCGGCACGTTGATTTCGTAGCCCGCCTCGCCAGTAAACGACATGCGGAACAGGCGCGTCGGGACGCCGCAAATCTTGCCCTCCCGAACGCTCATATGCGGCATGGCCTCGTTGGAAATATCGATACCTTCGACCAGCGGCGCGATGATCTCGCGGGCTTTCGGACCCTGCACGGCAATCACCGCCCATTGTTCTGTCGTCGACGTCAGCCAGACATTGAGATGCGGGAACTCGGTCTGGAGATAATCCTCCATATGATTCATGACCCGCGGTGCGCCGCCCGTCGTTGTCGTAACGTGGAACCGATCCTCCGCGAGGCGTCCGACGACACCGTCATCATAAATGAACCCGTCCTCGCGCAGCATGATTCCGTAGCGCAGACGACCGACGCCCAGCTTCGCCCAGGGATTGGTGTAAAGCAGCTCCAGGAATTTCGCCGCGTCCGGTCCGACCACTTCGATCTTGCCGAGAGTGGACGCATCGAAGATACCGGCATGATTGCGCACGGCAACGCACTCGCGGTTGACCGCTGTGTGCATGTCCTCGCCGGCCTGTGGATAGTACCAGGCGCGTTTCCACTGGCCGACATCCTCGAACTCCGCGCCCTGTGCAGCGTGCCATGCATGCATGGGTGTGCGGCGCGTCGGATCAAACAGGTCATGGCGGGCGTGGTTCACGATCGTGCCGAAAGTGACTGGCGTGAACGGCGCGCGGAACGTGGTCAGGCCCACGGCCGGGATCGGCCGATTCAGCGCCTCCGCGGCGATTGCCAAACCATGCAGGTTGGATGTCTTGCCCTGGTCCGTCGCCATGCCATTGGTGGTGAAGCGCTTGACGTGCTCGATCGAATGCATGCCTTCGCGCACTGCGAGCCGCACGTCCTTGGCGGTCACATCGTTCTGGAAATCGACGAAGGCTTTCACTGTGGTGTCAGCGCCGGCGCCAGGCGCCGAGCCGATCATGCCGCCGATCCAGTTTGCACCGCCGGTTGCCGGAGCAGATGAGGCCTTGCCGCCGCCAGCAGCGAATGCCTCGTCGAGCGTTGCCTGCAGACCGTCCGTTCCATTGCAGGCGCCGACCGATACGCAATCCTGCGCATAGGTGCCGGGCAGGAAGCGTTCGTTTGCCGCGTCCCACGCAACTTTGCCGCGCGATTGCGAAAAGAGGTGGACCGACGGAGTCCAGCCGGCCGACATGATCAACGCGTCGACGGCAACCTTGCGTTCGTTGCCACCCCTCACCGGCTTGATCGACATCGATGACACGCGCCGCTTGCCGCCAGCGCTGTAGACTGCGTGGCCAGCCAGGACTTCGATGCCGAGCGAACGCGCCTGTTCGACGATTGGCGAATTAGGATTGTCGCGCGTATCGACGATCACCGGAACATCGATACCGGCGCGCTTCAAATCGATCGCTGCCGCATAGGCGGAGTCATTGGCCGTGTAAACGCCAACCTTGCGGCCCACAGCGACGCCATATTGGTTGAGGAACATGCGCGCTGCCGAAGCAAGCATGACACCGGGCCGGTCGTTGTTGGCAAAGACCATATGCCGTTCGATGGCACCGGTGGCGAGGACCACCTTTTTCGCGCGGACCTGCCACAACCTTTCGCGCGGCATATCGGCGGCCGGCGTACTGAGATGATCGCTAAGGCGCTCTACGAGGCCAACGAAATTCTGCGCATAATATCCAAATGCCGTGGTGCGCGTCAGGACAGTGACGTTTTCCATTGCCTGGAGCTTGGTAACGGTCGCTGCGGCCCATTCGTGACCCGGAACGCCATCGACAACGACATCGCTTTCATAGCGCAAAGCGCCGCCGGCTTCAGGCTGTTCATCGCAGAGGATGACCCTGGCGCCGGTCGATGCTGCACTGAGGGCTGCAGCAAGGCCAGCGACACCTGCACCGGCGACCAGCACATCGCAATGAGCAAAACGGTTGGAATAGCGATCCGTATCGGCTTCGCCGGGCACAACGCCAAGACCGGCCGCAGCGCGGATCTTCGGCTCGTAAATCGTCTTCCACGCGAACTTCGGCCACATGAAGGTCTTGTAATAGAAGCCTGCCGGCAGCATCGGCGAGAACACGTCGTTGACGGCGCCAACGTCGAACGTCAGCGATGGCCAGCGGTTCTGCGACTTGACCTTGAGCCCATCATAAATCTCCTGGACTGTGGCGCGAACGTTCGGCTGCTTACGCGACTTGTCGCGTTCGATATCGACCAGCGCATTCGGCTCTTCGCTTCCGGCTGACAGAATGCCACGCGGCCGGTGATATTTGAACGAACGACCGACAAGATGGATGCCGTTGGCGAGCAAGCGCTGAAGCGACGGTATCGCCTTCAAGGCCGGTCAGGTTCTGCCCGTCGAATGTGAAGCGTACGGTTTTCGCAGGGGTCAGTCGGCCAGCGCCAGCGATGCGGTTGCTTCCGGAATGAGTTGCAGTGGTCATCGGCTCATACCTCCGCTTTCTTGGCGCGGGGCGCGCGTTTCGCTGCTGGTTCTTCGGCCGGCTCCGTCGATGCGGCCGGCCGCACAACGAGTTGCTCCACATTGGGACGGGGCTCACCCGCCTTATAGACGGTCAGGAATTTGTCCGAGACGGAGTCGCGCACTGCGTTGAAAAAACGTCCGCAGCCGTGAATATGGCGCCAACGTTCGAACTGCAGTCCCTTCGGGTTCTGCCGGAAATAAAGGAAGGCAGCAAAATCATCGTCAGACTGCTCGGCGATCGAGGCAGAACGCACGAGATGCGCTTCACCGGCATTGCGGAATTCCAATTCCGGGCGCTCTTCTTCGCAATAAGGGCATTTGATGAGAAGCATTGTCTTCGTCTCGTTTCCTAAAATCAGTGCGCAACGGCGGCGGCGGCGGCTTCGTCAATGAGGCGGCCGGTGGTAAACCGCTCAATCGTGAACGGCGCGTTGATGCGGTGCGGCTCATCGCGAGCAATTGTATGGGCGAACACGTTACCCGAGCCCGGCGTCGCCTTGAAACCACCCGTTCCCCAGCCGCAATTGACATAGAGCCCCGGTACCGGAGTCTTGGCCAGGATCGGCGAGCGGTCGGGCGTCACGTCGACGATACCGCCCCAGGAACGCAGCATTTTCAATCGCGTCAGAACAGGGAACATCTCGCAGATCGCATCGAGCGTGTGGTTGATGATGTGGAGACCGCCGGTCTGTGAGTAGGACGTGTACTGGTCGGTGCCCGCACCAATCACCATCTCGCCCTTGTCCGACTGCGAGATATAGGCGTGAACCGTGTTCGACATGATCACACAGGGGATGAGCGGCTTGACCGGCTCCGAGACCAGCGCCTGCAGCGGATAGCTCTCGAGTGGCATGCGCACACCGGCCATGTTCATGATGACCGAGGTATGGCCAGCGGCGACAACACCAACTTTCTTGGCGTTGATCGGACCACGATTGGTGTCGACGCCGATCACCGCGCCATTGGGGGCGCGGCGAATGCCGGTGACTTCGCAGTTCTGGATGATGTGCACCCCACGATCGGCCGCGGCGCGGGCATAGCCCCAGGCGACCGCATCGTGCCGCGCCGTACCGCCGCGACGCTGCAGGGCTGCACCGATAATAGGATAGCGCGCGTCAGCCGAGAGGTTGATAGGCGGGCAGAATTCCTTGACCTGCTCTGGTGTCAGCCATTCATTGTCGATGCCATTCAGCCGGTTCGCATGAATATGGCGCTTGAACACCTGAACATCGTGAATGTTGTGCGCCAGCATCATCACGCCGCGCGCCGAATACATCACATTGTAGTTGAGATCCTGGCTCAGACCCTCCCAGAGCTTCACCGCGTGTTCGTAAATGCCGGCGGACTCGTCATAAAGGTAGTTCGAGCGGATAATGGTCGTATTGCGACCGGTGTTGCCACCGCCAAGCCAGCCCTTTTCAAGCACGGCTACATTGGTGATGCCGTGTTCCTTGGCAAGGTAGTAGGCGGTCGCCAATCCGTGACCACCCGCACCGACGATGATGACATCATATTCCGACTTGGGTTCCGGTGATGTCCATTGCTGCTCCCAGCCTTTGTGAGCACGCAAGGCCTCGCGGGCCAGAGCAAACACCGAATATTTCCGCATCACCTATTCCTTTGCGAACCAGTTGGCCTTCGCAGAGCGATTGTTCAGAGATTTCCGCAGGACCTGTTCAGAAATCGACATCGATTTTAGACCCAAGGGCCGTGCTTTTATGCATCAGTATCGCATCCGTCCAAAGGTCTTTTGCCATTTTGCGACGGAGATTGGCGCTCAATGCCGGTTAATCTAAAATTCTAGACGCGCGATTTGCGAACCGGGCGAATATCCGTCCATTTTCACACCAGAACCATGGACATCCGTCCAACTTTCTGATAATGGCCACGGCAGTTTGCGATGGATGACCGTCGCGAAGTCTGGTTTGTTGTCCCATACAGCAGCTGTTGGTATGGCGAGCCGGGCTCACCGAAAATCTAAGAGATACAGGATAAAACGTGCAGGTACTCGTACGCGAAAACAATGTTGATCAGGCTCTCCGCGTTCTCAAGAAGAAGATGCAGCGCGAAGGCATGTTCCGCGAAATGAAGATGCATGATCATTACGAGAAGCCCTCGATCAAGCGTGCCCGCCAGAAGGCGGAAGCAATCAGCCGTGCCCGCAAGCTCGCTCGCAAGCAGGCTCAGCGCGAAGGCCTTCTGCCAATGCCAGCTCGCAAGGCTCCGGTCCGCGCTTCTGCGGCTCGTTGATCTGCATTTTAACGGCGTATTGACCCGATTACGGGGTGGAGTGGCGTGTGCCGCACCGCCCTTTTTTCGTTTGGTGCCATCGGAGCAAAAAAGCTTGCAAAGCTTTTGGTTGTACGGGACACATGGAATATGACCTATTCAGTTGAAATGAACTCTCACCGCGAGACTCGGCCTGCCTTCCAATCGATGCGCTTTACTGGTCTCGTGATCGCATCCGTCTTTACGATGGCGGTCGCTGGATGCCAGAGCACTTCAACCGCCGATATGACCGGCATCGACAAGGCTCAGGGATCCACCGAGAACATCAGTTCGCTGAATGAAGTCATCAGCAATAATCCAAAAGATCCGGAAGCATACAATGTGCGCGGCTCCGCTTTCGGGCGTGCTGGCCGTAACAATGATGCGATCAAGGATTTCAACACCGCGCTCCAGCTGAACCCGAATTTCTATCAAGCCTATGCCAACCGGGCACTTGTCTACCGCAACATGGGCAATACCGCTCAGGCGGTGGCTGACTACAGCAGGGCGATCCAGATCAACCCGCAATACGATGCCGCTTATATTGGTCGCGGCAACCTTTATCGCCAGCAAGGGCAACTGGATCAGGCTCTGAATGACTTCCAGCAGGCGATCCAGCTGAGCACGACCGACGCACGCGCCTACCACAATCGCGGCCTGATCTACCAGGCACGCAATCAACACAAGCAGGCGATTGAGGACTTCTCGACCGCAATCTCGCTGCAGCCGGACGCCGCCGAGCCCTACAATGGTCGCGGCATTTCCTACGTTGCGCTCGGCGACGATGACAATGCCTTCGACGATTTCAACACGGCGATCAAGCTCGACGGCACGATTGCCGAGGGCTGGGCCAACCAGGCGCTGATCTATGAGCACCGCGGGGACAAGGCCCGGGCCGCAAAATCCTACGCCAAGGCCGTGCAGCTTGATCCCAAATACAAGCCAGCGCTCGACGGACTGGCACGCACCCGCAAGACCTCTTGATGTTCCATGGGCAAACGCTTTGTCGTTGTCCTCGCTCATCCACTGAAGGAAAGTCTCTGCGCGCATCTTGCGTCGCTGACGGCGTCCTTGATTGCCAGCGTCGGTCATGATCTGCAAATCATCGATCTATATGAGCGTGATTTCGATCCTCGCCTGACATCAGGGGAGCGCCTGAGCTATTACGCGGCCAAGCATGATACCCGTGCGATTAGCGAGGATGCGGAAACGCTTGAGACGGCCGATGTGCTTGTCCTCATTTTTCCTACCTGGTGGTTCGGACTTCCCGCGATACTCAAAGGCTGGATCGATCGGGTCTTCGCCCCTGGCGTAGCCTATGATCATGCCCCGGATTTCGGCCGCATGATCCCGCGACTGACAACGCTGCAATCTTGCCTTGCTGTGACAACGCTTGGCTCGCCATGGTGGATTGACTGGCTGATCATGTTCCGCCCGGTTCGGCGTGTCTTGTCACGCGCCATCATTGGCACGTGCGCCCCGAAGGCTCGTTTTTCCATGCTGTCGCTTTACAAAACGGAGAACGTTGCCGCCAACCGGCTGGCGGCTATCGAGCGAAAGCTGACGGCGAAATTGCAGAAGCTCATTTGAGAGCAAACAAAAAAGCCCGCCAAGTCTGAACTGACCCTCGAAAGTTGGACATCAACCTTCGGGGGTTTTGCATGTCCAAACACAGCGTTGCTTTTAAGCTTTCTGTTGTGACGTTTTATCAGAAGGCCGAGCGGAGCGCTCGGGAAGTTGGCGGGCATTTCGGAGTGGACCATGCGACGGTTCGCAAATGGGTAGCAAGCTACGAGGCCCACGGGGCCGCGGGGGCTTGCGACGAAGTTCAGCCACTACGATGCTGCGTTCAAGCTATCGGTGTCTCCAGCGGATGTGGGAGGATGGGCTGTCGTATCGCCAGACGGCGGCGTTGTTCAACATCCGCAACAGGAGTTGCCTGCCGGATTGGGAGCGACGCTATAAAACGGGTGGTATTGACGCCCTGAGCCCGCGCCGCAGAGGAAGGCACCGATCCATCATGCCCGAACCGCCAGTGCCCAAAGAACCGGACGCTTCACGTAGCGATGATCAAAAGAGCCGCGAAGAGTTGCTGGCGGAGCTGAGCTATCTGCGCATGGAGAACGCCTTCCTAAAAAAACTGGAGGCCTTAACGCGGGAACAACCAGCGCCAAAAAAGCGCAAGTCGTCCAGGCGTTAAGGCCGTTCTATCCGCTTGAGGGGTTGCTGAAGCTTTCGGGCCTTTCCCGCAGCACGTTCTATTATCGGCAAAAGATGTCGGTGCTTTGCGACAAGCATGCTGCGCTGAAAAACCGGCATCCAGTAGTGCCGTCCTTGTATCGGACTGCGGGATCCGCCGTTGCGCTGTGTCTCACGACGGTTCAGCGCCTTGTTCAACATCGCCTTCGAAACCGCCAGAAGGCCGGCCTTCAAGCTGGTGCGAAAGCATGTTGAGCAAAGCGTTGAACCAGCTACAATGACACCGATCCGCAAAGGCAACTGCCTCGACAACGCGGCGATGGAAAGCTTCTTCGCCACCCTCAAATCCGAGCTCTTCTATCTCAATCGCTTCGAAAACAGCCAAAGCCTGAACGACGCCATCAAGGACTATATCCATTACTACAATCATCAGCGCATCAAGCTGAAGCTAAAAGGACTGAGCCCTGTGCAATACAGAGCTCAGTGGCCTGCTGCCGGTTTCATAGACACTGAGTTAAGGTGTTCTGCATGAAACCGGAGAGTATGAATGCAAAGACGAAAGTTCAGCCGCGAATACAAGCTTGAAGCGGTGAAGCTGGTGAAGGAGCGTGGTGTCGCGGTTGCGCAAGCTGCCCGCGACCTTGATGTCCACGAAAATATGCTGCGCAAATGGATCAGGGAGCATGGCTCCGATCCGGTCCAGTCCTTTCCAGGACATGGACAGATGAAGCCGGAACAGCTTGAGATCGAACGGCTGCGGCGCGAGGTCGCGAAGCTGAAGGCGGAGCGCGATATTCTAAAAAAGGCCGCAGCCTACTTTGCAAGGGACGCGATATGAAGTTTGCGTTTATTGCAAAGCACCGTTCGATCTGGCCGGTGGCATGGCTCTGCGAAGCGCTGGGGGTTTCTCGTTCCGGCTTCCATGCCTGGCTCAACCGCTCGCCGAGCGACCATTCCCGCTATGATGAAGTTCTGCTGGACAAGATTGGCCAGAGTTTCAAGGCCAGCGACAGAACCTATGGTGCCCGGCGTGTCTGGCATGATGTGCTGGCTGAAGGCTTGTCGTGCGGTCTTCATCGCATTGAGCGGCTGATGCGTCAGAACGCGCTCCGGGCGAGGCCACGTCGGCGCGGCCTGCCGAAAGATGCGGGCGACCGATCTGTCATCATGCCGAATGTGCTGGATCGCCAGTTCGAAGCCGACAGACCGAACCAGAAATGGGTGGCTGACTTCACCTATATCTGGACGGCCGAAGGCTGGCTTTATGTTGCCGCCGTCATCGACCTGTTCTCACGCCGTGTCAGTTCAGTCTTGGCGGGCTTTTTTGTTCAAGTGTCGAATGATTCCACCTAGTGGTCGAGTGCCTTGACGATGTTCTCAACCATTTTCTTGGCGTCGGCAAAAAGCATCATCGTGTTGTCGCGGAAGAACAGCTCATTCTCCACGCCAGCATAACCCGAGCCCATACCACGCTTGATGAAGAGAACGGTCCCGGCCTTGTCGACATCGAGGATCGGCATGCCGAAGATCGGCGACTTCGGATCCGTCTTTGCGGCCGGATTCGTCACGTCATTGGCACCGATGACGAATGCGACATCGGCCTGTGCAAACTCCGAGTTGATATCCTCAAGCTCGAACACTTCGTCATAGGGCACGTTGGCCTCGGCCAGAAGCACGTTCATGTGACCGGGCATGCGGCCTGCAACCGGGTGGATCGCATACTTAATCTCTACGCCTTCGGCTTTGAGCTTGTCCGCCATTTCGCGCAAGGCATGCTGTGCCTGAGCGACGGCCATGCCATAACCCGGTACGATGATGACCTTGGAAGCGTTTTTCATAATGAAAGCAGCGTCATCGGCCGAGCCCTGCTTCACCGGACGCTGCTCGACTTCACCGCCGCCGGCAGCTGCCGTCTCACCGCCAAAGCCGCCGAGAATGACCGAGATGAACGACCGGTTCATGCCCTTGCACATGATGTAGGACAGGATCGCACCCGAGGAGCCAACCAGCGCACCGGTGATGATCAGTGCCAGATTGCCCAGTGTGAAGCCAATGCCCGCAGCCGCCCAACCGGAATAGGAGTTCAGCATCGAGACGACCACCGGCATATCGGCGCCGCCGATCGGAACGATGATCAATCCACCGAGGATTAGCGACAGGATGACGATGAGCCAGAAGACGACATGGCTTTCGGTCAGAACCAAAGCAACGACCAGCACGACGATGGCAATCAACAGGGCAACGTTGATGACGTGACGTCCGGGCAGCATGATCGGCTTGCCGGACATGCGCCCGTCAAGCTTCAGGAAGGCGATAATCGAGCCTGTAAACGTGATCGCGCCGATGGCGACACCAAGGGACATCTCAACCAGCGCCTGCCCATGAATACTGCCGACCTCGCCGATACCGAACGACTCCGGCGCATAGACCGCCGCAGCGGCGACTAGGACGGCGGCCAGACCAACGAGCGAGTGGAAGGCAGCGACAAGCTGCGGCATGGCTGTCATGGCGATGCGCTTGGCGATATAGGCACCGGCGCTGCCGCCAATGGCCAGGCCGATGATGATCAGGCCCAGCCCTTTGAAGCTCGGCTCGGCCAAGGCCAGCGTGGTCAGGATCGAGATGCCCATACCGGTCATGCCGTAATAATTGCCCTGACGGCTGGTCGTCGGATGCGAGAGCCCGCGCAGCGCCAGAATGAAAAGGACGCCGGAGACCAGATACAGAAAAGTTGCGATGTTCACGCTCATGCTGGCCTCACTTTTCTTTCTTCTTGTACATGGCGAGCATGCGATGGGTGACGAGGAAGCCGCCGAAAATGTTCACGCTGACAAGAACGAGCGCCACGAAGCCAAAACCCGTGGCAGCGCCACTCGCTGACAGGCCGACCGCCAGAAGCGCACCGACGACGATCACCGAGGAAATCGCATTGGTGACCGCCATCAGCGGCGTGTGCAGAGCGGGTGTTACCGACCAGACGACATAATAGCCGACAAAAATCGCGAGGACGAAAATGGCAAGACGAAAGACAAAGGGATCAACGGCGCCGCCGGTGACCGCATGGGCAGCTGCGCCAGCTGCATCGGGCATGCCTTCAGCGGCCCGGCGAACCATTTCGGTGGCCTGGTTCAGGGTCTCAAGCGCTTTTTCGAGTGTAGCATCAGCCATCACGCCTCTCCTTCAGTCTTCTTGGGTGCAGCTTTCGGCGTTGCAGTCTTCTTGGGAGCCGCCTTCTTGGCTTCTGCTTTTGCCGGAGCGTCCTTCGCAACTGGAACTTTGGCTGTTGCAGCCTTTTTGGCAGCAGGCTTGGCCGCGGGAGCAGCAGGTGTCGATGCGGCGCTGGCGAAATTTGGATGAACCACCTTGCCGCCGTGCGTCAGTACCGTTGCCTTGACCAACTCGTCATCGAAGTTGATCTTGACGGTCTTGGTGTCCTTGTCGACCAGCGTCTCGAAGAAGGCCACCAAGTTCTTGGCATACAGCTGTGAGGCGGTGGCTGCGATACGCCCAGCGACATTCAGATGGCCGACGATCTTGATCCCGTCGACCTCGACGATCTTCCCGGCAACGGCGCCTTCAACGTTGCCGCCGCGCTCGACGGCCAGATCGACGATCACTGATCCAGGACGCATGCGCGAATACATTTCTCGCGTGACCAGCCGGGGAGCCGGGCGGCCGGGAATGAGAGCCGTGGTGATGACGATATCCTGCTTGGCGATGTGATCATTGACCAGAGCCGCCTGCTTTACCTGATATTCCTTCGACATTTCCTTGGCGTAGCCGCCAGCAGTTTCTGCCGCCTTGAACTCTTCATCCTCGACGGCAAGAAACTTGGCGCCCAGTGAAGCGACCTGCTCCTTGACCGCAGGACGTACGTCCGTGGCGGTAACGACTGCGCCGAGTCGGCGCGCCGTGGCAATCGCCTGGAGACCGGCAACGCCAACGCCCATGATGAATGCCTTGGCGGCAGGAACCGTGCCCGCGGCAGTCATCATCATTGGGAGAGCCCGGTCATATTCCTCGGCTGCGTCCACAACCGCCTGATAGCCGGCGAGATTGGCTTGACTGGAAAGGACGTCCATGACCTGTGCACGCGTGATGCGCGGCATGAATTCCATGGTGAAGGCTGTGACACCGGCATCTGCCAATTCCTTGACCGCGGCATCGTTGCCGTAAGGATCGAGCATGGCGATAACAACGGCGCCCTGCTTGTAGGATTTGATCTCCGCAGAAGTTGGCCGGCGGACCTTTAGGACGACATCAGCACCTTTGATGTCGGCAGTCTTACCAATTGTCGCGCCCGCCGCCTCGAATTCACGGTCGGGGATTCGTGATGCCGTGCCAGCACCCGTCTCCACAGTCACGATAAATCCGAGACCGACAAGCTTTTTGACTGTCTCGGCCGAACCACCGACACGCGGCTCGTTGGCGTCAATCTCTTTCGGTATGAATAGTGTCTGAGCCAAGCTCCTCACCCCCAAAGCAAGTTAATCACTACAAAGGCAGTGGTCTGACGACCAGCGCGCCTTTCCCGCTTAGAATGATTGGCAACCCCGAGATGCGGCCGGTTCAGGTGAACGGCGTTTTGATCGGATTATCAACCCGGTTATGTGCAGAGAGTAAGTCTAAAGAAGAAACCAGGCAGCCAAACAGATTACGATAAAAAGTACGAGAGCCGAGAAGAAGCCGCCGGCAAAAAAGCCGAACGCCATTGCGACCATCAAGGCCAGGCAGGTGACGAAGCCCCATTTGGAAAGCGTGAGGAACAGCTTGTATGTGTTCTCATGTTCCTTGTAATCCATGGGTGCGCCCAACTCTGCAGGCGAAGTATCGTGATGTTCAGCCATCTTCAAACCTCTTGTGGTCAATGTCGTATTGGCAATAGCGAAAACAGCGCATCAGCGCAATGCGCAGATGGTCGCTTCAAGGGACTCAATCGATATAAATCAAAGAGACAGTTTCTCGGAAAATCAGGGAGACGGTGTCAGCCAAGCAGTTGGGGGAAAAGCCCGACAACACCGATAATGATCAGATAAAGGGCTACCACGTAATTCAACAGTCTGGGCGCTATCAGGATGATAATGCCCGCTATCAAAGCAACGAGCGGGGCAATGGCAATCTGTGCGATCATGTTGGCGTCCTTCCTCGGTAGTATGCAGTCAATGACAATTCATACGTCAGGCAGGATAAGCGATCGGCGGGGCCGTGTCAGGGCCGCACGCGATCTTATCCAATGATCATTGCGACTGACCGGGGAAGCTTGTGTCAGTGGAGAGATGACGCACGATCGCTTGCCACCGCCAGCAGCCGCTGCTCCATCGGTATGCCTAGCAGCTTTACGATCTCGTCCGCAGACATGGCAGCTCCGTAGAGATATCCCTGGACATACTCTGCACCGATCCACTGATTGATCAGTTCGGATTGTTCGCTTGTTTCAAGGCCCTCAATGGTCACGGACAATCCAAGTTCATGAGACATCTGCACGATACCGCGCAATAGTTTCAACGAACGGCCCTCCTTGGCGATATCTGCGATGAAGGACCGGTCAATCTTGACCTTGGTTACCGGGAGATCCTTCAGGTAACTCAAACTGGAGTAACCGGTTCCGAAGTCATCGATGGCAACCTGGATGCCGTATTCCTTGAGTTCTGCAAGAACAGTACCCGTCGTTTCACGATCGGTAATGATCGCCCCTTCCGTCACTTCCACCTCGAGCAAATGCGGCTCGATATCATGCTGTCTGAGCGTGGAATGAATGATATTGACCATATCCATGTTCTGCAGGTCGTGCGACGACAGGTTGACTGAGACGGCAATGCGGGATTCCCACTTGCTGCAATCCTTGATCGCGCGTTCGATGACGCTTCGTGTCAGCTCGGAAATGAGCCCCATTTCTTCCGCCATCGGAATGAATTCCGCCGGCGAAATCGCGCCGAACTCAGGATGATGCCACCGCGACAGCGCTTCACACGATGTCATACGCAATGTTCGTACATTGACGATCGGCTGGTACGCAACCGATAGCGTACCTTCTGCGATAGCCCTGCGAAGATCTGCCTTTAGCCGCTGCTTGCTCCGGAACGAGTGATCCATCGTATCGACGAAGACGGCCCATTTCTTCTGAGCCTTCTTCTTGGCAACATCAAGTGCGAGATCGGCATTCATGTGCATGGCGGCCAGGTCGAACTTTGCCGCCTCGGCGATCGCCACGCCTGCATGCACTCCCGTGATAATCTCATGACCGGATACAACATACTGGCCGGAAATCGCAGCCATTATGCGCTCCACGCACTGCATTGCTTCTTCGTGTGATGGCGCCGAAAACAGAAGTACGAATTCGTCGCTGCCAAAACGCGAAATGACTGGATGACTGGCGTCCACTGAAGCGAGCCGGTCCGCAAATGCCCGCAACAGATCATCGCCGATACGATGGCCAAACGTGTCGTTCGTCCGTTTCAGACCATCAATGTCGACGACCATGAGGATGATCTGCGCTCCAAGCTCAACGGTGCTTGCATATGTGTTGGCAATTTCGGCGAACTGGCTGCGGTTCGGCAAACCGGTCAAGCTATCAAAGCGCGCCATCCTGTTGATCTGCGCCTCGGCATCCGCGCGTCGCGTGACGTCCTGTATGACCAGAACAGTACCATGTTGCGGATCAGGCGTTGCGGTGAACTCATAATGGCGATTTGCTGGCGACACGAACGTGTCGCGCTGTTTCGAGCCGGCCAGAAGATCCCGTATCTTGACACGCAAAGTCCCCAGCTCATCTACGGGAAAATAGCCCCGCAATTGAGCCAGCCGCAGCAATGCCTCCAGCGTTCGCCCTTGCAATTGCCTTGGGTGATCAAATCCCAGCATCTTGGCGGCTCGCATATTGGCGACCGTGATGGTTTGGTTGCTGTCAAACATCAGCAAGCCTTGCGGCATGCCATTGAGCGCGGCATCAAAATTATTGGCGACTATGCCAAGCTGGCGTTTTCCCGAGAGAGCATCAAAGAGCGACTGACGCAGACTGGCGGCGATACCGATATTGCTGCCGAAGTACGGCAATATGAGCAGGGCGAGCAGCCAGTTGTAGAAGCCACCGAGCAAAATGAATGTGACGAACAGCGGGGCGAGAATACCAACGGACATGCCTATGACGACCTTGGGCGAAACATAATTTCGCGTCACCAGCGCAACCATCGATGCAACCGCAATAATAACGCTGGTAATCGCCGCTGATGGGTCAGCCAACACATAGATGCTGACAAAACACAGCATCCCGAGCAGTATGCAGGTCGTCAACGCACCGGCAAGGTAACGCCACTCCCATTTCTTCAACATTGCCGCAGAGGCGTTTGACAGATCCGTTTGTTCGAAGGCGGTGGCATTGGCCGTTCTCGCAAGGATGGTCAAGAAGAACCCAAGTGCAAATGCCGCATAGATTGGATGGCCGGTCTTGATGTAAATCATCAAGGTCGCAATGATCTGGACGACAGACGTCCGCCAGACAGCGTCTTTGTTCGCATAAAGCGTGCGAAGAGATATGAGTTCGAGAGAGCTGCTCTCGTTGCGTTCAGTACTCATCAATATGACCGCGCCCAAGTGTATCCTGAATGGATACGCTAACGATTACTTTCACCAAACGCTAACGATAATGTAGCTTAAGATCGAACAACAACTAGCAATATCTATTTATGCTCCGTGTCAAACCTACATCCCACAAATCAGAAAACAGAATTACTAATTCCTGAAACAAACAGGAGTTAGGAAACTTCGGCAATTCAATAGATATTTGGTATCGATTTTGTTAAGCCGGGCAAGCAGCAGATGAATTTTCCCCCGCACCCTTATCGGGGTTCGGATCGTAGAATGGACCCACAACCAAAGGCTTGTCGGGCATCACCGATTGATCGACGTTGGATATCATCTTTCGTTCAATAGTCTGCAAGATTTTGCCGCTGGCATCTTCAAGTCGCATGCTGACTTTATATTCCCGGTTCGCCTTCACGCATTTTATCGGAGGGCTTTCTACCTTAATTTTCTCCATCATTGGCCAGACCTTTTGCCGAACGACAAATGGAGCGCCTCCCGCGGGATTCTCAAAAGTCGCCTCCAGTATCGCTCCATCGGGCAACGGCCTGAGTTTGCCGAGGGTAAGAAGATACGTTGCCTGAGCAATCCGGTAATTAAAGACGAAAATTTTTCCGGTAACATTGACGTAGTCGCCCTCACCTGCATCACGGCAACCGCCGAGCAATCCGGCGAGGATGACCAATGAGACCAGCAGGCGCAATGAACGTGCTCTAGACACCGCTATTCTCCGCTAATCGTCCGTTGCGGTCATAATGCCGGCGGGCCTTAGCCCGGTTGCCGCACACTCTCATATCGCACCAGCGCCGGCTGCGGTTGCGGCTTCCGTCAAAATACAGCCAATGACAGTTTGGACAGATCTTGATCCTTTCGAGCCGTGAAGGTTCAAACAGGCGTACGCCGGAGAGGAACGCGGCAGTGGCCAATGACAATTCGCTCGGCGTTCCCGATGACTGCGGTAGGGCCAACTTCTGATCGTCCGGTTCGTCACAGACAATCTCCGAACCAAGCCGCAGGAATGCCGATAACGTTCGCGGTGTCAGACCTTCTCCGCGAGCGGCTGCCCGGAAAAGCTTGTTGGTGGCTTCACGAACCTTGATGAGCGCGGCGATTCCAGGCTGCGAAACCGGGGACGAAACTGGATATCGCCCCATTCGCCTTGCCGAAAATTTGCAGCCGCCATCGCAAAACGCGGCACTTCCGCCGGATCGGCAAAGCGATCCTGCGAACGTTCCGGCGTTTCGCGAAAGATGACGGTATTGGCCAGGTCAAGCGCCAGGACACCACCGCTGAATCGATGTGCGTTCCAATCAAAGGTCATGCAAAATTCTAACTGGCAATATACAGAATGCAAGTTAGAATGAAACAAACTCGGGAACGCAGATGGCATATTTCCTTCAGCTCCTGCTTAACGGCATACACAACGCCGCGCTTTATGCCCTGCTGGCCTATGGATACGTCTTGATCCATGGCCTGACTCACCGCACCGACCTTTCCCTTGGCGCGATTTTTGCGTTTTCTGGTCAGACCTTTATTCTCGTCACTGCCTTTGCATGGTCAGTGCTGTGGATGACGCTGCCCGCAGCACTTTCATTCGGGTTACTGATGGCCGTCGTCTATGTTGGCGTTGGCGGCTATGCCATTGCCAAGCTTATTTACGCCCCGCTGGAAGCGGGCAGCCGGAACACCGTTCTCGTTGCGACGCTTGGGCTCAGCATTTTCCTCATGGAACTGTCGCGGATTGCTGCCAATACCAGAGATTATTGGCTACCACCGATGCTGGCCGCACCAATGCAGGTCCTTGGAAGCCGCGTTGACATCAGCCTGACCCAACTGCAAGTAGTGAACATTGCCGTGGCGCTGGCTGTGCTGGCATCCGGCGAGGCCATCATGCTGCGGACATCGGCCGGCCGGATCTGGCGTGCCGTAAGCGATGAACCTGCCGCGACCGCCATGTGCGGCATTGATCCTGCAAGGGTCAGGACACAGGCCATTTTGGCCGGCTACGGAGTGTGCGCATTGGCCGGGTTTCTCGCTGCGCTTTACTACGGCAATGTCAGTTTCAACACCGGCATGATTTTTGGATTGAAGATCCTGTTCATTACCGCCGCCGGCGGGTTCTCGCGTCCTTTGCACGCGGCGTATGGCGCGGCGATCGTCGGAATGGTGGAATCGCTATGGGGTGGTTATTTTTCTGTACTCTGGCGCGACGCCGCGGTCTTTTCGCTGCTCGTCTTCGTCCTTGTCACACGCACCAACGTTCAAGAGACGGAACGCATTTAGAAAGTCACTGATTAGCCTTGCAAGCTATGACCACCATCGATGGTGATTATTGTCCCTGTTATGTAACTGCTGGCGTCCGATGCCAGCATCAAGGCTGCTCCGTCAATGTCCTTGGGGTCGCCCAGTCGGCGCATCGGATTTTTCCCCCTTAGAAATCCTTTGGCTGGCCCCTCCATGAGTCCCTCGTTAAGCCGGGTCGGAAACCAACCGGGAGCGATCGCATTAACCCGAATGCCATGAGCAGCCCACTCCAGAGCAAGCGAACGAGTCATCTGTGCTATCGCCGCTTTCGACATTGCATAAGCGGTCGACCCCTTCACCGGCGCGTCTGCAAGAATACTGGACAGATTGATAATCGAGCCACCCACGCTCTTGGCCATCATCCGTTTAGCCGCTTCCTGGGCAACGAAAAACGCGCCTTCAACATTCACCTCGAATATATGGCGCAGTTGTTCGCGTGTAGTTGTCAGCGCACGCTCGATTGCCGCGACCCCGGCATTGTTGAAGACGACAGTAACTGTGCCGAAGCGGCCCTCTGCTTCATCAAAGGCGCGCTCAATGTCGATCGGCACAGTAACGTCGGCCATGATATTCATGATGTTGGGTCGAAATTCGTTGTCAGGGGCGGCCGTACGCGAAATCGAGATAACGTTGGCCCCGTGATTCGCCAGGATGTGGACCATCCTGAGGCCCAAACCTGATGAGCCCCCGGTTACTGCGATTGTTTTTCCCGCAATGGAAATCGTTGGGTCACTGATTATCATAGATCGAATACCGACGAGCATGGTCCCAGATTGTTTCGTCACTGTTAGACTGCTCGAACGGTGATGACAACTGCCCAAACTGCCTCAGGGGCAAGAGTTGGTCGGCCGGTCCAATGATAATCAATTCTGTTGATGGTTTAGGACGGGGCTGGTACCAGTGCTTCGGCATGTTCTTATCAGGCAAGGCTGAATGGGCTGACACCGCACGATCAAAAAGCGGAAAGGTCATAAAACTCAGGCTGTCAGAATCTACGGGGAGGTATTATGTCGGCTTTGCTCGCTCTGTCGAAAACAATCGATCGCATCAATGAGTTCATCGGCCGTTATGTTGCATGGCTGATTTTCCTGGCCGTCGTTGTCAGTGCCGGAAATGCGATCATTCGCAAGGCTTTCAACGTTTCGTCGAATTCCTGGCTCGAACTCCAGTGGTATCTCTTCGGCGGCGCTTTCATGTTGGCGGCAGCCTACACATTGCAGCAAAACGAACATATCCGGATCGATATCATCTATGGCGCCTTTTCCCGGCGCGTCCAGCATTGGATCGATCTTCTGGGTCACATCTTCTTTCTGATGCCGTTCGTGACTTTGATGATTTTCTACTTCATCCCCTATGTCCGGCTTTCCTATAACAGCGGTGAAGTTTCTTCGAGCGCAGGCGGGCTCATCCTTTGGCCAGCCAAGCTCATACTGCTCATTGGTTTCGTGCTGCTCGGTTTTCAGGGCGTTTCTGAGATCATAAAAAAAATTGCGGTCATGCGCGGGGATATGGAGGACCCCAACCCTCCCATGTCACTGGAAGAGATTGCAGAACAGGAAGTAGCAGCCATGGCGGAGGCGCGTAATGATTGAGTTTATCGCGCAGAATATGGCGCCGATCATGTTCGCCTCGCTGATCATCTTCATGCTGATCGGCTATCCGGTGGCGTTTGCCCTTGCGGCGAACGGTCTGCTGTTTTTCTTCGTAGGCGTCGAGCTGGCACCCTATTCGAATGGCAGCATCACGCTTTCATGGCCCCTGCTCTACGCCCTGCCCGATCGCTTCTGGGGGCAAATGTCAAACGAAACGCTGCTGGCGATTCCGTTCTTCACTTTCATGGGCATCATCCTCGAGCGCTCTGGCATGGCTGAAGATCTGCTTGATACGATTGGTCAGCTTTTCGGTCCGATCCGCGGTGGCCTTGCCTATGCGGTCATATTTGTTGGCGCGCTGCTTGCAGCAACGACAGGCGTGGTTGCTGCATCGGTCATCGCCATGGGCCTGATCTCGCTGCCAATCATGATGCGGTATGGCTACGACAGGCGTGTGGCATCCGGTGTTATTGCCGCCTCTGGGACGCTGGCACAGATCATCCCGCCCTCGCTGGTGTTGATCGTGCTCGCCGACCAGCTCGGACGCTCCGTGGGGGACATGTATCACGGGGCAATTATTCCTGGTCTCGTACTGACCTGCCTTTACATGCTCTACATTTTGATCATGACGTTCTGGAAGCGAGACTCAATGCCGGCGCTTCCAGTCGAGGCACGAACCCTGGGGACTGGCGCAACATCATTGATCGTTGCACTCCTGATTGCTGGTGCTATTGCCTACGGCGCGCATGCTTTGCTCGCGGCATCCGCCGGAGCGAATGCCGATATCTGGGGCGCAACTATCGGCATCGTAGTAATCTACGCATTCGCGATTGCCGACCGGTCTCTTGGGCTCAATCTGATGTCGCGCCTTGCCCAGCAGGTCATCATCGTCCTCATACCGCCGCTTGCCCTGATCTTCCTCGTGCTCGGCACCATCTTTCTCGGCATCGCAACGCCGACCGAGGGCGGAGCCATGGGCGCCGTGGGCGCATTGATCATGGCCGCGTCCAAGGGGCGCCTTAATCTCGGCGTCATCAACCAGGCATTGGCCTCGACCACGCGGCTTTCGTCATTTGTCATGTTCATTCTGCTCGGTGCGCGCGTCTTCTCGTTGACATTCTATGGCGTCAACGGTCACGTCTGGGTGGAACACCTGCTCGTCTCGCTGCCGGGCGGCGAAGTTGGCTTCCTTATCGTTGTCAATCTGCTCGTCTTCTTTCTGGCATTCTTCCTGGATTTCTTCGAACTGGCCTTCATCATCGTGCCCCTGCTCGCCCCGGCAGCAGACAAACTCGGCATTGATCTGATCTGGTTCGGCGTCCTTCTCGGGATCAACATGCAGACGAGTTTCATGCACCCGCCATTCGGCTTCGCCCTGTTCTATCTGCGTTCGGTAGCGGCAAAAGTACCCTATCTCGACAAGATAACCGGCAAGAAGATCCAGCCCATAACGACCGGCCAGATCTATTGGGGCGCGGTGCCCTTCGTCGGCATTCAGATTTTGATGGTGGCATTGACAATCACCTTCCCGCAAATGGTCATGCATTACAAGGGCAGCGGGCCGGTTGTTGATCCTGCAACCATGAAGATCGAGATACCGGGAGACTTGGGCGGGGGACTCGGTGGTGGATTGGGTGGAGGACTTGGTGGACCCGGCAACGATCTGAACTCGCCGCCGCCCATTGGAGGAGCTCCGGCCAATCCGCCTGCCCCAGCGCAACCGGCAGCACCCGACCTGAGCCAGCCGCCGAAGATGTAATTCGAAGCGGCAAGAAAAAACCCCGGACCTTGCGGTACCGGGGTTTTTATTTTGACGTGGCTTGGGAAGCTTACAGCTTGCCGTTGCGCTGCTGGATCATCATGAAGGTATCGAATGAGTATTCGGCAACCTGCGCATAAAGGAAATGCTCGTTGCGGAAAGCCTTGATCGACTCCCAGATTTTCTTGAACGCCGGGTTGTTGGCTTCCATTTCAGCGTAGACGCCGTTTGCAGCTTCAAAGCAGGCATTCAGGATTTCAGGGCTGAACGGACGGAGTTGTGCACCGCCCGCTACCAGACGCTTGATCGCTGCCGGATTCAAGGAATCATATTTCTGCAGCATGTCGGCATCGGTCGCCTGTGCAGCCGTACGGAACAACGACTGATAAGCTGGCGGCAAGGAATCCCACTTCTCCTTGTTGACCATGAAGCTGACAGTCGGGCCGCCTTCCCACCAACCAGGATAGTAGTAGAACGGCGCGACCTTCTGGAAGCCAAGCTTCTCGTCGTCGTACGGACCAACCCACTCCGCCGCGTCAATTGTGCCCTTTTCGAGCGAAGGATAGATGTCGCCGCCTGCAATCTGCTGCGGTACAACGCCAAGTTTCTCCAGGACTTTGCCGGCAAAACCGCCGACGCGCATCTTGAGACCTTCAAGATCATTGACCGTCTTGATCTCCTTGCGGAACCAGCCCCCCATCTGTACGCCGGTATTGCCGCCGGGATAAGCCTGCAGACCTTGCTTGTTGAAGAACTCGTTCATGAGGTCAATACCACCGCCATGATACTGCCAGGCGTTCATTCCTCGAGCGTTCAATGCAAACGGAACCGCTGCGCCCAAAGCCCACGTGGGATCCTTTCCCCAGTAGTAATAGGCGACGGTATGGCAAAGTTCGACGGTACCTGCCGCAGCGGCATCCGCAGCCTGGAGGCCCGGAACAATTTCGCCCGCTGCAAATGGTTGAATAGTGAAATTTCCGTCTGTCGCTTCCTTCAGATGTTTCGACAGAACTTCGGCACCGCCATAAATCGTATCCAGCGATTTCGGAAATGACGACGCACAACGCCATGTGACTTTCGGCAGCGACTGCGCGATGGCGGGCGCCGCAAGGGTCGTTGCTGCTGCAGCCCCAACCCCCGCAAATCCCGCCTTCGTGATGAACGCACGACGATCCATTAATACTCCTCCCAAACGATTGAAATCAAACTCTTCGGCCCAGATCACCGGACAATCCCATCTTGTCCTCCCGATCTTGGCCATCACCATACACACTCGCTTATTCAAGTCCAGCGCATCGAAACACAAACGAGTGAGGTCGTGAGGACTGTTTGAGTGCAGTATTGCCGCGTAGCCGCGGCCATTGGAAACGCGCTCGAATTGCACTACATAAGGAGCAGCTTTTTCAGGAGTAACGCAATGCGGCAACCTCTCGTCGCCATAACATCCGATGTCCGGACATTTGAAAACTATACGTGGCATGCAGCCCCTGACCAGTATCTGATGGCGGCCTATGATGCGGCCGGCGTGATCCCTTTGATCGTTCCGTCCTTTGGTGATGGGCTCGATATCGACGCGATTCTTGACGGCGTTGACGGCGTCCTGATTACCGGTTCCAAATCGAATGTTCACCCGGAGCTCTACGGTGCCGTGCCCAGTGAAGCGCACGAGCCCTACGATCCGGCGCGCGACGCCACATCATTGCCGTTAATTCGCCGTGCCATCGAGCGAGGGATTCCTCTCTTGGCCATCTGCCGTGGCATACAGGAGCTTAATGTCGCCTTGGGCGGCACGCTGGCAACCGAGATTCAGGAACTTGACGGGCGTATGGACCATCGTGCCCCTCAATCGGATATGCAGTCCGAGCGCTTTGCCATTCGCCATCCCGTCCATATCAAGCCCGGATCCTGCCTGGCACAGGTCATGCAAAGCGATTCGATCGAGGTCAACTCGGTTCACCGCCAGGCAATCGACAAGCCGGCCGCGCAACTGGACATAGAAGCAGTGGCTGATGACGGTACAATTGAAGCAGTATCGGTCAAGAACGCCCGCAGTTTTGCCGTCGGCGTCCAATGGCATCCGGAATATTGGGTGAAGAGTGATAGTCCATCGCGAAAGATTTTTGCCGCTTTCGGGGATGCAGCACGCGCCCACAAGGCGAGTCGCGAGCGACTTCACGCCGCTGAATAGCGATCGCCCGCGGCTTGGATTAGAGCCTCTAAAGCAGGCTTACACCTTCGGTCGACATCGACAGAATCACTGATCGCGGCTCGACACTGATGTAGGCGAGCCCGTCGCCGGGGCTGAATACCAGGATTGTGCGACCGAGATTATCCGCAAAATCGATCGTTCCGTCCTGATTGTTGTGCCATGTCCTGGCGGTCGCCAGCGGCGGATAAAGATCGGCACAACTATTTTCTGTGGCGAGCGCATTATGCCCTGGCGTGCCATTTTCCTCAGGGAATGCCTTGCATTGTTGCCCGCCGCCCGGACCACGGATCACAAAGGTCGGCCTATCCAGGCGGAGCTCTCCTGTGATCGATGATGTCGTGCTGACATCGATATCGGCCTCCTCATCGGAGGTGTAAGTCGCAAAATCCAGAAACATAGCGACGATAGCCGCTGTGCTCACGAGGCCAAGCCAAGCCGTGCCTGCCAATCTCATGGCGTACTCCACAGGATTACTATCCCGCAGGAGCGTAGTAGCGCAGCGTTAATGAAGGATGAAGCACGCTCTACGAAAGGCGACGTCGTTGAGCAGAACCAATTACCGCTTTGGTTTACCGTTCCTTCGGCTTGGACGTTGATTGCCGTATCCTGAGTTCCGGCTTGATCAGTTCCTGACGGGCATGCGTGTCAGCACCATTCAGCTGATCGAGCAGAGCCCGCGCCGCACGTTGACCGACCTCGCGCTGTCCATTCCACACAGTGGTTAGGGCGGGCGTGGCGATAGCCGCCTCTTCCAGATCATCGTAGCCGGTGACGGATATATCAACACCGGCAACGAGCCCAGCACGTGCAATGCCGTTCATCATGCCGATCGCTGCGAGATCATTCCAGCAAACGGCAGCCGTAGGGTGATCCTTCAATGCAAGGAATTGCGGGGCGGCATCAAAACCTGCCTGCTTGGTCCGGGGTCCGGGAATGCGCCATTCCGGTTTGACTTCGAGACCGGCCCGCTGCATGGCCTGAAGGTAGCCTTCGTAGCGATCGCGGCCAGTTGACGTCTGATCCGTGCCACCCACCATGGCGATCCTAGTGTGACCAAGAGAAATCAGATGGTTGGTTGCGAGCCCAATGCCGTAGGCATCGTCGCCGCGAAAGACCGGCACATTCGCATCTTTGACACTGCGGGCAATCAGGACGACGGGTAAGCCATTGTCTTCGGCCATCCGAATATCTTCAGCTGGCGTTCCAATCGCCGGCGACATGATCACGCCATCGCCGCCGAGTTGCAGGACCGTATCTATGAACGTACGCTGCTTGTCGAGTTGGTCGTAATGATTGGACAGAATGAAAGTTTGGCCGGAACGGTCGAGTTCCCCCTCGATCGCCCGCAAAATTTCCGCAAAAAACGGATTCATGATGTCGTGAACGACAACACCGACGATACCAGACCGCGACGTGCGCAGGCTGGCCGCCCGCCGGTTGTAGATGTATCCAATGGCGCGCGCATGTTCCTTGATTTTCTCACGCGTTTGATCAGCCACGAGAGGACTGTCGCGCAATGCCAGTGATACGGTTGCTGTGGACACTTTCAGCGCGTCGGCAATTGTCGATAGTTTGATCTTTTGCGCCAAAAACCGCCTCCCGCAGTATCGTGAAACAAGCCACGTTATCTTTACCCGGCGTTATGCCATCGCAGCCGGATAAATCAAAGTTCTTTCGTTATCCATTCTGTCAAACACAACGGATCGAACAATCAGTCGGCAGAAATATTAGTCTCTAATGCGTAACTGGCGCTCGCGGTGCACGACATAAAGCCCGCTGCTGATGATGATCACTGCTCCGCACAAGGTGTACGCATCGGGAAACTGGTCGAAGATGAAATATCCGAACGCAAGCATCCAGATGATCTGCAAAAATGGATAAGGCGCGAGAGCGGCCGTGCTTGCCTTTCTGTAGGCAAGGATAATCAGGAAGTGGCCGAGCCCGCCGAAGAATCCCAGAGAAAGCAATAGCACGATTTGCAGCGGTGTTTCGGGGATGACCGCCTGGGTTATTGCAGGCGACATCAGGATCGCCGGCGCGAGCGCCGAAAAGAAGATCAGGCTCTCGGGCGTTTCCGTGGCCGCCATTCGCCGTGTCAGAAGCAAATAGAACGAATAACTGAGCATGGCCGCAATTGAATACGGCAATCCCGGATTCAGCGTACCAAATCCGGGGCGCGCGATGATCAGCACGCCAATGAAGGCCACTATGATTGCGGCCCACCGGCGCCAGCCTGCCCACTCGCCGAGGAGCGGCCCTGCGAGCGCTGCGATCACCATTGGCGCGGCGAAATTGATGGTGATCGTTTCGCCGAGTTGCATTGTCTGCAACGCATAGAAATTGAAAAAGGTCGACCCAAACAGGCAAATGCCGCGAATGAATTGCAAGGGAATGCTATGAACCTTGAAAACCGCAGGGTTCGACCACGGCCGAAAGAAGATCAGGACCAGAAGTGTGTGCTCAACAAACCGCATCCAGGAAATGAAGGCCGTCGGAATCCCCGACAGGACGAGATATTTCGCACTCGAATCGAGACAGGAGAATAGGAAACCCGTTGCAAACAGGCAGAGAATCGCAGCTAGCGGCGCAGTTTCCTGTGAAGAGCGGGAGGCTGGAGACAAAGGAATGACCAATCAGGCGGACGGGACTCGCACGCATGATAGCAAGTTCAGGCGTTTTGTAACCGCAGATTGCGAAAATCTTCGGATTGATCACTCCTCATCGGCATCTTCGTCATCGTGATCGTCATCGGATCCTGTCTGCCGTAACAGTTCCGCAGCGGAAAGATTAATCTCAAGCCGCGAAAGCATTTTCACGAATACCTTGCGTTCCTTCTTGTCAAAGCCCTTCATCGCATCCTTCTCGGTCTTGCGGATGGACTTCTCGATCGCTTTGATTGCCTCGTTACCTGTATCGGTCAGGAAAATATGCGCCTGGCGCTGATCGGTCGCCGAGCCCTGCTTCTTGACGAAGCCTTGCGTCTGCAATCTCGAAATCGTCTTCGTAATTGTCGGTGGTCTCACACCAAGCCGCTTTGCAAGAACACTGGGCGAAAGTCCATCCTCATGTGCCAGTTGCAGCATCACCGCATCCTGCCCGGCATAGAACCCATGGCCTAACAATCGCATCGCCAGCGCCGTCCTCGTCAGACGGGCAGTTGATTGCAGACGATGAAGAATGAGGGGCTTACGATCCTTGACCATTCAAACTCCTGCTCGCTTTGAAGCGTTGTCCTGTTGATGATAAGACGGCTAGCTCTGTTTGGTGGATAGAGATTAACAGACAAACTTTTGTACGCAGAATTGTTTTCACGGCGATCTCAGAAAGGACCGTGCCAATGCGCAACCGGGATTGAACCTTTTGCCCCTCGCCCCGATAAATCCGCGTTACAATTCTTATATGACATTCTGATGAAATTTGCCGACGAATTGCTGTTGAAGCACGAATATGCCTGAAAAAATCCGATGTGCCCGCCATATCCTCCTGCTACTCGCACGGCTATGATGGCGCGATCGACCAACTAAGCGAGCCGGAAATGCCGACAGCTTCAAACAGGACAATCGCGCTTCTGCCACTCGGAGCCCATGAGCAGCACGGTCCACACCTGCCGTTCGAAACCGACACGCTGATAGCGGCGGGGTTGGTTGAACGCCTCAAGCATGCTCTTCCCCAATCCCTCAGTGTGGAATTCTTGCCCGTAGAGGCTATCGGCTACTCCGTCGAACACATGGACATCGAGGGCACCAAGACTCTTGCCTTCGATGAGGCAATCCGCCGCTGGATCAAGATTGGCGAGCGCTTGTCAGAGCGCGGCCTGTCGAAACTGGTTATCTTGAACGCCCACGGCGGTAACGCGCCCTTGATGACAATCGTCGCCACCGAGCTGCGCGTTCGTTTCAATATGCTTGCTGTGGCTACGAGCTGGACGCGATTCGGTTTGCCGGATGGTATGATCTCACCTGAAGAGAAAGCCTTGGATATCCATGGCGGTTTCATTGAGACTTCTGTGATGCTTGCCCTGCATCCCGACAGGGTCGACATGGAGCAGGCCAGATACTTCGCAACCAATCAGCGTCACTATGCCGACACCTACAGGCATTTGCGCGCCTATGGCCCGCATGCCTTCGGCTGGAAGATGACCGATCTCAACAAGGAAGGTGTCGCGGGCGACGCTTCCCGTGCCACCGCGAGAGCGGGGGAAAGGATCATTGCCCACAGTTTACAAGGCATTATCGAGTTGCTCGACGATGTCGACCGCTTTGACAGCTCTGTCTTCAGATAGCAGCCTCAACAGGATTGAAGCAGTCGTTCACGCATTTGAAGACACAAGGTGTGGCAATATGTAATCTTATCACCTATATCGTGGGTCAATCCATTCCATGAGGCGCACGATGAGTGAAGCTCCGATGACATCGACTGTTGCGGCAGAAACCGCGCGTACACCCCAAATCCCCGTGACGGTCCTGACCGGTTATCTCGGTTCCGGCAAAACCACGCTGCTAAACCGTATCCTCAGCGAGGATCATGGCAAGCGCTATGCTGTCATTGTCAATGAATTCGGCGAGATCGGCATCGACAACGACCTGATCGTCGAATTTGACGAAGAAATTTACGAGATGAACAACGGCTGCATATGCTGCACCGTACGTGGCGATCTGATCCGCGTCGTGGAAGGATTGATGCGCCGACCGGGCCGTTTCGATGCCATCATTGTCGAAACGACCGGCCTCGCCGATCCGGTTCCGGTAGCCCAGACCTTCTTCATGGACGACGATGTCCGCAGCAAGACCGCGCTGGATGCCGTTGTCGCTCTGGTCGATGCCAAGCACTTGCCACTACGGCTCAAGGACAGCCGTGAAGCGGAAGATCAGATCGCATTTGCTGACGTGGTGCTGTTGAATAAGACCGACCTTGTCACACCCGAGGAACTGGCGAACGTCGAAGCAACCGTGCGGGCGATCAATCCACATGCCGTCATTCACCGCACGACACGCGCCGATATAGACCTTTCGCGCGTTCTCGACCGCGGTGCTTTTGATCTCAGCCGAGCTTTGGAAAGCGATCCGCATTTTCTCGATCACGATCATCCGGATCACGCTTGCGGACCAGACTGCGACCACAATCATGACCACCACGACCATGGTCACCATCATCACGATCATGATCACGGCCATGACCATCATGACCACGATCATGTATCGCCCATCCACGATGTAACGGTCCAGTCTGTTTCAATCCGCACGGGCGAGCTGAACCCTGACAAATTCTTCCCGTGGATTCAGAAAATCACCCAGGAACAGGGGCCGAATATCCTGCGTCTGAAGGGTATCCTTGCTTTCAAGGGCGACCATGAACGCTATGTCATCCAGGGCGTGCACATGATCATTGAAGGCGATCATCAACGCGCCTGGAAGGACAATGAAAAGCATGAGAGCCGCCTTGTTTTCATCGGGCGCCAGCTTGACGATGCTGCGTTGAGATCCGGACTCGAAAGCTGCCTTGCCTGATGCCGACCATTGCCCCGCTTGATCTTGCCGGCCATTGCATCGATGCGCGCTTTGTCCGGGATGTTCCATTCTTCGCGTTGGCGGATGGCACGATCCACCGCCTCGACAATGGCCACAAGACAACACAGGCGCATGATGGCCTGCTCTGTGCTGTTCCGGCCTTCGACGGTAAGGCACTACTTACGGGTGGAGAAGATGGCCGTATTTGCTCGACCGGATTGAACGGCGAAACCCAGGAACTCAGCTACATTCCGCGTAAATGGATGACAGCCTTGGCGGCCGCGCCTAGTGGCGCGATCGCCTTTGCGTCCGGACGTTCGGCCTGGGTGCGTTCACCCGACGGTTCAGTGCGGGAGTTTCCGCACGAACGCAGCGTTGAAGGCGTTGCCTTCGCCCCTAAGGGATTGCGGTTGGCGGTTGCCCGTTACAACGGCGTGACCCTGCATTGGCCGGCAACCAATAGCGCACCAAACGAGCTAGAATGGAAAGGCGCGCATGTCTCGGTGATGTTCTCGCCAGACAATCGCTTCCTCGTCACCTCCATGCAGGAAAATGCGCTGCATGGCTGGCGGCTCGAGGACAACCGTCACATGCGCATGACGGGCTACCCGAACAAGGTGAAAAGCTGGTCGTGGAGCACCAAGGGTAAGTGGCTGGCGACATCCGGGGCACCTGCCGCCATTGTCTGGCCCTTTTCCGGCAAGGATGGCCCGATGGGCAAAGCGCCACTGGAACTCGGCACACGGGGCGACAGCCTTGTCACAGCAGTTGCCTGCCATCCAGTAGAGGAAATCGTCGCGATCGGCTATTCAGACGGCATGATACTCGTCGGACGCTTCGGCGACCAGAAGGAAGTGTTGTTGCGCCGCCCCGGCAAAGGCGCAATTTCATCGATGAATTGGGATACGACAGGACATCGCCTGGTCTTCGGATCGGAAGCTGGCGATTGCGGGGTTGTCGACATCACTGCATGATTCTCTTGGCAGGTCGATCAGGCTGCACGCATGGGCTAATTTCGCATGTCGTGCCAAGACCTCAATGCTTGAAGCAGTTTTCTCGATGCCATTGCAAGAAATGCGGGTGGGGCCTTTGAACTGCCCGTTGCGGAACCATTGCTCGCCCAGTCTCATTGACAAATGATCGGATGCTTTCCGGATCGTTGGCTTGCCGCGATATCATAATCTGCAGATCATCTGACAGGCTAATCAAACCCCGATCGAACATCCAGTGCGCAGTCCCAGAAAGGGCCAGCCCGTTGGCTAAGATATCGGGACCATTGGCTTCAACAGACCTGATGTGCGCGGCATCAACCTCAGCTCGACCACCGCCGTTGATTAACTTCAAGCCGGTGATCGCGCACCGCCTGTCGTACGCCTGCAAAACAAGTCGGCGAAAAATCCGGTCACGGACAATGCGGGATGTGAATTGGGTGACACGTTCCTGCTCATACTCGAAAATAAAGGGCTGGACTGTCTCGGCAAAGCCAGTTTCCGCAGTTGCGGCGTCTGGTTCGCCCCATCTCGGCAGTTCAAACTCATTCTCTTCGAACCCTAGTGACACAATTCGGTTAAAGTCAGTGGGGGAGATTGGCCTTACCGCCGATTGTGCTCGCCCAGACAAGCGTCCCTCGTCGTTAAGCACGCCGCGCTCAACCACTCCTTCTGCGTTACTGAACGGCACAGGATTAACGAAGTCGAGATATGTACCGGGCTCGATAACGGCGATATGCATATCAGGTACTTTAGGATCTGGAATAACCAGGCTCACCTTGGCTATTGCAAAGTAGCCGCGTGTTTCGGCAATCTTTCTCGGCTCATAATAAATGATCCAATCGCCGAGACAGGACTGCCCACGGCCCAAGTATCGGCTCGGGAACTGATATCGTTCTGCCGGGCTGTCGTCATAAATCGAATCTGAACGGTGAATGAAAACTCCGAATCCCATGCGACTGCTATAGCATGCTCGTGCGTCCTCGACATGAGTTGAAGCTAGTGTCCAGGTTCTGCGCGTGGTTTGAAGAACGCCCGTTGTATTCGACCGGAGGTCCTTCAATGGGCAATGCTTGTGCTTTGATTAAAGTTTGGTTGCGGGAACAGGATTTGCCCGTTCGGGACTTCAATCAGTGCACTGGACTGCTTGCCCGGCGCAGCCGGACGTCCCTCACCGTTCAGGCCAGGTTATGAGCCTGCCGGTTGCAAGTGATGATGTGCGGCTAACGATGTTCGGGTGTTTGTGATCTGGTTGCGGGGACAGGATTTGAACCTGTGACCTTCAGGTTATGAGCCTGACGAGCTACCGGGCTGCTCCACCCCGCGCCACCAAGATACGGCAAAGTTGCCGAAGGTTGTCTTTGCTGCTTTTGCTTGTAAGTATGCTCTTACGCATTGTGATTTGCAAAAGCAAAAGGCCGCATGCGCGGCCTTTTTGATTGATGTGTATGACGTTTTTGATGAGAAGATGTATTGGATTGTTGCGTTTTGCAGACCTGGCAGCGACCTACTCTCCCGCGTCTTGAGACGAAGTACCATTGGCGCAGGGGCGTTTCACGGCCGAGTTCGGAATGGGATCGGGTGCGGCCACCCCGCTGTAACCACCAGGTCAGCAAAGCGCAACAATTCACGCATGCGCCCCAAAAGTTGAAGACTAAGCTGCATGCGATACAAATGAGAAGCTGGGTTTTTGTCTTTTCGCCTTTGACGGTTACTTGCATTCCGGGCGTAAGCCCGCAAGGCCAAGTGGCCGTCGCCGGTCGTCCGGCGCCTTCGCGGAGCACAGGTCCGAGGACCGTACGTGCGTGAGCGCTTTAACAACCGATCTGGCTGACTTTGTCAGCCAGATGGATATTTGTAATGAGAATGATCAAGCCAATCGAGCTATTAGTACCGGTAAGCTTCATGCGTTGCCGCACTTCCACACCCGGCCTATCAACGTGGTGGTCTTCCACGGCTCTGATAGGGAATACTCGTTTTCAGGTGGGTTTCCCGCTTAGATGCCTTCAGCGGTTATCCCGTCCGTATATAGCTACCCTGCTATGCGGCTGGCGCCACAACAGGTCCACCAGAGATACGTCCATCCCGGTCCTCTCGTACTAGGGACAGATCCTGTCAATATTCCTACACCCACGGCAGATAGGGACCGAACTGTCTCACGACGTTCTGAACCCAACTCACGTACCGCTTTAAATGGCGAACAGCCATACCCTTGGGACCTGCTCCAGCCCCAGGATGCGATGAGTCGACATCGAGGTGCCAAACAACCCCGTCGATATGGACTCTTGGGGGTCATCAGCCTGTTATCCCCGGCGTACCTTTTATCCGTTGAGCGATGGCCCTTCCACACGGGACCACCGGATCACTATGACCGACTTTCGTCTCTGCTCGACTTGTCAGTCTCGCAGTCAGGCGGGCTTATGCCATTGCACTCGACGACCGATTTCCGACCGGTCTGAGCCCACCATCGCGCGCCTCCGTTACTCTTTAGGAGGCGACCGCCCCAGTCAAACTACCCACCATACACTGTCCCGGATCCGGATAACGGACCGCGGTTAGACATCCATATAGGTAAGGGTGGTATTTCAAGGGTGACTCCACGAAGGCTGGCGCCTCCGCTTCAAAGTCTACCACCTATCCTACACATGCCGACACGAATGCCAGTGTAAAGCTATAGTAAAGGTGCACGGGGTCTTTCCGTCTAACCGCAGGAACCCCGCATCTTCACGGGGAATTCAATTTCACTGAGTCTGCGTTGGAGACAGCGGGGAAGTCGTTACGCCATTCGTGCAGGTCGGAACTTACCCGACAAGGAATTTCGCTACCTTAGGACCGTTATAGTTACGGCCGCCGTTTACTGGGGCTTCGATTCAAAGCTTGCACCTCTCCTCTTAACCTTCCAGCACCGGGCAGGCGTCAGACCCTATACGTCGTCTTGCGACTTCGCAGAGCCCTGTGTTTTTGGTAAACAGTCGCTACCCCCTGGTCTGTGCCACCCTCCTCTACTTGCGTAAAAAAGGGTCACGCTTCTTCCGAAGTTACGCGTGCAATTTGCCGAGTTCCTTCAACGCAGTTCTCTCAAGCGCCTTGGTATTCTCTACCAGTCCACCAGTGTCGGTTTCGGGTACGGTCTATACGCGGGAGCTATTTCCTGGAACCGCTTCAAAGCCCCTCCAATCCAATAAGGAGGAACAATTTACGCGATCCGTCACTACCCGCAGGCCCACGAATATTAACGTGGTTCCCATCGACTACGCCTTTCGGCCTCGCCTTAGGGGCCGGCTAACCCTGCTCAGATTAACTTTAAGCAGGAACCCTTGGACTTTCGGCGAGGGAGTCTCTCACTCCCTTTATCGTTACTCATGTCAGCATTCTCACTTCTGATACCTCCAAGAGCCCTCACGGGTCTCCCTTCAACGGCTTACAGAACGCTCCGCTACCACTTGCATTTACATGCAAATCCACAGCTTCGGTGTATGGCTTGAGCCCCGGTACATTTTCGGCGCAAAGACCCTTATTTAGACCAGTGAGCTGTTACGCTTTCTTTAAATGATGGCTGCTTCTAAGCCAACATCCTGGTTGTTTTGGGATCCTCACATCCTTTCCCACTTAGCCATAACTTAGGGACCTTAGATGGTGGTCAGGGTTGTTGCCCTCTTCACGACGGACGTTAGCACCCGCCGTGTGTCTGCCGATCAGTACTTTCCGGTATTCGGAGTTTGGTTAGGTTTGGTAAATCGGTGAGATCCCCTAGCCCATCCAGTGCTCTACCCCCGGAAGTATAAAATCGACGCTCTACCTAAATAGATTTCGCGGAGAACCAGCTATCTCCAAGTTTGATTGGCCTTTCACCCCTAGCCACAAGTCATCCCAATCTATTGCAACAGATGCGGGTTCGGTCCTCCAGTAAGTGTTACCTTACCTTCAACCTGCTCATGGCTAGATCACTTGGTTTCGGGTCTAATGCGACGAACTGAACGCCCTGTTCAGACTCGCTTTCGCTGCGCCTACACCTACCGGTTTAAGCTTGCTCGTCACACTAAGTCGCTGACCCATTATACAAAAGGTACGCTGTCACCCAGAACAAATCTTGGGCTCCAACTGTTTGTAGGCATTCGGTTTCAGGATCTCTTTCACTCCCCTTGTCGGGGTGCTTTTCACCTTTCCCTCACGGTACTGGTTCGCTATCGGTCATGCACGAGTACTTAGGCTTGGAGAGTGGTCTCCCCATGTTCAGACAGGATTTCACGTGTCCCGCCCTACTCAAGGACTTTTGTTCGCATTACGTGTACGGGGCTGTCACCCACTTTAGCCACCCTTTCCAGAGTGTTCCACTTGTCTCACAAAAGCCACTGGCCTGGTCCGCGTTCGCTCGCCACTACTAGCGGAGTCTCGTTTGATGTCCTTTCCTCCGGGTACTTAGATGTTTCAGTTCCCCGGGTTCGCTTCTAACCCCTATGTATTCGAAGGTCAGATACCTTATCTTGATATCTAGAAACCTTTTCTGTTCGTCCTCACGCTGTCGCGGCTTACGCCGCTTCGCTCCGGACTGGGCGGCCAAACCTGGCCGACGCGCTAGCGCGCTGTATTGCCGCCAAGCCTAACAAATCTAGCACCCGTACAGGACGCTAGTCCGTCGCCGCTCGTGCGGCGCCCACGCGGAGGATAGGGCCGAAGGCCCGCTCATCCGTGAGCGAACAAAAAAGATTTTCTAGATATCTAAGGTGGGTTTCCCCATTCGGAAATCGTCGGATCAAAGGGTATTCGCACCTCCCCGACGCTTATCGCAGCGTATCACGTCCTTCATCGCCTGTGCATGCCAAGGCATCCACCAAATGCCCTTAAGACACTTGATCATTCTCATTGCCAATATCCATCCTTGCCTTCACGAGAACCTTGCGCCTGCGGGGGATACCAACAGGACGACAAAACCCTCAGCAATCAATGAATTTGACAAAAAAGACCAGCTTCTCGAGATAAATCCGATGGCTCTGCGGTTAAGCCGCCAATCATCTGCCAAGGGCTATTGATGAGCATCCCTTGACGACATCATCCAGCGTTCATGGCCCGAAAGCCGCAAGATCAGCACCCGAAAGCACCAACCTTTGAACACCCGGAATGATCCGGATATATCTTCTCTTCACAATTTCATACAGAACACGCAGTCGCCA
>CAVZQS010000009.1:0-201461 GCA_963777425.1 uncultured Alphaproteobacteria bacterium | reverse complement strand
AGCAGGCCGCTCAGGAACTTGGAGTGGAGCTTGATGTCGGTGGCGATTGGAAACGCTTCAAGGACCTCCCGCACTTCGGATTGAAGCGCTCAAAGAAGACCTCAAAGACAGCATAGGAACAGCCAAATGGCAGAAATACGGCACAACGGCTCCTGCTACGGCGGAGCTAGACGAAGACCTATCGACCAAGCCGCCGCCGAAGTGGACGACGATCTATTCCAACAGTCACTCCAAGAGGTGGACGCCGAGTTGGGCTCCCGGCCCAGTGACGTGGCGGAACCTGAAAAAGGTCTCCTCGATCAGGCGGGCGAAGCGTGGCAGTCCATTGGGGCAGGCATAGGCAATGCGGCCATCGAGACCAAGGACTTCCTCATGGGTGAGCCGGAAGAGGCCGACAAGTCCCAATTCCGCAAGGATTGGGAGGCCAAGGCCCGACTCCCTCAAACAGGGCAGCACCGTTAATTCTGTGACCATGGGGATATCTCAATTCACTACCGGAATGATCGGTCTTGGAAAGCTGACAGCGCCAATCAAGGCCGTCCAGAAGCTGGGGCAATCCGGCAAGTTCGGTAAGGCAATCTACGAGATGGCGAAGGGGGGCAGGCGCAGCCTCTATCGTCATCGACCCGCACGAAGAGCGTCTTTCAGACCTCACCCAGCAGTATGACTTCCTTCAGAACCCCGTTAGTGAGTTCCTGGCCTCTGATCCTAAAGACAGCTCAGCCATGGGACGCTTCAAGAATGCGCTAGAGGGCGTCGGCATGGACTTGGCCGTCATCGGAGCATTCAGCATCTCCCTGAAGGCCATCAAGTTCTTTCGGCAAGGCGACGAGGCCAAAGCGCTGAAGGAACTCGCCAAGGTCCAGCAGTCAGTGCAGGCTAACCGGGACGCTTTCAGCATGGACTTCGGACCAGTCGAGAGCCAGCCACAAGCGCCCAGTGTCAAACAGGCCGTGGAGATCGACAGTGGCACCTGTGGTCGAAGGCAGCAACCCACCCGCCATAGCGTCGGAGACTCCCAGCGGCCAATCTGGAGTCACAGAGCAGGGGCTTCCAATCGACAATCCGGCCCCGCTTGTTGAGGAGGTCTCTGATGACGCGCTCGCATCGATCCTGAAGGACACCCAGACAGACCTTGCAGCAATCGAGAAGTACGGGAGCCGTGAAGCAGCGGCCGAAGCAGGGCAGCTACTTTCAGCCAAGTCCCGCCTTCCGTGGCAGAAGCTCAGAGGTAGTGACGAGGTGCAGACCTTTGTCGATCAGGCAGCGATCACCTTGGAGAAGCGCTTCAGTGGCATGAAGGGCGGAGCCATCCTGAAGGACTCCAGAGTTAGCGATATGGTCTCCCGCCGCGCCGAACTCTTCAATGAGGACCCCGCGCTTGTAATGGGGGAAATCTCCAAGGCAGGCGAGGGGGCGGCCAGTATGGTTGCCGACATGGAGGCTGGATACCTCATCGCCAACCGCATGATGCAGGAGACCTACGAGACCGCATTCAGGATCAGAAACGGTATGCTGGGCGAATGGGGGGGCGATGCAGCCAAGGCTACGGCAGAACTCAAAGCCCGCCTTTCAGCCGCCTCCGATGTTCTAGGAGCCGCCCAGTCCATCACGTCGAACAGTGGCCGAGCGTTGCGCCGCATGAGGGGCGACTTCAGGATCAAGCCGGAAGACATCGCGAAGATTAGAGACCTCGACGGCAACAAGCTGGCGGAACTCGTCTACTCCTCTAAGGGAGACCCCAAGAAGCTGGCACAGGCAGCGAACCCCAGCTTCCTCAGAAGGGCGACGGACGAGCTTTCCTACCTGTACGCAAACAACCTCCTCTGGCTTTACCCTACCCATGTCGTGAACCTCGCAAGCAACACCTATATGCTCGCCGCACGGCCTACTGAGAAGATACTGGGGTCTCTGGCATTGGGGGCGAAGGGGTCTCCCATACGGCAGCAAGCCATGAAGGAGTATTCCTATATGGCAGCGTCTCTGGGTGACGCATGGTCCGGCCTCGTTGACGCCTTCAAGCGTGGTGACAGCATCCTCAATCCGCAGCGCACCGAATACTTCGAGGGAGGCTCTTCAGGTGTCACCGCCAAGCCGCTCCAGTGGCGGGAAGTCCGGGATGTCTGGGACCTGTTCAACAACGCTTACAATGCCATCAATTACCACAACATCATCGGCCTACCGACGAGGACACTGGGTGCCGCCGACGAGTTCTTCAAGACTCTCCGGTATCGCGGAGTGGTGCAGGCCGAGGCGGCAAGCAAGGCCAACGGTCTCGGTCTTACTGGCCGGGACTTCAAGGAATACGTGCAGCGGGAGATGGAGAAGGCGATTGATCCCATCTCAGGGCGAGCGGTCAACCAGAAGGCCCTCGAAGAGGCACAGGTGACGACCTTCCAGCAGGAGCTTCTTCCCGGCACCGTGGGGGCGACCGTTCGAAACATCCGGGCGCCTCATCCGAGTACCGCGTTAGTCCTGCCCTTCGTGAAGACACCCATCAACGTCTTGCGTTACTCATGGAAAATGACCCCCGGTCTCAACCTCGTCCAGAAGGAGTTCCGGCAGGCAATCTCTGGGGCGAAAGGCGCGGAGGCGCAGGCACAGGCCGTGGGCCAGATGGCACTGGGGTCTCTGTTCATGGGACTGGGGGCCATGCTGAAGCTTGAGGGCAAGATCACTGGAGCAGGACCTACCGATATCGAGCAGAAGCAGAAACTCCGCTACCGGATGGCAACCTCATGCCTACGTCTCTCAGGCCGATGATGGGACCAAGACCTTCATCCCGATTGGACGCCTAGACCCAGCGGGCATGGCCTTCACGATGGTTGCTGACCTCGTGGACATGATGGAGATGCATCCCGGCAACGGAGAACAGGACGCCACGGCGGGACTTTCGGCAGCGGCTCTGGCAATCGCCAAGAACTTTAGCGACAGGACGCTTCTCCAGAACGTCAACCAGCTACTCCAAGCACTCTCGGAGCCGGGAGGAAAGGGCGGAAAGTTCCTTGGCAATCTCGCGGGCAACCTCACACCAGCATCCTCTCTCATGCGCGGAGCCAATCCCGATCCGTATATGCGCGAAGCAAGGGGCTTCATCGACAGCATGATGAAGAACTGGCCGGGATACTCGGAGTCTTTGCCACCAGTCCGCGACGTGTTTGGGGAACCAGTGTGGAAGCGCATTGGCCTCACCACCACTCAGGACGATGACTTGGTGGAAGCCGAACACAACCGGATCATCCTTGAGACAGGCAAGGGCATTGGCAAGCCTACCCCAATACGTAACGGCTTGGACTTCAGGGACATCAGCACGACCGATGGCCGCACGGCATATGACAGGCTTCAAGAACTCTCAGGACAGCTCCCTGGCAGGCCTAGCCTCAAGACCCTCCTCGCTCAGGCTATGCGCAAGGAAACCTATGAGGACATGCCGGATGGGGAGGCTGGAGTGAAAGGCACCAAGCTATGGGCTTTAACGGGCATCGTCAGCGACTACCGGGAGGCAGCTTTGAAGACACTCCTCAAGGAAAACCCACAACTCAGGACGCAACTGCATAACCGGGAGCGGGACGCCAAAGGGGCATACCTCAAGAACCGCAAAGAGCGGCAGCAGAGCCAGCCGGGAGCTATGGAGCTTCTGGAATTGCTTGGAGCAGTCCGCCAGTAGGACCTTCAAAGGGAGGGGAGGAGGATCATCTTCCCTTCCCCACAATCATAGAGACAAACATCATGACACAACACCAAGGAGACGGGGTGCAGAAGCGCCTTGCCGAAGTCGCCAGTGAAGGCCCTCAGACGTGCATCGCACTAGGCTGCAAGAGGCCTACCCAGAGCACAACCGGGAAAGGTCTCTCGCAGACGTACTGTAAGCCTCACATCGAGTTCAAGCGGCGGCACGGTTCGACGTGGAGAAAGACCTACAGCACTGGCGAGATAGCACCTTACAGGGGAGCCGCCCAGAAGTGGCTCAAGGAGCACCGGCACAACGCCTTGGTCTCCCGCGCAATAGCCGAGCTTGATAGCCTCATAGTAGACTTCAGGACCAGTGGACAGCGTTAGTTCCCTCAAGTGGAAGGCCCCAGAAGAGAAGGCCAGAATAGCACTCGCACGACTGAGGCGCGGAGGTAAGACAGGCAGGCAACTCCTCGAAATCGTACTGACCATCAAGGCAACGGTCTCAGCCATTGGACCGCGAGGTGACTCAGAGTTCCTCCATGTTCAGATTGCTAAGATTGTTCATCGTCTAGCCGGGGGACTCACATCAGGTCCAGACTGTTCGGTGACACCTTCAGGTATCCAAGACCGGAAGGAAACATCTTGCGCATCCTTGGGAGGCAGATCGCAGAAGCAGCGAAACAGGGCATCGATAAGGAGGACGTGGAGGCGGTCTTGGAACTGGCAAAAGGACTTTGACGACACATCGGACTACAGCGCTATTTCAGCCGAGGTCCCGCAACCTATCAGAAAGGAGACACCCCATTGACTCCTGAAGCAGCCTTCCATGACCACTGGATGACCGCCAAAGGTCCGGCACTACGTGAGCTTTCAGAACACCTCCATGGCCAACTTGAGAGATCATCCCCCAGCAGACGCCGTGATGCTGGCCAAAGGAAACGACAAATAGTCGAGAACCTCACAGCGAACCTAGCGCACCTCTTACTATCTCCAGAGCACACTCCCGGTAGGCGTCTTGCAATCCCCACCGCAAAGAAGGCAGCATCCCGGTACGACAGGGCCGACTATCCGCAGAATCTTTGCGCGGGGACATTGGATGTCCTCAACGCTGAAGGGATCATTATCAAGCACCCCTACCAGTACAAGCGCCAGCACACCACGATAGAGCCAACAGGCTTCATTCTCTCCCTCCAGCAGCATGGAGTCTCCCTATCGGACATCGGACGGTATCAGGGAGCGGAGGCCATATGGTTGACTGCGAGAACGGGAGAGGCGGGATTTGGAGGCGAGGCGGCCCCTAAAACTCTTGTCCACTATCAAGACACGGCTGACAGCAATCGCTATCGGCAAGCAGTCTTGAAGTTCAACGCCCACCTCAACCGGCAGGAAATAACATTCGGCGGTATACTTCAGGCTCCCACGTCATTGCGCCGAATGTTTCTCCTCCGCAGTCCCATCGATCCTACCGGCTTCAATCTCAATGGCAGACTCTAGCGGCGGCTTCTGGATGAATTTCCCAGCAAAGCAGCGGTACTTGTTGAGGCTGAATGATGAACCATTGGCAGACCTAGACTTCGTTTCGATGTTTGCACAATTGGCTTACCTGAAGGCAGGCGTTCCTGTGCCTAGCGGAGACCTCTACGCAATTCCTGGACTGGAGCATCATAGGGCAGGCGCGAAGGCTGGCTTGCTGTCTTTGCTATCACGGAGGAGCGACATGCAGCGCCTCTCAGGGGAGCTAAAGGCGAAGCTTCCTGAAGGCTGGACCGCCAAGCGGCTAACAAAAGCCATGGAGGATCACCATCCCGCCATCGCGCATCTGTTCGGCAGCGACGTGGGGATTGAGTTGATGTTTGCCGAGAGCCAAATCCTCATGGCGGCACTGGTGCAGCTTGAGACCTCAGGCATTCCCTCCCTACCTATGCACGATGGACTGATGGTCCCTCTCACCAAGCGGCAACACGCAAAGGTAGCTATGCAGCAGGCGGCTATCCAGATTGTTGGCTCGCCATTATCGATCAGCGAGAAGGAGATCTTGCCGCCTAACGCTAACTTGCCACTATACGGGTAGAAGGCCTCCCGGTGTCCTTTAAGCTAGCTTGGAGTTAAGAGGGGTTGGGATCGCCCTCTCCATCCCTCATGCTTGGAGCAGATACTTCAAGCCACGTTCTTTAATGCTCAAAGTGACTGACATCATTACCGAACAACTATTAGGCAGACTATACGGTAGTAGGGGAGAAGGGGAGATCATCTCACCATCCTAGTCACCTTCAGGCAGTCCCTCCAGCCATTCCAAGCACTACCCGCAAGCATCCCAACTCCGTGCCCCCCAACCTCTTGCCTAGTCAGGGGGTCTCATACGCAAGGCCAAGACGGCAGCAGCAGTCATCAAGTCTAACTGTTAGTGGCTGGCATCGGGAAGCGGCTTTAGCTAGCGGCATCAGGTGTCAGGGAGAGGACGAGGGCAGGCGTTGACCTCCAATGCAGTCACGCTAAGATACCTTATGCCCCAACGTTATGACTTGCGCCAAGAAGAGAACGGCACTTGGACCGTCTTTGATGTCTTCACTCGATTCCCGGTCGTGGTGAAAGAGCGGGTGATGATTGGCATGGACGTGCAGGACGCAGACGAGACGTCCGAACTGTTAAATATTGCCGACAAGAAGCGGCGCGAAGCTACGAAGTAGGGATACTCAGCTTTGAATGCACTGGTCGATCTAGGCAACCGCGTTAAAGGACCGTCCTGTCTCCGCAATTGCCCCAACAGCATCCGGCATTATGAGTTTATCACTGAAGAACATCACCTCTGAGCCTTGACGGGCGGACCTAGCGCTGTAGCCGATATCGTAAATAATCTTCGATTGTGCGCCGTACAGGTCATTGATCGGCTGCACATTATCGTATGAGACTATCCATCTTTGCCCCACAATCGTTGCCATGATGTCCGCGATCTCCTCATGATCCTCCTTCTTATAGAAGTGGAAGTAGAGTTCGCGGCCCTTCACGTAGTACGGGGGATCGCAATAGATCAGAGTCTTTTCCGGCCAAGTTGATTTTCCTGCCGCCAGAAATTTCGCCGCGTCCATATTCGTTAGCTCAATGCGATCCTTTAGACGGGCAATAGCTTGTATCCGCTTGACGAGTTCGTCAGCATTGTACCGAGCATCAATCTTCCATTGTCCCGTCTGCGACTTTCCCCCAATGACACCACCGTTGAGAATACCGGATCGATTTGTCCGGTTGAGGAAGAAGAAAGCAAATCCCAATGAGAGGTGCTCTCCGGCTGGTCCAGCTTTGAAGATGACTTTTTGCCTGTTCCATTCATCGATTGTGCGCGGCGTGTCCCGAACCAACCGGCAAAGTTCCTCTGTTTTGTTCAAGACACTTGACCAGAAAGCGTAAACGGATTGACTCAGATCATTGATGTGCACGCGCGAGACATATTCGTGGAAAAGCAATTCCAGCGCGATAGCGGCACCGCCCGCGAACGGTTCGACATACTCACCATCAAGCAATTTGTTGGCCTTTAGTATTTTCTTAACGTACGGCGCGAGCTTGGCTTTTCCTCCGGGATAACGGAGTGGCGTGAAGTGTTTTAGTCGGTCCGAACTGTCCGATGTCATTTCCAGATCGTTTCAAAGAAGGGTCGAGCATTGTCAAAGGCCACCGACAAATCGCTCTCCATTGGTGAGTAGAATTCGTTGTGCACATAGCCGTGGAGCGTATTTATATGAAGAGCATTCTTAGCGTTGTTGATGCCCTTGGACACCCCATCCAAATGTTTCTCAGGGACCCCAGATGCGACCATTTCTTTAATAGCGTCTTGAACCTTTGCGGACAACGATTTGTCTTTAATATGCCCCTTTACGTTAACAGTAAGTTCAACGCCCTTTCCTCTCAGATAGACATCCACGGATATCTCAAGGAAGACGCGAAACAACACCGCGATGGCGTGTCGGTGCGTTGCTAATTGTAGAGACCGCAACTCCTTCTCAATTTCAATAACCTTTGGGTTGGTGACATTGAGTACGCAATCCCTTGTAATCAGGGTCTTTCTTACGGAAGATCGAGCGGCTTTCGTTGGCTTCTTCGTTGGCTCTGTCTTTTTATCGCCGCCTGCATCGGAACCGGCGCTGCGTCCTCCCGATGATCCACCGGAGGTGCCACTAGCTTTAGCGTCTGAGAATGTCGCCTCATCCCAGTCCTCAACTCTATCCCAATTCCCTGTCCTCGTAGAAAGATCGGGAAGGTCTTTCCCTAGCGTCTTGGCATAGGCTATTTGGTCAGCCTTGAGCTTGATTTGTGTGACATTCACTATCCCATCAGAGAGGTCCTTTACGATACGCTTAAGTATCCGGAGGGCCGGCTTTGGAGGTATATCGGTGATAAGTTTGGACTGCTTAACGTCGAAACCGATGAGATGGCGAAAGGAGACAGATGAGAGCAGTCGGTCCAAGTTGGTGATCGGAAAGCCGCCCTCAAGCTCCTCCTGTTGTTCTGTGTCCAGGCCCGTGAACCTTAGGACTGCCTCAAGTGCTTGCAGCGCAGGATCACTTCCGCGAAAGCGGGCAGTCGCCAAACCGCCCCACCGTACAATGCCGGTACCTTTGTTCTCGCCAGTGTGGCGTTGGTGAAGCCAGAGCGCTCCTTCGGCACGATTAGCGATAACAGAGCAATCGATCTTTCCAACCGTATCGGGGTCGAAGTTTTTAGCTATCGACTCGAATTTGCGGCGCAATGGGGCGGCAAGTTCCAGATCACCCAACACCGATGGGTTGTTGAGGATTTTCAAAGCGGCTAGGCGGCGGTTCCCTTCGTAAACGATATACTTACCGTTCTCGCCATCCTTAAGGACAAGCCAGCGATCCATTGGGTTCAACCCACCTTGACTAACAATATTTCCAGCAAGGCGGGCCAGAGCGCCCTTTTGATCATCAAGAATCCGCTGAAGTGCTTCTCGCTGGCTGCTCGCCTTAGTTATCCGAGGGTTTTCTAAGTCTAACAATAGATTACTTACGCTAATCGCTTTGTTGACCAAAACAAACCTCCGAATCAGTTGTCAGTAAGCACAAGCTATGACTTACGTCTACCGTGTCCTTAAATGTTTGAATAGACCACGGTGGGCCAGATTTCAGAGCTTTTGGTATTGGTTCACAGAGACACTACCGGAAGGCTACAAAGGGTCGATCACTCGAAGGCTCCAATTTACGTGGCAGCGGGCAGGCTTCCCCCCGTGTGGCCTGCGGCGTGGTAATATTACGTAAGGGAGGCGATCCCGGAGGAGGGCAGGCAATCCTTGGCCTCGCGCATAGACTTCGCGATCTCTGCCAAGCCTCTGCACAACGGCCATCCTTCATGCTGACAAGGCGATGAGGCGAGAACCATCCACCATTCTTCCCAGTCTCATTAGGGCAAGGCCTAGTGAGTCTGCCCAAAGCGCCAAATACTGAGTCTCACATAAATAGGTATTGACATTTTGAGACTATAGTATCACTATGTCTTAAAGTTCATTGATCCTATCGGAGACTTCCCTAATGTCAGACACCAAGCCTTCCCACCACGGCCAGATCATCGGTTATGCTCGTACCTCAACCACAGACCAGAAGGCAGGGCTTGCGGCCCAGCTTAGAGACCTACAGAAGGCAGACTGCACCAAGATATTCAGCGAGGAGCTTTCCTCAGTAGCGACAAGCAGGCCGGAACTGACGAGAGCCTTGGAGTATGTGCGGGAGGGTGACACTCTGATAGTCACAAAGCCGGACCGCCTTGCCCGATCAGTGGCAGACCTGATGCAGATCACTAAGACCCTCAAGGACAAGGGAGTGGCACTCCGCATCCTGTCCATGCAGCTCGACACCAGCACACCGACAGGCAAGCTTATGTTGACCATGCTTGGAGGCATCGCGGAGTTTGAGCGGGACTTGATGCTAGAGAGACAGCGGGAGGGCATCGCCAAGGCAAAGACAGAAGGCAAGTACAAGGGGAGAGCGCCAACAGCCAGACGCCAAGCGGACGAAGTGAAGCGGCTTAAGGCAGAAGGCAAGACGGCGGACGCGGTTGCAGCCGAACTGGGAATAGGCCGTGCCAGCGTCTTTCGGATACTCAAGGGCGCTTAGAGTTAGCTGGGCTTTGTTTTCATTTGGCGACCACCGGGACAACTAATTTGGGGCACCAGCATGGGGCACCGCGTGATTGGGGCACTTTGACAAAGTGTTGAAATCATTATGTTTTATGGAGTAAAAAATGGCTGGCGGAGAGAGCGGGATTCGAACCCGCGTTACGCTTTTGACGTAAACACACTTTCCAGGCGTGCGCCTTCAACCACTCGGCCACCTCTCCGTCTCACATCCGGCATCTGCCGGATGGGTCAAATTTTCTCAGCCGGAAAGCTCCGGCTTCGAGAGCACCGTCAACCATCGGTCACTCAATCTTGGATGGGCACGCAATGCTTGTCGATGGTTAGCCGACAGCTACCCCGTGCGGCGCGCACTATAGTCAGAACAGTCGCTTGTTCAACTCCTATTTCAACATAATTGTGCTTTGCGGTAATTTCGTCCGATCCTGGCTGAAATTGTTGGGAATTTTCTCGTATATTCCGCGTCGTGCCATCAAAATACCGGCAAAATTGAATTCATTCGGCTGCTGTCCGGCACTACAATGCCGTTCTTGCAGTCATTTTGTTGGAGACAGACGTGATCCGATCGCTTTTCAGGCTCCTTGCCTACATTGCCCTCAGTCTGGCCATCATTGCCGCCGTTCTTGATGCCGCCCGTTCGGTCGGCGCGTCGCATTTAATCATGACCCCGTTGCGGGACAGTTGGCAGTCGCTCTCGGCGCCTTCTCTCGCCCTTGCCGAAGCCAGCATCAAAACCCATATTTATCCCATCCTATGGGACCCGATCTTGCTCTGGGTGCTCGAGACACCAACCTTCATTGTGTTCGCCCTCCTCGCCTTTCTGCTTTATGCGATGGGTTACAGGCGTCAAAACAGGGTTGGACGCTTCGCAGCGCGCTGAGTCGCCGTGGGCCGCCTTTATCCTGGAGGTATCCCGATGTTCATCATCGATATGTTCAATAAGAAAACCAAAATGCCGAATGCAGCGGAAGCTCTTCCGGGGCGTGTCACTCCAATTCCCACCACCGAATTGCACTTCGTCAACGGCCGGCCGCTGAAAGGCCCTTGGCCAGACAATCTCCAGACCGCCATGTTCGGCATGGGTTGCTTCTGGGGTGTCGAACGCTTGTTCTGGCAGGTGCCCGGTGTCTATGTCACCGCCGTGGGTTATGCCGGAGGCATTACACCGAATCCGACCTACCAGGAAACCTGTACTGGCCTGACCGGCCACAATGAAGTGGTGCTCGTAGTTTTTGATCCAGCGGCGATTTCCTATGGGGAGCTGTTGACGCTGTTCTGGGAAGAGCATGATCCAACGCAAGGTATGCGCCAGGGCAACGATATCGGAACCACCTACCGTTCCGGTATCTATACGTTCACGTCGGAGCAGAAGGCTGCTGCAGAAGCCGCTCGCGCGGCCTACCAGCACGCACTGACAGCTGCGGGACGTGGCAAGATCACGACGGAAATTCTCGAGGTGCCGGATTTCTATTATGCTGAGGACTATCATCAGCAGTACCTGGCAAAGAATCCGGCCGGTTATTGTGGCCTACGCGGCACCGGTGTTTCATGTCCCGTACCACGGCCAGGAGTGACACTCAAAACGATCTAACAGGCTGATTTGACTGGATTTTGCACCGCCGTTCTGGATGGCTGGGTCTGCCGCATGCGATATTTGACCATCAGGCAAAATTTTCGCGTGAATTTTGCCTTCCGTCATGCAAGATTGCAATCGGGGCGGCCACCATCGGACGTTGCCGCAACGATTTCAGGGATCAACGGCAAGTTGATCCTGTTCAACAAAATCCAGAGGGTTGGTATCAAATGAAGCGTATTGTTCTTGGTCTCCTGGCTGCCACTGCATTGTCCGTCTCGGCCTTTGCAGCGGACGACAAGCCAGCCGTCATTTACGATCTTGGCGGAAAATTCGACAAATCCTTCAATGAAGCCGCATTCAACGGCGCCGAGAAATATACCGCTGACTCGGGCGTCAAATATCGCGAATTCGAAATCCAGAATGAAGCCCAGCGCGAGCAGGCATTGCGTAAGTTCGCATCGGATGGCAATTCGCCGATCGTTATCGCCGGCTTCTCAGCAGCCGCGGCAATCGAAAAAGTTGCGGCGGAGTTTCCGGACACCAAATTCGTCATTATCGATGCGGTCGTGGAGAAGCCGAATGTTCGCTCGGTGGTCTTCAACGACAATGAAGGCTCCTACCTCGTTGGCGTAATCGCTGCGAAGTCGTCGAAAACCGGTACGGTCAGCTTCATTGGCGGCATGGATGTCCCGCTCATCCGCAATTTTGCGTGCGGCTATGTTGGCGGCGTCAAGGCCACCAATCCGGAAGCCAAGGTAATCCAGAACATGACCGGCGATACTCCGGCTGCCTGGAACGACCCCGCAAAGGGTGGCGAGATTGCCAAGTCGCAGATGGATCAGGGCTCAGATGTCATCTTCGCGGCCGCTGGCGGAACGGGCATTGGCGTTCTGCAGGCCACTGCAGACGCCGACAAGCTTGGCATCGGCGTTGATTCCAACCAGAACGGCCTGCATCCAGGCAAGGTTCTGACATCCATGCTGAAGCGCGTCGACGTCGCAACCTACAACGCCTTCAAGGACGCCGCCGATGGTAAGTTCACCGCGGGTGTCAACGTCCTTGGTGTCAAGGAAGCCGGTGTTGACTACGCCGCTGACGACAACAACGCCAAGCTGCTGACGGATGACGTCAAGAAGGCGGTAGAGGCCGCCAAGGCCGACATCATTTCCGGGAAGATCAAGGTCCATAACTACAATACGGACAATGCCTGCCCGTACAAATAAGCGTTGATTTTTCAGTGCTCACAGGCCGCCGGTTGACTCTTCCGGCGGCCTTGGTTTTCGTACTGTAATAACAGCATCGAGTCGAGCTCAAGGAGTATAACCCATGACTGCCTTCGCCGTTCTTCTCAGTATCCTGGCCGCCATCTCCATTGGTGCGATCAGTCCCGGCCCAAGTTTTGTTCTCGTTTCCCGCATTTCCGTTGCCTCTTCACGTACCCATGGCCTCGCATCCGCTGTGGGTATGGGTGTAGGGGGAGCGCTGTTCGCCGCGCTGGCGGTTTTGGGCTTAACTGCTCTGCTGATGCAGTTCGAATGGCTCTATCTGCTGCTTAAACTGCTTGGCGGCGCATACCTCATCTACATCGCCATCCGCATCTGGCGTGGTGCATCCGAACCTCTGGCATTGTCCGGCAGCAGCGAAACGACGAGCGGGATTAGCGTTTCCCGGGCCTTCTTGCTTGGCTTGATCACGCAGCTGAGTAACCCGAAGACGTCGATCGTCTATGCCAGCATTTTCGCGGCTCTTATGCCGCCGTCGCCACCGCTGTGGCTCCTTCTTGCCCTGCCGCCGATGCTTTTCTGTGTGGAAGCCGGCTGGTACGCCGTCGTTGCCTTCGCGTTCTCGGGGTCGCGGGCACGGCTGATCTATGCCCGCCTGAAGCTTTGGATTGATCGTGGTGCGGGGGCAGTCATGGGCGCGCTGGGATTGAAGCTGATGGTCGAGGCATTCAAGACGCGAGCCTGATTAAGCGCCGCGCCATGATAACGAGACCGGCATCGTCACCGGTCGAGGGCTTCAAACTCCTGCCAACCGAGCGGCCGATAATAATCGGACTTCGCTCGTATAGAGATAAAGTTCTGTGTGGCCCTGATTGCGGGCGGCATTTTCGTGCCATCTGGACCAAGGCCTTTCCCACTCCGTTGCCCCGCATTTCGGGCATCACATAGAGACTGGCCAGCCATGGTTTCAAATGCATGTGGGTTTCAAGGTCATTGTCGATCAGCAGGACCAGCCCGACAGGCAGGCCCGAATGCAAAGCCAACAAAAGCCTTCTGCCGGCTCGACGGATCGAGAAACCCGAGAAATGCCTCGACGGTTTGTTCCATGGTACGTCCGGCAGACCGGCCCCATTCCTCGAAATTCCAGCGTGCACAGAGCGGCACGAGCTCCGGGTGATTCTCCAGCGGTTCAACTCTGATCATCATGCGGTCTAATAGTGCGGTGGCTTCGTTACGGGGATATCGGGCGCAGTCTGTTCCTCGAGGAGAAGGAACCGGTCAGTCAATGCGTCAAGCTTGCGGCGCATCGCTTCAACAACCTTCCATTGCTCGGCGATCTGACCGGAAAGGTCGTCGATAACCTTCTCCTGCTCGGTCACCAGAATTTCGAGGCGGGTCAACCGGTCCGTAGTATCGGATGTCATTGCTCGTCTCCTCTACCTGCATCTTCTTCCTAGTCCGGGTTCGGTCGCCATTCAAGTTTGAGAGCATTGTGATGGCTGTTGAATCTTGCGTTTCTTGACTGGAAAGAAAAAAATCCCGTGTTAGGGTCAAATTTCGAAACGACGATAAAAGCTGAACAACAGCGGATGGGGACATGGCCGAACCGGCGATTGAACTTGTTGGAATTGATAAGCGTTTTGGTGCCGTTCATGCCAATCGCGACATTCATTTGCGCGTCGAGAGGGGCACGATACACGGCATCATTGGTGAAAATGGAGCTGGCAAGTCCACGTTGATGTCCATTCTCTACGGCTTCTATCAAGCCGATAATGGCGAAATCCGCATCAACGGCTCAGCTGTCAAAATTCCTGATCCGAACGCCGCGATTGCGCTTGGCATCGGCATGGTACATCAGCATTTCATGCTGGTCGAAAACTTCACCGTGCTCGAAAACGTCATGCTTGGCGTTGAGGGTGCGCCGCTGCTGAAGAATGGCATTGCCAAGGCCCGTGCCGAACTGAAGCGGCTTGGAGCGGGAATATCAGCTTGATGTTGATCCGGATGCACTGATCGAGGAACTGCCTGTCGGCTTGCAGCAGCGCGTCGAAATCCTGAAAGCGCTGTATCGCGGCGCGGAAATCCTGGTGCTTGATGAACCGACCGGCGTGCTCACTCCAGCCGAGGCAGATCATCTTTTCCGTATCCTTGAACAGTTGAAGGACCAGGGCAAGACGATCGTCCTCATCACGCACAAGCTGCGGGAGATCATGGCGGTGACAGACAATGTTTCCGTCATGCGCCAGGGCGCGGTTGTTGCAACGCGCAAAACCGAGGAAACGACGGTCGAAGAACTGGCCGAACTCATGGTCGGCCGCCGCGTGCTTTTGCGGGTACAAAAGGGCGAGGCGAAGCCAGGTGAGATCAAGCTTTCGGTCGAAAATCTGACCGTGCGCGACAGCCGCGGCGTTGTAATGGTGGACAATGCCTCGTTCACCGTTCGCGGCGGTGAGATCGTCGGAATTGCCGGCGTGGCTGGAAATGGCCAATCACAGCTTATCGAGACGATCGCCGGCATTCGCACTGCCGTTTCGGGCCGCGTGCTCCTCGACGGGCAACTCATTGATATCACCGGTGCGGCTGATCCGGGCGAACTGCGCGATCGCGGGCTCGCCCACGTGCCCGAGGACCGGCATCATATGGGTCTGGTTCTGGCCTTCGAAGAATATGAAAATTCCATTCTTGGCTACCATGATGATCCGCTTTATCTCAACGGGCCGTTTCTCGACCTTGACGCAATTCAGGCCGACGCGCGCAAGAAGATCGAGAAGTACGATATTCGCCCCGGCGATCCGCGACTGAAGACCGCCAATTTTTCCGGCGGCAATCAGCAGAAGATCGTCCTTGCACGCGAGATGGAGCGCGATCCCGGCGTTCTAATTATTGGCCAGCCGACCCGCGGCGTCGATGTTGGCGCAATTGAGTTTATCCATCGGCGCATCATCGAAATGCGTGACGCGGGCAAGGCTGTTCTCCTCGTCTCGGTGGAACTCGATGAAATTCGCTCGCTCTCCGACCGCATTCTGGTGATGTTCGCCGGTCGCATTGTCGGTGAACGCGACTCAGATGCCAGCGAAGGTGAGCTTGGATTGCTCATGGCCGGCGTCGAACAGCAGGAGGCAGCGGAATGACGACGCAGGCACTTGTTGTCATCGATGTGCAGAACGCCATCGACGATCCGCGATGGGGGCGGCGCGGCCAGCCGGACGCCGAGTCCGCAATCGCCAGTCTACTTGCCGCGTGGCGTGAGCGCCGGTTGCCGGTTATCCACGTCCGGCACGATTCCACGGATCCTACATCGCCCTACAGGCCTGGCACCGAGGGCAACGAATTCAAGGCGGAAGTCGCGCCGCAAATGGGCGAGCCTGTCATCGATAAACGCACCAATAATGCCTTCGTAGGCACTGACCTGATGGATGTTCTGGACGAGTTGCAGGTCCGTAGTCTTGTCATCACTGGCGTTTTGCTCGAAAACTCCGTCGACGCCACCGTTCGCATGGCGGCCAATCTCGGATTTGAGGTGGTCGTTCCGGAGGATGCTGTCGCCAGCATCGATCGCAAGGATCGCCGCGGCAAGCATTGGGCGGCCGAGGATGTGCATGCCTTGGCGCTTTCCATCCTTGATGGCGAATATGCCCGCATCTCAACCTCCGCAGCCATTATTGAGACCTTGCCATGAGCCAGCCCTTTGCCAAACTGCCTGCCTGGGCTGACTATGGTCTCCTGCCGCTGATCAACCTGATCGTTGCTTTTCTCGTCGCCGGCCTTGTCGTCCTGCTCGTCGGTGAAAGTCCGATCGATGCCGCCATCCTGATGGTTAAAGGCGCATTCGGTTCGGGAGATGGTGTCGGCTACACGCTCTACTACGCCACGAATTTCATCTTCACGGGCCTATGCGTTGCCGTCGCCTTTCACTGCGGTCTGTTCAATATTGGCGGCGAAGGTCAGGCCTACATCGGCGGCCTGGGTGTTGCGTTCATCGGGCTTGGACTTGGCAATGTCCTGCCCTGGTGGCTGGCATTTCCGCTGGCAATCATCGCGTCGGCAATCGTCGGCGCTCTGTGGGCGCTGATACCGGCCTGGCTGCAGGCCAAGCGCGGATCGCACGTCGTCATCACCACCATCATGTTCAACTTCATCGCCGCCAGCATCATGGTCTATCTTCTGGTCGGTCCGCTCAAAACGCTCGGCAGTCAGGCCCCGGAAACGCGCGTATTCGGCGAAGGGGGTCAGCTGCCTGGGCTCGCTTGGCTGCTTAATGTAGTCGGCCTGAACATGCGCTCGGCGCCGCTCAACATCAGTTTCCTTCTGGCGTTGCTGGCGGCATTTCTGGTGTGGGTGCTGATCTGGCGAACCAAGCTCGGTTACGAAATCCGCACCATGGGGTTTAGCCCCAAGGCCGCCCGCTATGCTGGCATCAGTGAACTGCGGATTATCATCATCACCATGATGATTTCAGGCGCGCTGGCGGGAATGATGGCACTTAACCCGATCATGGGCGCGCAGCACCGGGTCCAGCTGGATTTCGTCGCGGGTGCTGGTTTCGTCGGTATCGCGGTCGCCCTAATGGGTAGATCCCATCCGGCCGGTATCGTGCTTGCTGCCATCCTCTTCGGCATGCTCTATCAGGGCGGTGCCGAAATCGCCTTCGACATGCCCAACATTTCCCGTGATATGATTGTCATCATCCAGGGTCTGGTCATCCTGTTTGCCGGCGCGCTGGAGCACATGTTCCGGCCCTCGCTGCAGCGCATTTTCCAGCGTCTCGGTCGCGCGAAGCGCGAGCCTGCACCCGCCGTCATCGCGGGAGGAGGGCAATAATGGAATCTTTCACGACAATCCTTCAGCTGTTTGATTCGACGATCCGACTCTCGGCTCCCTTGTTGCTCGCCTGCCTGGCGGGCCTCTACTCCGAACGGGCCGGCATCTTCGACATCGGCCTCGAGGGCAAGATGCTGGCTGGGGCCTTCGCTGCCGGCGCTGCCGCAACCTGGTTCGGCTCGGCATATCTCGGACTGCTCGCTGCTGTCCTTGTTTCGGTCGCGCTCGGGCTCGTCCATGGTTTTGCCTCGATCACCCATCGCGGCAACCAGATCGTTTCCGGTGTTGCAATCAACTTCATCGCCGCAGGCACGACCGTCATCCTTGGTCAGGCGTGGTTCAGCCAGGGCGGACGGACGCCGTCGCTGCCCAACGCAGCACGGTTCAATCCGATCAATCTTCCGGGAGCAACCGCGCTAAAGGATGTTCCGATCATTGGCCCCATCTATTTCGAATTGATTTCCGGACATTCGATCCTCGTCTATCTCGCCTTTGCCATGGTTCCATTCACCTGGTGGGCGCTTTACCGCACGCGTTTTGGCCTGCGCTTGCGCGCTGTGGGCGAAAACCCGGCGGCGGTGGACACCGCCGGCGTCTCGGTGCCATGGCTGCGCTATCGCGCTGTGATCTGTTGCGGTGTGCTGTGCGGCGTGGCCGGAGCTTATCTGGCAACAGCCCAGGGTGCGGGCTTCGTCAAGGATATGACGGCGGGCAAGGGCTACATCGCGCTTGCGGCGCTGATCTTCGCCAAGTGGCGTCCGGTGCAGGCCATGTTCGCCTGCCTGCTCTTTGGCTTTCTCGATGCGGTGGCAATCCGCATGCAAGGACATCCACTGCCCCTTATCGGCGAGGTGCCCGTGCAATTCATGCAGGCCCTCCCCTATATTCTAACCGTCATCCTCCTGGCTGGGTTCATTGGCAAGGCCATTCCCCCGAAGGCAGGCGGTGTTGCCTATGTGAAGGAACGATAGAATGAGCAAGGACCTGTTTGATGCGGCCTTCGCGGCAATGCAAAAAACGCATTCGCCCTATTCGCAGTTTCCGGTAGGAGCAGCCATCCGCACAAGCGACGGGCGCATCTTCTCCGGCTGCAACATCGAGGTTATTTCTTATCCGGAAGGGTGGTGTGCCGAAACGACGGCGCTCTCGCACTTCGTCATGGGTGGTGGCGGCATCATTACCGAAATCGCCGTTGTTGCTGAAAAGAAAGCGAAATGCACGCCCTGCGGCGGCTGCCGCCAACGCCTGGCAGAATTTGCCGGGCCCGAGGCGCTCCTGCATCTTTGCGACAATGACGGCATTGTCGAAACACTGACGATGAAGGAAATATTCCCCTACGGGTTCGAGGCAGAAGTGCTCGGCAAAGGTGCTGCATGATCGCGCCTGCCACCGGAGCACTGATACAAAGACTGAATGGGCTTGCGCCTCGCGTTGCGCTGGTTCTCGGTTCTGGCTTGGGTTCGCTGGTTGATGCAGTGGAGGGTGCTGTCCGCATTCCGTATGCCGACCTTCCAGGCTTCCCGCACAGCGGCGTTTCCGGTCATGCGGGCGAGATTGTCGCTGGCTATCTGTCTGGGAAGCCGGTGCTGATGTTGGCCGGTCGCGCCCACTACTATGAAAAAGGCGATGCAGCGGTCATGCGACCGGTCATTGCGGCGCTGGCCGATCTTGGCATCGAGATGCTGATACTAACCAATGCCGCCGGCTCGGTCCGCCACGATCTGGCCCCGGGCAGCGTCATGCTGATTGATGATCATATCAATTATTCCGGTCTCAATCCGCTGATTGGCGAGTCATCTGACCGGCGTTTTGTCGGCATGACCACTGCCTATGACACCAAGCTGAAGGATGCTCTCGTCATCGCCGCGGATGAGGTCGGAGAAAAGCTGTCGCCTGGCGTTTACATGTGGTTCTCGGGACCGTCATTCGAAACGCCGGCGGAAATTCGCATGGCGCGCACGCTGGGTGCCGACGCGGTCGGCATGTCGACCGTACCGGAGGTCATCCTGGCGCGCTTCTTTGGGCTGCGCGTTGCGGCCTGCTCGGTCATTACCAATTACGGGGCGGGCATGACGGGAGCAGAGCTCTCGCATGACGAGACCAAGGATGTCGCTCCGATGGGGGGCGCACGCCTGCAGAAAATCATCCGGGTGCTGGTCCGGGAGATCGGCTAAGCGATGCTGTTGCCGCAGGAAATCATCCGTCGCAAACGTGATGGCCACACCCTCGATGCCGCTGACATAACCGCCTTTGTCAACGCCATGAGCTCGGGCGCGATTACCGATGGCCAGATCGCCGCATTCGCGATGGCGGTCTATTTCAATGGCATGAAGCGCGACGAGGCTGTAGCCCTGACGCTCGCCATGCGCGATTCCGGCGACATTCTCGATTGGTCCGATTTGCCGGGTCCTGCTGTCGACAAGCATTCGACCGGCGGTGTGGGCGATAATGTCTCATTGATGCTGGCGCCGATCGCCGCAGCCTGCGGAGCCTACGTGCCAATGATATCAGGTCGCGGGCTCGGTCACACGGGCGGTACGCTCGACAAGATGGATTCGATCCCGGGCTATCGCAGCCAGCCGGACAACGCGTTGTTTCGCAAGGTGGTACGCGAGGTCGGTTGCGCCATTATTGGTCAGACGGCGAATCTAGCCCCAGCGGACAAGCGATTTTATTCCATTCGTGATGTAACCGCGACAGTGGAATCCATCCCGCTGATAACCGCCTCGATCCTGTCGAAGAAACTGTCGGCCGGTCTCAATGCACTGGTACTGGACGTGAAGTCGGGCAACGGGGCTTTCATGGCCAGAAACCGTGATGCAGTTGCCCTGGCGGAGAGCATTGTCGCAGTCGCGCAGGGCGCGGGCTTGACGACCACTGCCCTGTTGACTGACATGAACGAACCTTTGGCCCTGGCCGCTGGCAATGCGGTCGAGGTTAAGAACGCGGTGGATTTTCTGACGGGCGACAAGCGTGACGCCCGTCTTGAGGCAGTCACGTTGGCGCTTGTCGCCGAGATGCTGGTATCGGCAAAGCTCGCGTCAAACCACAAGGCCGCGCAGGAAAAGGCACGTGACGCGCTTCAAGGTGGCAAGGCGGCGGAGACTTTCGGGCGCATGGTCGCAGGGCTTGGCGGTCCCACGGATTTTATCGCCCGCGCCGGCCATCATTTGCCAGCCGCCCCGATTATCCATGAAGTGAAAGCTCCGCAGGCCGGGCATGTCGCATCGGTCGATACGCGTGCGATCGGCGTTGCGATTGTTACATTGGGTGGCGGGCGCATACGGCCGCAAGATCCGATCGATCATGCGGTTGGTGTAACCGCCCTTCAACCGATCGGAGCCAGAATGGAAGAAGGCGAGCCGGTTGCTCTCGTCCATGCCCGCAGCCACGATGACGCGGCAGCGGCTGTGCAAGTCATCGAATCGGCCTATGGATTTTCCGAGCGCAAGCCGCGCACGGTTAACCCGGTTTTTCGCCGTATCGGCGCCTGACTATTTCGTCCCGTACATGCGGTCACCAGCGTCACCGAGGCCGGGGACGATGTAACCCTTTTCATTCAAATGATCGTCGATAGCCGCAGTGAAGACCTGGACGTCCGGATGCGCCTTGGTGAAGCGTTCGATGCCTTCCGGCGCCGCGAGGAGGCAGAGAAAGCGTATATTGCTCGCACCGCGATCCTTCAGCTTCTGGATTGCTGCAATAGCTGAATTGGCAGTGGCCAGCATCGGGTCAACGACGATAATAAGCCGGTTGACGATATCTTCCGGTGCCTTGAAGTAATATTCAACCGGCAGTAGCGTTTCATGGTCACGGTAAAGTCCGATATGGGCGACGCGTGCCGCCGGCACGAGATCAAGCATGCCTTCGAGCAAGCCGTTGCCTGCGCGCAGGATAGAGGCGAACACCAGTTTTTTTCCCTCGATCACCGGTGCATCCATCTCCATCAAGGGTGTCTGGATCCGGATATTGGTCAGTTGCAGGTCGCGCGTTACTTCATAGCAGAGAAGGAGCGAAATTTCTTTAAGCAACCGCCGGAATCCCGCCGTCGACGTGTCCTTGTCGCGCATGATTGTAAGCTTGTGCTGGACAAGCGGATGGGAAACGATCGTCACGCCCATGGGAGACCCCCTTCATTCTGAAACTGCAGGACTTTAGCTGTTCGACGCCGATCCCGCAAAGAGCTCATCTGCAACGCACACAGTTTTGTCCGGATAAAGACGTTCAAGCAGCGTGGTGCGCGTTTTTTCGTCGACGAACGCCGCATTGAGTGCAGTGCGCGTCAGATGCTTGAGCATCTCGTCATCATAACCGAAGTAAGTCGCCGCGATTTCATATTCTCGCGCAAGGTCGGTATGAAAGTAGGGCGGATCATCAGAGTTAAGCGTCACCGCTACGCCGGCCCTGGCAAGACTGGCGAATGGATGCGATGCGAAATCGCCGTAGACGCTGAGCGCAATGTTCGATCCTGGGCAGCACTCGAGCAGGATCTGTTCATCCGCCAGCCGCCTGACCAGATCGGCGTTCTCGATCGCACGAACACCATGGCCTATGCGCGACGGCTTGAGAGCATCGAGCGCGTCCGACACGCTTTCCGGGCCTGACAATTCGCCGGCATGCACCGTGATGCCAAGTCCTGCATCGCGCGCCAGTTCGAAGGCAGCGGCGAACTCCTTTGGGTCATGCATCCTCTCATCTCCCGCCATGCCGAAGCCGGTGACGAGTGGATGGGGATTGTCCACGATATACCTTGCAGCGGCCATGACAGCTTCGGGGCCCTTGTGGCGCAGGCCGGTCGCGATCAGCCGGCCCTCTATGCCGGTCACTGCTTTGGCGCGGCGCATTCCTTCGGCAAGCCCCTCAATGTAGGCGCGCGGGTCGAGCCCTGCGCTGATGGCGTGATCCGTCGAAATGAACACCTCCGAATAGATGGCGTCTTGCCGGCTCAATGACAGGAGATAGTCCTCGGCAAGATCGGCATAGTCTTCTTCAGTGCGGAAAAGCATGGATGCCTGATCGTACGCATGGAGAAATGACGTGAAGTCATGCCAGACAAATTTTTCGCCTTGAATGAATGCGGAAACGTCTGCGCCATATTTGGCAGCTTTTATCTCGACCAGACGGGGAGAGGCAGCACCTTCGATGTGGCAATGCAATTCGGCTTTCAAAACCATACACAGTTTCCTAAATAAAAAATCAATCGACGCGGCGCTTGATCGCGCTACAGGACAATAGCCTTATGTGTTTCAATCTTCTATGGTTCGCCGCAACAGAAATCAGCAGGTAACACAATGAACCAGCAACGCACCGGGGCCCATGGCGGCATGGAAACATCCTTCGGGTTTCAGGATGTCGGCGATGGGGAAAAGCAGGCGCGCGTCAACGATGTCTTCCACCGCGTCGCCAAGCGTTATGATGTGATGAACGATCTGATGTCCGGTGGGCTGCATCGTGTTTGGAAGGATTCGATGATCGCCTGGCTCTCACCGTCGAAGACGGCCAACTGGAAGGTGCTGGATGTTGCTGGCGGTACCGGCGACATCGCCTTCAGGATCATTGAGGCGTCGAACCGCAATGCACACGCGACCGTGCTCGATATCAACGGCTCAATGCTTGGCGTTGGCCGTGACCGCGCCGAAAAGAAAGGTCTCGCCGACAACACCGAATTCGTTGAGGCCAATGCCGAGGAGCTTCCCTTCGCGGATGCGAGCTTCGACGCCTATACGATTGCCTTCGGCATCCGCAATGTGCCGCACATCGACCGTGCGCTGTCGGAAGCGTTTCGTGTTCTCAAGCCAGGCGGGCGATTCCTCTGCCTTGAATTTTCGGAAGTGGAACTACCCATCCTCGACAAGATCTACGATGCCTGGTCGTTCAACGCCATCCCGAAGATCGGCAGGGCGGTAACCGGCGATGCGGACAGTTATCAATATCTGGTCGAATCGATCCGTAAGTTTCCGCGGCAGGCCGATTTCGCCGATATGATCCGCAAGGCCGGCTTCGAGCGGGTGAGCTGGCGCAATTTCAGCGGTGGTATCGCCGCGCTGCATTCCGGCTGGAAGCTGTGAAGCCTGAATGAGTAAGCTTGCAGCAACATTTCGCCTGATGCGGGCTGGATGGATCATGACGCGCGAAGGCGTCATATCCGCGCTGCCCGCTGAGGGCTTGAGCGGTCTTCCTGCCTTTGGTCACCGCATCGCCGGGCTTCTGGCCCGCCGCCGCGCCATGACGGCTCGGCGTTCCGAGCGCATGTCACGCGCCATTAACAAGCTCGGACCGTCCTACGTCAAGCTAGGCCAGTTCCTGGCAACCCGGCCGGATGTGGTTGGGACGGAAGTCGCCGACGATCTGGCGCTCCTGCAGGACCAGCTCGATTTCTTCCCGATGGAGGCGTCGGTGAAGGCGATAGAAGGTTCGCTCGGTCGTACGCTCCTCGATCTTTATGTAAGCTTTGACGAACCAATTGCGGCGGCATCGATTGCGCAGGTCCATCCAGCCTTCGTGAGAAGCGATGGCGAGATCAAGAAAGTCGCGGTCAAGGTGGTCCGCCCCGGAGTGCGCCAGCGCTTCAACAATGATCTGGAGAGTTTCTTTCTGGTGGCAAAATGGCAGGAGCGCTATGTGCCCGCCACTCGCCGCCTGCGGCCTATCGAAGTCACACGCACCCTCGCGCAGACAACGCGCATCGAGATGGATCTGCGCCTCGAAGCAGCTGCCCTTTCGGAAATCGGCGAGAACACCAAGGACGACCCGGGATTTCGTGTCCCTATGGTCGATTGGGAGCGCACCGGCCGGGATGTCCTGACGCTCGAATGGATCGACGGCGTGAAAATGTCAGATATTGAGGGCCTGCGGGCAGCAGGGCACAACCTGATCAAGCTCGCCGAAACGCTCATCCAGTCCTTCTTGCGCCACACATTGCGCGATGGCTTCTTTCATGCCGATATGCATCCCGGCAATCTCTTCGTGGATTCCGAGGGCCATATCGTAGCCGTGGATTTCGGCATCACCGGACGCCTCGGCAAGAAGGAACGGCGGTTCCTCGCCGAGATACTCTACGGGTTCATCACGCGTGACTATGCGCGCGTCGCCGAAGTTCATTTCGAGGCCGGCTACGTACCGCACCACCATGATGTGTCGAGCTTTGCCCAGGCGATCCGCGCCATTGGCGAGCCGATCCATGGCCAGCCTGCCGAAACCATTTCTATGGCGAAACTGCTGACATTGCTGTTCGAGGTGACTGAACTCTTTGACATGGAGACGCGGCCGGAGCTGGTCATGCTGCAGAAAACCATGGTGGTTGTGGAGGGTGTATCACGCACGCTCGATCCACATTTCAACATGTGGAAGGCCTCGGAGCCGGTGGTTGGCGGCTGGATACGCCGCAATCTCGGGCCGCAAGGCATCCTCATCGATGCCCGGGACGGTGCGCATGCGGTCCTTCATCTGGCCCGCCAGGCGCCGGAACTGGTAGCACGCGCCGATCGCCTTTCACAAGAGCTCGATCTGATGGCGGAAAATGGTCTGCGTTTCGACGAGCAGACGGCGAAGGCCATCGGCAAGGCCGAGGCACGCCACACGCGCTCCGGTCGCATCGCCCTTTGGGTGATTGCAATTTGCCTTGTTGTCATCACCTATAAGCTCGTTGCTTGAAGACTTGGGCGTGAATATGATATCAATGATTGCAACTTGTGGAAAAGTATTCTGTGGAAGTGCAATCAAATGGCCAGCATCACAATTCGTAACCTTGATGACACCACCAAGGAAAAGCTGCGCTTGCGCGCAGCGGCGCATGGCCGTTCCATGGAAGAAGAAGTCCGGCTTCTTCTTGCCGGACTTGGCGATGTCGTACCTGTGCAAACAGGTTCGGCGCCGGTGCCCGCCTCACAGATGCTGGTGTCGGGTTCCCTCACTGGCCGGAGGATTCTCCTAATCATCGGTGGCGGTATCGCCGCCTATAAATGTCTCGACCTCATTCGGCGGCTGCGCGAACGCGGCGCCAGTGTCCGGCCGGTATTGACCAAGGCGGCCGAAGAATTCATCACCCCGCTCGCAGTTGGCGCCATCGCCGCCGACAAGGTGTTTACCGAGCTGTTCTCGCGGGAGGACGAGCACGATGTCGGCCATATCCGCCTGTCGCGCGAGGCGGATTTGATCGTTGTCGCTCCTGCGACGGCCGATCTCATGGCAAAGATGGGGGGCGGCTTCGCCAACGACTTGGCATCAGCGGTGCTGATGGCGACGGACAAGCGCGTTTTGATAGCACCGGCAATGAACCCCAGAATGTGGGACCACCCGGCGACGAAACGCAACCGTGCGACCCTGGAAAAGGACGGGATTCACTTTGTCGGCCCAGGCAGGGGCGAGATGGCGGAGAGCGGTGAAAGCGGGACAGGCCGCATGGCAGAGCCGTTGGAGATTGTCGCAGTGATTGAAAATCTCCTCGATCGCCGACCCAAACTGCTCACTGGCAAGACGATCGTCATGACCTCCGGCCCCACCCATGAGCCGATCGACCCGGTGCGTTACATAGCCAATCGTTCGTCAGGGAAACAGGGCCACGCCATTGCCGCGGCATTGGCCAAGCTCGGCGCAACGGTAAGATTGGTTTCAGGCCCCGTAACCATTCCCGATCCTGAAGGCGTCGACGTTATCCATGTCGAAACGGCGCGTGAGATGCGCGACGCAGTGGAGCAATTCCTGCCTGCGGATGCCGCCGTCATGGTCGCTGCCGTTGCCGATTGGCGCACCGCAAACGAGGCTGGCGAAAAGATCAAGAAGCAGCCGGGCGAGAAGGCTCCGGCGCTGCAAATGGTAGAAAATCCCGATATCCTTGCTGGCGTCGGACACAGCAAGTTGCGGCCGCGCCTTGTGGTTGGCTTTGCCGCTGAAACGCAGGATCTATTGGCCAATGCCCGCAAGAAGCTGGACAAGAAAGGCGCTGACTGGATCGTCGCCAATGATGTCAGCCATGCGACAGGCGTCATGGGCGGCGATCGCAATGCCGTGCGCATCGTCTCACGTGCCGGGGCAGAGGAGTGGCCGGACATGAGTAAGGACGAGGTGGCTGAACGTTTGGCAGCCAAGATTGCGGCAGCGTTGCAGAGGATCGACGTCTAGTTCCAAGCCGATCGTTGTGAAAAGCGGAGTGTCATTCATGATTCCCATCCTTGAGACCGAACGCCTTGTCCTGCGCCCCCACAGGCGCGAGGATTTCGAGGCGGTTCATGCCATGTGGCAGCGTCCCGAGATCTATATGCAGATCACCGGAAAGCCATCCACCCGCGAACAGTCATGGGCGCGTCTTTTGCGCTATGCCGGGCTGTGGCCGCTCATTGGATATGGATTCTGGGCCGTAGAGGAAAAGGCGAGCGGGCTCTTTGTCGGCGAACTTGGCTTTGCCAATTTCGAGCGTCAGATCGATCCGCCGTTCGGTGATGCTCCTGAGATGGGCTGGGTTCTAACGCCTGAAGTGCACGGAAAGGGCTTCGGGAGTGAGGCCTTGTCCATGGTTGTCACGTGGGGCGATGCGTTCTTCAAGAATGATCGAGCGCTCTGCATCATATCTCCTGAAAACGCCGCATCCCAACGGATCGCTGAAAAGAACGGTTTCCGAAAGATCGTCGAAACCACCTATACGGAAGAGCCGGTCTGGATGTTCGAGAGGCGTTTTCGACAGTAGCTGTTAGGCAATGGCCGGCAGATAATGCCGGCCCATACCTTATGTAAGAATAAGGTTACGCAATGTCACCCTGTTATGATCTGCGTGTATTCCTTCTCAAGCCGGGTGAATTTGTCCCAGAAGCCGCTGGTCGGTTCGCCGCTGAGGTGATCGATAAGGACACCCAGATGTGTGTGCCAGCCGCTGGCGACGCTCACCATGGAGTCCTTGCTGGCCAGCCGGGTGTGCGTGACCCTGAGTAAAGTATCAGATCCCGAGGCCGCAAGTTCGAAGGTCACTTCGGACGGTTCGCCCGTGGATTCTGGCCAGGTGAAGCTCAGCAGCGTTGGCGGATCGTATCGGGTGACCTTGCCCTTGTTTGTGTGCCCCTCATACTTCTGGTAGTCGGCCGGCGCGGGTTCGTTTGACAATTGCGAGTGGTGAAAGGTCAGTTCGACGTCGCCGCCGACATAATTGGCCATTGGCCCCTCGGCCAGCCATTTCTTTCGCTTGTCCGGTTCCGTGAGGTAGATCCAGATCCGTTCGACCGGGCCGGGAAGGATGCGTTCGATGCGAATCGTGCGGGGCGCTGTCACAACACCGAGACGATCATTTCCGACATGCTCGTTCATTTCGTGCTCCTTGACGTTTTATCAGATTTGGCAGGACTCGACGGCGAATGTTCGCTTGATCGAGCCGACGCGCGATCTTCCTCGCGCAGGATTTCCTCGAGATCGTCGAGACGCGTTGTCCAGAACCGCTCATAGGTACGTAGCCATTCCTGCGCCTCCTCAAGGCGGGCCGCCTCGAGCTGGCAAAAATGCGTCCGGCCCTGGACATGGCGGCGTACCAATCCGGCACCTTCCAGCACCCTGATATGTTTGGAGGCTCCAGCCAGCGACATGTTGAAGGGTGTCGCAAGCTCGCCGACGGTACGTTCGCCCTCGGTCAGCCGATGTAGAATGGCTCTCCGTGTTGGATCGGAGAGAGCATGGAAAACCGCGTCGAGGTGAGGTGTCTGAAATTCAACCATATGGTTTAGTATCATCGTAATATTCGATAGTCAACCATTTGGTTGAATAAATTTTCAAGCCCATGTTACGGTGGTGCTGTCAGTCCAGAGCGAATTTGCTTTAAAGAACCAGAAAACCTTGGCCCAGTGGGTCGTCGTCCTCGACGATGTATTCGGCCTTGCCGCTATAATAGGCGTGCCCCGAAACGCGGGCGGTGATAGCGTCAAAAACCCCGGCTTTGGTCTGCGCCGCAACAAATCCGGCAAAGCGTGATCCGACAATGCTCTCAAAGATCCGGGCATGGCCTTCGCGTATCTGGCCCTTGGCATGCATCGCGGCGAGCCTTGCGGTCACGCCCGAACCGGTCGGAGAGCGGTCAAGCTGCGCATCGGCGAATATACAGACATTCTTTGTCGGACCTTCGTTCCAGCCATCAGCGCCGTCCGTCAGGATCGAGCCGTAAAGAAATGCCAGATCGTTGTGGTCGGGATGGTCGAGCGGTACCGCCTCCTTGACAGCTTCCGTCAGAGTGGTTGCTGCTTCGATGAACTTCTGTGCGGGATCGCGCCCAAATTCGAGGCCGAATTGACGGCAATCCGCCAATGCATAGAACGCCCCGCCATAAGAGACATCGAACGTTATTTTGCCAAAGGAGGGCAGGTCTATGGTCTGGTCGCTGGCAAACAGGAAGGCCGGCACACTCTCAAACGAAACGCCTCCCGATTTGCCCTCTCGAACCTCGACTGATGCGACGACCATGCCACACGGGCATTCGATGTGAACCGTCGTGACCGGTTCGACTCTCGGCACGATACCGTAGTCCACAGCATAGCGGCCGAGCGCGATAATCGCGTGACCGCACATGGTGGAATAGCCTTCATTGTGCATGAACAGCACGGCGAGATCAGCGCCGGGCAGGTTCGGTTCCACCAGCAGCGCGCCATACATGTCGAAATGTCCGCGCGGTTCAAACATCAGGATTTTGCGCAAATGATCATGACTGTCGCGGACGTAAGCGCGCTTCTGAAGGATCGTACCCTTCGGCAATTCGGGGTAGCCGCTGGTGATAATGCGCAAAGGCTCGCCGCCCGTGTGCATATCGATGACCTTCAGGGGGTTCTCCATCAGTCTATTCCCAGCAATGCTGGCAACTTGCGCATGTCATCGAAGAGAATGCCTCCCGCCGCCGTCAGACCCTCCAGATCCGCATGGTCGTCACCACAATAGGAGAAGACGCGCATTCCGGCAGCCGTGCCGGCCTTCGTTCCGGCAACACTGTCTTCGATTACGACCGCCCGCGAGGGCTCATACCCCATTTCCTTGGCGGCATGCAGGAACAGATCCGGAAATGGCTTTCCGCGTGCGACCATGGAGGCGCTATAGAGAACATCCTGGAAATGTACGATCAGACCCGTCCTGCCGAGCGTGATATGCATCTTCTCGAGGTTGGCCGACGAGGCGACACAATAGGGGAGATCGGCCTTTTTCACTGCCGAAATGACATCCTCAATATAGGGGATGGCCTCTACACCATCTTCAAAGATGATGGGGATGGCCTTATACCACCGGTCGACAAAATCCTCGCCAAGGGAATAGCCCTCCGCCTCGACCTTTTCCTTCACCGCCCGCATCGGCATGCCACAAAGGTCTCGGCGGGCCTCTTCGAAAGTGATGGGATAACCGGATGCACCGAGCATCTTGACGAGATGGTGATTGGCGAGTGTTTCCGTATCGACCAGAACTCCATCGCAGTCAAAAATCACCAGGTCGGGGCGTGTCATTTCATCTTTCCTTGTCTGCGCCCTGCGAAAAGAGCTGCTGCAGCTCGCTGAATGGCACACCTGACTTGCTAAACTCGAAGGTGCCTTTGTCGAGAATTTCGCGTGCTGCGTCGCGAATGGCTGTAAACGCTGCCGTAGTCAGGCGCGGTCCAAGCGAAATGCGCCGCACGCCGATCGTGGCAAGTTCGCCGACCGAGAGCGAGGCCGGAGCCATGACGCTCACCGGCTTGGACACCGAAGCGCAAATCGTCTTGATGTGCTCAAGGTCAGAGATACCGGGAGCAAACAAGACATCGGCACCGGCCTTTTCAAAGGCCTGCAAGCGCTTGATCGTTTCATCGAAATCGGTCCGGCCGTGTAGAAAATTTTCGGTCCGCGCAGTGAATACGAAATCGGTCTTGAGCGCACGCGCCGCCTCGGCAGCGGCGGCGACACGTTCGACAGCAAGTGAAAAATCATAAATCGGACTGTCAGGATCGCCGGAATAATCCTCTATCGAACATCCGGCCAGACCAGCCGCTTCGGCCGCAAATATCGTCTCTGCGGCACTATCAGCGCTATCGCCCTTGCCCTTTTCCAAATCACCGGAAATGGGCAGGTCGGTCGCCGCGACCAGATCACGGCAATGCTGCATCATCACATCGAATGTTATTCCGCCATCAGGTAGTCCGCGCGAGAATGCAAAGCCGGCGCTGCTGGTCGCAAGTGCCTTAAATCCCAGCGACGTGAGAAATTTTGTCGTTCCGGGATCCCACGGATTGGGCATGAGAAAGATTTCGGATCGCTCATGCAGCTGACGGAAAACCCTGCCCTTGTCCATGACGACCTCCCAGTCGAAAATTCAATCAAGACGTTCCCGTTGACCCGAACCCCCCGGTACCGCGAGCAGTGTCGCTGGCATGTTGCCGCTCTTCGATAGCGAGCTGGACAACGGGCGCCAGAACGACCTGCGCAATACGCATGCCGCGTGTCACATAGAAGTCGTCGTCGCCGAGGTTGATCAGGATCACCTTTACCTCACCACGATAGTCGGAATCAATCGTTCCGGGTGTGTTGAGGCATGTAATTCCGTTCTTGAGCGCAAGGCCCGAACGCGGCCGGATCTGCGCTTCGAAACCCTTCGGAATTTCAAAGATCAGACCTGTCGGCACCAGCGCCCTGCGCCCGGGCAGGAGCAGCAATGGGCGATCCTCGGGTACGGCAGCGCGAAGATCCATACCGGCTGCCCCGGAGGTTTCGTAAGAGGGTAATTCAACACCCACGCCATGCGGCAAGCGGACAATGCCGAGCGCGGGATTTCTTGGATGGGCGGAATCGGTTTCTTGAGACATGAAACGACCTTTTTCACCAGTCGGCGCGAACCGTCAACTCACAAGATTTGATGCATCCATTCTTTGCACACAATCTCCTTCTAACAGGCTACGCCGATCCGGGCGATTCCCAAGGGGGCATTTGCGCGGTATTGTCGGTCATTATGATCAAATCCAGGTGATTCATGTGTCGTTGGGCAGCCTATCTTGGACCACAACTTTATCTTGAAGATGTCATTGCCTCTCCCTGTCATTCGCTGATTGCCCAAAGCCATGATGCCCATGAAGCCAAGACCCGCACCAATGGCGATGGCTTTGGCGTGGCCTGGTACGGCGAAAGGGATGAGCCAGGCCTCTACCGGGATATCCTGCCCGCCTGGTCCGATCAGAACTTGAAGAGCCTGTCGCGGCAGATCCGCTCGCACCTCTTTCTCGCCCATGTCCGGGCATCGACTGGCGGCGCGACCAGCCGAATGAACTGCCACCCCTTCGTATCCGGCAGATGGAGCTTCATGCATAATGGTCAGATCGGTCATTTCGATCGGCTGCGCCGCGGACTGGAGGCCCGGCTCGACGACGCGCTGTACGCGCAGAAGCTGGGCTCGACCGACTCCGAGCTGATTTTCCTGCTGATGATGCAGCATGGTCTTGACGATGATCCAGCGCAGGCCTTGGCTGATGCAGTTGCTGCCATCGTGGCTGAGGCCGATCGCGCAGATGTACCGGCGTTCATCCGGCTCACCGCCGCGTTCTCTGACGGCAAGCAGCTCTATGCGGTTCGATATGCCACCGATCGCTTCGCCCCCTCGCTCTACACCGCCAGTCTCGCAAGCGCCGGTCTTTGTGTGGTGTCGGAGCCTCTTGATGGCGAGGCCGGAAACTGGATGCCGGTTCCGCCAAACAGTTTCGTGACGGTCAAAAGCACGAAGCGCATCGCCATCGAGCCCTTTCTGACCGAAGAACGATCCGGGCAGTTCACCGAAACCGCCTGATCTGCTATTCAGAATTGACAGTCGACGGCACGGGCTCCGACTGATAGAAGGCGCGCAACCTTTCCTTTATCGAGTTTGAGCCGTCTCTATGTCTTCTGCCGACCATCCTGTATCCAAGCGCCGTACCTTTGCGATCATTGCACACCCGGACGCCGGTAAAACCACACTGACCGAAAAGCTGCTGCTGTTCGGCGGAGCGATCCAACTCGCCGGTGAAGTCAAGGCCAAAAAGGATCGTATCCAGACACGCTCCGACTGGATGAACATTGAGCGCGATCGCGGCATTTCGGTCGTCACATCGGTGATGACATTCGAGTACAAGGATTGCATCTTCAACCTGCTCGATACGCCCGGCCACGAAGACTTTGCCGACGACACCTATCGCACCCTGACCGCCGTCGACAGCGCAGTCATGGTCATTGACGCCGCCAAGGGTATCGAAGCGCGCACGCTCAAGCTTTTCGAAGTCTGCCGCATGCGCGATATTCCAATCGTTACGTTCGTCAACAAGATGGACCGGGAAAGCCGCGATCCTTACGAGATTCTCGACGAGATCGAGCAGAAGCTGGCGCTGGACACGGCTCCCATCACCTGGCCAATCGGACGCGGCAAGAACTTCGCCGGCACCTATAATCTGCAAACGAATACGGTGCGCAGGCGCGACGAGGAAGAAGTGCCGACACCGGTCAACGGCCCCGAGGCCGCCGCCGCATCCGGCCTTTTGCCGGAAAACGAGCGCCAGGCCTGGATCGATGAGGTGACGCTCGCCCGTGATGCCTGCAATCCTTTCGATCTCCAATCTTTCCGGGAAGGGCACATGACGCCGGTCTATTTCGGCTCGGCACTGCGCAATTACGGCGTCCGCGATCTCATCGAAGCCTTCTGCGACTACGGTCCAAGCCCGCGTGCCCAGGATGCCGATACCCGCAAGGTTGAAGCGACGGAAGACAAGATGACCGGCTTCGTATTCAAGATCCAAGCCAACATGGATCCCAATCATCGCGACCGTATCGCCTTTCTGCGCGTCTGTTCTGGCAAGCTGTCGCGCGGCATGAAAGCCAAGTTGGTACGCACCGGCAAGCCAATGGGCCTGTCGGCTCCGCAGTTCTTCTTTGCCCGCAGCCGCCAGATTGCCGACGAGGCCTGGGCGGGTGACGTGGTAGGCATTCCCAACCATGGCACCCTGCGCATTGGCGACACCCTGACGGAGGGCGAAGATCTCCTCTTCCGCGGCGTCCCGAACTTCGCGCCGGAAATCTTGCGCCGTGTGCGGCTCGACGATGCGATGAAAGCCAAGAAGCTGCGCGAAGCACTGCAGCAAATGGCGGAAGAAGGCGTTGTCCAGCTCTTCCTGCCCGATGACGGTTCGCCCGCCATTGTCGGCGTGGTCGGTGCACTGCAGATCGACGTCCTTACTGAACGGCTGAAGGTCGAATACACGCTGCCAGTCGGCTTCGAACCGGCGCGCTTCACCGTTGCCCGCTGGATCTCGGCGGACGACCCGGCGGAGCTGCAGCGCTTCATCAATGCGCACCGCGCCGACATCGCCCACGACCTCGACAATCATCCGGTATTCCTGGCGCAGAATTCCTTCTCGCTGTCCTACGAAGCGGAGCGCTGGAAGGCGATCCGCTTCGCTGCGATCAAGGATTACCAGGTTCGCGAAAAGGCTGCCTGACAGCTATAAGCACTTTGCCGATGGCTCACCCTCCCGCTATAGGGAGGATGTGGGCACCGTCTCATGATCTGTTTGAGGAAATGCATCGACGCCTTGATGCCACCGTGCGTCGTACTTGTCGCTGTCTTCCAAACCATGAGGTTATGACATGAATGACAAACTTGCCAATTCGATCCAGTTTGGACGTATAGCGGCTATGCTGCCCGTCAAGGACATCGTCCGCGCCCACGATTTCTACGCTACCGTGCTTGGTTTCACCAAGACCTTTCAGAACGGAGATCCGGTCGGGTTCATGATCCTGAAGCGCGACAAGGCCGAATTGCATCTGACCTTGCAGAAGGATCACAAGGCCGCTCCTTTCAATGTAATCCACATGATCGTGGACGACGTTGATGCGCTGTACACCATCTGCCAGCGCCAGGGCCTGCGCATCATCAAGGGGCTGCGTGACAAAGACTATGGGCTCAGGGCCTTCGTTTTCGAAGATCCGGACGGAAACCGCATCGACGTCGGCCAGCCAATCTAGCCGCGAAAATGGGCGGGGAGGGATCGAGCCCTCCCCGGACCTGTCCTAGTTCCGCAATTCCCGGCGCAATATCTTGCCGACATTGCTCTTCGGTAGTTCGTCGCGGAACTCGACGGTGCGCGGACGTTTGTAGTTGGTCAACCGTTCAGAGCAGAAAGCTTTGACGGCCTCCTCGGTCAGTGCTGGATCTTTGCGCACGACAAAGAGCTTCACCGTCTCGCCGGAATTGTCGTTGGGAACACCGATAGCCGCTGCCTCGCGCACGCCGGGATGCTCCATGGCGACTTCTTCGATCTCGTTCGGATAGACATTGAAACCGGAGACCAGGATCATGTCCTTCTTGCGATCGACGATCTTGGTGTAGCCGCGCTCGTCCATATAGCCCATGTCACCGGACCGGAAGAACCCGTCGGCGGTCATCACCTTCTCCGTCTCGTCCGGGCGGTTCCAGTAGCCCGCCATCACCTGCGGTCCGCGTATGCAGATCTCGCCTACTTCCATAAAGGGAAGCTCTTTGCCATCGTCATCGCGGATGGAAAAATCTGTCGAGGGCAGGGGCAATCCGATCGTACCGGAAAATTCCGTAGCGTCGAGCCTGTTCGCCGAAGCAACGGGCGATGTTTCCGACAGGCCGTAGCCTTCGGTGATCAGGCAGCCTGTCACTTCCTGCCAGCGATCGGCCACCGGCTTCTGCACCGCCATGCCGCCGCCGAGCGACAGGATCAGTCCCGAGAAGTCGAGCTTGCGAAAATCATCATTGTTCAGAAGGCCGTTGAACAGCGTGTTCAGGCCCGGGAAGATATGCATCTTGTGTTTCTGCAGTTCCTTCACGAAGCCCGGAATATCGCGCGGATTTGGAATAAGCACATTCAGCGCACCCTGTTCCATGCCCATCATCGCGTTCACCGTCAAAGCGAAGATATGGTAGAGCGGCAGTGCGCAGATGAAGGTCAGGTCGTTCGGGACGCGGCTTGATGCGGTAGGCGACATCGCACCACAGCCGCATCTGCGCGACATTGGAAACAATGTTGCTGTGCGTCAGGATCGCGCCCTTCGAAATGCCGGTGGTGCCGCCAGTATATTGCAGGAAGGCGATGTCCTGCCCTTTGACGTCAACGGGTTTCAAGTTCTGAGCTGCACCCTTGACCAAGGCCGTCTTGAATGGCGTGTGCCCCGGCAATGACCAGGCGGGAACCATTTTCTTGACCCGCCGCACCACGAGATTCACCAGATGACCCTTGAGACCCATCATGTCTCCCATCGCCGCGACGACGATGTGTTGGACCGGTGTCTTGGTGACGACCTTCGCCAACGTTGCAGCGAAGTTCTCCAGGATGACAATGGCCTTCGCGCCGCTGTCCTTCAACTGGTGCTCAAGCTCTCGCGGCGTATAAAGCGGATTGACGTTGACGACGGTCAGACCAGCCCGAAGGATTGCGGCAATCGCGATCGGATATTGCAGCACATTGGGCATCATCACCGCGACGCGATCGCCTTTGACAAGTCCGCGCGACTGAAACCATGCGGCCATGGATCTGGAGTGGCGATCAAGCTCGGCATAGGTGATGGTCTTGCCCATGCAGCTGAATGCTGGCCGGTTGCTATACTCTCTGAAGGTCATGGCGAACAAATCGCCGACCGACTCATACTGTAACGGAGCGATGTCTGCAGGAACGCCATCGGGATAGTGCTTTACCCATGGCTTGAGCGCCACGCCTGCCGTTTTCGGCTCTGTCTTCACCGCCTGCGATTTTGCTTTTGGCGCTGTTTCAGCTTTTGGTGCAGCCTTTGCAGCGGCTTGTGCTGGCGCTGGCGTCTTGGCCGGGGCCCCGGCAGTCACCTTCGCAGGAGCCTTTGCCGTGGTTATCGCTTCCGCAGTGTCAGCTGCTTTCGCCGGCTTGGCCTTTGCCTTAGAGGCGGATGCCTTTGCTGCAGGCTTGGCAGCCGCTTTGGCGGGCGCTGGTGTTTTGGCCGAAGCCTTCGCAGGCGACAACTGCAGTTTTAGTCGCCTTCGCGGGTGCTTTGGCTACCTTTGCGGCGCTTGGCCTTGTTCCGGAACCACTGCTGGTCGCGGCCGTCTTGACACTACCGGTTGGTTTTCTAGATGCAGGTGCAGCGGTCGTTGCCGCCTTGTCGGATGCCGGTTGCGCCGGCGCGCGCTTCGCGCGCTCTTGCCGGTGTTGTCTCTTTGGCCACATTAACCTCCCAGTTAGCTTTCTTGAAGCCGTACGCGGTTCCCCAAACCCCGCACATGCTACTCAACAATTCTATCTATTGCGAGAGGTGTCGCCTGCGCAAGTATTTACATTAACGTAAACGTAAAAATGGTTGTGCAATTGTTTCGTGCAATTCATCCAAAGAGCATCATCCGGGCGCAAAGTTGCCACGGTTCGCCTCGACAAAGCACGTGCTCCTCCTTCATCCTGCTATTTGACGATACTGGATTCGCCGTGGAAACAATAACCGTTGTCCTGCTGATGTTGCTGGCCGTTGTCGTCAGCGATTCCATCATCCGCATGTTGCCTCTGCCAGTGCCGTTGCCACTGGTGCAGATCGGTCTTGGCGCGGCAATCGCGTCAGTGACCACCATTCGGGTGGAGCTGGATCCGGATATCTTTTTTCTTCTGTTTCTGCCGCCGCTGCTGTTCCTCGATGGCTGGCGCATCCCCAAGGAAGGTCTGTTCCGCGACAAAGGCATCATTCTGGAGATGGCGCTTGGCCTTGTCATTTTGACGGTGGTCGGCCTCGGCTTCCTCGTTCATTGGATGATCCCGTCTGTTCCACTTCCGGTGGCCTTTGCCCTGGCAGCAATCATCTCACCGACCGACCCGATCGCCGTCTCATCCATCGCTGCCCGCGTGCCGATTCCGTCGCGCATGATGCACATCCTCGAAGGCGAGTCGCTTCTCAATGATGCGTCTGGCCTCGTCTGCATGCGCTTTGCCGTAGCGGCCATGCTCACTGGATCTTTCTCACTATCCGAGGCCTTCCTTACCTTCCTTTGGCTTGCTTTCGCCGGTATCGCCATCGGGGTTGGCGTCACAGTCGGCGTCACTCGAGGCAAGGCCTTTCTGACCCGGCATCTTGGCGAAGAGAGTGGCTCGCAAATCCTCATCAGTCTGCTCATACCTTTCGGCGCTTATCTTCTCGCCGAACATGTCCACGCGTCGGGCATTCTCGCGGCTGTCGCCGCCGGTATCACCATGAGCTATTCCGAAATCACCGCCCAGTCCCTAGCATTGACAAGAGTTCGGCGCACTGCCGTTTGGGACACCGTCCAGTTCGCCGCCAATGGCACCATCTTCGTGCTTCTGGGTGAACAGCTGCCAGGCATATTTTCTGGTGCAGTCGAGAACATCCAGGCGGAGCATTCGAGTCCCTGGTGGCTGCTTTTCTATGTCGTCGTCATTTATGCCGCATTGGGGGCACTGCGCTTCCTCTGGATCTGGGCATCGTGGCGCATTGCCTTGTCGCGTCCGGCGAGCGAACGGCAGGCCGTGGTGCGTCCGACCTGGCAGCTCATTGCCACGATGTCGTTTGCTGGTGTGCGCGGCGCCATTACCCTTGCTGGCATTTTGACACTGCCTCTGTTCCTTGCCGATGGCAGCCTGTTTCCCGCACGCGATCTTGTGATTTTTCTGGCAACCGGCGTTATCATCCTGTCGTTGATCATGGCGAGTATTTGTCTTCCCCGCCTGCTCAAGAACATCGACTTGCCCATTGAGGATTCCCATCAAAAGCAAGAGGACTATGCGCGCATTGCGGCTGCCGAGGCGGCCATCATGGCGGTCGAACGAGCTCAGCACGATCTTGCGGCAGGGCGCGCCGACGCGGACACCTATGCCGACGTGGCCGCGCAGATAATGGAGCTCTACCGCAAGCGTATCGATGAACGCATGCACCTTGGTGAGGAGCGCGAGCAAACTGCGCGCAGCGAGGAAATCGGGAAGTTGCTGCACATTACTGCGCTGAAGGCGGAGCGGCAGGAAATCTACCGGCTCGTCCGGGCGAGGCGGCTCGAGAGCACCATGGCCACGAAGATGGTTCGTGACATTGATCTGCTCGAAGCCAGGTACGGCTAGCTCTGATCCTCCAGCACCAACGCTGCCCCCTTTGCGCCGACCATCATGGCCGCAGCGTTGGTGTTACCAGATATGATGTTGGGAAACACCGAGCAATCAATGATGCGCAGCCGGTCGATGCCATGCACACGAAGCCGTGGGTCTACTACCGATTGCGACGGATCCGGACCCATTCTGCAGGTGGAAACCGGATGGTACACAGTCCCGCTGCGCTTCCTGAAATCCGCGATCAGTTCCTCGTCGTTCTGGCAGCAAGGCCCCGGCAGAAGTTCCTCGACGATCAACCTGGACATGGTCGGCGTTGCGGCAACCTTACGCAGGAATTTCACGGCGTCCAGCATCTCCGCCACGTCATGATCTGTCGAAAACGCATTCGGCACGATCCGCGGTTGTTCCATCGGATTGCCGGAACGAACATGGATCGAACCGACGCTCGTGGGGCGGCAATTGGAAAGGCCGATGGAAAAGCCCGGCCAGGGATCGGGGGTCAGGATCGGCCGCTCGCCGGCTTTGGGCACCACGGTAGAGAACGCCTGGAAATAGAGCTGCATATTGGCGCGCTTGCGCGAGGGATCGGTGCGGAAGAAGCCGCCGCCCTGGTTCATGCTGATCGACAGTGGTCCTGTTCGCAAAAGCAGATACTCGATTCCCGCGAGCGCCTTGCCCCACCATGGGCGGAGCACCTGATTGAGCGAAGGAACGTTGGCTTTGTAAGTATAGTTGATCCCGAGGTGATCCTGCAGGTTTTCGCCAACCTGGGCGTTGTGCTGCACTACGGGAATGCCAAGTTCACGCAAGCGTCCCGCATCGCCGACGCCTGACAGCTCGAGCAGTTGCGGTGTGTTGATCGTCCCGCCGGACAGAATGACCTCACGGCCCGCCTTGACGGCCTCGCATTTGCCGTGACGCACATATTCGACGCCGGTCGCTCGCGCTCCGTCGAAGGTGATCCGGGTTACCATGGCATTAGTGAGGACCGTTACGTTCGGTCGCTTCATCGCTGGTCGCAGGAATGCCCGAGCGGCGGACATGCGGCGTCCGCCCTTGGTCGTCAGCTGGAATGCGCCGACGCCCTCCTGCGTCGCCCCGTTGAAGTCGGGATTGTAGGCGAGCTCGGCCTCCTGCGCGGCCTTGATCAATTGATTGGCCAGCGGATGGAACAGCTCCGAGCAATCGGTGACCTCAAGCGGACCGCCACGGCCAAGGCTGTTCGATGGCCCTTCGTGATTTTCAAGTGAGCGGAAGACTGGCAAAAGGTCGGAAGCGCCCCACCCGGGATTCCCGCGGTCGCGCCACTCGTCAAAATCTTCCGCGGCGCCGCGGACATAGACCATCGCGTTGATTGAACTTGATCCACCGAGCACCTTGCCACGCGGCCAGTAGTCGGCGGTGCCGCCGAGACCTGGATCAGGTTCAGCGCGATACATCCAGTTGACCGATTTGTCGTAGAACGTCTTGCCATAGCCAAGCGGCATGGACACGAAGAAGCGCCGGTCGCTGCCGCCCGCTTCCAGAACTAGTACCGAATACCGCCCATCTGCGGACAGTCGTTCCGCAACGACCGAACCGGCCGATCCAGATCCGACGATGACAAAATCAAAAGAGCGCATGAATATCCAACCCGGTGCGAAATCGCGTGCGGTCAGGATATCCGGCTTCGCCTCCACAAACCCAAACGGCTTTCCGCCATGGCTTATGGAAATTGCGACAGGCAGGGGTATTTCGCGCTAGCTTCCGCTGACGGCCGCGTTGAAGTTTTCGAAGAACTGTGTAGCCAGCTTCTTCGATGTCGATGCGATCAGCCGGCTGCCAACCTGGGCGATCTTGCCGCCCACATCCGCTTTCACCACATAGGCAAGCACCGTTTCGGCGCCCTCCTCGGTCAAGGTCACGTCGGCGCCGCCCTTGGCAAAGCCGGCAACGCCACCCTTGCCTTCGCCGGAGATTGTGTAGGACAGCGGCGGATTGAGGTTGCTCAGCTCGACCTTGCCATTGAAGCGTGCCTTGACCGGCCCGATCTTGACGCCGACAGTTGTCTCAAGCTCCGTATCCGAGATTCTTTCAAGGCTTTCGCAACCAGGTATGCATGCTTTCAAGATCCCAGGATCGTTCAAGGCTTTCCATACGGTATCGCGCGAAGCTGCAATCCGTTCTTCTCCCGTCAAGTCCATGCTCAGTCCCTCCCTGCTGGAGGAAAGTTAGAATAATATTCAGGCAATTAGAAGCGCCTGAAGCGCCGCAGTTCCGCCTGCTTTTGCAGCACAGACTTGCCGTATTATGGAAAGGCCGGAGATTCTTCCTCCGGTTGATTGAACTAAAATGATTCCGGTGGCAGTTTGCCCACCATCAAGCGTGATTTCAGGAGACAGACATGGCGTCAGTACAAGCGAACGGCCTCAAGCGGTCGGTTCAGGCATTGAAAGCACATTGGAAAAAGCGCGCGCCGAAAGATATGCGCGTCGTCTTCGCCGATGACCCGAAGCGCTTCTCCCGCTATTCGCTCCAGCTCGATGACCTGCTCCTCGACTGGTCGAAATGCCTTGTCGATGATGAAGGCCTGTCGCTACTTGGCGATCTGGCGAAGGTAGCGAAGGTCGAAGAACGCCGCGACGCAATGTTTGCCGGCAAACCAATCAACAATACAGAAGGCCGGGCTGTCCTGCACATCGCTCTCCGCAACCGCTCTGGCAAACCGATCAAGGTCGATGGCGAGGACGTCATGCCCGGCGTCAAGGACGTGCTTGACCGCATGGGCACCTTCGCCAACGGCTTGCGGTCGGGGGAGATCAAGGGTTCGAAAGGCAAGCCGATTACCGACATCGTCAATATCGGTATCGGCGGTTCCGATCTCGGACCTGCCATGGCTACGCTCGCCATGTCGCCATACCATGATGGCCCGAAGGCCCATTTCGTTTCCAATGTCGACGGCGCGCACATCGCCGATACGCTCGCCGGCCTTGATCCGGCAACGACACTCATCATCGTCGCGTCGAAGACATTCACTACCATCGAGACCATGACCAACGCCAAGGCGGCACGCAAATGGATTGCCGACGCGCTTGGCGAGGCGACAGTCGGCCAGCATTTCGCCGCCGTCTCCACGGCGCTGGACAGGGTCGACGCTTTCGGCATTCCTTCAGACCGCATCTTCGGCTTCTGGGATTGGGTCGGCGGCCGCTATTCCATCTGGTCGGCCATCGGCCTGCCGCTGATGATCGCCATCGGCCCCGAGAATTTCGGCCGCTTCCTCGATGGCGCCCATGCGATGGACGAGCATTTCCGCAAGGCAGCGCTACCCAAGAACCTGCCGATGATGCTGGGTCTGATCGGCTATTGGCACCGCGCCATTTCCGGCTATACCAGCCGCGCTGTCATCCCTTACGATCAGCGCCTCTCCAGGCTTCCCGCCTATCTGCAGCAGCTCGACATGGAATCGAACGGCAAGGGTGTCACAGTCGATGGCAAGCCGGTTTCCGGCCCGACAGGCCCAGTCGTATGGGGCGAGCCCGGCACCAACGGCCAGCACGCCTTCTTCCAGCTTCTGCACCAGGGCACTGATACGATTCCGGTCGAGTTCATCGTCGCCGCCAAGGGACACGAGCCGCACCTCGATAACCAGCATGAGATGCTGCTCGCCAACTGCCTCGCCCAGTCCGAAGCCCTGATGAAGGGCCGCACATTGGAAGAAGCCAAAGCGCAGCTCAAGGCCAAGAACCTCCCGAAATCGGAAGTGAAGCGGATCGCGCCGCACCGGGTCTTCACCGGCAACCGGCCGTCGATCACCATCATCCACGACAAGCTCGATCCTTACACGCTCGGGCGCCTCATAGCGCTCTACGAGCATCGCGTCTTTGTCGAGGCGCAGCTTTTCGGCATCAACGCCTTCGATCAGTGGGGCGTGGAACTTGGCAAGGAGCTGGCAACCGAACTGCTGCCGGTCGTTTCCGGCGAGGTCAAGCCGAAGGACAAGGACGCTTCCACGCAAGGGCTTGTCGCGCACCTGCGCAAGCGTCGCGATAAATAAGGCCAAGGTTACAGACGGGGTTATCGGGAAGAGAATGATGAAGACGGAAACGATCACGCTGGCCGGCGATGTGCCGGGCAACTCAATCGAATTGCGCGTGCTGCGCTTCGAAGGCAGGAATGAAATGGCCGTGGCGGCCTATCTGCAATCCTCCTTGCACGGTTCGGAATTGCCGGGGCAGGCCGCGCTGCATTTTCTCATTCCCATGCTTGAAAAGGCCGAGATGGAAGGCCGCGTCGCTGGCAATATCACCGTGGTGCCGCAGGCCAATCCAATCGGCTCTGCGCAGTGGCTGGCGCATCACCACCTTGGCCGTTTCGAATTCTTCTCCAACGTCAACTTCAACCGCTCCTTCCCGCTGCTTGAAACCTTCGACACTGCGGCACTCCCGGCGATTGATGCGTCGAAATCACTCGCTGAGCGGCTGAAGGCGCAACTTCTGCGTCTTGCCTTGCCGCATGAGATCGTGCTCGATCTGCATTGCGATGACGAAAGCGAAAGCTATCTCTATGTCCACAAGACTTTCCTGCCGGAGATGTACGACCTCGCTTCCGCTCTCGGATCGACGGCCATCCTGTCCTGGGATAGCACGGCCGATGCAGCATTCGAGGAAGCCTGCACCCATCCTGTTCTGCAGCTGCCGGAGGCGCAGCGCAAAGCGCGCGCCGTCACTACGGTGGAATTCCGCGGCCTGAACGACGTCGACATCGAAACGGGCAAATCCGATGCCGAAGGCCTCTATCGCTTCCTCGTCCATCGCGGTGTCATCAGTGACAGCAGCGTCGAATTGAAGGTCGATTTCAACGGTCCTGTCACCCCGCTCGAGAATGTCGAAATGATCCGCGCCCCACGGGGAGGCATGATCCTGTTCCATACCGAAATTGGCGATGAGGTAGAGGCCGGTGCGAAGCTCGTGACAGTAGTGACCATCCCCGGTGATCCGGGCGGCGACATCACACTGACGGCCCCCCAGGCCGGGCGGATTCTCACACGCCGCAGTCATCGCTACACGCGCCGCGGCGATGACCTGATGAAATTGCTGGGCACGAAACGGTCCGACAACGCCAGGCCCGGCTCGCTGGAAGCCTGATGGCAACCGCCGGCTCATCACAAATCCGCGGCATCCTGTTCGACAAGGATGGCACGCTGGTTGATTTCAACCGCACCTGGTTCGGCATCACCATGGAGCTGGCGCACAAGGCCGCCGATGGCGATGAGGCACGGGCGCGGGCACTTGTCGAAGCTGGCGGTTACGATTGGGAAATGGAAAAGTTCCGTGGCGGCTCTGTTGTTGCCGCCGGGACAATCCACGACATCGTCGATCTGTGGCATCCGGAACTGACGCTCGCTGAAAAGCGCGAACGCATTCGCGCTTACGACGACTACGCGGTACGGGAAGGCTCCCGCCGCGCTGTTGGCATCGAAGGGCTACGGGAAACGCTCGAAGCGCTGGTGGCACAGGGCTTTGTGCTCGGGATCGCCACCAATGATTCGGAGGCAGGGGCCCGGGCAACTGCGGGGGCATTGGGCCTGACGGCATTGTTCAGCGCCATCATTGGCTATGATTCAGTGACGCGCGCCAAACCGCATGCGGACCAGCTGCACCTTTTCGCTGCCAGAACCGGCCTGAAGCCGGATGTGATTGCCATGGTCGGCGATAATGCCCATGACCTCGAAATGGCTCATGCGGCGGGCGCCGGGCTGGCCATCGGCGTTTTGTCAGGCAACAGCACGCTCGACGATCTTGGCCCGCTCAGTGATGCGATCCTTGGTTCCATTGCCGAACTGCCGCAATATCTGAAAAGTCGCGCTTGAACAGTATCGGGCAACCCGTTTCAATTGCCATGATGACAATGATTTGAGTGATTGAAGCCAATCAGAGTGCTATCAATCCGATGTCATCAAGAAACAATTCCGATGCGGGTTCCGTCCGGAATTGCGAAAAACAAAAGCGTTTGAGCGAGGGCCGGATGGACAGCCAGGGTTTTGCCGTTGGAATAAACGATGTCGAGGCGGCCGCATCGCGGCTTCAAGGCCAACTTATGCCCACTCGGCTCATAGAATCGGAAGCGCTGAATGCCCGATATGACGCGCGCATCCTGTTCAAACCGGAATGTCTGCAGCGCACTGGCTCATTCAAGTTTCGCGGGGCCTATAACCGCATCAGTCAATTCACTGCAGAGGAACGGGCACGGGGCATTGTCGCTTTCTCCTCGGGCAATCACGCCCAGGGCGTCGCCAGCTCGGCACGGCTTTTCGGCATCAATACCGTTATCATCATGCCGGCCGACGCACCGCAGACCAAGATCGCCAATACGCGGTCCTATGGTGCCGAAGTGGTGTTCTTTGACCGCTACAAGGAGAGCCGCGAAGCGGTTGCGATACCCTTCATAGAAGAACGCGGTATGGTCCTGGTACCGCCCTATGACGATCCCTCGATCATGGCCGGGCAGGGGACGATCGGCCTTGAGCTCGTTGCTGAGGCGAGGGAACGCGGTTTAACTCTTGACGAAGTCTTCGTGCCGAGCGGAGGCGGGGGTCTCATCAGCGGAATCTCCGTTGCTGTGAAGGCCGCCTCTCCACAGACCCGCATCTGGGGCGTCGAGCCGGAAAATTTCGATGATCTGCGCCGTTCCCTGATTGCTGGTGAGCGTGTGAGCAACGAAGCTGGCCACCGTTCCATCTGCGACGCCATTCTGACGCCGCAGCCGGGTGAGCTGACCTTTCCGATCAACAAGCACAATCTTGCCGGCGGTGTCGCCGTTTCGGATGGCGCGGTCAGATCCGCCATGCGTGATGCGGCCAATTATCTCAAGCTGATCGTCGAGCCTGGCGGATGCGTTGCTCTGGCCGCTTTGGCGACTGGCGAAGTGGATATCAAGGGCAAGACGGTCGCCGTCGTGCTCTCCGGGGGTAATGTCGACCTCGATGTTTATGGCGGGCTCATCGCGGCAGCGTGATCTTTGGTGGCGACCTTCGTCGCAAGTGCGCACAAACATGGGGTTTTGTCATCAGACTGTTACGCTGCCGTCATAGCGGGGAATTACGGTTCCAATCCGTTCCCCAGCCAGATAGCCAGAGGTAAGCGCCATGAACGACCAATCTCAGACATTCCGCACCAGCCTGCTCGAGGAAAATGACGGTCCGGGTCACAACCCGACTGACAACGCGACGATGGGAGAACTGATTGCAGCACGCTTCTCGCGCCGCGGCTTCCTAAAAGGCTCACTCGCCGTATCCGCCATCGCCGCAACTGTTAGCCCCATGGCGCTGATGCTTGCAGATGACGCGCGCGCCGAAAGCAAGTCAGCTTTCACTTTTGAGGAGGTCGAGGTCGGCATTGATGAGACGCACCATGTCGCCGCCGGTTATGACGCGGATGTCCTTTTGCGTTGGGGTGATGGCATTTTTGCCGATTCGCCCGAGTTCGATCCGCTGAACCAGACACCAGAATCTCAGGCCAAGCAGTTCGGCTACAACAACGACTATGTGGGCTATATTCCGATCGACGGTTCGTCGGAACATGGTCTTCTCGTCGTCAATCACGAATACACCAACGAGCATCTGATGTTCCCCGGCATCGTCAAGGTCGTCGAAGGCAAGCTGGAAGTTTTACCGGCTGACCAAAAGCGTGTTGACATTGAAATGGCTGCTCACGGCGGCAGCGTCGTCGAGATCAAGAAGGAGGGTGGCAAATGGCAGGTCGTGAAGGATGGCAAGCTCAATCGCCGTATCACCGCCAACACCGAAATGCAGCTGTCTGGGCCCGTTGCCGGGCATGACCGCGTCAAGACCAATGCGGATTCTTCCGGCAAAAAAGTTTTCGGCATGGTCAATAATTGCTCAGGCGGTGTTACGCCGTGGGGCACCTATGTATCGGGCGAAGAGAACATCCATGGCTATTTCATCGGTGAATTGCCGGCAGACAGCAAGGAAGCGGCCAATTACAAGCGCATGGGTATCCCCGAAGGCGTTTACGACTGGGGTAATTTCCACGACCGCTTCGATCTGTCGAAGGACCCGAACGAGGCTAACCGCTTTGGTTGGGTGGTCGAGATCGATGTGAACGATCCCAATTCAATTCCCAAAAAGCGCACTGCCATGGGGCGCTTCAAGCATGAGGGCGCCGATTCCATCGTTGCCAAGGATGGCCGTGTCGTCTTCTATCTCGGCGATGATGAGCGTTTTGACTATGTCTATAAGTTCGTGACCACCGGAAAATTCAACCCGGATGACCGCGCTGCCAATCTGGATCTTCTCGATGACGGCACGCTCTATGTCGCCAAGTTCGACGTCGACGGCTCGGTCAACTGGCTGCCGGTTGTCTTCGGCGAAGGACCGCTGACGCAAGCCAACGGCTTCCAGAGCCAGGCCGATGTTTTGATCGAAACCCGCCGCGCCGGTGATTTGCTTGGAGCGACCAAGATGGACCGCCCCGAGGATATTGGCCCGAACGGCGTCAATGGCAAGGTCTATGTCATGCTCACCAACAATACCAAGCGCACAGGTGAGCAGGTCGACGGTGCCAACCCGCGCGCCAAGAACGCCTTTGGTCACATCATCGAAATTGCCGAGGAAGATGGGAACTTCGCCGCCACCAAGGGCAAGTGGGAAATCTTGTTGAAATGCGGTGACCCTTCCGTGGCCGATGTCGGTGCATCCTTCTCCACCGATACTACCAAGAATGGCTGGTTCGGCATGCCCGACAATTGCTCGGTCGATGCGGATGGACGCCTCTGGGTATCCACCGACGGCAATTCACCCAAGGAAACCGGCCGCACCGATGGTCTTTGGGCAGTCGATACGGAAGGCGGGGCACGCGCCACGTCAAAGCTGTTCTTCCGAGTGCCTGTCGGTGCGGAAATGTGCGGTCCGCTCATGCTGCCGGACATGGCAACCTTCATGGTTGCTGTCCAGCATCCGGGCGATGGCGGCGAGGATTGGAAGCCCTTCGGCCGTCCATCCTATTATGAGGACCTGTCCACCCGCTGGCCGGACTTCAAGGACAGCATGCCGGTTCGCCCATCTGTCCTCGCTATCACCAAAAAGGGTGGCGGCAAGATCGGCGTTTGATCGGAAACTTTACTTGCCCTCATGGTACCCAGAACCATGAGGGCAAGATTGCCTTAAGCTCCGCTCAATCCTCCCAGCCCAAATGCTGGTTCACTCAGCATACGCACATGGTCGCGCACATCCGCGGGCCACTGCTCCGTCAAATCTGTGAACCGCTGCACATTGTCGGCATAAAGCGCCCGCGCCGCCTCTTCGTAGTGCGGCTGGTTGCCGGCCATCACCATCATGAAGCTGTCGGCCGCACCTTGCGCCTGCCGCTTCCTTTCGCGCCCGCCATTTTCGTTACGTGCCGCATCGACCAGCTTGCGCAACGTAACGGAAGCGCCGCCCGGCTGGCCGTTCAGCCAGTCCCAGTGCCGCGGCAGCAGCGTTACCTCACGTGCCGTAACGCCGAGCTTCGGTCGGCCCTGCTTGCGCGGTTCGCTCTGGTCCAGCCGCGCGGCGATTTCCGCATCGCTGCCGCGCAGCTCGAATTCGACCTGTTTCCCCGTGGCATCGTCGAAAACGAGGATCGCCTCGCCGGTATCGCCCGCGCGCTTCAGCGCCAGCGCCACCTTTACCTGCGGTCCGCTTGCGATCTTCCGCACGCCCTGAAAGGCCGTGCATGTCTGTTCTGTCGTTTCCATGATCTCGCTCGCCTGTTGGATGGCAGGCTTTTACCCGGGTAAAATGCTGTTGTCAATATACCCGGGTAAAATTATTCGTTGCCTTCGCGCTTGCCGTACACGCCCGCCCTTCCAAATCTGCCCGAAATGCTCTATGTGGCGCGCATGAGCACTCCACTAGATCACATTCGTAATTTCTCCATCGTCGCCCATATCGACCATGGCAAATCCACCCTTGCCGACCGGCTGATCCAATCGACTGGCGGGCTGGAGCTGCGCGACATGAAGGAGCAGGTGCTCGACTCGATGGATATCGAGCGCGAGCGCGGCATCACCATCAAGGCGCAGACCGTCCGGCTGAGCTACAAGGCCAACAATGGCGAGACCTATGTCCTCAATCTGATCGACACGCCTGGCCACGTCGATTTCGCCTATGAGGTGTCGCGGTCGCTCTCCGCCTGCGAAGGCTCGCTGCTTGTCGTCGATGCCTCTCAGGGCGTCGAGGCGCAGACGCTCGCCAATGTCTATCAGGCCATCGACAACAACCACGAGATCGTCGTGGTTTTGAACAAGGTCGATCTTCCCGCCGCCGAGCCGGAGCGTATCCGCGAGCAGGTCGAGGAAGTCATCGGCATCGATGCGAGCCAGGCCGTGCTCATCTCCGCCAAGACCGGCCTCGGCATTCCGGATGTGCTCGAAGCCATCGTCAACCAGCTGCCGCCGCCGCGCGAAGGCGACCGCAACAAGCCGCTCAAGGCCATGCTGGTCGACTCGTGGTATGACGCCTATCTCGGCGTCATCGTCCTCGTGCGCATCATCGACGGCGTCCTGAAAAAGGGCCAGACCATCCGCATGATGGGCACCGGCGCCAAATATCCGGTGGAGCGCACCGGCGTATTCACGCCGAAGATGCTGGCCGTTGATGAGCTTGGCCCCGGCGAGTTCGGCTTCATCACCGCCTCGATCAAGGAAGTCGCCGACACCCGCGTCGGCGATACCATCACCGAGGACAAGCGCCCGACCGCCGAAATCCTGCCCGGTTTCAAGCCGGCGCAGCCCGTCGTCTTCTGCGGCCTCTTCCCTGTCGATGCGGCGGATTTCGAGGATCTGCGCGCCGCCATGGGCCGCCTGCGCCTCAACGATGCGTCGTTCTCGTTCGAGATGGAAAGCTCCGCCGCGCTCGGCTTTGGTTTCCGCTGCGGCTTCCTCGGGCTGCTGCATCTCGAGATCATCCAGGAACGGCTGGAGCGCGAGTTCAACCTCGATCTCATCGCCACCGCGCCGAGCGTCGTCTACAAGCTCAACATGACCGACGGCACCCAGCGCGAATTGCACAATCCCGCCGACATGCCGGAGGTGATGAAGATCGCCACCATCGAAGAGCCGTGGATCCGCGCGACGATCCTCACCCCCGATGATTATCTCGGCTCGATCCTCAAGCTCTGCCAGGATCGCCGCGGCATCCAGATCGATCTGAACTATGTCGGCAAGCGCGCCATGGTCACCTATGACCTGCCGCTCAATGAAGTGGTATTCGATTTCTATGACCGGCTGAAATCGATCAGCCAGGGCTATGCCTCCTTCGACTATCATTTGTCGGATTACCGCGAGGGCAACCTGGTCAAGATGTCGGTGCTGGTGAATGGCGAGCCGGTGGACGCATTGTCGATGATGGTGCACCGCGCCGCAGCCGAAAAGCGCGGCCGCGACCTTTGCGAAAAGCTTAAGGACCTGATCCCCAAGCACATGTTCAAGATCCCGATCCAGGCGGCCATCGGTGGCACGGTGATCGCGCGCGAAACCATCTCGGCCCTGCGTAAGGACGTGACGGCCAAGTGCTATGGCGGCGACGTCTCGCGCAAGCGCAAACTTCTGGAAAAACAGAAGGAAGGCAAGAAGCGCATGCGGCAGTTCGGCAAGGTCGAAATCCCGCAGGAAGCGTTCATCCAGGCGCTGAAGATGGGCGATAGTTGAGGGCTCCTCCACCCCTTACCCTCCCCCGTGTAGGGAGGGAGACTGCGAAGCAGTTGGGAGGGGCGCTTCTCGCCCTGATCCTGTGCAGTACGGCGCTCGCCGGCTGCAGCACAACCGCGCCGCGCACCCCGCCCGCGACCACACCCGTCGCGCAGGGCGACGACCAGCCCGAACCGCCGACGCCTGGCATCAAACCGCTGACTGTGGAACAGGAAGAGCAGTTTGGGGGATGAGGCCAATCGAATCGCATTGCTCGCTAACTGTTGAATTGGATGGTTAAAACTCACGTGCGTCTGAAGGATAGTCTATCGTTGAGTCTTTGTTTTGCAGTTCGCTCGTCGTTTTCTTCTATTTCCGAGTATTCATGCCAAAGCATTATGATGGCGTAGTTCCCGTTAAGCAGACAAACCTGCTCGGTCAAGATTTTTGATTCATGCGTACGTACGGGCTCGACCCAGATCTCAGGAAGACGGCTGTCAACATCACTTGGCAGCCCAATCTGGTGACCTTTTTTATGAAACATGGAGCCAGTTGGAATTGTTTGCTCTGGTTGGACATGTATAAAGGGAAACCGCTTTGGGTCGCGGTATATGCTCTGCACTTTGCCGTCGTGGACGACTACGAAGGCTAAGGCCTCGTCATGAAAATCTGCGTAAGTGCGGGCCATGGCTTCTTTGCTTACGCCGAATAATTTATTCAGTTCAAAAAGATGTTCAAAAAGATGTTCAGATTGGTGGACGTCCACTGGAGAAATGCTTTCTAATAATTGTAGGAGGCATTAGAATTAGAGATGCGAACCGTTCGTTCGCGTCGGTTGGGGCGAACAATCAGTACCGCGTTCAGTTCGTCTACAATTCGGAATCATTTATTGGTCAGAAAACTACACAACTAAGGCCAACGCTTTGAACTGTGTAAACTCGACCAAGTTAAATGCGCCAAACGCTCCCATCGTCGACAGAACTATTGGTGAGACAGCCTCAAATTATCGTTTTGAAATTCTCATAAGCACGAATGCCCAGTACTTCGTGCTTTTCAAAGCATCGAACGACCACACGTTGGTTTGGACTGAAACCTATACTCAGAAACACAAAAAACTCTGCTGAATCATTCAAATCAAACGCAGCAAATGCAATTGTGGAAGATCACACCGCAAGCCTGATTGCCTAACTTAAAAAGGAACAACGATGACAAAACGTAATCAACGTATCGTCCCGCACGAAAAAGGTTAGGCTGTTAAGGGTGCAGGTGCCGAAAAAGCAACATCCGTGCACCCAACACAGGCGGCCGCAATAAGTGCAGGGCGAGAAATCGCCCAGAACCAAAAAACGGAACTGCTCATTCATGGCCGCAATGGCCAAATAAGAGAGCGAGATTCGCACGGGAATGATCCTAACCCGCCCAAGGGCTAAAAGTTCGGACCAGTAACAGTCAAAAACAGGTATTAGAATGGGCTTTAAATAACAGGGGTGACTGCTCAGCTGTCATCCCATTTTTTGCATTATTTGATTATTTGAGCTGTTACTCCTAAATTGATGACATACCACCCATGCGGATATTGCACTGCACAATTTTCACCCCTGCGCCTATCTTGTGCCTGTTGAACCAGACCCACCAGGAAACAGGCCATGAGCTTTCTGATTGATTTCGCCGCCCGCCGCCGCGCCAATGACAGTGCCTATCGCGAGGCGCTTGCCATGCTGCAGGACATGAGCCCGCGTGATCGCGCCGATATCGGCATCAAGCAGGCGGATTTCGCCCGCATTGCGCGCGAGATGTCGCGTCGCTGATTTTTGCGCCCCCAGCCGGGTCCTGATGGAAGGGCAGGCTTGGGAGGATGCTGCCCGTTTCAGCGGGCCCGGCATGAGGCGCGCGGCCCGTCAGGTGCGCCGGGTAAACTCCATGATCCAGTTGGTTTCCCAGGTCTCGCCGCCATTCCTGGAGAAGGCCTGCGCCCAGATCGGCATGTCGGACGAGGGCGTCCACAGGAAGCGCACCCGCACCGGTACGCCATCATCCGTGTCGTCGCCGTAGAAGACGCCCTTGCCATTGTCGAAATGGCCGATGACCGGCGGAAACATCACATTGGCGCGGCTGTCCGCCCAATGCAGCGCCCACGAGCCGTCACGCGGGTTGAACAGACGTACCGTCAGCCCGGCGAAGTCCTTGGCCGGAATGTCCATCTCATCGATATTCCCCGTGCCTTCGAGGATCTTGCGCACGCTCGATGTGGCGGGAAAGATGTCCCAGTCGTCAGACCCCTTGAAACGCTCCTTCAGCCGCACATTGCGGATGTTCCATTCGCCGATGAGGAAATCGAAATCCGCCGCGCTGCCCAGTGTCTCGATCTTGTCCATGGCCTGTCCTCCCCGCACCGTTCTTACGCTCTTTCGTGGATAAATATAGCGCAGGCCTCCTGACAACCTTCTGTCAGGAGGTGTCAGGGTGAGGAGTTGTTCGCGATGCCGAGGGGGAGAAAGTGATTTCAGCACCTTATCGCAGCTCTTTCATACCGAAGCCGTTGCCGACCGTCCCTTTGGAAAGACGACCGTGGAGAGCCCAACAGACCGACGAGCAATATGATGCGGAAGGGGAGATGAAGAAGCGGACACATCGGCATCGGGTAGTAATGCTGTCGCTTTTTCAGGCAATGGCAACTGTTTATAGCTACCACAAGACGTGCAAGAAGCCGCAATGCCGCCGCAAGCTCCGCTGCACCGGAATACGGCTGCCGGGGTCGAAGGACAATTATCCAATTCCCCTGTTTCCCCTTTGCGGTGCCATCGATATGGCCGAACGGGTCCGTAAGGGAGGTGGTTGAGATGTCCACCATGATGAACACGAACCATTATGTCCTGGTCGCCCCAAACGGCAGCTTACATCCCAGTCCGGAAATGATAAAAGACGAAACATGACAACGAAACCGCGCATCACCATTCTATATTGCACGCAGTGCAGCTGGCTTCTTCGCTCCGCCTGGATGGCGCAGGAACTGCTGTCTACCTTCGGCGCCGATCTCGGCGAAGTGGCGCTCATCCCCGGCACCGGCGGAGTGTTCGAGATCCGTGTGAACGGCGATCTGATCTGGGAGCGCAAGCGCGACGGCGGCTTTCCCGAGGCCAAGGTGCTGAAGCGACTAGTACGCGATATCGTCTGGCCGGAGCGCGATCTCGGGCACTCGGACGGGCATAAGAAATCCGGGGTCCCCATCAGCGACGAGCACCGCGAGGAGCTTAAGGATGGGGCAAATAAGTGAGTAAGCCGGAGGTTACAACGACCAAGCTCGACGACGCGGCGCGCGCCGGCTGGCTCTATTATGTTGCCGGCAATACGCAGGATGAGATTGCCGCCAAGCTTGGCATTTCGCGCCAGTCGGCGCAGCGCATGGTGTCGCTCGCCGTCTCGGAAGGGCTGGTCAAGGTCCGGCTCGACCATCCGATCGCCCATTGCCTCGATCTCGCCGAACAGCTGAAGCAGCGATTCGGCCTGAAGATGGCGGAAGTGGTGCCGACCGACCCGGGCTCCACATCGACGACGCTTGGCGTTGCCGATGCGGCAGCGGCAGAGATGACGCGCTGGCTCCGGTCGGACGCGCCGATCATCCTTGGCATTGGCACCGGCCGCACGCTGAAAGCAGCGATCGAGCAGCTGTCGCCGATCGAATGCCCGCAGCACAAGGTCGTCTCGCTGACCGGCAATATTTCGCCAGATGGTTCGGCGGCATTCTATAACGTCATCTTCAACATTGCCGACAAGATCAAGGCGCGTTCCTTCCCGATGCCGCTGCCGGTCATCGCCTCCTCGCCGGCGGAGCGCGAGCTCCTGCACAGTCAGGCGATGATCCGCCCGGTGCTGGAATTGTCGGCACGCGCGAACGTGGCGTTTCTCGGCATCGGCGATCTGGAGGAGGACGCGCCGCTCTTCATCGATGGCTTCATATCGCGCGAGGAGCTGAACGCCCTGCGCACAGCCGGAGCCGTGTGCGAAATCATCGGCCGCGCTTTCGACGAGAACGGCCAGCCCATCGAGGGCCTGACCAATGACCGCGTCGCCAGTGCGCAGATCCCGCCGCGAGACACTGCCCTTGTCATCGCCACCGCCAAGGGGCCGAAGAAGCTGCCGGGCATTGTCGCGGCGATAAAAGGCAAGCTTATCAACGGCTTGATCACCGACGAGTACACCGCGGAAACCCTGCTCGCCCGCTAGTCGTCCTCCTATTGTTGCAATGCAGCGACGAATTGCTCTTGACTTGTTTTGTCGTTGTGTGAGTATTTGCCCATACGACAAGCAATTGCTCATAACATTCGGGAGGAATAAGATGTTATCAAGAACGCTTCTGCTCGGAGCCGTGTCTGCGCTCGCGCTCGGCGGTGCAGCCCATGCCGAGACGCTGACCATCGCCACTGTCAACAATGGCGACATGGTCCGCATGCAGAAATTGACCGAAGATTTCACCAAGAAAAATCCGGATATCCAGCTCGAGTGGGTCACGCTCGAGGAAAACGTGCTACGCCAGCGCGTCACCACCGACATCGCCACCAAGGGTGGCCAGTACGACATCATGACCATCGGCACCTACGAAGTACCGATCTGGGCCAAGCAGGGCTGGCTGCTGCCGCTTGATGGCCTCGGCGATGCCTATGACAAGGCGGACCTTTTGCCAGCTATCAGCGACGCGGTCTCGGTCGACGGCAAGCTCTATGCCTCGCCGTTCTACGGCGAAAGCGCCATGGTGATGTACCGCAAGGACCTGGCCGAAAAGGCCGGCGTGACCATTCCGGAAAAGCCGACCTGGGACCAGATCGCCGAAGCGGCGAAGAAGATGACCGACAAGTCCACCGAGACCTACGGCATCTGCCTGCGCGGCAAGGCCGGCTGGGGCGAGAACATGGCGCTCTTGACGGCGACTGCCAATTCCTTCGGCGGGCGTTGGTTCGATGAAAAGTGGACCCCGCAATTCGACCAGCCGGAATGGAAGAAGGCGCTGCAATTCTACGTCGACCTGATGAAGGAAGCCGGCCCTCCCGGAGCGTCTTCCAACGGCTTCAATGAAAATCTCGCGCTGTTCCAGACTGGCAAATGCGGTATCTGGATCGACGCGACGGTTGCTGCCTCCTTCGTAACGAACCCCAAGGAATCCAAGGTCGCCGATCAGGTTGGCTATGCACTGTTCCCGACCGGTGGCGTCGAGAACCACGGCAACTGGCTCTGGGCCTGGAACCTCGGCGTGCCGGCGGGCACGCAGAAGGCGGAAGCCGCGCAGAAGTTCGTCTCCTGGGCGACGGACAAGGCCTATACGGAGCTCGTCGCGAGCAAGGAAGGCTGGGCCAACGTTCCTCCGGGCACGCGCAAGTCGCTCTATGCCAATCCGGAATATGAGAAGGCTGCCCCCTTCGCCAAGATCACGCTCGATGCGATGAACGCGGCGGATACGAGCAAGCCGACCGTGAAGCCGGTACCCTATACGGGTGGTCAGTTCGTTGCCATTCCTGAGTTCCAGGGCATTGGCACCGCTGTCGGCCAGCAGTTCTCCGCGGCTCTTGCCGGCTCGCTCAGTGTTGACCAGGCCCTGCAGAGCGCCCAGCAGCTGACGACCCGCGAGATGACCAAGGGCGGCTATATCAAGTAGGATCCTCCTGGCTCCGGACGGCTCCTGACGCGAATGTCGGGGGCCGCCCGGGCCTCCGTTTAGAGACCCGCTTTTCAGCAATCGCTGCATTGGAAACCCGACCATGGCTACGCTTCAGACACGCGCGACTGCCCGTTTCATGATGTCCCCCGCCGTCATCCTGCTGTTTCTGTGGATGATCGTGCCGCTTGTCATGACCCTGTATTTCTCGTTCCTGCGCTACAATCTCTTGATGCCGGGAACCGAGGAATTTATCGGCTTCCTCAACTACCAATATTTTCTTACCGACCCGGCATTCTTCACCGCGCTCAAGAACACCCTGGTGCTGGTCGGTGGCACGTTGCTGATTACGGTGATCGGCGGCATATTGCTGGCGCTGGTGCTTGACCAGCCATTCTTCGGACAAGGGATTGTCCGGCTGTTGGTCATCGCGCCCTTTTTCGTCATGCCGACGGTGTCTGCGCTGGTGTGGAAAAACATGCTGATGCATCCGGTGAATGGCCTTTTTGCCTGGATCGCACGCACGTTCGGACTCCAGCCGATCGACTGGTTCGCCGAAGTCCCGATGTTCTCGATTATCCTCATTGTCGCCTGGCAGTGGCTGCCGTTCGCGACGCTCATCTTGCTCACTGCCTTGCAATCGCTTGACGGCGAACAGATCGAGGCGGCGGAGATGGACGGTGCAGGGGCGCTCTCGCGCTTCTTCTACCTGGTGCTGCCGCATATGTCGCGGGCGATCACTGTTGTCATCCTGATCCAGACGATCTTCCTGCTCAGCGTCTTTGCCGAAATTCTGGTGACGACCAATGGCGGTCCGGGCATCCAGACGACGAACATCACCTATCTCATTTATGCGCAAGCGCTGCTGCAATTCGATGTGGGTGGAGCTTCGGCCGGTGGTATCGTAGCAGTCATCCTTGCCAACATCGTCGCATTCTTCCTCATTCGCCTCATCGGCAAAAATCTGGAGAGGTAGAGCCATGGCCCGTGCAGTCACGACTCGACGCAAGTTGACATTCACCATCATCGGCTGGGCGATTGGACTTCTGATCTTCTTCCCGATCCTGTGGACCTTCCTGACCAGCTTCAAGACTGAAGGGACCGCGGTTGCAACGCCGCCGCAGTTCCTGTTCTTCGACTGGACCCTGGAAAACTACCATGAGGTGCAAAGCCGCTCCAACTATATGAAGCACGTGACCAACTCGGTGGTGATCTCGGTCGGATCGACATTGATTGGCCTTGCCCTCGCCATCCCGGCGGCCTGGGCCATGGCGTTCTCACCGACAAAGCGCACCAAGGACGTGCTGATGTGGATGCTTTCCACCAAGATGATGCCGCCTGTCGGTGTCCTGGTGCCGCTCTACCTGATCTTCCGCGATTGGGGCCTGCTCGATACGCGTCTCGGCCTCGTTGCGGTCCTGACAATGATCAACCTGCCGATCATCGTCTGGATGCTCTATACTTATTTCAAGGAAATCCCGGGCGAGATCCTCGAGGCGGCCCGCATGGATGGCGCGTCGCTGATGAAGGAGATCGTCTACGTACTGACGCCGATGGCGGTGCCCGGTATCGCATCGACCATGCTTCTCAATATCATCCTTGCATGGAACGAGGCATTCTGGACGCTGAACCTTTCCGCCGCCAATGCCGCACCGCTCACCGCGTTTATCGCGTCCTACTCAAGTCCAGAAGGCTTGTTCTGGGCCAAGTTGTCGGCTGCATCCACCATGGCGATTGCTCCCATTCTCATCATGGGGTGGTTCTCGCAAAAGCAGCTGGTTCGCGGCCTGACGTTCGGCGCGGTGAAATAGGATTTCAGGGAGGATATAATGGGAAGTATTACGCTCCAAAAAGTATCGAAGTCATTTGGAACAACCTCGGTCATCCCGGAAATCGACCTCGAAATCAACGATGGCGAGTTCGTTGTGTTCGTTGGTCCCTCCGGCTGCGGTAAATCGACCCTCTTGCGGATGATCGCCGGCCTTGAAGACCTCAGCGGCGGCCGCATCGTCATCGACGGCAAGGACATGTCCAATGAGGCACCGGCAAAGCGCGGGCTGTCCATGGTATTCCAGTCCTATGCGCTCTATCCGCACATGAGTGTCTACGGCAACATCGCCTTTCCGCTGAAGATGGATGGCCAGGACAAGACGGCGATCGATAAAAAGGTCAAGGACGCGGCCCACATCCTCAACCTCACCAACTATCTCGACCGGCGGCCGGGTCAGTTGTCCGGCGGCCAGCGCCAGCGCGTTGCAATCGGCCGTGCCATCGTGCGCCAGCCCAAGGCGTTTCTCTTCGATGAACCGCTATCCAATCTCGACGCTGCGCTGCGCGGTAACATGCGGCTCGAGATAAGTGATCTGCATCACCAGCTGAAAACGACGATGATTTACGTCACCCACGATCAGGTGGAGGCGATGACGATGGCTGACAAGATCGTCGTCCTGAATGCCGGACGCATCGAGCAGGTTGGATCACCACTCGACCTCTACCGTAGCCCGAGGAACGTCTTTGTTGCAGGCTTCATCGGTTCCCCCCGGATGAACCTTATCGAGGGGCAGGAAGCAGCCAGGCAGAATGCCGTAACCCTTGGCGTACGGCCCGAGCATATTCGTATTTCGAAAACTGAAGGTACCTGGAAAGGGACGGTCGGCGTGACGGAACATCTCGGCTCCGACACGTTCATCCACGTACAGGTCGACGGCGTTGGCAAGATCACCGTGCGAACCGATGGCGATTTCAGCACCGAATTCGGCCAGCAGGTATATCTCACGCCAGAGCCGGCGCGGCTGCACCGCTTTGATGCGAACGGCCAGGCAATCTGAAATGGTAGGCAATTTGAAATGAACAGACTGGAAGGCAAGACGGCATTCATCACGGGTTCGGCACGCGGCATTGGCCGGGCGTTCGCTGAGGCCTATCTGCGTGAAGGCGCTGCCCATGTGGTGATCGCCGACATCAATCTGGAACGTGCGCAAGCAGACCGCCAGGGAACTTGGCGCCGGAGGCGCACGCGGTTCGCCTCGACGTTACAGACCAGGCGTCGATCGACGCAGCTGTCGGCGAGACGGTCGACAAGTTTGGCGGCATCGACGTGCTCATCAACAATGCCGCATTGTTCGATCTGGCAGCCGATCGTCGAAATCACCCGCGAAAGCTACGACAAGCTCTTCGCAGTCAATTTCTCCGGCACGCTGTTCACATTGCAAGCGGTTGCGAAGGCGATGATTGCGCGCGGCAAGGGTGGCAAGATCATCAACATGGCCAGCCAGGCCGGTCGACGCGGCGAGCCGCTCGTGGCGATCTACTGCGCGACGAAGGCTGCGGTGATCAGCCTGACCCAATCGGCTGGGCTCAATCTGATCGAACACGGCATCAATGTGAATGCGATAGCGCCGGGTGTGGTCGATGGCGAGCACTGGGAAGGCGTTGATGCGCTCTTTGCCAAATATGAGAACAGGCCACGAGGTGAGAAGAAGCGTCTTGTCGGCGAAGCCGTTCCCTATGGCCGCATGGGCACCGCCGAAGACCTGACCGGCATGGCGATCTTTCTCGCGAGCAGCGAAAGCGATTACGTCGTCGCTCAGACCTACAATGTCGACGGCGGCAACTGGATGAGCTGACGTTTCCTGTGCTGCGGCAACCGCGGCACAGATGCACCTTATGTGAAAGAGGGGTAAAGCCCGATGACTGTCAAACTCTCAAAAGCCACGCTGCAACAAATTGCCGCAGAATGTTGGCGTTCCTCGTTATGACCAGTCCGACCTGAAGGCCGGGATCATTCATTTTGGCATCGGCAATTTCCATCGTGCGCATCAGGCCGTCTATCTCGATGAATTGTTCAATGCAGGGACCGACCATGAATGGGGCATCGTCGGTGCTGGGGTGCTCGCCTCCGATGAAACCATGCGGCAGAAGCTGGAGGCACAGGATTGGCTGACGACTGTCGTCGAACAGGACAGCGGCCACAGGATCGCTCATGTCACGTCGTCGATGATCGATTACCTGAAGCCTGGCGAGACGGCAAACACCATTGCACGGCTTGCCGATCCCGAAGATCCGCATCGTTTCCCTGACCATCACCGAGGGCGGCTATTTCATTGATCCTGCTTCCGGTGTTTTCAATCCAAAACATCCCGCCATCGTCGCCGACGCCGCCAACATCAAGGATCCGAAAACCGTGTTCGGCCTGATCCTGGCCGGTTTGATCCGCCGTCGCAGCGAAGGCACAGCGCCATTCACCGTGATGTCCTGCGACAACATACCGGGCAATGGCCACGTGACCAGCGATGCCGTCAGCGGTCTCGCCGCACTCGTCGATCCGACCCTTGCCGAATGGGTCAAGGACAATGTCGCGTTTCCCAACAGCATGGTCGACCGCATTACTCCGGCCACAACGGACCGCGAGCGCAATCTTCTGGCGACGGATTTCGGCGTAGAGGACAATTGGCCGGTTTTCTGCGAACCTTTCAAGCAATGGGTGCTGGAAGATCACTTTCCAACCGGACGCCCTGCATTGGAAAAAGTTGGCGTGACTTTTGTCCAGGACGTGGCGCCGTATGAATTGATGAAAATCCGCATTCTTAATGGTGGCCATGCCGCCATCGCCTATCCGGCAGCGCTCATGGACATCCACTTTGTCCATGAGGCCATGGAGGAACCGTTGATCCGCGATTTCCTGATCAAGCTTGAGTCTGAGGAAATCGTTCCTGTCCTGCCGCCGGTTCCGAACATGCCATTTGATGACTATTTCGCCCTCATTGTAAGGCGCTTTTCCAACCCCAAGATTGGCGACACGATTCAGCGCCTCTGCCAGGACGGCTCCAATCGCCAGCCGAAGTTCATCCTGCCGACGACTGCAGACCGTCTCAAGGCTGGCAAGGGAATAACTGGTCTGTCACTGGTTTCGGCGCTCTGGTGCCGGTTTTGCGCCGGGACGACAGACAGCGGCAAGCCGACGAACTATCTCGATGCAAGCGCTGAAAGGTTGAAGGTTGAAGCGTTGAAGGCAAAGGACGATCCGAAGGCGTTTCTTGCGATGAACGATATTTTCGGAGATGTTGGGACGTCATCCAGTTTTCGTCGAATCGTTTTCGCGAATCCTTCGGACACTCTGGGATGAGGGCGCGCGTGAAACCTTGAAGCTCTATCTGTTCGACAAGCTTTGACAAATGGCAAAGCCCGCTCTTGTCATATTCGATTGTGACGGTGTTCTCGTCGACAGCGAGCCTATTTCCATTGCGGTTCTGCTCGATATGATTGCCAAGAGCGGGACGACTTTATCCGAGGATGATGCGTACGACCGCTTCCTCGGTCGCAGCATGACGACAATCAGCAAGATATTGCACGAAGACTACGGTTTTGCTGCGAGCGAGGCTGACCTTGATGAGATGCGCGCTAATCTCTTTGCGCGCTTTGAATTGGATTTGAAGCCGATCCCAGGAATCGCCGAGACGTTGAGGCAGCTCGACGTGCCGCGCTGTGTTGCCTCATCAAGTCAACCGGATCGCATTCGCTTGTCGCTGACACTGACTGGCCTGCTTAACCTTCTCGATCCGCATATATTCAGCGCAACCATGGTGAAGCGCGGCAAACCGGCCCCTGATCTCTTCCTCTTTGCAGCCAAAACCATGAAGGTTGAACCGCGTGATTGCCTCGTAATCGAAGACAGCCCGGCCGGAATTGAGGCCGCGAAAAGCGCAGGCATGCGTGTTTTTGCCTTTACGGGCGGCACACATTCGCGGGGCGGGCGGTTGGAAGCGGCACTTGCGTCCCTCAAACCAGACCGTATATTCGACGACATGTTGCAATTGCCGGGCTTGCTGGAAGCCACACCGAAAGTTCGTTGATGCCGAAATTCGTCTGTGCGGTCGATGTTGGGACAGGGAGCGCGCGCGCGGGCATTGTTGACGCAATGGGAAATCTTCTCGGCCGTGTCGAACATCCCATTTTGATGAACCGACCGCTTGCCGATCATGCGGAGCACGATTCGGAAGATATCTGGAAATCGGTGTGCATCGCGGTGCAGGGTGCCGTTGCGGCCGCCAGAGTCAACCCTTCCGATGTAGCGGGGATAAGTTTTGACGCCACCTGTTCCCTGGTCGTACGCGACAGCGAGGGTACGCCGCTCACGGTTTCCACCACTGGCGAGCCGCGCTGGGATACGATCGTCTGGCTTGACCATCGCGCATTGGCCGAAGCAGATGAGTGCACAGCCACCGGTCACAAGGTCCTGAGTTTCCTTGGCGGCGTGATGTCTCCGGAAATGCAAACCCCGAAACTGATGTGGCTGAAACGGCATTTGCCGGAGACATGGAACAAGGCCGGCTATTTCTTCGATCTCGCCGACTATCTGACCTGGAAGGCGTCGGGGTCGGTGGCGCGCTCGCAATGCACGCTGACCTGTAAATGGACCTATCTCGCGCATGAAAGCGAGGGCTGGCAATCCGACTATCTCAAGACAATCGGCCTTGAGGATATGATCGAGCGCGGAAATCTGCCGCAACATGCGAGCCCAATGGGTGCCTTTGTCGGCGCGCTGACGCCCGAAGCCGCCACAGCCATGGGATTGACCACTGCGTGCCAGGTCGGCGCCGGATTGATCGATGCTTATGCTGGTGCGCTCGGCGTCCTGGGCGGCTTTGCTGGAGATCTTTCGGAAATCGACCGCCACCTTGCTCTGATTGCGGGTACGTCAAGCTGCCTGATGGCTCTGTCGCAGGAGCCGGTCTCTTTCAGTGGCGGCTGGGGCCCGTATTATGGTGTCGCGCTCCCGGATTGCTGGTTAAGCGAGGGTGGACAATCGGTGACCGGCGCATTGCTGGATCATGTCATTCGCTGGCACGGCGCCGTTGGTGAACCAAACACCGCCCTGCACAAGAAGATAACCGACAGGGTGATGGAGCTGCGTGAAAAGGAAGGTCTGGATCTTGCTGGCAGGCTGCACGTTCTTCCGGATTTTCACGGGAATCGTTCGCCGCTCGCTGACCCGCATGCAGTGGGTGTGATCAGTGGCCTTACCCTCGACGCTTCGTTCGACAGCCTCTGCCGCCTCTATTGGCGAACCTCTGTTGGGATTGCACTTGGCGTGCGCCACATTCTCGATGCACTGAACGACAAGGGCTATGCGATCGACACCATGCATGTCACCGGCGGGCACACCGAAGAATCCACTGCTGATGGAGCTTTATGCGGATGCCACAGGCTGCACCGTGATTACATCCGCCGCCGAAGATGCGGTTTTGCTTGGTACCGCCATGGTCGCGGCGACGGCGGCGGGACTCTACCCCGACCTACCTTCCGCCTGCATTGCGATGAAACAGGGCGGCTATCCGAGGCAGCCAAACGCCGACGCGCGCAAGCGTTTTGACCGCGATTATCGCATCTTCCTTGAGATGCACGCCCAGCGAAAGGTGCTGGACACGCTACAATAAATCAGTGCGCTTCTTCCCAGTTGTTGGCTGCCCGGGCGTCGACCTGAAGCGGCACAGCAAGTGAGATGGCAGGCATTGCCGCGTTCTGCATGACGTCCTGGATAACCGGAATCGTAGCTTCGACCTCCGCTTCCGAGGTTTCGAAGATCAACTCGTCATGCACTTGCAGGAGCATGCGCGCCGAGAGCTCGGCTTCGCTCAGGGCCGGTTCCATACGCACCATGGCACGGCGGATGATGTCGGCCGCTGAACCCTGAATTGGCGCGTTGATCGCGGCACGTTCGCTAAATGCCCGGTGCTGAGGATTGGATGAGCGAATCTCTGGATAATGCGCGCGCCGTCCGAAGATTGTCTCCACATAGCCGTGCTGGCGCGCAAAGGCCTTGGTCGACTCCATGTAATCCCTGATGCCGGGGAAGCGGTCGAAATAGGTGCGGATATACTGGCCGGCCTCCTCGCGGGGGATGGACAGCTGGTTGGCGAGCCCGAAAGCCGAAATACCGTAAATAATGCCGAAGTTGATCGCCTTGGCGCGGCGGCGCACTTCGGACGGCATGTCCTTGACCGGAACACCGAACATTTCCGATGCGGTCATCGCATGAATGTCGATGCCATCGGCAAAGGCTTGGGTGAGTTGAGGAATCTCTGCGACATGCGCCAGAACGCGCAGTTCGATCTGGCTGTAGTCAGCAGAAATCAGCTTGTTGCCGGGTTCTGCGATGAAGGCGGTGCGGATCTTGCGGCCCTCGCTGGTCCGCACCGGAATGTTCTGGAGGTTTGGCTCGGATGAGGAAAGTCGACCGGTCGACGTTGCGGCCATGGCATAGGACGTATGCACACGCTTCGTCCGTGGATTGATATAGCCAGGCAGAGCGTCGGTATAGGTGGATTTCAGCTTGGTCAGCTGGCGCCAGTCGACGATCTTCCGTGGTAGTTCGTGACCTTCTGCAGCGAGGTCTTCAAGAAGTTGGGCGGAAGTAGACCATTGTCCGGTTTTGGTCTTGGACCCGCCGGGCAACCCCATCTTGCCGAACAGAATATCACCCATCTGTTTCGGTGAGCCGATATTGATCTTTTCCCCCGCGAGTCGGTAGATTTCTTCCTCGATGGCTGCCGCCGATTGGGCGAGGTCGCCGGACAACCGCGACAGAATTTGCCGGTCAACGGAAATGCCGTGCTCCTCCATGCGGGCGAGCACGGGGATGAGAGGCCGTTCCAGACGCTCGTAGACCGACACGAGCCCATCCGCAACAAGACGAGGTTTCAACAAGCGCCACAGACGCAAGGTGATGTCAGCATCTTCGGCCGCATATTCGGTGGCGCGCTCGATGGCGACTTTGTCGAAGGTGACAGACGCCTTGCCTGAACCGATCAGGTCCTTATAGGCGAGTGGCTTGTGTCCAAGCCAGCGGTCGCAAAGACTATCCATGCCGTGGCTGCCTTCGCCGGCATCGAGCACATAGGAAATCAGCATTGTGTCATCCACGGGATGAAGATCGATCCCGTGGCGATGCATGACAAGCCACTCATATTTCATGCTGTGGGCGATTTTCAAAACCGAACGGTCTTCGAGCAGCGGCTTCAGCAGACGGAAGACATCCTGTTCAGGTATCTGATGCTCCACCAACCCACCGCCAAGGAGGTCACCGTCGCCCGATTTGTGGTTGATCGGGATGTAGGCAGCGCGTCCGGGCCGGGTAGCGAGCGACAGGCCCACTACTTCCGCCTGCATCGGGTCGGCGGAGTTGGTCTCGGTGTCGAAAGCGACAACGCCAGACGTCATCGCCTCATCGATCCACACCTGCAACGTCGCGAGATCGCGAATGGTGGCGTATGAGCTCCGATCGAACTTGGCCGCAAGGATCTCGTCGTTACGCGATTTGACAAGATCAGCGGGGGTTGCTGCCCCATTTGGCGCCGATCGCTTGGCTGAGCCGGTCGCCAAATTTGTCGCGGCTTCACCGTTCGTAACTGAAGCGGCCACGGGTCCAACGTCCACGTCGGGTCCATGGGCCTCGGCCACAGCTTCGATTTTGAGCTGCGCGGGTTGGATCGCGCTTGCGTCGACACCGGTTGCTTCCGCCGCCCGCTTGATCAACGAGTTGAATTCCATCGTTTTCAGGAATGCGATGAGCTTGCGGCCGTCCTGCGGCTCCAGGCTGAAATCTTCGATGCCGACATCGATTGGCGTGTCCTTTTTCAAGGTCACCAGTTGACGCGAAATGCGGGCCTGCTCCGCATATTGGAGAATGTTCTCGCGCCGTTTCTGCTGCTTGATCTCGCCGGCACGGGCCAGCAGTTGGTCAAGATCGCCGAATTCCTCCAGCAGCTGCGCCGCCGTCTTCGGTCCGATGCCCGGGATGCCTGGAACGTTGTCCGTCGAATCGCCGGTGAGCGCCTGCAAGTCGATCATCTTTTCCGGCGGCACGCCCCACTTCTCGATGACGTCCGGAATGCCGATCTGCTTATCCTTCATGCTGTCGTACATCGACACGTTTGGCGTGACGAGCTGCATGAGATCCTTGTCGGAGGAGATGATGGTAACCTCAGCGCCGGCCTCCTCGGCCATGCGCGCGTAGGTTGCAATCAGGTCGTCAGCTTCGAAGCCTTCCTTTTCAATGCACGGCAGATTGAAGGCCTTCGTTGCCTGGCGAATAAGCCCGAATTGCGGGATCAGGTCTTCGGGCGGTGCCGAGCGGTTCGCCTTGTATTCCGGATAAATTTCCTTGCGGAATGTATGTGAGGAATAGTCGAAGATAACCGCAAAATGTGTGGGGGTATCCCGCACCGACGTGTCCCGGGCTTCCCGGAGCAGCTTCCACAACATGTTGCAAAATCCCGAGACAGCACCGACGGGTAATCCGTCGGATTTCCGGGTCAGCGGGGGAAGCGCATGATAGGCCCGAAAGATGTAGCCGGACCCGTCGACGAGGAAGAGATGATCACCTTTTTTCATGGGCGATAGGATTAAATGATGATCTGCGAAAAGGGAATGAGCTGTCTTTTTCTTTCCCCGAAAGATCGCGCAAATACGTGTCCATGCTGACAAATGAGCATCACGCGTTTGTTACGAAGATGTAATGTACAATGCCCTTGAATTGCCACGGTTTGCCCCCCAAATCCTAAGTGTCGACGTTAGATCGATGTCCGGGTTAATAGGCTCGTCCCCCGCCTGACCCCGGACTGCGGCCAGCCTCATCCCCCTCTCCAGGGTTGACCGCAAATGAGTGTAGTGATCTGGTCGCCTGTGGTCCCCCCGCCACGGCGACCATTTCTTTTGTGGCATCAGCCGCAGCCACTTTTTTATGCCGTGGTTCCAAAAATACGCTAAGAAGAACCCCCTTCACGAATCCCGGCCTATAGAAATCAGGAAATACCATGCCAGCTCTTGAACCTGTCTTGAACACACTTGATAACAACCTCGATAAAAGCCTGGAACGCCTGTTCGATTTGTTGAAAATCAAGTCGATCTCGACCGATCCGGGTTTCAAGGCTGAATGCCGCAAGGCTGCCGAATGGCTTGCAGCCGACCTCAGGTCCATTGGCTTCGACGCCAGCGTCCGCGAGACGCCGGGCCACCCCATGGTGGTGGCCCACCACGATGGACCGAGCGCCAATTCGCCCCATGTGCTGTTCTATGGTCATTATGACGTGCAGCCGGTCGACCCGTTGGAGTTGTGGGAGAATGACCCATTTGCTCCCGCAATCAAGGATGTCGGCAATGGCCGCAAGATCCTCACCGGACGCGGAACATCCGATGACAAGGGCCAGCTAATGACCTTCGTTGAAGCATGCCGTGCTTACAAGCAGGTCCATGGCGAACTGCCGGTCAGGGTATCCATTCTGTTCGAGGGCGAAGAGGAATCCGGCTCGCCATCCCTAAAGCCGTTCCTGGAGGCTAATCGAGACGAATTGAAAGCGGATTTTGCCCTCGTTTGCGATACGGGTATGTGGAATGCCGAAACGCCGGCAATCTCAGTTGGCCTGCGCGGTCTTGTCGGTGAAGAAATAGTGGTCAAGGCCGCTGATCGGGACCTTCACTCCGGACATTTTGGCGGGGCTGCCGCCAATCCGATTCGGATTCTCGCCAAGGTGCTCGCTGATCTGCATGATGAGAACGGCACTATCACGATCCCTGGTTTCTATGATGGTGTCGAAGAAACACCCACGCAAATTCTGCAAATGTGGGATGGATTGGGCACCACACCTGAAAGCTTTCTCGGACCCATCGGGCTTTCCGTTCCTTCCGGTGAGAAAAGCCGCTCGATCCTGGAATTGATCTGGGCCCGCCCGACCGCTGAGATCAATGGTATTACCGGCGGCTATGCCGGGCAGGGCTTCAAGACCGTTATTGCAGCCCAGGCCTCGGCTAAAGTATCGTTCCGCCTCGTGCACAAGCAGGATCCGGCGAAGGTCCGTGAAGCTTTCCGGGCGTTTGTTCGCGAACGCATTCCGGCCGATTGTTCGGTGGAGTTCCATGAACATGGCGGTTCGCCGGCAATTCAGCTTTCCTATGAATCACCGCTGCTTACCAAGGCGAAAAATGCATTGAGCGATGAATGGTCGAACCCGGCCGTGCTCATCGCCATGGGTGGATCGATCCCGATCGTCGGCGATTTCCAGACGATGCTCGGCATGGAATCGCTACTCGTAGGTTTTGGCCTCGAAGATGACCGTATTCATTCACCAAACGAAAAATATGAGCTGAATTCTTTCCATAAGGGTCAGCGATCGTGGGCGCGCATCCTTGCAGCGCTCGCCAAGTAATCGAAAGAGATAATCCCATGAGCATTCGCTTTCACCGCAACGATCTCCCCAACCTCGACAATTATCAGGTCGATGCCGTTGCAATCGACACGGAAACGCTGGGCCTCAATCCCCACCGTGACCGGCTTTGTGTCGTACAGATTTCGCCTGGCGACGGGTCAGCCGACGTCATTCAGATTGAGAAGGGCCAGAAAACGGCGCCAAACCTGGTAAAGCTTCTTGGCGATCATGCCATTACCAAGATCTTCCATTTCGGGCGCTTTGACCTTGCAGTGCTGTTCCACACCTTTGGCGTCATGCCCAAGCCGGTTTTTTGCACGAAGATCGCCTCGCGTCTGGTGCGCACCTACACCGACAGGCACGGCCTGAAGGAAATCTGCAGCGAATTGTTGGACATAAACCTTTCCAAGCAGCAGCAATCGTCAGACTGGGCAGCACCAGAACTGTCCCAGGCCCAGCTGGAATATGCGGCGTCCGACGTTTTGTATCTGCATCGTCTGCGCAACATCTTGCAGCAGCGGCTGGTGCGCGACGGGCGATCCGGCGAAGCATCAGCCTGTTTCGAGTTTCTACCAACTCGCTCCAAGCTCGATTTGATGGGCTGGGAAGAGCAGGACATTTTTGCGCATAGTTAAGACGGCTATTCGGCCGAAGCCAACGCTTCCTTGCGTGCCGGGGCGCGATCGATATGCGCCCATTGCGGCCGCTTGAACAGAAACTGCCCGTACCCGCTCCATTGGATCAGCCCGTATAGGATAACGGGACCAACCACGCCGCTCACCATCGCAAGAAGCGATATCGTGCCGATATCGGTAATGATACCAGTTTTTAGCAGGATGGTACGGGCGATCGCCATTGGCAGGAAAAAGGCCAGATAAACGACGATCGAATGAGCTCCAAGCCAACGCAAAGGTGTGACGACCCTTTCCCAGGAGGAGAGCGAGCCCGCCATCAGTGCGGAGATCGAGACGATGGCCAAGGCTCCCGCGAAACCGGCTGCCAAGGAGATTATCGGGACGCTGCTCCAACCGCCGAGGCCGCCTGATGTGTAGCTTTCCTCCGGTATCCAGGCCGAAAAGGGCTCCGATGCAGGATGGAACACCAGCCACCCATTGATGAGTGCCCAGACGCCGAGAATAGTCAGGGCTACCAACGGTCGCTGCCGCAACAAATCGGCGATACGGAAGATTGCCGGCGCTAAGGCGTAACCGGCAAAGAAATAGACGAACCGACTGCAGAATTCGTCAATCACCAGCCAGCCGGTGTGGATAGGCAGGGTTTCAAGCAGTGCCGCACCGGTCAGGATGAGCCAGATGTTGACGTTCTTGACCAGTCGGGTGACGACAAAGAAGACTGGCAGCAGGTAGATGAACCACAAGGTGCCAAACGGCTGAATGAAGGCCAGGAGATAAGCGGAGACAGCACCTGCGGTGCCACTTTCTGCAATAATTCCCGGTGCCTTGAACAGGAACTGTACCGTCAGCCACAGCACGTAGAAATAAGCAAAGTGGATGATCTTGCGGTCGGCATAGCGCAGCCATGGACGGTCGATCACCAGGCCTAGAAAAAGTCCCGAAATCAGGAAGAAATCCGGCATGCGGAAAGGTTGGGCAAACGCAACAACCGAATGCATCCAGCCTCGAGCCCCGGCCTCGTTTTCGACACCGAGAACCGAATGCATCATCACGACAAAGATTATGCAGATGCCTTTGGCAATATCGACCCAATCGACCCGTGTCTTTTCACCGGTGTTTACCATTCTCTGTTCCCCAACCCGTTCTCCTTTGATACGCGAAAATCGCGAAGAGGAAGTAAAATTCAGGTGATGGACGGCCAAAACAAAAAAGCCGGGCAAAAGCCCGGCGAATTGTGAACGCCAAAGCGTCCAGAGGGGAACACGCAACGAGCGAAAAATGGGAGGAGAACCACTCGTTACGCAAGAATGAAAATAGGACCGGCTCCACCACTTTTCAAGGGCTGCAAGATATTATTTTACGCGTGCGACCATTTTTTGTCTCGGTGGCCTGAACCGACCCGACTTTAGTTGGCTGGCGCACCTGTCTGGGCACTTTGACCGGAGAACTCCCCCATCTCTTTGCAAACGCCATGGCCGCGCAGCTGGCAACCACCGAGACGATACTGTGCTTCCGATGCCGGTGAAGGATTGAGGCGCTCTATGGCGCCGCCGCCGCAACCGCTCAAGAACGCCAACAAACCGGCGAGTACGACAAAACGCATGGATTAACTCCGTCAATTGATACCGGTAAGGTAGCGTTGGTTGTGGCTTTTCTCAATCGTGCACCGGCGTGCTCTATATCGAATCAGGCCGACTTTAACCGCACCTTAAATCGCCGCATTTACCCTGCAACGGGGTCGCGGATCATTCTTGCGGCTCAGTGGGGCGGGACTTCTATTAATGGCATCACGCGATAGGGGCAAACAACGTATCGAGCCGGGGTTCAGTTCGGACCGCCGTTCGGGCGACGATTTGCGTGCAGATCCGGAGGACAGGCCTGTGGCGAAACGCAAGACCGCACGAAAATCCACCAAATCTAAACGCGGCAAATCACGCCGCGGCAGCGGAAGCGGTGGTTTCTTCGGCTTGGTGCGGCGTGCGGTCTATTGGTCGTTCGTGCTCTGCATCTGGGGCGGTATCGCCTTGGCGGGGACAGTCATCTATTTCGCAGCCAAGATGCCCCAGACAACGACGTGGTCAATTCCGGACCGCCCGCCAAACGTCAAGATTGTTTCGGTGGAGGGTGACCTGATCGCCAATCGTGGCGCATCAGGCGGAGAAGCCATCAGTTTGCACGACATGTCACCATACCTGCCAGAAGCTGTGGTCGCCATTGAAGATCGGCGTTTCTACTTGCATTTCGGCGTCGATCCGATCGGTTTGGCCCGCGCCATGGCGGCCAATGTGATGTCCGGGCGACTGGTACAGGGCGGATCCACCATTACCCAGCAATTGGCAAAAAACCTTTTCCTCACGCCGGAGCGCACCATTGAGCGTAAGGTTCAGGAAGTGCTGCTGGCGCTGTGGCTGGAGCAGAAATATACCAAGGACCAGATCCTGGAAATGTATCTGAACCGTGTGTATCTGGGCTCGGGTTCCTATGGTGTGGCCGCAGCGTCGCGACGCTATTTCGACAAATCGGCAAAAGAAGTGACCTTGCCAGAGGCGGCACTGATTGCCGGACTGCTGAAGGCACCTTCGAGGCTGTCGCCCGCACGCGATCCGAAAGCGGCGAGTGATCGCGCGCAACTTGTCCTCGCCGCCATGCGCGACCAGGGCATGATCGGCGACAAGGAACTGAACTTTGCCATGAAGCAGCCGGCAACACGCGCTGCATCCTATTGGAGCGGTTCTGAGCAATACGTAGCCGACCGCGCAATGGAGGAATTGCCCGGGCTGATCGGCGACGTGCGTAGCGACGTCATTGTCGACACCACCGTCGATCTTGGATTGCAAAAGCTCGGCGAAGCATCAATCCGCGATTTGATCAGCAAGAACGGCGAGAAACTCAATGTTTCGCAGGGCGCGATGGTGTCGGTGGATGGCACAGGAGCCGTGCGGGCGCTCATTGGCGGTTATGATTACGCCAACAGTCAGTTCGACCGCGCCAGCGAGGCCAAGCGCCAACCCGGATCGGCGTTCAAGCCGTTCGTATACCTGTCAGCCCTGGAGCAGGGCTTCACCCCGGAATCCGTACGCAACGATGCGCCGGTTCGCATTGGCAACTGGACGCCTGGAAACTACAACGGCAAATATTTCGGCAAGGTCACGCTCGCTGAGGCGCTAGCTCGCTCGTTGAATTCGGTTTCGGCGCAGCTGGTCATGGAAGTCGGCCCCAAAACAGTTGTTTCGACTGCGCACCGCCTTGGGATCGAATCGAACCTCACCTCGAATGCCTCACTGGCGCTCGGAACATCCGAAGTCACGCTGCTCGAGCTGACAGATTCCTTCGTGCCCTTTGCAAATGGCGGTTACAAGGCGCCGCTGCACATTATTCGCCGTGTGACCACCAATGAAGGCAAGGTGCTTTACGAGTACAAGAGCCCGGCACCGAACCGCGTCATTGATCTGCGCAATGTCGGCATGATGAATGCGATGCTGCGGCAGACCGTGGAAAGCGGGACCGCAACCAAGGCGAAGTTCGGTTGGCCAGCAGCCGGAAAGACGGGAACAAGCCAGAATTTCCGCGACGCCTGGTTCATCGGATACACGTCGAACCTGACGACAGGCGTGTGGTTTGGCAACGACGATGGCAGGCCGACAAAGAAGATAACCGGCGGTTCTTTGCCTGCCATAGCCTGGAAAGATTTCATGGTTGCCGCTCACAAGGGCGTGCCGGTCGCGTCACTGCCAGGCGAATATCAACTGGATCACCAGGTCAACGATGGCAACGACATTCTGCCGTCATCTCCCGCGGTACCAGCATCCGAGGGTGTGCCATCAGCGCAGCTCAACCCGTCCGGACCCATGCCACCGGTCGACGTTGGCGACCAGACTGGATCAACCCGTCCGGTGCCCCCAGCGAATGTTGGCGGTAACGGTCAGAAAGGCCGCAAAACCACCACGCTGTTCGATCTGATCATGGGGAACTGACGTCTCACGTCGTCAGCGTCCGCTTTACCGCGGTCTTCCAACCCGCAATCTTTGCCTTACGGGTTTTCTCGTCCATTTTTGGGGTGAATTGCACGTCGCGTTCCCAGGTCTTGGCGAAGTCACGCTTATTTGGCCAGATACCGGCCTTTGAACCGGCAAGCCAGGCTGCGCCGAGTGCTGTCGTCTCGAGTATCTCAGGACGATCGACCGGCGCATCGAGGATGTCGGCGAGGCGTTGCATCGTCCAGTCAGACGCGACCATGCCGCCATCGACGCGCAGCACCGTTTTGGTACCCGATGACTTCCAGTCCTTGCGCATGGCGTCAAGCAGGTCGCGCGTCTGATACGCAACCGACTCGAGCGCTGCGCGTGCGAATTCCGCCGGGCCGGTATTGCGGGTAAGGCCGTAGATCGCGCCGCGCGCTTCCGCATCCCAATGGGGAGCGCCAAGGCCGACAAAGGCCGGAACCAGATAGACATTCTGACTGGGATCCGCCTGATCGGCGAGCTTACCGGTTTCCGGTGCCGATCCGATGATCTTCAGTCCATCGCGCAACCATTGTACGGCCGCACCGGCGATGAAAATGGAGCCTTCTAGCGCGTAGGTCGTCTTGCCGTTGAGCCGGTATGCGATGGTCGTTAGCAACCGGTTCTTCGACAGGACCATGTCGCTGCCGGTGTTGAGCAGTGCAAAACAACCTGTGCCGTAGGTCGATTTGAACATGCCGGGCTGCGAAACAGGCCTGGCCGATGGTGGCAGCGTGCTGATCGCCGGCGACGCCAAGAATAGGGATCGTTGCTCCAAACAGTTCCGCTTCTGCGGCACCGTAGTTCGCGGCGCAGTCCTTGACCTCCGGCAGCATGGCACGAGGAATGTGGAGTATATCCAGAAGCTCATCATCCCATTCATTCGTGGCAATGTTGAAGAGCAGTGTTCGCGAGGCATTCGTGGCATCGGTCGCGTGCACCTTGCCACCGGTTAGGCGCCAGATGAGGAAACAATCGACAGTTCCGAACAGCAATTCGCCATTGGCGGCGCGTTTACGTGCGCCGGGGACCTTGTCCAGTACCCACGCAAGTTTGGTGCCGGAGAAATAGGGATCGAGAAGGAGGCCCGTTTTCCTGGTGAACGTCCTTTCGAGCCCCTGTTTCTTCAATTTCTGACAGATCGTCGCCGTACGCCTGTCCTGCCAGACAATGGCATTGTGGACAGGTTTTCCAGTCGCCTTGTCCCAGACGATGACGGTCTCGCGCTGGTTGGTTATGCCGATGGCGGCAACGTCGCCAGCCTGTATTTTGGCGTTCTCGATCGCCACCTGGCATGTACTGAGGACGGATTGCCAGATTTCTTCCGGATCGTGCTCGACCCAACCGGATTGCGGGTAAATCTGAGTGAATTCCTGCTGGCTTTTGCCAACGACCTTCCGGTTTTTGTCAAAAATAATGGCGCGGCTCGATGTGGTGCCTTGATCGATGGCCAGGACGTATCCGTTCATGCTTTCCCCCTGATTTGCGCGTCACAATATTTATCTGGGCCGGGCAGATCAATCGTTGCGACATGATATGCCTCGAATTTCACGCTGCGATGCGATATTGCTGTGCCAACGGAGTATTCACATGACCAATGATGAACCACGCAAGGTGCTTGTACTGACCGGTGCCAGCCGCGGTATCGGCCACGCCACCGTCAAACGTTTCTCGCGCGCCGGTTGGCGTGTCATCACCTGCTCGCGCCAGAGCTTTGACGACAATTGCCCCTGGCCGGCAGGTCCCGAAGACCACATCAAGGTAGATCTGGCCGATCCCGCCGACGTCGATCATGCAGTATCAGAGATCCGGCAACGGCTTGCGGCCGAAGGTGGCAAGCTCAATGCGCTCGTCAACAATGCCGGCATTTCGCCGAAGAACAGCACGGGCGACCGGCTTGATTCGATCGAGACGCCCATGCAGACTTGGATGACAGTGTTTCAGGTGAACTTCTTTGCGCCGATCATGCTGGCGCGCGGTCTGTTCAAGGAGCTTGAGGTAGCACAGGGGTCGGTCGTCAACGTGACTTCGATCGCGGGTAGCCGCGTTCATCCTTTCGCAGGAACGGCCTATGCAACTTCAAAGGCCGCTCTGGCTTCGCTGACGCGGGAAATGGCATCGGATTTTGGTCCGCACGGCATTCGCGTGAATGCGATCGCGCCGGGTGAAATCGATACGGCAATTCTGTCACCGGGAACCGACAAGCTGGTCGAGCACCTGCCGTTGCGCCGTCTCGGCAAAACGGCCGAAGTGGCCGAGACGATTTATTTCCTTTGCACAGAGTCTTCGTCCTATGTGACCGGGTCGGAGATCCACATAAACGGCGGGCAACACGTCTGAGAACCTGCCCTCTCCATGCAGAGAGGGCAGGCTTCCAATTTTTAAACGTAGCGGTTGACGACGTTCTCCAGGTACTCCTGCTTGCCTGAACGCGGTTGCGGCTGGATGTTGTTGTCTTCGACCTGCTTGGCAATGTCTTCAAGCGAAAGCTTGCCCGACAGCATGGCCTGTGCTTCCGGCTTGGACCAACCCGCATAGCGGTCATCGACAAAGCTGGTCAGAACCTTGTCCTCGACCATCTTCGCTGCAGCCTTGAGGCCTCGGGCACATGTGTCCATGCCGCCGATATGCGCGATCAGCAAGTCTTGGGGATCAAGCGACTGGCGGCGCAGCTTGGCATCGAAATTCGTACCGCCGTTGGTGAAGCCACCGGCCTTGAGGATCTCGTAATAGGCCATCGCCACTTCCGGAACATTGTTCGGGAACTGGTCAGTGTCCCAACCGGACTGATAATCGTTACGGTTCATGTCGATTGAACCGAAAATGCCCAAGGCGGCAGCCGTTGCCAGCTCGTGCTCGAAGGAGTGGCCGGCGAGGATTGCGTGGCCCTGTTCGAGATTGACCTTCACCTCGTTTTCGAGCCCGAACCGCTTGAGGAAGCCGTAAACCGTCGCGGCGTCGTAATCATACTGGTGCTTGGTTGGTTCTTGCGGCTTTGGTTCGATGAGGATTGCGCCCTTGAAGCCGATCTTGTGTTTGTAGTCGACGACGAGACTGAGGAAGCGGCCCATCTGGTCGAGTTCGCGTTTCATGTCGGTGTTGAGCAGCGTTTCGTAGCCCTCACGGCCGCCCCAAAGGACGTAATTCTCGCCCTTCAGCTTCTGCGTGACGTCGATACAGGTTTTGACGGTTGCGGCAGCGTAAGCGAATACATCGGGGTCCGGATTTGTTGCCGCGCCTGACATGTAGCGGCGGTTGGAGAAAAGATTGGCTGTGCCCCAAAGCAATTTAGTGCCGGTCTTTGCCATCTTGCCTTCGAAATAGTCTGCGATCTCATAGAGGCGCTTGTTGCTTTCAGCAATCGTATCGCCTTCCGGACGAACATCGGCATCGTGGAAACAGAAATACGGGGCGCCAAGGATCGAAAACATCTCGAATGCCACATCCGCTTTCAGTCTTGCGCCATCCATAGTATCGTTGAACCACGGACGTTCAAAGGTCTGGCCACCGAAAGGATCCCCGCCCGGCCAGACGAAGGAGTGCCAATAGGCGATTGCAAAGCGCAGATGGTCCTCCAGCCGCTTGCCGAGAACAATTTCGTCGGGATTGTAGAAGCGATAGGCGAGCGGATTGGTGCTGTCCGGGCCTTCGTATTTGACTGGTTTTAAATCACCAAAGAATCCGCTGCTCATGACTGAACTCCTTTTAATGCTGGATAGAGGTTGTGATAGCGATCATACGCCGTGTCGAAGGCGTGGCTGAGACCCGTTTCAGGTTCGATCGTGTAGTCGGTGGCTGGCGCGGCGCAAATCTCGCGAGGATCGGCACTTTCTGCAGCGATAAGTCCGAGCCGGGCAGCCCCGAATGCGGCGCCGAAGTCACCATCGGCCGGAACGTCAACGGGGATGTTCAGTGCTGTGGCGATGGCCTTGAGCCAATAGGTCGAACGCGAGCCGCCGCCAACTGCGGTGACGCGCTCGAGTTTTGTTCCGGCTGCGGCAAGCGCGTGGAGGCAGTCGCGAAAGGCAAAAGCAACGCCTTCAAGGACAGCTTGTGTAAGGGCAGCTCGGTCGCTGGCATGCTCGAGGCCATGGAACGAGCCTCGAATGGAGGAATCGTTGAGCGGGGTACGCTCGCCGGAAAGGTAGGGGAGGAATGTGACGCCTGATGGCGCACGCAGCTGATCACCAAGCTCGCCCGTAAGTTCCGCGGGCTGCCGTGATGCGATCCTGGCGTACCAGTTCAGCGCATCGGTTGCCGACAGGATAACTCCCATCTGGTGCCAGGTGTTCGGAAGGGCATGGCAGAAGGTATGAACGGCGCTTTCGGGATTGGGCAAATAGGCGCTGTTGGCGGCAAAAAGCACGCCGGAGGTGCCGAGCGAAACAAAGGCATGACCTTCAGCGACTGTACCCATGCCGCAGGCGGAAGCCGCATTGTCGCCGGCACCGCCAGCAACCACGACGCTGGTCCCCATGCCCCAGAGGGCTGCTAGCTCAGCTTTCAGTTTCCCGGAAACCTCGGTTCCTTCGACGAGCGAGGGCATGGAGCGTGCGTCGAGGCCGCTTGCAGCAAGCAGTTCCGGCGACCAGGCGCGTTTGCCGACATCAAGCCAAGACGTGCCGGCAGCGTCAGACATTTCGGACACGTGCTCGCCCGTGAGCCACAGCCGCAAGTAATCCTTTGGCAAGAGCACGCGGCGGAGCTTTGCGAAGATATCCGGCTCGTTGTTCCTGACCCAGACGATTTTTGGTGCCGTGAATCCGGGAAAGACAATGTTGCCGCTCAGTGCGCGGAATATTGGGTTGCCGTCGAGCACGGCGGCTTCCTCATGGCTGCGCGTATCATTCCATAGAATGCAGGGCCGCAGCACCCGATCATCGGCATCGAGCAGCGTTGCTCCGTGCATCTGGCCGGAAAGGCCGATACCCTTTACAGCTGCAAGTTCCTTGCCATGTGTGGATTTGAGCGCTGCTATCGCATCCCCGGTGGCCTTGATCCAATGAGACGGATCCTGCTCCGACCAGCCAGAGTGTGGACGCGAGATGTCGAGGGTCCCTGTACCCGAAGCTATGACGGACTGTTGTTCGTCGATCAACAATGCCTTGACACCGGACGTGCCCAAATCGAGACCTAGATACATGGATTCTTCTCCTGAAAGTTTGCCTAAATCGCACGCTTGAGCGGTGCTTCCTTGACGTCTCCAGGCGCGAAGATCTGGGTGTCGAGGTGAAGCAACGATGTCATCATGCAGCCTTGAAGGATCAGCGGATGTTCGTCCGGGTAGCAGCGGATATTGAGTTCCCGTGTAGCACCCCAGCCCGAGGTGCCCGAAACGATTCCACGTAATTCATCTTCCATGAGATCGAAGACGCCGGCGCCCGGACCAACCAACGCTACCGGAACCGGGTCGATCAGGGAGAACAGACTGCGCAGGCCCGATCCGATTGCTTGCCCGGCTTTTCGAAACGCAGCGCGCTCCCTGCCGTCGGTGGCGCGAGCAATATCGGCGACTTCGCCAAAAGCTGCGGGATCTACATCCTGGGCGGGTTGGGAGTTGTCTTCCTGACCGGATGTTTTTCTCAGGATTGCATAGTCGCTGGCATAGGCTTCGATACAACCATGACGACCGCAACGGCATAGCGCGCCATTTGGTACGTGCAGCATGTGACCGAATTCAGCGGCGGAAGATTGGGCGCCGACGAACGGTTTGCCCTTGAGGTACAAGCCCATACCGATGCCGTGCGAAAGCAAGATCGCCGCAAAATCCTCAGCATAATGCGCGGGGTCGCTCCAGCGCAGTGCCTCAGAGATCATGTTGCAGTCGTTTGCGACCGCAACGGTTACGCCATATCGCTTTGAAAGTGCGTCTCCGAAAGCAATGTTGCTGTCAGGCGTGATTGGAGACCAAAGCATAGTGCCACCGGCCGAGTCCGTGACGCCTTGTACACCCATCGATATGTGCATCAGCCGTCCTGCCTTGTGGGGAAGACTTCCGATCTGATTGTCGAGCATCCGGCATATCGACTGGTTGAGCACCTCCGTCGTTGCGGCCAGTGTCGGGACGCGTTGGAATTCCTCGGATATGATCTGTCCCTTGTAGTCGAACAGGACGGTGTGTACGAGATTGAGGGCGAGTTCGACAGCAGCGATCGTGCCGATTTCCGGATTCAGCGTGAGAGCGACCTGTGGCCGTCCGCGACGGTTCGATGCGATGTCGCTGTCGCGGCTTTCGCCTATGATTCCTTCGGTTATGAGCGCTGTTGTAATGGCCGACACCGTGGATGGGCTGAGACCTGTCTGGGCAACGATATCGGTGCGCGACAGCGATCCGTGGCGGCGCAAGGCCGTCAGAACAAGCCTTCGATTTTGGCGCCTGACATCGTCTGGCCGCGCGATCTCATCGATCAACAAAATGATTTCCTCCCGAAATCTTTTTTTGTGCGCCGCAAAATTATTGTTGCGTTGCAATAGGTTATCCTACGCAAAACCAAGTTGACATGGAAATGGTTTTAAGTCACTATTTTTTTCGAGCCTCGAAATAAAGAGGTTTAGGTGCTGGCCGGAGGTGAAAGGTCAGGATCTATCAGTCAACGTGCTGCATGCACTGGGAGGGTTATCATGAAAAAATACGCAACCGCTTTGGCGGGCGCTGCTGTCCTTGCTGTCTCCATGGCCGGACCCGCTCTGGCGAAGGACAAGATCGTTGGTGTGTCCTGGTCCAACTTCCAGGAAGAACGCTGGAAGACCGACGAAGCTGCTATCAAAAAGGCGCTCGAAGCCAATGGCGACAAGTATATTTCGGCTGACGCGCAGTCTTCCGCTTCCAAGCAGCTTACGGACGTTGAAAGCTTGATCTCCCAGGGTGCAAACGCCCTTATCATCCTCGCACAGGATTCGGGCGCCATCGGACCAGCTGTCGAGAAGGCCGTTGCCGAAGGCATCCCAGTCGTCGGATATGACCGCCTGATCGAAAATAAGGATGCGTTCTATATCACCTTCGATAACAAGGAAGTTGGCCGCATGCAGGCACGTGGCGTTTTCGCCGTGAAGCCTGAGGGCAACTACGTGTTCATCAAGGGCAGCTCCGCTGACCCGAACGCCGATTTCCTCTTCTCAGGTGCTCAGGAAGTCCTGAAGGAAGCAATCGACTCCGGCAAGATCAAGAACGTTGGAGAGGCCTATACGGACGGCTGGCTGCCTGCCAACGCCCAGAAGAACATGGAGCAGTTCCTGACTGCCAACGACAACAAGGTAGACGCTGTCGTTGCCGCTAATGATGGCACCGCGGGTGGCGCAATCGCTGCTCTGCAGGCCCAGGGTCTTGCAGGAACCGTTCCCGTCTCGGGCCAGGACGCCGACTTCGCCGCGTTGAACCGTGTTGCGCTTGGCACGCAGACCGTGACGATCTGGAAGGACTCGCGTGAGCTGGGCGCGCAGGCTGCCGGCATCGCCTCTGCTCTCGCCGACGGCAAGAAGATGGAAGAAATTCCAAATGTCCAGAAGTTCGCCGGCGGTGTCAACAAGGTTGAAGTCAATGCTGTCTTTCTGACACCGGTTCCGGTCACCAAGGACAATCTCGATGTCGTCATCGACGCTGGCTGGGTGACGAAGGACGTCGTCTGTCAGGGTGTCAAGCCTGGCGCTGTCCCGGCCTGCAAGTAAACCGCTCAAATCTGCTAATATCGAACGCCGCTGGTCCATTGGATCGGCGGCGTTTTAAAAAGAACATGGAACTGGGAGAATGAAATGAGTGATCCAGCCATAAGTCTCGACCGGGCCCGAGCCACTGAACTCGGCATAGTCGCCCGGTTCTTCAAGGCGACGGAGCTCGATACACGCCTTCTCGGCATGATCGGAGCGCTCGTTATTATCTGGCTTGCATTCCAGTTCCTTTCCGGTGGGCAGTTCCTGACACCGCGCAATCTATGGAACCTGTCGGTCCAGACATCATCCATTGCCGTGATGGCAACCGGCATGGTCTTGATTATCGTCACTCGCAACATCGACCTCTCGGTCGGCTCCGTGCTCGGCTTTGTCGGCATGATCATGGGCGTAACACAGGCTGAATTCCTGCCAAAGCTGATTGGGTTCGAAAATCCGGCGACCTGGATCATCGCCCTCAGTATCGGCATCCTGATGGGCGCACTGATTGGGGGGTTCCAAGGCTTCATAATTGCCTTTCTTGGTGTTCCTGCCTTCATCGTCACGCTTGGAGGCCTCCTGGTGTGGCGAGGCGCAGCCTGGTGGGTGACGTCCGGCCGCACGGTTGCGCCGATGGACTCGACCTTCCGGCTGATGGGCGGTGGACCTGACGGTTCAATCGGCGCTACATGGAGCTGGGTCGTCGGCATTGTTGCGTGCATTGCCATCGTTGCCATGGTCGTCAACAGCCGGCGCCAGCGCAAGCGCTTCAATTTCCCCCGCAGGCCCGTCTGGGCAGAGGTGTTCATGGCAGCTGTTGGCTGCGGTCTCGTCCTCGGAGCGATTGCCCTTGCGAACGCCTATTATTGGCCGATCGGCATCGTGCGCAAATATGCCGAAGCCAACAGCATCACGATTCCAGACGGTGGCCTGTTCATCTCGCATGGTATCGCCCTGCCAGTGCTGATTGCCGTCGCGACGGGCATCATCATGACATTTGTCACAACGCGCACGCGCTTCGGCCGCTATGTCTTTGCCATGGGTGGCAATCCGGAGGCGGCTGACCTCGCCGGTATCAATACCCGCTGGGTGACGATGAAGATCTTCATCATCATGGGCATTCTTTGTGCCATTGCCGGTGCGATCTCCACTGCACGCCTGAATGCTGCGACCAATGCGCAAGGCACGCTGGACGAACTCTTGACCATCGCTGCTGCGGTTATCGGTGGCACGTCCCTGGCGGGCGGCGTCGGCACGATTGCCGGTGCGATGATCGGTGCGCTGCTGATGCAGTCTCTGAGTTCGGGCATGGTGCTGCTTGGCCTAGATACGCCGTTGCAGAATATCGTCGTCGGTCTGGTTCTGGTCGTTGCCGTATGGCTCGACACGATCTATCGCCGCCGCACCGCTTGAGAGGAGAACAGCAAATGACCGATACACAAGCACCTCTCGTTGACATGGAAAACATCTCGATCGCCTTCGGTGGTATCCGGGCAGTCGATGGAGCTTCCGTCAATTTGTATCCTGGCGAGGTCGTTGCTTTGCTTGGCCACAACGGGGCAGGGAAGTCGACGCTAATCAAGATCCTCTCAGGCGCCTATAAGCGCGACAGTGGCACGATCAAAGTCAAGTGGCGAAGAGGCGGCGATCAGCAACCCCCGCGATGCCAAGTCCTACGGCATCGAGACCATCTATCAGACATTGGCGCTGGCAGACAATGTGGATACGGCCGCCAATCTCTATCTCGGCCGTGAGCTGATGACCCCTTGGGGCACGCTCGACGATGTGGCGATGGAGCACAGCGCCCGTGAAGTCATGGGGCGGCTCAATCCGCGCTTCCAGCGGTTTAAGGACCCGGTCAAGGCGCTTTCCGGCGGTCAGCGTCAGTCAGTGGCAATCGCTCGCGCGATTCTCTTCAATGCCCGCATCCTGATCATGGATGAGCCGACAGCCGCGCTCGGACCGCAGGAAACAGCCCAGGTTGGCGAGCTCATCAAGCAATTGAAAAGCGAAGGTATCGGTATTTTCCTGATCAGCCACGACATTCACGACGTCTTTCACCTCGCCGATCGCGTGGCTGTGATGAAGAACGGTCAGGTCGTCGGAACAGCCAAGGTGGGCGACGTTACCGAGGATGAAGTGCTCGGGATGATAATTCTCGGCAAATGTCCGCCGGGCGCGATACCAGGTCCGGGTGCAGTCAACTGAACGCAAATATAAAGGCCGCTTGAAGCGGCCTTTTTATTTGGAGCTGGGCCGATCAGATCGATTCGACGTGCTGGACCTCAGGCACGAAATGCTTCAGGAGGTTCTGGATGCCGTGTTTGAGGGTCGCCGTGGATGATGGGCAGCCAGAGCATGCGCCCTTCATATGCAGGAACACTGTGCCGTTCTCATAGCCGCGGAATGTGATGTCGCCGCCATCCTGGGCCACAGCGGGACGGACGCGGGTTTCAAGCAGTTCCTTGATCGTATCGACGATTTCCGTATCGGCGCTGTCAAAGAACTCGCCGTCGGTCTCGCGTTGTGCCGTATCGGCAACCTGGGTCGCATTGGCCATGACGGGCGCCCCCGACATGAAGTGCTCCATGATTGCGCCGAGGATTGCCGGCTTCAGGTGTTGCCACTCCGGGCCTTCGGACTTGGTCACTGTCACGAAATCGTACCCGAAGAACACACCGGTAACGCCCGGGATGGCGAAGATCTTGCCAGCAAGTTGAGAAGCCTCTCCGGCACTCGCCGCGTCGCGGAAATCAGCTGTTCCTTCCTCGAGAACCACCTTCCCAGGCAGGAATTTCAAGGTTGCCGGATTGGGCGTTGCTTCAGTTTGGATGAACATGGCGGATCTCGCGTGTCTAGTTTAGAACCATTCAAAAGGCGATATAGGCCTTTAAACCCAACTCTTCAAGTCAAGATTGTATCACGATTTTGCTCACGCGATCACGTAATCGCGTCGATGTCCTCATCGGAGAGATTATACGGAACGACCGTAACCGGGATCGAAAAGGATTCGCGCCCGGCAAGCGACTGGACGAGGGGGCCCGGACCCTCCTTGCCAGAGCCCGCTGCCAGGACGAGGATGGCAATATCCTGGTCCTCTTCGATCAACTTCTGAATCTCTTCGGATGTAATGCCCTCACGCACGACCAGTTCAGATTCGATTCCAATCGTTTCGCGCACACTTGCCGCGAACTTGCTGAGCGTCGAATTGGCACGCTCCTCGGCTTCCGCACGCATGATTTGCTCTACGCCGAGAAACGCCTGGAAATCGGCCGAATCGATGACAAACAAGAGCAACAGCACGCCGCCCGTTGTCTTGGCGCGGCGAGAGGCATAGGCGACTGCTCGTTCGCATTCGGGCGTCTCGTCGATGACGGCCAAAAATTTGCGACGGTGGCCGGCTTCGCGGCTGAGACGTTTCGATACCATGTGGTCAACCTGCCCTAACCGTTGAGCGTCCGCAAGACCCGGGCCTAATCCTGCAGAAAGCCCATAATATCACGGACGTTGCGCATCGTCTTCTCGGCAAGAACACTGGCGCGTTCGCCGCCATCCTTCAGGATGGCATCGACGTAGCCGGAGTCTGCCGAAATTCGCCGCATCTCCGTAGCGATCGGAGCCAGTTTCTCCACAGCAAGGTCAGCAAGCGCTGGCTTGAAGACGGAAAACTGTTGTCCCCCGAAATCACGGATGACGCTTTCCTTGTCGCTGTCGATCAACGCAGCGTAAATGCCAACAAGATTGTCTGCTTCCGGACGTTCCTGCAGTCCGTCAATATCCGACGGCAGCGGTTCCGAATCTGTCTTGGCCTTGCGAATCTTCTTCGAAATCGTGTCCGCGTCATCGATAAGGTTGATGCGGGATAGATCGGATGGATCGGACTTTGACATTTTTTTGGTACCATCACGCAGGCTCATGACGCGTGCGGCAGGACCACCAATGACTGGCTCGGTCAGCGGAAAGAAGCTTGCGATCGTCTCGTCACCCGATTGTGTTTCAACACCGAGACCAAGTTCAGCAATTCGGTCCGAAAAGTCCGTGTTGAACTTCTGGGCAATATCGCGCGTCAGTTCCAGATGCTGCTTCTGATCCTCGCCGACCGGCACGTGGGTCGCGCGATAGGCGAGAATATCGGCAGCCATCAGGTTGGGGTACGTAAAGAGACCGACAGAGGCATTCTCACGATCCTTGCCCGCCTTGTCCTTGAACTGGGTCATGCGGTTCAACCAGCCCATGCGGGCGACGCAATTGAAGATCCAGGCAAGTTCGGCATGCTGGTGCACACGACTCTGGTTGAAGACGATATGTTTTTTTGCGTCGATGCCGGAAGCCAGGAAGGCAGCAGTCACCTCTCGCGTGTTGCGCATAAGTTCGGTGGGCCCACCCCAGACGGAAATGGCCTGAGTGATTGCGTGCTGATCGACAACGCAGTAGATGCAATTGTTGCTTTCTTGCAGCGCAACCCAACGGCGAATGGCGCCAAGGTAGTTGCCGAGATGGAGATTGCCGGTTGGTTGGACACCGGAAAAGACGAGCGGTTCAAACGTGCTCATAAATCGTCCTTGATCGTTCGGAGATCGGGCCCGCGGCACCGATAGCAATGAAGTCGCGGTTTTGGCAGAGCGAAGCGTTGTATTCAAGCCCTATCGACGCCAGGCCTCATTTGAGTTCCAACAGATCCCATTTGTTGCCGTAAAGGTCTTCAAACACGGCAACGCTGCCATAGGTCTCATGGCGAGGTTCTTCCAGAAAGCGCACTCCACCTTTCACCATAGCCGCATAATCCTTCGCAAAATCGTCAGTTTGCAAAAACAGTGCGACTCTTCCACCGGTTTGGTTCCCGATGCTCGCTTCCTGTCTTTCTCCGTCGGCTTTGGCGAGGAGCAACCGGCTCTCGCCCTTTTCGGGCGCTACAACAACCCAGCGCTTGGCACCTGAGAGTGGAGTGTCGCTGACAAGTGAGAGGCCAAGCACCTTCGTGTACCAGGCAATTGCCTCGTCATAATCGCGGACAACCAGGGTGATCATGCCAAGGTGGCGGCTCATGATGCAGTGTCCTCGGGGGAGATTTCGGACGATTTTGCTGCGCGTCTTATGTTGCGCCGTATCATGCCGAGACTGGCACCGCCGGTTCCAAATGCCAGCGCGAAGTAAAGGATCATCGATAGTCCGACCAGTGACATAACCGTGATCGCCTGCGTGTACAGCGGCGCATGCGGAGCAAGTGCGGGACCCATCCAGGCAATGGCATAATAGAGCGCCAGCCCCATCAGGCCGGCGGAAAGGATCAGCCGTGGAATGCGTGTCAGCAAAGGAATATCGCGGCCCCAATGGCCCCTCCACACGAGGGTTATGAAGAGCAGGATTGCATTGGCCCATCCGGCAACGACCTCGGCTGTTGCAATGCCTGTCTCTGCCATTATCGGGAAAAGCGTAAGCGCCAGAGTAACATTCACGATGACGGCAATGATGGCAAAGATCATCGGCGTCCGGGTATCCTCGCGGGCAAAGAATCCCGGCAAAAAGGCTTTGATAAGCACGAAAGCGGGAAGACCAAGGCCATAAATCGCCAGAATGTTGCCGACAGTGTGGGTGGAACCCGTAGAGAAATTGCCACGCTCGTAAAGCATGCGAACAATCGGTTCCGACATGACCAGGAGAGCGGCAGCAGCAGGAAGTGTCAGGAACAGGGTGAATTCCACCGATCTGTTCTGGAGACTGCCTGCCTCCTTAAGATTGCCCGACCGCAGAGCGCGGGCCAGTTCCGGCAGAAGAACGGTTGCAACAGCGATGCCGACGACACCAAGTGGAAGTTGATAGATACGGTCGGCATAGGCAAGAGATGAAATAGCCCCCGACTTCGCCGATGCAATGTTCGTGTTGATAAGCAGATTGATCTGGGTAATACCACCGGTAACGGCTGCGGGAAAAGCGAGTACCAGCAACCGTTTGACGTTCGCGGTCAGATGCGGCAAGCGGAATCCGATTGCAATCCCGGCGTTGCGAACAGCGAACCAGACAATCGCAAGCTGGACCACACCCGACACCATCACACCCCAGGAAAGCGCATATCCAACCTTCGTGCCATCGTGTCCTTTCAGCCAGGCGTAGCCGAGGATGGCGATGAGGATCACATTCAGGAAGACCGGCGCAATTGCAGCCGCAAAATAGCGGTGCAGAGAATTGAGCATCCCGCTCATCATTGCCGCAAGCGACATGCAGGCAAGATAGGGAAACATGATGATCGCCATCGACACGGTGTTGTCGAACTTCAACGGCATCCTCAACAAAGCCCGGCGCTATCACAAAACGCACAATCAATGGCATGGTGAGTTCCATGAGGATCGTCAGGCTGAGCAGCACTGTGAACAGCACGCCAAACACTTCTTCGGAAAAGCGTCGTGCACCATCAAGGCCGTTGGCTTCGATTTCCTTTGCGAACAATGGAACAAAGGCTGCGTTGAAAGCACCCTCCGCAAACAGCCTGCGGAACGTGTTTGGAAAGCGAAAAGCCGCGTTAAAAGCGTCAGCAATTGGGCCGGTGCCCAACGCTGCCGCCATTAGCATCTCCCGGGTGAAACCGAAAACGCGGCTCATCAGCGTTCCGGACGCAACCGTCGCAAATTTCTTGACCAGACTCATTTTACTCTGCCGTCATGAGAAGGTTTTGCCGTTGCGGCTGTGCTGTTGTTATGTCGCCTTCACCGAAGAGTGCGAGCAGTTTCTTCCTGATGCGGTTCTGTCTCGCCGTGTTGGTAATTTGATGGCCAACGAGATCGGTGACATAGAACACGTCGATAACCTTCTCACCAAATGTAGTCACATGGGCTGAAGCGATGTCGAGTGAAAGATCCGAAATAATGCCAGTGATTTCAGACAGAAGGCCGGGACGATCCAGGCCTTCTACCTCGATGACGGTAAATTTGTTGGAGAGCGTATTGTTGATTTCGACCCGCGGTGTAATCCGGAACGCCTTAACGGCGCGCTTTGGTTTGGTGCGGCTAGCAAGCATTTCCGGCAAGTAGGATTTCCCGGAAAGCACATCCTCGATCAGGCGGCCAACGCGCATGGCGCGGCGCCGTTCATCGTCATCGGTCGGAAACTCGCGGCTGATAAGGATTGTATCGAGAGCCCGTCCGTCACTGGTGGTAAAAATCTGTGCGTCGACGATATTGGCACCGGCAGCAGCACAGGCCCCGGCGATGATCGAGAGCAGCCGCGGGTGATCGGGCGAAAGCACCGTGATTTCGGTCACACCCTCGAAATCATGAGTCTTGACCATAGTGGCAAGCGTTTTCCCGCTCGCGTCGGACTCGCGTACAAAGTTGGCATGGCGAATTTGATCATCAAGGCTGACGGTCAGAAGGTAGTTCTGATAATGCAATGCCAGATAGGACTGGCGCTCAACCTGCGGCCACGATGACAGGGCATGGTCAAGTTGTGCCCTGGCATGATCTGTCCGGTCCTTGCGCGATACTTCGGAGAAGCCGCCCGTCAACAACAATTCGGTTTCGTAGAACAGGTTGCGCAGCAACTGGCCCTTCCAGCCATTCCAGACGCCTGGTCCGACTGCCTTGATGTCGCAAATGGTAAGGACCAGCAGCAATTTCATTCGATCAAGGGTCTGCACGATCTCGGCAAAGTCCTCGATTGTCTTGCGATCATTGAGATCGCGCGACTGCGCCACTCTACTCATCGTCAAATGCTGGTCTACGAGCCATGCAACGGTTTCCGTATCAGCCATCGAAAGTCCGAGACGCGGACATATGCGGCGTGCAATGCGAGCCCCAGCAATGGAGTGGTCTTCCGGGCGCCCCTTGGCAATATCATGCAGCAGCAAGGCGACGTAGAGCAGTTTCCGATCTTTCTTGAGGCCGGGCATGATCTGGTTGGCGAGCGGGTGTTCCTGGCCAAGGTCGCCGTGCTCGATTTCCGAAAGTACCGCTATGCAGCGCAACAGATGCTCATCGACAGTGTAGTGATGATACATGTTGAATTGCATCATCGCGACGATCTTGCCGAAGTCCGGGATGAATTTACCAAGAACGCCGGATTCGTTCATCCGACGCAAGATGAGTTCCGGGTTGCGTTCGGAGGTAAGGATTTCCAGAAACAGGCGATTAGCTTCGGGATTCTCGCGCAGATCGGCGTTGATCAACGAGAGTGAACGCGTCACCAGCTGCATTGCATCCGGGTGAAATTCCAGCCCATGCTGATCCGCCAGGTGGAACAGGCGAATGAGATTGACCGGATCCTTGTGGAACACACCATCATTGGCAATGGTGATACGATGATTGTCGACGACAAAGTCTATTGTACCGGCCAGTTTGCGCTTGCGCCGCGAGAACGTCAGGAAAATCCGGTTGAAGCCGGGGACGTGCTTTGCTTGCTCCTCTTCAAGGGCCGCACAGATGATGCGTGTGAGATCACCGACTTCCTTGGCCACGAGGAAGTAGTGCTTCATGAAACGCTCGACATCACGCTGGCCCGGATGTGCCGTGTAGCCAAGCCGCCGGGCAATCTCGCTCTGAATATCGAACGAAAGCCGCTCTTCAGCCTTGCCCGAGATGAAATGCATGTGGCAACGAACTGCCCATAGAAGATCTTCGGCCTTGCGGAAGATGTTGTGTTCGGCGCGAGACAGAACGCCAAGCGTCACCAATTCATCGCTGGTCTTCACCCGGTAGTAATACTTGGCGATCCAGAACAGCGTGTGCAAGTCACGCTGTCCACCCTTGCCTTCCTTGACATTGGGTTCGACCAGGTAGCGTGTGGCGCCTGCCTTGCGGTTGCGTGCATCACGCTCGGCGAGCTTGGCTTCGATGAATGCTGGGCCAGTACCCTTCACCACTTCCACATCGAAGCGTTGTGTCAGCTTGGCGAAGAGCTCTTCATTACCGCAGAGATAGCGTGCCTCAAGTATGCTGGTTCGAATCGTCATATCGGACAGCGAGAGACGGATGCAACTCGTCGAGATTGCGTGTGGCATGGCCGACTTTGAGCCCGATATCCCACAGCATGTAAAGGATGTATTCGACGACCTGTTCACCCCAGGGGGTCTGTTTATAGGGCAGACAGGAACAACAGGTCGATGTCCGATCCGGGAGCGAGGCCGCCACGACCATAGCCACCGACAGCCACGATGGTCATGCGCTCTGCCGTTGACGGGTTTATCGCCGGATAGACATGGGTGACCGCAAATTCGTAAAGCGCCGAGATAATCTGGTCCATGAGATAGGAAAGGCGTATCGCACATGTTGTGCCGCCCGCGTCTTTCATCAACATCTCTTCGGCAGTCTTACGGCCGGCAACCAGCGTTTCTTTCAACAGCTGCAATACGTCATTGCGATCGACAGAAGCTGCGCCTCGTTTTTTCGCCGATTGAACCAGTTCCTCAAACTGACGATGAAGTTTGGCCGGGTTGACGATCTGTTCCAGTTTCAGGTCTGAGGCGCTCATGAACACGTCTTTATGAATGATGGCCGCACGCTATAGCGCGAATTTGCTTCCAACGGAATGATTACATTTGAAGCGTTCAATTCAGGTTGTCGGATGGGCAGCGAGACCCTTCAGTCTGTAAAGAGCGTCGAGCGCCTCACGCGGCGTCATTTCGTCTGGGCTGACTGCGGAGAGAGCCGCCAAGAGTGCGCTGTCCTTGCCCTGCACCGGTTTTGGTGGCTGCCGCCTGACCTCGACCGAGAAGAGCGGCAGATCGTCAATCAGTTTATCGGCCTTGCCTGAGGTCTCGCCTGCTTCGAGCTGATGCAGCACGTCGCGGGCGCGATTGACAACGGCCTCCGGCAATCCTGCCAGGCGGGCCACCTGCACACCGTACGAGCGGTCTGCAGCCCCCTTGGCGACCTCGTGCAGGAAGACAACGTCCCCGTCCCATTCCTTGACCCGCATCGTTACATTGCTCAATCGTGGCAGCTTTTCCGAAAGTGCAGTCATTTCATGGAAGTGCGTGGCAAAGATTGCCCGGCACTGGTTCTTTTCATGCAGATATTCAACCGCCGCCCAGGCTATGGAGAGGCCGTCAAACGTCGCTGTGCCACGCCCGATCTCATCGAGGATAACCAGCGAATGGTCTGTGGCCTGATTGAGGATCGCGGCCGTCTCGACCATTTCCACCATGAACGTGGAACGTCCGCGCGCGAGATCGTCGGAAGCACCGACACGTGAAAACAGTCGATCGACAATACCGATGTGGGCCGAGCCCGCGGGAACGAACGAGCCCATCTGTGCCAGGATTGCAATCAGAGCGTTTTGGCGCAGGAATGTCGACTTGCCGCCCATGTTTGGGCCCGTCAATAGCCAGATCGCGCCTTTAGACGGGCCTTCAGGCGAGAGATTGCAATCATTGGCAACGAAGGGATTGGCTGCCTGCCGGCGCAATGATTGTTCGACCACCGGGTGCCGCCCTGCGACTATTTCGAAGGCAAGGCTGTCATCGACGAGCGGCCGGCAATAGCCCTGTTCGTCAGCGAGGGCAGCCAGGGACACTGAAACGTCGAGTGCCGCCAGTGCGGCTGCGCCGGCGCGTATTGTGTCGGCATTGGCAACAGTCTCTTTCGTCAGCGTATCGAAGACACCAAGCTCGATGGAGAGTGCCCGGTCTGCCGCATTAGCGATTTTGGTTTCCAGTTCCGCGAGTTCCGTCGTCGTAAATCGCATTGCATTGGCAATGGTCTGACGATGGATGAATTTTCCGCTTGGCCTCAGCTGTGTCGGTCATGACCGAGGCGTTGTTGGCCGTCACTTCGATAAAATAGCCAAGCACATTATTATGCTTGATCTTGAGCGACTTGACGCCAGTCATGTCCATATAGTCGGCCTGCAGACCGGCGATGATACGGCGCGAATGATCACGCAGCGCCCGCATTTCATCGAGTTCGCCACTGTAGCGCGCCCGGACAAACCCGCCATCCCGTTTGAGCAACGGCAATTCATCATCGAGTGCGCGGTCAAGGTGAACCATGAAATCGGAAGGTAGTTGACCGAGATGACCACATACGTTTGCGAGTTCCGGCGGCAACGCTTCATTGCCGAGCAATTGCGAAATTTCGGCTGCTGCCTCAAGACCTCGAGCGAGCGCACCGAGGTCGCGCGGTCCGCCACGACCTACCGCCAGTCGTGACAATGCGCGGGGCATATCGGGCACGCCCTTCAGGGCTTCGCGCAGGACATCGGCCAGCGGCTGACGAGCGAGAAAGAATGAAACAGAATCCAGCCGTTCTGCGATAGCCAGGGGATCGGTGAGTGGCGATGTCAACCGCTCCGCCAGGAGCCGCGCGCCACCTCCGGTTACCGTACGGTCGATGGCCTTGAGAAGACTTCCCTCTCGGTTTCCCGAGAGGGTTCGCAGGAGTTCGAGATTGGCGCGGGTGGCCGGGTCGATAAAGAGTGATCCACCCTCCGACTCGCGCTCGGGCCGCATCAGTGGCGGACGTTCGGCGATCTGGGTCTTCTCGACATAGGCAATTGCGCCTGAGATGGCGGAGAGTTCGACACGCGTAAACTGGCCAAAACCATCAAGTGTGCTGACATCGAAATAGCGCTGCACGCGCGATCTCCGCCGTGGCGCTGTCGAAGAGACTGGGCGGCTGTGGGCTGACGGAACGGCCAATCACATCGAAAACGGGCCTCAGCTCCGGATCATGGAATACCGGGTCCGCAACGATTAGTTCACGCGGGTCCACGCGCAGGATATCAGCGAGCAGCCGCGAAGTGTCGGTCTCGCTGACGCGGAATGTACCCGTCGAAATATCGATCCATGCGAGGGCGAAGCTGGCCTTGGCCCGTTCCCTTGACGCGGCCAAGCGTCATCAAATAGTTGGCCTCGGATGGCTCAAGAAGTTTTTCCTCGGTGATCGTCCCCGGTGTCACGAGCCGCACGACGTCCCGCTTGACGACTGACTTTGCCCCGCGCTTTCTCGCTTCGGCGGGATCTTCGATCTGCTCGCACACGGCAACGCGGAAACCGCGCGCAATCAGCTTCTGCAGATAATCGTCCGCAGCATGGACCGGAACGCCGCACATGGGGATATCCTCGCCGAGATGCTTGCCGCGTTTGGTCAGCGTAATGCCGAGCGCACGAGAAGCCTCGACCGCATCATCGAAGAACAACTCGTAAAAATCACCCATGCGATAGAACAGCAGGCTATCCGGGTTCGTTGCCTTGATCTCGATATATTGTTCCATCATCGGCGTCGGACGAGCCAATGGTTCAGCCTCGTAAGGCGAAGGTTCGATGATAGATGCCAATTCGGCCAAGACGCTCTCCATTGACCGGGTCCGATCGGGAGCAATCTATTCGGTATTGCGGGATTTACACACCTCTTCAGTGCTCCCTCAAGGCTTTTCTCCACAGGTGATGACGTGTGGCAGAACAACTCCAGCAAAAGTGCGCAGCGGGTTTGCGTCCGGAATTGCGCAACTACTTGAGCGCGATTTTATGCGAAGCGTTTCGCCTCAGCGGCATAGTGGCTGATGTAGCGTTCCGAAATACGGCTGACGGGCAGGATGATGAACACGTCGGTCGTACCAAAATCTTGATCGATTACGGCGCCATCACCGATCATTGCACCCAGACGCAAATAGCCCTTGATCAGCGGTGGCATCGCGAACAATGCAACCCGGGCATTAATTGCCTCGGTGGGAACCAGATCCATCGGCTGGTAGAGTGCGGGAAGCGCCCGCACATCCCAATCCGGCGTGGCACGGCAATTGTGCTGCAGGAACGACAGTGGCAGTGCGTGAGCGGCCGGAACGGTGCCATGGAACGAGGCGCATCCGAACATCACGCCAATGGAATGGTGCCGGCAATAGGTCCAAATACCCTGCCAAAGCAGCTCAACCGTGCGTTTTGACCGGTATTCCGGCAGAACACAGGAGCGCCCAAGTTCAAGAAACCGAAGTTCTGGCTTCGCAGTCACCAGGCGATCGATCGAATACTCGCTTGCCGAATAGAAACCGCCGGTCTCGAACGCCTTTTCCCCGCGAAGAAGCCGGTAAGTCCCGACGATCTGCTTGTGCTTCGGGCCGGGAATAGAAGTGTCGTAGACAAGCAGGTGATCGCAGAAGGGATCAAAGCGGTCGGCGTCACGCTGTTCCAATGGTCGCCGAGCCCTTGGCCCCGAGTTCGTCAAAAAAAACCTTGAAATCGAAGTTGCTGCGACGATGCGATCTCGTCCTCTGTTTGCGCAAGGCAAACTTCCATTGTTCCGATGCGACCGAGCACCGAAACAAGGTGTGGCGCCGTAAACGGCGAGGGGGTTGAATCGACCTGCGACATCATCCGTTGATCTTTAGTGATTGAAGCAGGTTCAAGCAAGGCGATGCCCATAGCGATTCGATCTCATCCGGAGTTAATCGGTGATTGTTCAGCCTTTGAATACAACAATTGGATGACGGCTACATGACGTGGAAAACGGCTAATTTCCCGTTTCTGCTTCAATTTTCGCCGGCTGCGCCGTTTCGTGACCGCCGTTCACGCAACCAGGCAAAAAATTCTTCAATCACGACCAGTGCGGCACCAATCGATATGCAGGCATCGGCAAGATTGAAGACGGCAAACGACCATGATGGCAGGTGGAAAAGAATGTAGTCGATAACATATCCGTGCAGGCTGCGGTCTATGAGATTGCCAATGGCGCCGCCGACGATCAATGCGAAGCCCGCGCGGGATATCCAACGGGCCGACGCGGTAGTCCACCAAAGATAACTCACGAAGCCAATGACAACGACAGTGAGTCCGATCAGGGCCGTATCGTCCAGGCCGCTGAGCATCGAAAACGCGATGCCGTTGTTGTGAACCCGATAAAGTGCGAGAAAGGGCAAAAGGTCTATCTGCTGTTGATAATCCATGCCAGTCTCGACCAGATACTTGATGATCTGGTCGCTGATGACAGCGACGGCAATGATGGCAAAAAGGCTATAAACGGCTCTGCTCTTCATAAGGCTTTATTTCTCAGGTTCCGCTATCGAGCTTCAGAGCGTCGCGTCTGATCTCGAACAACATGACGCCAGTAGCAATGGCGAGATTGAGGGAGTCGGCGCGGCCTTCCTGTGGTATGCGGGCCAGCTTGTCGCACGCCGACGCAAGGTGGTCCGGCAAACCTTGCTGCTCATTGCCCATCATCAAGATAACTGGCTTACTGCCGTAAGCTATGGTCCGATAGTCGACAGCACCTTTGAGGTGAGTTCCCACGACCAGACCCGAAAATCCCTTTCTCCAGGTAAGGAAGTCAGCTTCTGTGGCGCGCGCCACAGGCACAGCGAAAACCGACCCCATAGTCGCGCGCACTGTTTCCAGTGAAAACGGATCGGTGGTGTCGCCAATAAGGATGATACCTTTCGCGCCCACTGCGTCGGCCGTGCGGATGATCGTGCCAAGATTGCCGGGGTCGCGCACGCGATCGAGTGCGACATAGACTTCGTTGCCTCGAGGCTTGATTGCAGACAGGGACAGGATCTTTTGTTCGAAGACCCCGACGACCATTTGCGGGTTGTCGCGCCGCGTGATGGCAGCAATCACCTTCTCGCTGACTTCGAGCACATCGCCGCCCTTGGCAATAGTGCGGGCAGCGACCTGCTCGACCAGGGAATTGCCCTTGCCTGCCTTCGAATAGACCAGGGTCTTGATGGTCCAGCCAAGGTCGAATCGCATCGATGACGAGCTTCAGGCCTTCGGCGATGAAGGCGCCCTGCTGATCGCGAAACTTCTTCATTGCCAATGAGCGCAAATCCTTGACGATCGGATTGGTCAGGCTGGTGACCTCCTTGACCTTTCCGGGACGGGCCAGTCCGCTGTCCCGGTGGTGGTCGTCATGTCTCGTCATTTTGCACCCCAACGACTGAAGAGGGAGGTAGAGAGCGCCCGACCGGACGAACGTTCACGCAAGATAAGCTCACCGGACTGTACCTCACCGCCAAGACCGGTAAAGGCATCCCGCATCAATTCATGGATGGCGAAGAACGAAGCGCGGATAGAATAGGCGGTCAGGACAACCGCGAGCGGGTCAGGCGTAAGGATGGCGCGGCAAAGATCGACCATGTCGGGCAAATTATCGAACAACTGCCAAACTTCGCCATTCGGTCCCGCGCCCGTAAGCCGGGGGATCAAGCAGAATGATATCGTAGCTGCTGCCGCGCCGCTCTTCGCGCGCGACGAATTTCATGGCGTCTTCGCAGATCCAGCGGATGGGCTTGCCGGAAAGTCCGGCCATTTCCTGGTTCTCCCGCGCCCAGACAATGGCTTTTTTTGAAGCATCGACATGGGTAACTTCGGCGCCGGCACGGGCTGCGACCAACGAGGCAACGCCCGTATAGCCGAAAAGATTCAACACTTTTACCGGCCGCTTGGCGCCACGGATCAAACCCTCCATGTGCGACCAGTGCGTTCCCTGTTCGGGAAACACGCCGACGTGCCGGAAGGAGGTGAAGCGGCCAAAAAATGGGAGGTTGTCAAAGGCAAGCGGCCAGGTCTCGCCGAGTGGCACTTTCGGGAACTGCCAGCGGCCAACCCCTTCTTCATCGGTATTGCCGGTAAAGACCGCGTCGGCCTTGTCCCATTCTCCCCTGTCCCAAGCGGGGAGCCATATGGCCTGTCCCTCCGGACGGATAATCCGGTACGGCCCATATTGTTCGAGCTTCAACCCGTTGCCGCTGTCGAGCAACGCGTAATCCTGCGACGGGAGGGTTTCGAGAATGAGACCGGTCTTTTCTTGCGGACGTGGTCCTGTATGCCGTACGAGCACACGTCCAGGAATTGGCTCTGTGCGCGGCATTGGCTTTGTTTGCGTCTCGCCGTCTGAGACGCGCACCGGTTTGGCAAATTGTGGACGCGGCTTTGTCGCACTCTGCCGATGGGAAGTGCTTTTGGGGGCACTGCCCTTCGGGCCAGCGCCCTTGGCTTTTCTGATTTTTCCGCCAGACGATTTCAAGTCGTGCTTTCCTCGTAGTACTTTGGAGGTTTCCTATGCCATGACGAGGTAAGGCGAAAGCAAAAACGATCAAGCTGACGCGGCTATCGCCTTTTCATAAACGAGAATTCCGGCAGCGAGGTCCTCCAAAGCAGCACCGACCGACTTGAACAGCGTGATTTCGTCAGCCGATTGACGGCCTTGGACTGTCCCTCGCGTCAAACCAAACAAATCACCGACCACGTGGCTCTCGGTTACGATGCCCGCCTTGATTGGCTGCACAATGTCGCCGCCTTCCTTCAAAGCGCCGTCCTTGGTATCGACAAAAACGCGGGCAAGCCGGACGCACTCATCGTCGCTCTCGCGCATTGTGGGCGTGAACGCGCCGATCAAATCCACATGGGCACCTGGCTTCAGGTGCTTGCCGAGGATCAAGGGCTCCGTGGACAATGTCCCGGCAGTGATGATATCAGCCTCAGCGATTGCTGCATCCTTGTCCTCGACCGCCTTTGCATTAAAGCCGTCCGCGGCAAGCTCGGCTGCCACTTTTTCTGCTCCAGCGAAATTGCGATTCCAGATCGAAATTTCTTTGATCGGCCGGATGGAGCTGTGCGCCCGGGCCAGGAAGCCGGAAAGCGCGCCTGCACCGAGTACGACGAGCTTCGATGCATCCTCGCGGGCAAGATAACGAGCGGCGAGCGCCGATGCGCCTGCTGTGCGCCACAGTGTCAGCCGTTGTCCGTCGATCAGCGCCTTGGGTTCGCCCGTCTTTCCGTCGAGAAGAAGATAGACGCCCATGACAGCAGGTTTGGAGATAGCACCATTGTCTGGAGAGACGGTTACGATCTTGACTCCCATATAACCTTTAGAGGAATCGCCGAGCGCATCGAAATCTGACCATGCGGGCATCAACAGCAAAGTCGATGCCGCACCGTCCGGTCGTCCGACCGTGTGGTGATGACGAACGGGCTGGATGACGCCTTGACGGAAGGCCTGCTCGATCGCGGCGATCATGTCGGGCCAATTCAACAGCCCGTCGACCTCGACCGGGGAGATCAGTTTCATGGAAAATCCTTGTGTTTGTATTGCCTAATGCAGCGAGGGGAGATTAGGCGTGGAAGTGTTCTCGGCCGAGGCCTTGCGCGCTTCCTTACGCAGAAGCTCCGCCTCGAGCTTGCGCTGTCGCGCCAGTTTGCGGTGTTTACCCTGATTGTACCAAGTCGCAAGACTTCCAAGAACCAGTCCGGCAATGAGGGCAAGAAACAGCCACACAAACAATGGCGCGGTATAGGAAAGGAGGGGATTTCCCGGATTGAACGGGTCGATCGTAAGGGAAACTACCTGGCGATTGGCCACTGATAACGCAATCAAAATGACGGCAAGCGGTAGCAGAATGAGCACGACGACGATGCGATTGACCATATCTATCTCCCGGAAGCGCTTCGAGCGTTCAATCGATGCTCACCCGTGCGAATTGAGCCTGTCGCGGAGTTCCTTGCCGGTCTTGAAAAAAGGCACCCACTTTTCCTCAACGTCGACGCTCTCACCAGTACGTGGATTGCGGCCGCTGCGCGCCGGGCGGTTCTTAACGGAAAAGGCACCAAAACCACGAAGCTCGACCCGATTGCCCTCAGCCAGTGCGTCGGTGATCTCGTCAAAGATAGCACCAACAATATTTTCCACATCTCGCTGAAACAGATGTGGATTGCGGTTGGCAATGATCTGCACGAGCTCTGATTTGATCACAGCGAAATCCCTTCCGGTTCAAGATCAGGCGGGCACGGTCGAAAAGGTTCCAGCCTAACGACTATGTCACTGATCTTATGTGTTTAATACCTTATTGCGCCCCGACAGGCTTGCCGTCAACGTGCCAAACAGAAACGAGCCCGTCAAGGAAGATACGCTCTCCCGTCAATTCCCGCAGGATTCCGGCACTTTCTTGCGGAATGCCGAGGTATTCAGCCAGAATATTAAGGGCAGATTGTGAGAAGAGCCGGCCGAGGGATGATTTTTCGACCGCTTTCCACTCGACAACGGGCAGCTTGCTATCAACGCCTTTCGTTGCCAGCCAACCGATAGCCTTGTCTTCGCCGCCAAGTTCATCGATCAGCTTGTTGGCAATGGCCTGACGTCCAGTGAAGACCGACCCGTCGGCAAGTGCCAGGGCCTGTTCATGGCTGAATTTGCGCCGTTCCTGAACAAGGCCAACGAACCAGTCATACGAATCGATGATCATGCGATGGATCATGGCTTTGGCTTCATCGCTCGCAGGATTGAAGAAATTAGGCTCTGCCTTTAGTGGACTGGATTTGATCGTTTCGACCTTGACGCCGAGCTTGGTCAAAAGCTCTGAGATGTCGGGGTACTGGAAAAGCACCCCGATCGACCCGATAATCGAGGATTGGCGGGCGACGATATGGTCCGTGGCGCTGGCAATCATGTATCCGGCCGAAGCGGCAAGAGTACCGACCTGCGCGACCACAGGCTTCTTCACGGCGAGTTTGCGGACAGCTTCGTAGATAGCCTCACCGCCGGCGGTTGTGCCACCCGGTGAATCAACGGTTATAATGACGCCTTTCACTGCGGCGGACTCTTCTACGTCCTTGAGGCGCTTCAGCAGTTCTTCGTTCTCAAAAATCGTCCCCTCGACGCGAACTTTGGCGATGTGTGGCGCCGATTTGCTGGAGAAACCATCCTCGCCTGCGGAGAAAAAGTAGAAAGAAATCAACGCAAGCATGATAAGTAGAAGTGTGAAGGCGCGCCAGAATGTCAATTTCCTGCGGAGGCGTCGTCTATCGATAATTGCGTCAGCGGTATTTGCCATCGTCGTATCCGTTCGCTCTCAGGTTCCGTTGGTAATCTTCTGCGACAACATTTTATGGAAGTCCAGACGTCGCGCCGCAACGTTTGATCTGCACATGCATCTTGTAACTCGTCGAATGACGGCATACTTGTTGCCTCGAATGCAGCTTGTGCAACTAGTACTCGTCCATTTCATCGAAAAATAACCATATTGGCGTTCAAGTAGCCATAATACTGTAACCGGTAACCGCAGTCAGACCTATGTCCATTGAAAGAAACGATATGCATCCCGGGCGCGATGCGACCGCTGATGTCGACCACCACGCTGAGGTGGCGCGGCAGTTTGCTGCTTCCGATAAGGATTCTACGGTTTTTCGCGCGGCCGAGCGCCATTCCCGACGTGTGCGTTTTCTGAAGTTCGCTCTGCCCGCAGCTGCCTTGCTTGGCGCCGCAGTGTTCTCGTGGTTTACATTCTTTTCCACGTCCAGTGTGCCAAGTAACATTTCACTCGATAATGCGGGTATCGAAGACGGGAAGCTGGTAATGACCAATCCGAAGCTCGATGGGTTTACAAAGGACAAACTACCTTACAAAATGAGTGCAGTACGGGCGTTGCAGGAAGTGGGCAATAGTAACGTCATTTCCCTTGAAGGGATCGACGCGGAAATTCCGCTTGGCACAGAGTTGCGGGCCCAGGTCAAAGCAAAGTCCGGAGTGTTCGATAATGCCAATCGCCAGCTAACGCTTGACAGCGACATAAGCCTGACAACATCCGATGGCATTACGGCACGGCTGCAATCGGCTGATATCGACATCGCAGGAAATTCCATGTCGACTGATCAGCCGGTCAGCATTAACAACAGTAATTCGCAGATTACCGCTGACAGCATGCAAATCACGGAAAGCGGCAAAGTAATGACTTTTGAAAAGCGCGTAAGGCTTGTCATTCAGCCTGCAAAGCTGCAAGAAGGTAGCAAGGAAGTCAAATCGCCAGAGTGAAGTCTGGAAGGGATTGCTGATTTCCAGGGAATATCCCGAAGTTAGGAGAGAAGACGATGTCGTGCGGGGCAAGACTGATCAGCATTTCGACAGTTGCATTGGGTATATTGGCATCTTTAATGACCGTTCCCGCTGTGGCGCAGGATGCCGGCGCCGCGACGGGTATCAAGCTCTCCGGTGATCAGCCGATCCAGATCGATGCGGACAAGCTCGTGGTACACGACAATGAAGGTACTGCTACCTTCACCGGCAATGTCACAGTTGTTCAGGGGGCTACGCTCCTGAAGGCTGGTTCGATGATCGTCTATTACGTCAAGAACGACAAGAAAGAGCCCGCTGATGGTGCGGCGGCAGCTGACGCCCCGAAAACCGGTAGCCTTCCGGGGCCTGGGCCTGCGGCGCAGGACATTGACCATCTGGAAGTGAACGACAAGGTGTACGTGAAGTCGGAAGATCAGGTCGCGACCGGTGATCACGGTACTTTCGATATGAAAACCGAAGTACTGGTTCTGACCGGGAACAAGGTCGTGCTCACGCAGGGCGACAATGTCGCCATCGGTTGCAAACTGACTGCACAGCTGAAGACCGGCGAAGCGCAGCTTGAAAGCTGCAAGAGTGGTCAGACCGGCCGTGTTTCGATCGTTGTTGCGCCCAAGAACGCTCCGAAGAACTGAGCCAGTAAGTGACCTTGTTTTCGCGTCGCCCCACCAGCAAGACGTCTGCGCGGCCAGACTCCAGTGTTTCCGAAATGCGACCAGCCGATCCGGCAGCCAAGGATCGTATGAAGGGTACGCTCGTCGCGCGCGGGATCACCAAGAGCTACAACGGCCGCCAGGTGGTCAACGGCGTTTCGTTTGGGGTTCGCTCAGGCGAAGCGGTCGGCATACTCGGGCCAAACGGTGCGGGTAAGACGACTTGCTTCTACATGGTGACCGGTCTTGTGCCGGTCGATAAGGGCACGATCGAAATCGATGGATTCGACGTGACGACCATGCCGATGTATCGTCGCTCGCGACTAGGCATTGGTTATTTGCCTCAGGAAGCGTCGATTTTTCGGGGCCTTTCTGTCGAGAATAACATCAAGGCGGTGCTTGAGGTCGTCGAAAAAGACCGGGGCGCCCGCGCGCAAGAACTCGATTCCCTTCTTGAAGAGTTTCATATTGCGCATTTGCGCAAAGCGCCGGCGATCTCGCTCTCGGGTGGCGAGCGGCGGCGTCTGGAAATCGCTCGCGCTTTGGCGTCTCGTCCTAATTTCATGCTGTTGGACGAGCCTTTTGCCGGTGTCGATCCAATAGCCGTTGCAGATATTCAGCAGTTGGTGCGGCACCTGACCGGACGCGGGATTGGAGTGCTCATTACGGATCACAATGTGCGCGAGACGCTCAAGTTGATCGATAGAGCCTATATAATTCACGCTGGGCAGGTACTTACGCACGGCCGCCCCGACGAAATTATTGCCAACCAGGATGTTCGCCGACTTTACCTGGGTGACCAGTTCAAGCTCTGATTTTTGTCGTTCTTGGGTGACATTCGTGAAGAATTACGGTTCAGACACCCGCATTGGTTGAAAATAAGCGTAATGCGACGTTTTTTGGTCTCTTGCGATTGACAAGCAAGGATTGGGCCATTTCTGTACAATCGCAAAGAATTTCGTACAGGAGCGTCATCGTTCATTATGGCCTTGTCGCCAAAACTCGATCTCAGACAAACTCAGGCACTGGTGATGACGCCGTTGCTCATGCAGTCGATTCGACTGCTGCAGCTGACGCATGTAGAGCTCGAACAGTTCATCGATCAGGAGATCGAAAAGAATCCCTTGTTGGAGCGCGAAGAAACCTACGGCGAACGCCTGTCACTCGATGAACGGAATCTTGCTGGCGATCGAACGTACGGTGACGCCGACGATTTCAGCAGGGCAAGTACGAGCGTGGATACCGACTCGCATGATGATCGTGACGATCCGAATGAGCAGAGCGACCACTGGCTTGTGAGCGGCGAATCAACAAGTGCCGGCTCGATGTCCGATACTTTCGATAGTTCGCTTGAAAATATTTTTCCCGATGACCCTGGTACCCAGGATTTCATTGCGGGCGATCTTGCCTCTCAGTGGAAGTCATCGTCAGGCGACGGTTATGTTTCTGTTGGTGGCGAAGGTTTTAATCTCGAACAAGTTACAGCATCTCCGCTTACGCTTCGCGATCACGTTGGCGAGCAGATTGTATTTGCGTTTACCAGTGCCCGTGATCGGCTGATTGCCGCGGAGCTGGCAGATCACCTCGACGAAATCGGGTATTTGCGCGCGGATATCCGCGAGATCGCCAAGAGACTTGGCGTCGATATGGCGCATGTGGAAAAACTGATTGCAGTGATGCAGGGGTTTGAACCGGCAGGGCTGTTCGCCCGAGACCTGGCTGAATGCCTGGCGCTTCAGCTTCATGCCCGCAACCGGCTCGATCCAGCGATGAAAACCCTGTTGCAACATCTGGGCCTTCTCGCAAAGCGCGATTTTAACAGTCTGAAGAAACTCTGCGACGTGACTGACGCTGATATTCTCGACATGTTGCGAGAAATTCAGCTTCTCGACCCAAAACCGGGAACAGCTTTTTCTTCGGGAGTAGCGGACAGCATTATCCCTGACGTGCAGGTCGATGCCGGACCGGACGGAACTTGGCGTATCGAACTCAACCCCGACGCTCTGCCGCGTGTCCTGGTCAACAACAATTATTACGCGACCGTGACGAAGGCCAAAGTGTCGACGGCAGAAAAGACGTTTCTGAGTGAATGTCTGCAGAATGCCAACTGGCTGACCCGCAGTCTCGATCAGCGTGCCCAAACAATTCTGAAGGTCGCCACTGAAATCGTGCGCCAGCAGGAAAACTTCCTTCTGTACGGCATTGTCCATTTGAAGCCACTGAATCTGCGCAATGTGGCCGACGCGATCGGCATGCATGAGTCTACCGTGAGCCGCGTTACAGCAAACAAATACATGCTGACCAAGCGCGGCGTCTTTGAGTTGCGCTACTTTTTCAACGCGGCAATTTCCGCAACCGAAGGAGGTGAGCAGCATTCGTCACAATCTGTTCGCCACCAGATCAAGCAACTTATCGACGCTGAGACGCCGGACGACATTTTGTCGGATGATACAATTGTTGATCTGTTGAAAGAACAAGGCGTCGAGATTGCCCGCCGTACCGTAGCCAAATATCGGGAAGCTATGAACATTGCATCCTCCGTGCAAAGGCGACGCGAGAAAAAAGCCCAAACCTCTGTGCGCAAGGGCGATGGAAGGTCTGGATTCGTCCGCGACACGGGTGTAGGGTTTTTGCGAGTGGGTAAATGAGCTGGGCCATAGAAGTCCGGTCAGGGAGAGAGAAGCGCCGGTAATTTGCGACAATTGGAGCGAAAGCGCGCGTTTGAACATGAAGAATCAGAAAGTGAAATGTGATGGAAAGCTCGCACGGAATGTGAGGGATGTCTTTGCTCGGCTCTCAACAACAGTGTAGATTGGCTTGGGCAATGAAAATCACAATGAAGGTGAGGTATCATGAGTCTGCGTGTATCTGGGAAACATATGGACATTGGTGACGCTTTCCGCATTCGGATTGAAGAGCGGATCGGGGAGATGGTGACCAAATATTTCGATGGCGGATATACCGGCCACGTCACAGTGGAAAAGCAGGGATCGCGATTTATTGCAGACTGTCTCATCCGCCTGGATACTGGCACGGTGTTGCAGGCTGCAGGTGAAGCGCAGGATCCACTCCTCGCCTTTGATGCAGCAGGAGAGCGTGTGGACAAACGCCTCCGTCGTTACAAGCGGCGTCTTAAATCGCATCAGGCCCCAGGTTCGAACGGTGTTTTCGACGACGTTTCCTATCGCGTAATGGCCCCCGTGCCGGACGATGATGAGGATTTCCCGGAGGATTACGCTCCAACCATCGTCGCAGAAACGTCAATGGCACTTCGAAGCATGAGTGTGGCATCAGCTGTCGTGGAACTCGATCTGAAAGATAGTCCTGTGGTTGTCTTCCGCAACTCTGGAAGTACGCAGGTTAATATCGTATATCGCCGTCCTGACGGAAACATCGGCTGGATCGATCCCTCGGCAGTGGCTGGGCAAAACGCTGCCCGGCAGTGAGCAAGACGCAGCACAATTTGAACTATCGTTCGCGCTCATGTAAGAGCGCGGACGGTAACTGGAAGGAAGAGAGATAATGGATCTGGGTGATCTCATTCAGCCTGACGCTGTCCTGCCCGCATTGAAAGTCAATTCCAAAAAACAACTTTTGCAGATCATGTCGGAAAAGGCAGCCGCCTTGACCGGCTTGAGTGAGAGGGAAATATTTGACACAGTCTTGCAGCGCGAGCGCCTTGGCTCTACCGGCATCGGCAATGGCATTGCTATTCCGCACGGCAAGATCAACAGTGTCAAACGCATTGCTGGTGTTTTCGCCCAGCTTGAGACGCCCATCGATTTTGATGCACTTGATGATCAGCCGGTTGACATCGTGTTCCTGTTACTGGCGCCCGAGAACGCCGGCGCGGATCACCTCAAGGCTCTGTCACGAATCGCCCGCATGTTGCGCGATCCGGAACGCATTGCAAAGCTGCGGACTGCCCACGACGCGAGTCTGATCTACGAACTTTTGACGTCGCAGCCGACCTCAAACGCAGCTTGATCAGTATTCTCTTGATGTAACCAAAGCCGCCCAACTGGGCGGCTTTTTTACGGGGACCGGTCTATTTTTTTGCCGTAAAGCTCAAGCCGGTGATGAATAATGTCGTAGCCGAGAGACTTGGCGATCTCTTCTTGTAGCTTTTCGATCTTGTCCGACTTGAATTCGATGACAGCTCCGGTATCGACGTCGATAAGGTGATCATGATGTTCACCGCGTGCCTGTTCGAATCGAGATGGTCCGCCATTGAAGGCGTGGCGATGAATGGCCCCCATCTCCTCCAGCAGGTTCATTGTCCGATAAACGGTCGATAGCGAAATGCTGTCATCGATCTCGACGGCGCGATGAAAAATCTTCATCGCATCCGGGTGGTCCTCGGTGGAGGTCAGGATATCGAGAATGATTCGGCGAGGCCGGGTGATCCGAACGCCCGCATTGCGCAGCTCTTTTTCGTAATCCGGCTTCTGATTGAGCGTATGTTTCATGAATGCAATATGCGCCAGATCGGAGTCTGTTGCAAAGATTCTCAACTGGAATTCCAGGCGGTTGGTGACCCTGCATAGAGAAGAACACCGCCAGCGAGGCAACGCTGGCGGTGGATTGCATCAGCTGGCTGCAGTCGCCGTCATTGCGCCGACAGCATTGGCCGGCGGCACTTCAACAAGGACTTTGTGTTCGCCAGAGTCTTCCAGCGGAATTCCACCATCAGGCTTGGCCAGCTTTTTGCCGTTTAAAGTGATCTTCTTGCCGCCCTTTGTGGCGGGCTTTACTTCCACAGTGTAGCGGGCATCGCCATTGCGCAGAACAAAGCTGAAACCGTCCCAATCCGAAGGCAGGGCAGGAGCCACGAACAACCGGTCATTCTGGCGGCTGATGCCAAGAACCCCCTCCGTTGCCACGCGATAGAGCCAGCCAGCCGAACCCGTATACCAGGTCCAGCCGCCACGTCCGCGCATTGGATCGACTGAATAGACGTCTGCCGCCACCACATAGGGCTCCACGCGATAGGATTCAGCTTTTTCTGCGTCCAGCGAGTGATTCACCGGATTGAGTTTCCTGAACCAGCGATAGGCCTCATCAGCATCGCCAAGTTTGGCCATGGCGAGCACGGCCCAGGTTGCAGCATGGGTGTATTGCCCGCCATTTTCACGAACACCAACAGGATAGCTCTTGATGTAGCCGGGATCGTGCCGCGACTTGTTGAACGGTGGAGTGAACAATTTGATGATGTCGACTTCATCATCGACGAGATGCGTCGCCACCGAATGCATGGCTTGTTTTGCCCGGTGCGGATCGCCATAGCCGGACAACACGCTCCACGACTGTGCGATGGAATCGATCTTACACTCCTCGCTCTTTTTGGAGCCAAGTGGTGAACCATCATCAAAATAGCCGCGGCGGTACCAATCACCATCCCAGCCGTCTTTTTCGAGAGCCGCCTTGAGATGTTCGATGTGCGCTTCCCAACGCTGGATGCGGTCCGTATCCTTGAAGTGCCTGGCGATGGGTAGAACGTCGCGTAGCGTGCTGATCAGGAACCAGCCAAGCCAAACGCTTTCACCCTTGCCGTCCTCTCCGACGCGATTCATACCGTCATTCCAGTCTCCCGTAAGCATCAACGGCAGGCCGTGTGTACCAGTACGTACGATGGCAAGATCAAGCGCGCGTGCTGCATGCTCGTAAACGCTGACCTTTTCTCCGGAGATAGTCGGCTGATAGAAGGCGTCGTGCTCGCCCTCCTCAAGTGCCCGCCCTTCGATGAATGCGACTTGCTCATCAAGGATACTCATATCGCCGGTAACCGAGGTGTAATGGGCAACGGCATATCCGAGCCAGACTACATCGTCGGAGATCTTTGTTCGCACACCGGCCCCGGTCGTCGGCAGCCACCAATGCTGAACATCGCCTTCCTTGAACTGTCGCGCGGAGACGTTCAAAATCTGCTTCCGCGCGAGCGATGGATCGAGGATCAGCATGGACAACGTATCCTGCAACTGGTCCCGGAAGCCGAAGGCACCACTTGCCTGATAGAAGGCCGAGCGCGCCCAGATCCGGCAGGCGAGGCTTTGATAAGGCAGCCAGCGATTGACCATGACGTCGAATGCATCGTCGGGGGTATCAACTTGCAATCCGTCGAGGAAGGTTGCCCAGACCTCCTTCGAGGCGGACAGCGTTTCCTCAAACGGGCGCTTGGTTTTTTCCGCGACGATGCGGCGTGCCTCATCGGCATTGCCGGCATCACCCATGTAGAACAGAACTTCTTTAGTTTCTCCTGCCGCAAGATCGATATCGACCGCAAGCGCCGCGCATGGATCACCTCCGGCCTCGACAATGTTCGACAAAGGCTTGGCCTGAACCACCGCCGAAGGCCGATCAACTGTACCGAGCGTGCCGAGGAATTCAGCACGATCGGCCGTAACCGACTGCGGCTTCACACTACTGGCGAAGAACGCCACATTCGTACGCCGATCGATGCCATATGGGTTCCGGGCAAAGAGTGCGCCGGTTTCCGAATCGGATGACGGAACGATGAACGGTGCGGTCTTTGCGCGGGCATTGCCGAGCAGCCACTCCACGAAGCCATAGACGCGCAGTCGCTTGGCCGAACCACCATGGTTGGTGATTTTGAGGCTGGAAACGCGCACGGGCATTTTGGGATCGATGGTATGGGTCAATTCCAGCCCGACATTGCCATGCCGCGAGACAAAGATCGAGTAACCCTGACCGTGACGCGTTTCGTACTGGACGGTGGGATCGCGCAATACCGAGGCAGTGGGCGCGAATGCGATATTCTTGTCTAGGTCAACCACGTAAAGCGCTTCGCCAGAGCGGTTGATGACAGGATCGTTAGACCATTGCGTCAACTGGTAGTCACGGCTGTTTCCAGACCAGGTGAAGCCTGCCCCTTCGGCTGATACATGGAAGCCAAAACTGGAATTGGAAATGACGTTGATCCACGGTTGCGGCGTGTGGCTGTAGCCAGAAAGGCGAATGACGTATTCGCCGGTCTTCATATCGAAGCCACCAAAGCCGTTCCAGAAAGCGAGGTCGTCTCCGAAAACCTTCGCACGGCGTTTGTTCATGAGCTGCGTCGGTGCCGGAGCAATGCCCCGCGTGTCCTCGGTCTCCAGGTCAGCGGTTGCAATCGATTTACCCCTTGTTTCCGTCACGGGAACAAGATCCAGACTGAGGCCTTCCATGCGTTTCAACTGTTCGGCCAGCGAGCCATTTTGTGCGTGCATGACGATTCGGGCGGAAGCCAAGAGGGTGTTGTAGCTTGCGTCACTCATCTGGTCGCGACGAACAGTGAAAATATGAACACGCGGCCCGAGCTGGGCACCTCGTGCGCGGCTATTTTCGCAAATCGCCTCAAGCCCACGCTGGAAATCCTGCGCATACGAGAACGAACGTTCGTTGATGACGACTACGTCGACAACCAGACCTTTCGCGCGCCAGTACTCGTGCGCCCTCAATAGGTTACGTAGCGTCTCCATATCGGCTTCGTCATCGATGCGCAGGGCGAGGATCGGGAAGTCACCGGAGATGGACATAGGCCAAAGTTCGGATTGACTGCCAAGGCCGCTCGCAATGCTTTCGGATGGCATCCGCAAGGTCTTGTCGGGATAGATCAGGCTTGTTGCGACACGTTGAAAGACTTGTGCCTCATCGGGGTTTATCCCGATGTGATGGAGGCGTACCTGTGAACTTGTCCACGACAGGGAGAATTCCCGTGCAAAGCAATCGGGATGGCGGAAGCGTGCGACCACTTCTTCCAGTTCCTGGCGGTTTGGCCGGACGAGCGTCCAGAACACCAGTGTCACCTTCTTGTGTGCCGGTACGCGAACGCGGCAGCGCAGCGAAGCGATGGGGTCGAGCACAAATCCTTGGCTGCCGGTCAGCGTTGCCCCTTCGTCGAAGGCAGCCGGATTGCGCAAGGAACGTCCACGGCCTATGAAGGCACGCCTATCCGTTTCGGCCTGGACTTCGCGCATTGCGCCGGAACTGTCGCTGACCATGTGTGCAACATGGATGTCCGGCTCACCATTGCCGCGCTTGCGACGCGTGGCGTAAATTGTGTCGCCGCGCTGGTCGATCTCGGTCTCCACGAACATCTTGGCAAACGCGGGATGGGCAGTATCAGTATCGTCATTGGTCAACACCAGTTCGGCGTAGGACGTCACTTCGATGATACGGTCCTTTGTCCCGGTATTCGTGATAACAATGCGCCGGCCCTCGCCGTCAGAATCCGAAGCGACGATGGCTTCTACGGTAGAATGCAGCGTGCCGGTTTCCTTGATGAACTCTGCCTTGTAATCGGTGAAGATCGTGGTGCTCTTTTCGCCGGAGACACGTACTGGATCACCCGTGGCTGACCACCATTCACCATTCTCCATGTCCCGCAGGAACAGGAAGGTGCCGTAACCACTCTCGAGGATGTCGGGCTGGAAGCGTGTGATCGCAAGCCCGTTCCAGCGGCTGTAGCCGCCGCCGTTGGCAGTAACCATGACCGAATAATGGCCATTCGACATGACCTGCGTCGCACGTGGGGCGCTGAGTGGATTCTGAATGATGTGAATGGATGGCGTCTCTTCGCTGCTTTCGACGGCCTTGCGCATGGGGTTCTCGGCCTTGGCCTGCAGAACCGGGATTTCGCGCGGAGCTTTTTCCTGCAGCAGCAGTTCAGCGGCCTCGATGACAGGATCAGCGTGGAAACGGTCACGCATGCGTCCCTCGAATACCACATTGTTGACCGCAACGATCGACATGCCGTGATGGTGCGCCATGTAATTGCGGACCACGGCGTATTCTTCATCCTCCCGGACGCGTGACTTGGTGAAATCGACGGCATCGTAGAAACCGTACTTGCCAAGGGCACCCATCTCACGCAGCCGGTTCAGATTCTTTACCGCTGCGGCCGGCTGATATTGGCTGGCCATGATGCTGGCATAAGGAGCGACAACGTAGTTCTTGGAGAGCCCGCGCTTCAGACCAAGTGTAGGAACACCGAAGTTGGTGTACTGATAATTCATTTCCGGATCGCGCGCATTGTATGCGGCCTCCGAAATACCCCATGGCAGGCCTTTGGATTCACCGTATTCGATCTGACGCTGAACGATCAGCTTGTTGGTCTGGTCCAGCATACTGCCTAGGGGTTCGATCATGACCAATGGCGGCATCAGATACTCGAACATCGAACCCGACCAGGAGATCAGGGCACCGCGCCAGCCAACCGGGACCAACAGACGACCGAGGCGGAACCAGTGATCGACCGGGATATCGCCCTTGGCGATGGCGAAGAGGCTTGCCAGTCGCGCTTCGGAGGCCAGAAGATCGTAGCAGCTTGCGTCGAGTTCATTGGTCTCAACGCGGAATCCGATTGACAGCAGTCGCCGTTCCTTACGCTCAAGGAAGGTGAAGTCGGTATCGAATGCCAATTGCCGGGCACGCGTCGCAAGCGTCACCAGTCGATCGCGCAGAACATCCGTACCCTCATGGGTACCAATTGCGTCGTCCGTGTGGGCTTGGCATGTCTTGACCAGCAGAAGTGCCCACTCATTTGCCGTTACGCTAACCGGGCTTTCCAGTTCGCCATGCAATTCTTCAGTCAGGCGCTGAATGTCGCCAGCGAAAAGCGAGAGATTGATCGTGCGCAAAGAGGCCGTTTCCGGCTCTTCCTTGATCGTGGTGATCGCACGGCGGAAATTGGAGACACGCTCGTCCAGACGGCGGCGCAGTGGCCTTAGAACCCGGCGATCGTCGGGAATATCACTGATTGCTTCTTCCAGAATGTCGCTGACATCGAGTACGCCGTCGAGGTCGCTCTGGAGGTAAACAGATGGGGCTTCGGCCCATTTCTCGAGCGCAGAGGAGAGCGCGACGAGATGGCCAGCGAGATTCCCGCTATCCACCGCTGATACGTAAAGAGGCAACAGCGGCCGCAAAGTGGTCGTCTCATACCAATTGTAAAGATGGCCTCGATATTTCTCCATCTTTTCAAGGGTATCGAGCGTCTGATCGATCCGTGTCAGCGTTTCCGTAAAGCCGATCCAGCCGAAATCACGGGCCGCAACTGTCGAGAGCAGGTACATGCCGATATTGGTCGGCGATGTGCGTGTGGCAATGACGGGATGAGGATCCTCCTGGAAGTTGTCGGGCGGAATGAAATTCTGCTCCTCCGTAACGAACGTATCGTAATAGTGCCAGGTGCGGCGGGCAAACCGGCGCAGCTCACCTTTGTCCGAAGAACGAACATTCAGATCGTCGAGCGGTTTGGCCGAGCGGCTGACCAGCCATGCGATCATCGGCGAAAGGAACCAGATCAATGCGAAGGGCACCGCGATGAACCATGCCCGGCTGTAAGCGGCAAGCGGCAGACCAATGGCAACCACAGCGACGACCATTGCCGGCCACATCAGTTGCGTGTAGTAGCTGAGCGTGTCAGGCGAACTCGTCTTGGCCTGTGCAGCGGCACGCCATTCAAGCAGGTGCTTGCGGGAGACAAACAAGCGGTAGAGCGTGCGTACGATGGCATCGGCCATCAGACAGGCCATATTAGCGACGAACGTGATGCGCAGGGCAATATCCGCCGCACCGGAGAAGACATCAGTCAAGATCGCCTGGACATGTCCCTTGAGAGAGAGGTTCATGTCGGTCGGGACGAGATTGGTAAACAGGATCATCGTGGGGACGATGAACATGCTGAAGATCAGGAAACACTGCCATAGCGTGGCCAGTCCCGGCGGCAGCAAAGTCCACCCGGCAATGGCCGCGATAATCCAGAATATCGGCGCCAAAGAACGGCGAAGATTATCGACCATCTTCCAGCGTGTGACGGCGGTCACGCCGGGCTTGGTGCTGAAAAGGTAGGGCAGGAGCTGCCAGTCACCGCGAGTCCAACGATGGTGGCGGGAAATATCGACATTATAGCCGGTCGGATAGTCCTCGACCACTTCAACGTCACTGACGAGCGCGCTGCGCGCATAGCCCCCTTCAAGCAAATCATGGCTGAGTATTGAATTCTCGCCGAGCTTGCCTTCAAGCGCGGCTTCAAAGAAATCGATGTCGTAAAGGCCCTTGCCAGTAAACGTTCCTTCGCCAAGGACGTCCTGGTAAACGTCCGACACTGCGAAGACATAGGGATCGATACCACGATTGACGGAGAAGACGCGTTGGAGGAACGAGGCGTCGTCGCCGGTCGTAAGGGACGGCGTCACTCGCGGCTGCAGGACAGAGTAACCGCTGACCACGCGGCCCGATTTGGCTCTGTAGATGGGGCGATTGAGGGGGTGTACCAGCTTGCCGGCGAGGCGGTTCACCGAGTCCGGTGTCAGCCTCGTATCGGAATCCAGCGTCATCACGAATTTGATGTCGGTTGGAACCTCCTCATTCGTCGGGAAGTATGTCGTGTCCTTGTCGCCGCGCAGAAGCAGATTGAGCTCGTGGAGCTTGCCGCGCTTGCGCTCCCAGCCCATCCAGCAGTTTTCCTGCGCATTGTACAGACGCTTGCGATGCAGCAAGAAGAAGCGCGGATTGTTCTGGGTATAATGGTTGTTTAGCGCAGTGATTTTTTCACGTGCATAATCGAAGATATCGAGATCATCGTCGGTTTGTTCGACTTTGCTGTCAGCCCAGTCCGTGAGGAGCGCAAAATAGACTTCGCCGCGTGGGTTGGTCAGATAATGCACTTCGAGATTGCGGATATGCTCGTCGACGGAGTCGCGGGATGTGATCAGCGTTGGTACGGCGACAAGGGTCTTGGCTTCCGGTGGCAGTCCATTCTTGTACTCGAAGCCGATCAGCCGCGTTGGCGGCATGAACATGGGAATGATCCAGTTGACGAACCCATTGGCCGTTTCCATCGCCGGAAAGACTGCGAGCAGGGTAAAGACCACGGTCAGATCACTCGGCAGGCCAGCACGGCGCAGCCAATAGTGGATGAGGAAAAGGATCGCGATCGAGAAGAAGGACGCCGGCACCCAAAGCCCGGCCAGGCCGAGTTTGCGATAGAACCGGACCCAGCGTTCAAGGACAGTTGGCCGGTAGCTGCAGGTGGCCTCGAGCTCCGGGCGGCCTTCGCCGGCGAGATAATACCCTACGTCGCGTCTCCGCTGCTCCGTGACACCCCCCTCGTCGCCGGTTTCCTCGGCACTTTTCTGGGCGAGGCCAAGGGCTGCCTCAGTGATATCCTGTTCGCTTTTGCCTGAACGGCGAGCGATTTTTTCAATGGCAACGCGGTATGCGTTGCGTGAATGGAAATCGAGGGCGTCGAAGTTCGAATGTTCGCGCAAGACAGCGTCGACACCGCTGACAGTTTCGAACCAAGTGATCCAGTCGACATCGTCGATGGATTTCAGGCTGCGGATCAGATTGCCCATCGTCACGCCGCCAGTTGATTGGCGTGTGTGCTCCTGAATGATGGCGTCTTCGGCATCGCTGCCGTTCTTCTCGAGCTCATCTTCGAGCCAGGCTACTGCCGCGCCTGAATGGGTTGCGCCGCCGCGCAGGCGATAGAGCAAATGCGTGGCGAAGGTACTGTCACGCGCTGCGGTGGCATATTGCGCCAGAAGCTGCGGCAAGGTGTCCTTGTCGGCGTTCAGTGTTATTTCGTCGGCAACATCGTTGGCATAGGCGCGCATGCGGCGCGCCCGTTCGACGCGCAGGGACAAACGGCGGGCATTCTCGATGAGTATAAAGCGGACGGCGGAGGGTAGCGCCCACAATTCACCGATATGCAGTGGCTGGATAGTCTGAAAACCCTCGACAATCGCACTGAGACTGTTCAGCGAAAACTGGCTGTCCGTGTGAGCAACATAAAGCCATGCCAGGGCCATGACCCTTGGGATTTCCGGCTTGCTCGTCAGCGATGGCAATTGCCGGAAGAACTTTTTGGGAAGGTCGCGCTCAACCTGCTGAATGTTCTGGTCGACGAGATAGTAATTATCGAGCAACCATTGGGCGGCCGGTGTGATTGTTTCGCCCTTGCGTGCTGCGGCATCGGAAGAACGATAGGAATGCAAGATGAGCCGCGCGTTTTCGACCGTGCGCTGCTCGAAAACCATGGGTTCATAATCGGGCAGGCGGACGTCCTCGCCTTTCGCCACTCGCGCTCCCAGATCCCTCAGATCATCAATGGACTTGTAGTGCGCCCTGATCGGGTTTGGCTGGACAGAAAGGACCTGGCCAACAGTTTTCTTCTGGGTTGCGAATGCTTGAATAAAGCTCAATACGGGCATTTGCCTTCGTTTCGGTTGGGAAGAAAAATCTTCGAGATTGCAGCACTGGGTTGACCACGGGTCGAGCACCCGCCAGTCAGTTTACGATCTAATCAGGTCATGGCAATTAAGCTATCACCACTTTTGTTGTTAGCGATCAGTTTTGATGAAAATGAGTCAGATTACTATTAGGCTTTGTATGTAATTTTGGCCAGTCGCCGCGTATGATGCGGATCGCCTGGGCATACACCGTCAAACGAAAAAGACCGGAGTTTTTCCAACTCCGGTCCTTGGTTTAGTGTCCTGCGTTCAGCTTTTTGGAAAGACCCGCCAATGCTGTGGACGGAACGCGATCCCGCTCATTTCCTTTGCGGGATGATCGGCGGAAATTCCTATTTCGATACGTTCGGAAGCGCCGCCTATCTCAAGCTCCACCCGTCTGGTGGCGCCGACCCTACGGCTCGCCACCACTGTGCCCGTGATGCACGGGTCGGAGTCGCTGACGAGCGCGACATCGTGGGGTCTGAAGTAGAGCGAAGCTTCGCCATCAGGAAGGTCGCTTTCGAGACCAATTCGCCGATCGGCGAGCCACAATTCACCGTTCTCGACGCGAACGTCAATCTTGCTTGATTCGCCGATGAAGCTGTAGACAAAGGGCGAATTCGGTTTGTCATAAACTTCGTCGGGCGTTCCGATCTGTTCGATCCTTCCCTGGCTCATGACGACCACACGGTCGGCGAGTTCCAGCGCCTCGTCCTGATCATGTGTAACAAAGACCGTCGTATGCTTGGTCTTGTCGTGGATCTCCCGCAGCCAGCGCCGCAATTCCTTGCGTACTTTTGCATCAAGCGCACCAAAAGGCTCATCGAGAAGCAGGATACGCGGCTCGATCGCCATTGCCCGGGCGAGCGCGACCCGCTGGCGCTGTCCGCCTGAAAGCTGCGCAGGATAACGCTTTTCGAGACCGGAGAGCTGAACAAAATCGAGAAGCTCCGATGATCGCCGGCGGATTTCCTCGCTGCTCGGGCGACTGGAGTTTGGCCGGACCTTCAGGCCAAAACCGACATTGTCGATCACTGTCATGTGCCGGAACAGCGCATAGTGCTGGAAGACGAAACCAACATTGCGTTCCTGGACCGATTTCAATGACGCATCTTCGTCGCCGAAGAAAACCTTGCCTTCTGTCGGTGATTCAAGGCCGGCGATCAATCTCAGAAGCGTCGTCTTGCCAGATCCGGATGGACCCAGCAGGGCGATCAGTTCGCCCGAGTTGATCTCCAGCGACACGTCGTGCAACGCCGGAAAACGATCGAATTCCTTGCGTACACCACTTACGCGAACATCCATTTCTATTCCCTCTCAGTGTCCGCTGGCTGCGCGAAGTTCGGCCCCGTATTTCAGCTCCAGCAGTGTCTTGAGAACGAGCGTCACAAGCGCCAGCAGAGCCAAAAGCGAAGCCACCGCGAAAGCAGCGACAAAATTATACTCGTTGTAAAGAATCTCGACATGCAGCGGCATCGTATTTGTCAGGCCCCTTATATGGCCCGAAACGACGGACACTGCGCCAAATTCCCCCATGGCACGGGCGTTGCACAAAAGCACGCCGTAGAGCAAGCCCCATTTAATATTGGGGAGGGTGACATGCCAGAACGTCTGCCAGCCGTTGGCCCCGAGGGACAACGCAGCTTCCTCATCGGTTGTTCCCTGATGCTGCATCAACGGGATTAGTTCACGAGCGACAAACGGGAAAGTGACAAACATCGTTGCGATGACAATGCCTGGAACCGCAAACAGGACCTCGATCCCATACGATTTAAGCCACGGCCCAAGCACGCTGTGCGAACTGAACAGCAATACGTAGACGAGGCCGGAAATGACAGGTGAGACGGAAAATGGCAGATCGATCAGGGTGGTCAGAAACGCTTTGCCCTTGAACTCGAATTTGGCGATCGTCCATGCCGCGACGACCCCGAAGATGAGGTTGAGCGGGACCGCCGTAGCTGCAACAAGCAGCGTCAGTCGAATGGCAGCCTGGGCGTCCGGCTCCCACAAGGCAGCAAAATACTCCGCAGGCCCCTTGCGAAACGCTTCCACGAAGACGGAGACAAGCGGCATGAACAGGAACAACCCAAGAAATGCCAGGGTAATGGCGATCAAGGCGTAACGTGCGGCGCGGCTTTCGGTCGTTGCCGGATGCCAGACTTTGGCCGGCGATTCTGTTTGTGGCAGGTCAAGTGCCATAGCCGTACCTCCTGCGGCTCCACGCCTGAATGAGATTGATGACGAAAAGCATGGCAAAGGAGAGCAGGAGCATGATGGCTGCAATCGCGGTTGCGCCGGCATAGTCGAATTCTTCGAGCCGGATGACGATCAACAGGGGTGCGATTTCCGAAACGTATGGCAGATTACCTGCAATGAAGATGACGGAACCATACTCACCGACCGCCCGGGCGAATGCCAGGGCGAAGCCGGTAAGGATAGCTGGCTGCAAACCGGGCAGCAGCACCCGGGTGATCGTCTGAAATCGATTGGCACCCAAGGTGGCCGCTGCTTCCTCGACCTCCTTGCGGATTTCCTCCATCACCGGCTGCACTGTCCGCACAACAAAGGGAAGGCCGACAAATATCAGAGCGATCGTGATGCCGATGGGCGTAAACGCGACCTTGATACCAAGCGGCTCCAGCAACTGACCGATCCAGCCATTCTTGGCGTAAAGCGATGTCAGCGCAATACCGGCTACGGCGGTCGGAAGCGCAAAAGGCAGGTCGACAATGGCATCGATAATCCGGCGGCCCGGAAAGCGATAGCGTACAAGCACCCAAGCGACGATCACTCCGAACACGACATTGACGAGAGCCGCGACGAATGCAGTGCCAAAGCTGATCTTCAGGGCATTTACTGTGCGTGGGTCAGATGCGACCTGCCAGAATCCTGTGAAACCCAGTGATGCCGAGCGCCATACGAGGCCGGTTAAAGGGATAAGTACAATCAATGCAAGGTAGGCAAGAGTGAAGCCGAGTGTCAGCCCAAAACCTGGAATGACACTCGGCCTCTTAAACCGCCAACCCGCTTTCGCCAGGTTGGAAATCATGCTGCTACTGTTTCGGCTTATAAATCTGGTCAAACGTTCCGCCATCTCCGAAGTGGTAGGGCTGTGCTTTGGCCCACCCTCCGAAGATAGGATCATCGATCGTTACCAGTTTCAACTCCGGTAATTTTTTCAGGGTGTCGGCGGGGACGAGTTCGGGTTCAGCCGGGCGGTAGAAATGCTTGGCGGCCAATGTCTGGCCCTCTTCCGAGTAGAGATACTGGAGATAGGCCTCGGCAGCTTTGCGCGTACCCTTCGCATCGACATTTGCGTCGACAACGGCCACCGGGGGCTCAGCCAGAATTGACTGTGGCGGAACGACGATATCAAATTTGTCGGCGCCGAATTCTGCCAATGAAAGATACGCTTCGTTTTCCCAAGCCAAGAGTACGTCGCCAAGTTCGCGCTGAGCAAAGGTGGTTGTCGATCCGCGTGCGCCGGTGTCCAGTACGGGAACATGCTGGAAAAGAGTACCGATATACTCCTTGATCTTGGCTTCATCGCCGCCGTACTGGCCATAGGCCCAAGCCCAGGCCGCCAGATAATTCCAGCGTGCGCCACCAGACGTCTTCGGGTTGGGTGTGATAACTTCTACCCCGTCCTTGACGAGGTCGGCCCAGTCCTTGATGCCCTTGGGATTACCCTTGCGCACCAGAAAGACGATTGTCGATGTGTAGGGAGCAGAATTGTGCGGGTATTTGGTGCGCCAGTCGGGGTTGATTTTATTGCCCGCTTTGACGATCGCTGAAATATCACTTTCCAGCGCCAGCGTCACCACATCCGCATCGAGCCCGTCAATGACAGCACGTGCTTGCTTGCCCGAGCCGCCATGCGATGTCTGGATCGTCACTGTCTCGCCGGTATCGGCCTTCCATTTCGCGGCGAAAGCAGCATTGAATTCCTTATAGAACTCGCGTGTTGGATCGTAAGACACGTTCAAGAGTGTCGTGTCCGCACGGGCAGCAGACATCGGCTGAAAGGCGACAGTTGCTGTAAGCAACGCAGCCGCCAGTGATAGGGAAAGTCGGGAATGTTTCATGCCTGCCTCCGTGTGATCAGAACTGAAGCGTAGCAGAGCCCCATCAAAGAGGGGCGTTAGAAAGAATTCCTTTTATATGGAAATATTAGAAAATTCTACCAGATGATCATAGTCTACTGAAACAGTCGTCTGTTCGGGCGGGGCATAAGATTTCGCCCGCGCCGCGAAGAGCGCCTCGGGACGCGACCTGACGACCAGACACAACCGTTCAGTGGTCATTGGCGATGGCTTCGCCCACGTATCGAATTCGTGGCGAAGCGGAGGTTATTTGCGCAGCAAGAGACTTGTGGACGCAGCATCAGCCAGTTTCAAATAGCTGGCGGCAGGCTCCAGGAGGGTATGGCTAGGCGCATGTGTCTTGATTGGCATCACAAAGATCGCAGCTGTCAAAAGTGCGGTTGCGGCGATGGAAAGGCGGCGTTCCATGCGCGAATTGATGATCATGCTCTCTTCCCTTTCTTAATGATATTTGGCCCGAAGCGGGCGAGTGATAATGTCGTCGATCACGGATTTGGGGATTGGCAGAAGCACCTGTTCCATTTCGATCAGAGTTTCCGAAAAAACGATCGCGGCATTCTCCACCTCCTCATAAGCAGAGGGGCATGCCATGGCATTAAGGCAAGTTCGTGCCGCATCCACGTCACAATTTTGAAGCCCGGCAATGAGCCCCAAGGTCAGGCACTCTTCCCGGCACACATGGTGCGAACCGAACGGGAAGGTTTTCAGTGGGCAAAGAGCACGGTGACGCAGCGTGCGGATAAAGAACGACAGTTCGGAAAGCGCGCGGTTGCCGTTGCGGCTACCGAGGAGTTCGCTGTAAAGGCCGAACGCCATTTCCCAGGCAACGACGGACCCTGTTTCAAAGCCTGCCGTCCAGCGGCGATAGCCTTCGAGCACCAGCTTCTCCGGGGTGCGATCGAAATAGCAACCTGCACCGTTACCTGGTTCAGATAAGCGTGGATACATCGCCGCTCCCATCCTGTTCATTGTTGCAAATCAAGGCGAGGGGCGTGTTGCGGCAGGAACGGTGCGACGGCTGAACCAGCCTGTTACGGCTGGAAGCAGATGATGTAAGCTGCCCACGCAGCAGAGAAACCACGCGCAGGCGTGGCAGAAAAAGACCTATCATAGGGTCCTCCAATCGAAAGGGTTCAAGGCCCAGACATCAAAGGGATGTGCTCGTGCTTTGCATAAAGGCGAGCGAAGATGACAATGTCAAATACTAAATCTTTAAAACCTATAAAAATATCAATAGGTTAGAATAATTCTAGAAAAACATGAGTTTTTTAGTATACAAATGCCGCTTGTGACGTGAAATGAGCAAATCGATCCCCTCTCGACGGCTGCCGGGAGGGGCGTCTTTTCGTCACTCAACCCTCTATCAGCAGCTTCAGCTTTTTCAACGCAACGTCCGGGCTTTCCTTGTAGTCGATCGTGCTTTTCAACCGCCCGTTGCGGTCGAGCAGCATGACCGAAGCCGTATGGTCCATCGTGTAGTCGCCATTTTCGGTAGGCACCTTCTTGGCATAGATCTTCCAGCCCTTGAGAAGCTTTTCCATTTCCTCCGGGTTTCCGGTGATACCGGTAATCCGGGCGGTGAAGGCGGCTGTATAGCCTTTCATGACCTCCGGAGTATCGCGTTCCGGATCGACGGAGATGAAGAACACCCTCAGGTCCTTTCCCTCATCGCCAAGGTCTTTCAGCCAACTGGCCATCTCGAACAATGTCGTTGGGCATACTTCGGGGCAATGGGTGAAGCCAAAGAATAGCGCCGTCGGGTGACCCTTGAACGCAGCTTCCGTGATGGGTGCACCATCCTGGTCCTGCAGCGTGAACGGTGCGCCAAGTTGGACGGCGCCAGCCTTATCGCCAAGCCGGGTATTGGCGTAGGTGAATACCAGGAAGAGCGAAAGAGCGGCAATAACCGCCCAGACCGCTATGCGTACGATACGATAGTTCATCAGTGATGTTCCATGCTGGTGGCATTTGCTGGTCCAACCATGAATTGGACTTCGACCTTGCCTGCCTTGGCAAATTCGAGTGTGACAGGGACCATGTCACCCTGCTTAAGCGGCTGGGTAATACCAATAAACATCAGATGGGTGCCGCCGGGAGCAAGTTCTGCAGTACCACCTGCTGGAACCTCGAGACCGTCTTTCAGCTGGCGCATCTGCATCACATTCCCGTCCATCTTCATTTCGTGCACCTCGACACGGGCGGCGACGGGGCTTGAACCGCCAAACAAGCGATCAGCCTCCTTCGACGCATTGGAAATGGAAAGATAGCCGCCGCCAACTTTGGCGCCGGGCAATGTTGCGCGTGCGAATGCACCGCTCAAGACAAGATCGCCCGCTTTGACCGGCTCCATCATGGTGTCGCTCATTGCGGCGGCGCCATCCTTGCTCATTTTGGAGTGATCATGGGCCTGGGCGCTGAACGCTGCCGAGGTAGCCAGCAGCACGAGCGCAGCAATTGGGTTAAAGGATCTCATTGGATGTCTCCGGTTCAGATTGTTCAAGAGAATACGCGCTTCAGAGGTGAGGGGATGCGCAGGATCAACTGGTCAAGCACTAGCATCGCGAGGATAGCGAAACCGGTTAGCGGAAAGAGGACACCGAAGCCGAGAATGACCAGTGTCAGGGTGGCGAAGACGCTCTTCTGCGACGGCATCGGCGGCACACCAAGTCGTCCTGACGGGCGGCGTTTCCACCACATGACAACCGCCGAAACCGAGGTCAATATGATGGCAAGACAGGTCATCAGCATGACGATCTGGTTGGCAAGGCCCAGATATTCGCCTTGATGCACGCCGATGCCGAATTCTATTGCCTTAGCGCCAGTTCCGTAATCGGCGAACTTGATGTCGACAAGCGGTTTGCCGGTATACTGGTCGAAATGGATGGTCCGTTGTTTGGCGATGTCGTCAGGGAAGATAGCCGCCGTGTAGACCCCATCCTTGCCGGACGGCAATGACACTTCAAAGCCGGGAGCCATACCCGCCGCATTTGCCGAGGCGACGATCTGGTCGAGCCCGGCCTGTGCTGCACCGCTTAATGCCGACGTCGGTACCGGGGCGTTCTCCACAGTCCAGCCGGTTTTCGTCAGGACATCCTTGGTTGGAACGTTCGAAACGGGGACATCCTCCCAGAGCTGCGTTGGATAGCCGAGGCCGGCAGTCGACAAGGTGGCGTTGAACTTGTCGCCCCAATAGCCCGACCAGGGCATGCCGGTTATCGCCAGAAAGAAGATCAGTGCACCTGCGACCGCTCCAGTTACAGCATGGATATCGCGCCAGAAAACGCGCTTGTCTGGCGTGCCGCGCACGCTTATCACGCCACCGGTCTGCTTGCGCGGCCACCAGAGATAGAAGCCGGTGACGACGAGGATGAGGGCAAGGCCGCCGACGGCTTCAACGATGCGATTGAACGCGAAGCCGAAATAGTCGAGACTGTGGATCTTTTTGACGACCCAATTGAATTCGTCGGTCTCGCCGACCTTTCCGAGCACCGATCCGCTGTACGGATCGACAAAGACAAGAGTTTTGCCGGCATCGGTGCCGACAGTAACCCGGGCGGACTGCGTGGGTTCAGCTGGAGCGCGGTAGCGCAGCACGTTTGAGCCGGCCACTGCAGCCTTGGCATTTTCAACCATCAGTGATGGCGCCAACGCTTCGCCGCGTGGCTGTACGACGTTGCGGTAGGCAAACACTGTGTTGTCTATCTCGTCCTTAAACAGGTAGAGACCGCCGGTTACCGCGAGGTTGAGCATGAAAGGGATGACCAGAAGGCCAGCGAAAAAGTGCCAGCGCCATATGGCGCGGTAAAGCGAAAGACTGGTGTCGTTGGGCTTCTCGGAAGCCACGCCTGAGACGGTCATGTATGGTCCTATCGTCTGACAGCAATGAAGGCGGACTGTGCAGTTACAGGCCGCGTGGCACGCCGCGAACGGCGCATGTCGTGTCAGGCGAGGGGAGGTGCTTGCGGCGGGGCCGAGGGCGGATAGAGACTGCGTGCGATCAGAATCGCTTCGCGCTGGATGGCGAGTGACTGTGCAGGATGGAGCTTTGGACCGGATGCAACGGGCGGCACCGGCAGAATGAACGATCCGACCAGCCGGCAGGCCTCGCAACCCGTCCCATGCCAGGCACTCTTGTGCTGGTCCTGATCCCCGCTGCCTGGAAGGCAGAGCACAGGAACAGTGCCATCCGGCAGCGTATATGCCGCAAGGTCGATCTGATCGGCGGATGCTGTCGTGATTGGCTTATGCGCGAAAGCAACGAATACGAGTGCCAATGCGCAAAGCATGCGCACGGCCAATCGCCAATCGTTCCAGGTCTTGCGCATCCACGCCTCGCAGTTCCGTCAGAGGCACTCAAATACATGAGCCTCGCGCTGAAATCTATGCGGCAAAGCGACAAATGAGGTCAGATGGCCTTTATCTCGATCAGCCAGGCATCTTCGGGAGCGCTGGCGAATGCCAATCGCTCGAACCGCGACAGCTGGATAACATCATCAATGCCAAACACTTCTCCGGTCGCAGTTTCCGCCACTGACCGGAAAAGCACAAATGTTTCGTCTGCCTCGGCCACAATATCGGCTTGATCAACTCGGCTGACGTCGGCGCTGAACTGGCCGCGCCGGGTCATGACGTTGAGGTCGGTGACTTCGCGGATCACCTCGGCACGGGTTGGCGTGTCACCGGCAAAAGCGATCGCCGGAGAGCCAGGCGCTATCAATATCGCGCCGTCTTCGCCAATGGTCAGCAGCATCTCGCCCTCCAGGACAGCGAGAACCCGATTGATATTGGCGAAGGCAGAGAAGGGTCCCGAGGCCGGCACTTTCGCCATGCTGATACGCCAGTCGAAATCGCTTACCGTTGTATAAGGAGGCGAGATCGCGACCTCCGTCGTGACCCCACCGCCATTCTTCCAGGGCATTTGCCGGTGGTCACCGGCACGCAAGATGCGCATCAGCCGAGAATGCCCGGCAGGTTAAGGCCCTTTTCCTTGGCGCACTCGATGGCGATTTCATAACCGGCGTCGGCATGACGCATGACGCCGGTTGCCGGGTCATTCCAAAGCACGCGCCCAATCCTTGTCGCAGCATCGTCGGTGCCATCGCAGCAGATGACCATGCCCGAATGCTGGGAGTAGCCCATCCCGACGCCGCCGCCATGATGCAGCGATACCCAGGTTGCGCCTGAAGCGGTATTGAGCAAAGCGTTCAGCAGCGGCCAGTCGGAGACAGCATCTGAGCCGTCCTTCATTGCCTCCGTTTCGCGATTGGGGGAAGCGACAGAGCCAGAGTCGAGATGATCGCGGCCGATGACGATCGGTGCCTTCAATTCGCCGTTTCTCACCATCTCGTTGAAGGCCAGGCCGAGCCGATGGCGGTCGCCAAGACCCACCCAGCAGATGCGAGCGGGCAGTCCCTGGAAGGCGATGCGTTCACGCGCCATATCGAGCCAGTTGTGCAGATGCGTATTGCCGGGGGTGAGTTCCTTCACCTTGGCGTCGGTCTTGTAGATATCTTCCGGATCTCCCGACAGCGCCGCCCAGCGGAAGGGTCCAATACCGCGGCAGAACAGCGGGCGGATATAGGCCGGAACGAAACCGGGGAAGGCAAAGGCGTGCGCCAATCCTTCGTCCTTGGCCACCTGGCGGATATTGTTGCCGTAATCGAGCGTGGGAATGCCCTGATCCCAGAAGTCGATCATGGCTTCGACATGTTCGCGCATCGAAGCACGGGCTGCCTTCTCGACGGCCTTGGGGTCGCTCTCGCGCTTCTCGCGCCACTCGGCCATGGTCCAGCCTTTCGGCAGGTAGCCATTGATCGGATCATGTGCTGACGTTTGATCGGTAACGATATCCGGCTTGACGCCGCGGCGTATGAGCTCTGGCAAGACTTCGCAGGCATTGCCGAGCAGACCAACCGATTTGGCCTCGCCAGCCTTGGTCCAGCGATCGATCATTTCAAGCGCTTCATCCAGGGTTTCTGCCTTGGCATCGACATAGCGGGTGCGCAGGCGGAAATCGATCGAGTCGGGATTGCATTCGACCGCCAGGCAGCAAGCTCCGGCCATGACTGCGGCAAGTGGCTGGGCGCCGCCCATGCCGCCCAGACCGCCCGTCAGGATCCATTTACCCTTGAGATTGCCGCCATAATGCTGACGTCCCGCCTCGACAAAGGTCTCATAGGTGCCCTGCACGATGCCCTGTGTACCGATATAGATCCACGAACCGGCAGTCATCTGGCCGTACATAGCCAGACCCTTCTTGTCGAGTTCGTTGAAGTGGTCCCACGTTGCCCAATGTGGCACGAGGTTGGAATTGGCGATCAAGACGCGGGGTGCATTGGCATGGGTCTTGAATACACCGACTGGCTTGCCGGACTGGACAAGCAGCGTCTCATCCTCGTTCAGTGTTTTCAGGGTCGAGACGATCTTGTCGAAATCGTCCCAGGTGCGTGCTGCACGGCCAATGCCGCCATAGACCACGAGTTCATTGGGGTTCTCGGCAACGTCTGGGTCGAGATTGTTCATCAGCATCCGCAGCGGCGCTTCGGTCAACCAGGATTTGGTGTTGAGCTGATCGCCGCGCGGGGCGCGAATTTCACGAATATTATGGCGCGGATTGTTCATTACCTGCTCCCCAGTTTGATAGCGGTCTGTTCGATGATTTCGAGAATATCTTTGAGATGCCGGCGCAATTTCTCTGCCTTGCCTTCATCAAGCGCAAAGGGCGGCGCCTCCGTCGCCAAATGCGATGACTGCGTCAGTTCCATCTGGATCGCGTGGATTCCGGAAGATGGCTTTCCGTAGTGGCGCGTGGTCCAGCCACCCTTGAAACGGCCGTTGATCACAGCGTCGTAACCGCGCGCTGCAAAGGCAACGCGCCCGACCGCAGAGGCGATTTCCGGTGAACAGCTGGCGCCCTCATTGGTACCGATGTTGAAGTCCGGCAGCTTGCCCTGAAATAGAAACGGGATATGCGAGCGGATGGAATGGCAATCATAGAGGATGACAAGTCCATGTTCCTTCCTCACGCGCTTGATCTCCTCGTACAGTGCGTCGTGGTACGGGCGATGGAACTGCTCGAGGCGAAGTTTGGTGTCGGCAGGAGACGGCTTCTCGCCGTCGCGCCAGATCGGCTTGCCGTCGAAATCCGTTTCCGGGATCAGCGCCGTGGTGTTTTGCCCTGGATAGAGACTGTTGCCTTGCGGATCGCGGTTTGCATCGATCACGTAGCGATGAAATGTTGCCCTTACCGTTGTGACGCTTGGTAACAGTCCGTCATAAAGCTGGTCGATATGCCAATCAGTATCTGCAAGGCGCTGGCCATTTTCATTCAACCGGTTCCACACATCCGCAGGAACATCGGTTCCGGTGTGCGGAAAACCGAGGACGATCGGGGATGTTCCCTGCTTTACTTCGACTACACTCATAGGCGCGTTTCCAGCACGGGCAGAATGCCGGCAGAGATCGCTGCATTGAGTGCACCCGAAGCTATCAGGTCGGCAACGGCCTTCAGGTCGGGCGCCATATAGCGGTCGTCATCAAGTGTCGGCACTGCCTCACGAATAACGCCGTGCGCACGGCTGAGTTCCGGGCTGGTCTGAAGCGGCGCACGCAGGTCGATACCCTGTGCAGCGGTCAGAGCTTCGATGCCGATTATCGAGAACAGATTGTCAGTCATCTGCAACAGCCGGCGCGCGCCGTGGCAGGCCATCGATACATGATCTTCCTGATTGGCGGAGGTTGGCGTTGAATCGACCGAAGCCGGGTGCGACATCTGCTTGTTTTCCGACATCAGCGCTGCGGAGGTGACCTCTGCAATCATCAAGCCCGAATTGAGACCAGGTTTTCTTGCCAGGAATGCGGGCAGGCCATAGCTCAGCGCTGGGTCAACCAGTAGCGCGATGCGGCGCTGGGCGATCGACCCGATCTCGCAGATGGCGAGCGCAATCTGATCCGCAGCAAAGGCCACGGGCTCGGCGTGGAAATTGCCGCCGGAGACGACCGAACCATCGCTAAGCACCAGCGGGTTGTCGGTCACCGCATTGGCCTCGATCTCCAGCGTCCGTGCCGCCATGCGCAACAGGTCTAGGCAGGCGCCATCAACCTGCGGCTGGCAACGAATGCAATAAGGATCCTGCACCCGCTCATCGCCTTCGATATGGCTCATCCGGATAGGGGAGTTCTCGAGCAATTGACGCAACGCTGAACCAGTATCGATCTGGCCGCGATGGCCGCGCAGGCTATGAATGTCCGGATGGAACGGTGCTGACGATCCCATTGCCGCATCGGTGGAAAGTGCACCGGTGACCAGCGCCGATTGGGCCGCGCGGTGAGCACGGAACAGACCCGCCAATGCAAGAGCAGTTGAAACCTGCGTCCCGTTGATGAGCGCAAGACCTTCTTTCGCCGCAAGCACGACCGGTACAAGACCGGCTTCGCGAAGACCGGCACCTGCCGGCATCTGCTTGCCATTGAAGACCACATCGCCTTCACCAATCATGGCCGCCGCCATATGAGCGAGAGGTGCGAGGTCGCCCGAGGCACCCACGGAGCCTTTTTCCGGAATGACGGGGGTGACGCCCTTCTCAAGCATCGCCTCGAGAAGGTTGATGAGGTCAAAGCGCACACCAGAGGCGCCGCGGCCGAGCGAGATCAGCTTCAGAGCCATGATCAGGCGCACGATGTTCTCGGGCAACGGATTGCCGACGCCGCAGCAGTGCGACAGGATAAGGTTGCGCTGCAGAGTGCCTACGTCGGCCGCATTGATCTTGATTGAAGCAAGCTTGCCGAAACCCGTATTGATGCCATAGACCGGCACGTCACCGCCGGCAATTTCCGCAATCCGCCTTGCCGCAGATTCGATTCCAGCACGGAAGGACGGATCAAGCCTGACGGCCGTACCCTGCCAATAGATTGTTTCCAAAGTGGAAATTGGCACGGAGCCGGGATGGAGAACTACAGTCATAGTCACGCTTTCAAGACGAGCTGATGGAGCGGATTGAAGCCGATGCGGTAGCAGAGTTCCGCTGGTTGCTCTGCGTTCCAGATAGCGATTTCGGCGCGCTTGCCGGGGGCGATCGTGCCGATTTCCTTTGACAGGCCAAGGGCATGTGCAGCCTCGCGTGTTGCTCCGGCGAGCGCTTCCTCCACGGTCAGGCGGAAGAGCGTGCAGGCCATGTTCATGGTCAAAAGCAGCGAGGTGAGGGGCGATGTACCTGGGTTGCAATCCGTGGCAACGGCGATACGCACGCCCGCATCGCGCAAGATCTTGACGGGAGGTGCGCGCTCTTCCCGCAATGCATAAAAGGCGCCGGGCAGCAGTACCGCGACAGTCCCTGCCGCCGCCATGGCTTTCGCGCCCATCTTCATCGAGATATTCCAGATGATCGGCTGACAGCGCGCCGAACGATGCGGCAAGCTTGGCACCGCCAAGGTTCGACAACTGCTCTGCATGGAGTTTCACTGGCAGACCAAGCGCCTTGGCCTTCTCGAAAACGCGCGTGATCTGGGCAGGCGAAAAGGCAATGCCCTCGCAAAATCCATCGACCGCATCGACGAGACTTGTCGCGTGGGCTGCTTCGAGACCGGGCAGCACAACCTCGGAAATATAATCGTCGGCGCGGCCGCGATACTCCGGCGGAACGGCATGGGCGCCAAGATAGCTTGTCAGCACCCGCACTGGCCGTAGCGTTCCGAGGCGGCGTGCGACGCGCAACATTTTCAGCTCGGCTTCGACGTTCAGGCCATAGCCGGACTTGATTTCAATGGTCGAGATACCCTCGGCCAGAAGCGTATCGAGCCGGGGCAGGCTCTGCGCGACCAGTTCGTCCTCGCTCAAGCCATTGGTTGCCTTGACCGACGAGACGATGCCACCACCGGCGCGTGCAATCTCCTCGTAGCTTGCACCCTCCAACCGCATTTCAAACTCGCGGGCACGATTGCCCCCGAACACAAGGTGGGTATGGCAATCGATCAGGGCTGGAGTAGCCAGCCTGCCGCCGAAATCCTGGCTTTCAACGCCGCTCCAGTCGCTCGGAATGTCTCGCCCGACCCAGGCAATGCGGGTCCCGTCGATGCCGATTGAGCCATTCTCGATCAGACCGTACGGCGTGCCGGTCTCCTCGAGCGTAGCGATCCTCAATCCCGTCAGAATTCTCCTCATCGGCCTTGGAAGCCTCCCATTTATGGTCTTGCTCATATCATTATTATGTATATACATATTATGTCAATCGGGTGAGGGAGAAGAAATGAACGGAGCCACGAAATCGGTTTTTGCGCGCAATGCGCTCACCGCTAAAGGCTGGGCAAAGAATGTACGCGTCGCCATCGATGCCACGGGCCGGATCACCTCTGTTGAGTCGGAAAGTGCAGCCGATTCAAATGCATACGCGGTCGACGTCCTGCTCGCCGCACAATCGAACCTGCACAGCCACACGTTCCAGCGGGCAATGGCCGGCCTTTCCGAAGCGCGCAGTCCGGCCGGGCGCGACAGCTTCTGGACGTGGCGCGAGATCATGTATCGTTTTCTGGATATTCTGGATCCCGAGGACATCGAGGCCATCGCCGCCTTTGCCTTTGTCGAGATGCTGGAGTCTGGTTACAGCAGCGTCGCCGAGTTCCACTACGTCCACCATCAGCCGGGTGGCCAGCCCTATGCCCATCTCGGCGAGTTGTCAGAGCGGATCGCCTCGGCGGCAAGCGCCACCGGTATCGGCCTGACGCTGCTGCCCGTTGCCTATGCGCAGGGCGGCGTCGACGGACGAGCGCTTGCGGGTGGTCAATTGCGCTTCGGCAATGATTTCGACCGCTATGTCGAGTTGGCGCAACATGCTGAAAAGGCAGCCAAAAATGTCAGCGCTGATGCGGGTTTCGGTGTTGCCCCGCACTCGATCCGTGCCGTCAACGAGCGTGACCTCAAGGCCTTGGAACAGCACTTCCAGGAGACGCCGTTCCACGTCCACATAGCCGAGCAGATCCCGGAGATCGAGGAAGTCACGGCCGCCTACGGCCAGCGCCCGATGAGCTGGCTGCTCGATCGCCTGCCGGTCAATGAGCGGTGGTGCCTGATCCACTCGACGCATATGACACCGGAGGAAACGAACCGGGTTGCAGCAAGTGGCGCTGTCGTCGGTCTTTGTCCGATTACCGAAGCCAATCTTGGTGACGGCATCTTCAATGGAGTCAACTATTTGGGCGCCGGCGGCCGCTTCGGCACCGGGTCAGATTCCAATATCCGCATTTCGCCGTCGGAAGAGCTGCGCCAGCTCGAGTACAGCCAGCGGTTGCGAGACGTGTCGCGTGTGACCCTGTCGGCGGCGGGCAAGTCCTGTGGCCGCACGCTCTACGACGCGGCACTGGCGGGTGGTGCTCAGGCTCTTGGACGGGAGTCAGGCAGCCTCGCACCTGGCAAATGGGCCGACATGATTGCGCTTGGATGTTGAAAATGCTGCGCTTTTTGGCTTGACCGGTGACAGGCTGCTTGACGGCTGGATTTTTGCGGGCGACAGACAGGCGGTCAGCGATGTCTGGTCTGCGGGCCGCCATGTGGTGCATGAGGGCCGGCATCGTGACCGGGCGGCAATATTTGCAACCTATAAGACGCGGCTCGCGTCAATCCTGGAGAGAGTGTGACCGCAACTGCGCGCAAATCGTTCCATGCCATCAAAGCCGAGATGGCGCGGCGCATCGCCGAGCGCGTCTGGGCGCCGGGCGCGTTGATCCCGGGCGAGGAAGTACTTGCCGTCGAGTTCGATTGTGCGAGGGCCACGGTCAACCGCGCCCTGCAGGAACTGGCGCGCGGCGGCGTGCTCGTGCGCAAGCGCAAGGCCGGGACCCGCGTTGCACTCCACCCGATGCGCGAGGCGCGCTTTGTGATCCCGATCATCCGTCAAGAGATTGAAAACAAAGGTGGAATTTACCAGTTCCGGCTGTTGTCCAATCAGGTTGAAAAGGCACCGCAGTCGATTGCTGAACGGCTCGGCCTCGCCAAAGGCAAGGAGATGCTGCATGTCCGCAGCCTGCATCTTTCGAACAGCAAGCCCTATCAATATGAAGATCGCTGGGTCAATCTGGACGCTGTTCCGTCGATCCGCCACGAGACCTTCGAAACCATCAGCCCCAATGAATGGCTGGTGACTCATTCGCCTTTCTCGCAGGCAGAAATCGTCTTTCACGCGGCTTTGGCCGACCCCGAAGAGGCGGCGATCCTCGATGTCAGAGAGCGAGATTCGGTCTTCATCATCGAGCGCCTTACCTATCTGCCGCAGAAGCCGATCACCTATGTCCGGATGATCCATCCAGGCTCGCACCGAATGGTCACACAACTCTAGACAGTCAAAATGCGCGCGCGAGTTGATAATCTTGTACCGGAATCGCTGTTTCTTGTTCCGGTTTCACCGGTTCTCGTACCAGATTGGACAATTTTCGTTCAAAACTTTCCGGTATTGAAGGATAGGCGTCTCAATTTTCGCGATTCTGATTTTCTGGTGCAAGGAAAGCTGGCATACCTCGCCGTCGGCCACCTGCGCCGTGGATAAATCGCCATTGGCGTTTTGCGCGAAACACACTATTTGAAAGTATCTCGTATTACGCAATTCCGGACGGAAAACCGCTTCGCACTTTTCCTGGAATTGCTCCAGGGAATGACAGGATTGGAATTGCAATGGCAGGCGTGACGAAAGACCAGGTTCTCGAGCAACTGAAGACTGTGACCGGTCCGGACTTCAACAGCAACATCGTCGACCTCGGCCTCGTTTCGGATATTTTCATCGCCGACAGCAAGGTGTTCTTCTCGATCACCGTGCCGGCGGCGCGGGCGCAGGAACTTGAGCCGCTGCGGGCAGCTGCCGAACGCGTGGTGAAGTCCATGCCGGGTGTTGCCGGAGCCGTCGTTGCCCTGACGGCCGAGAAGAAGGGCGGGCCCACCAGCGACGACGCGCCGCCAAGAGCGGTTCCATCGCCACGTCCAACCCAGCGCCCGGCGCCGGCGGGTGCCGTGCCACCGCCGCGTGTCCCGGCCCAGGGTGCACCCGCTCAAGCTGCGCCGGCGCAGACGGCGCATGGACACGGCCACGGCGCCCCGGTCAAAGCCGGGGTTCCCGGCGTCAAGGCCATCATTGCGGTTGCCTCCGGCAAGGGCGGTGTCGGCAAGTCGACCACCGCCGTCAACCTCGCTTTGGGGCTGCAGGCCAATGGCCACAGGGTCGGCATTCTCGATGCGGATATTTACGGGCCCTCCATGCCACGGCTGCTGGGTCTCCATGGCAAGCCGGAAGTCATCTCCGGCCGGGTGCTGAAGCCGATGGAAGGCTATGGGCTGAAGGTGATGTCGATCGGCTTCCTCGTCGAAGAGGAAACGCCGATGATCTGGCGCGGCCCGATGGTCATGTCGGCGCTGACGCAGATGTTGCGCGAAGTGCAATGGGGCGATCTTGACGTGCTCGTCGTCGACATGCCGCCCGGCACCGGCGACGCGCAATTGACCATGGCACAGCAGGTTCCGCTGGCCGGCGCCGTCATCGTCTCGACGCCGCAGGACCTGGCGCTGATCGATGCGCGCAAGGGCCTCAACATGTTCAAGAAGGTGGATGTGCCGCTGCTCGGCATCGTCGAGAACATGAGCTATTTCATCGCCCCGGACACCGGCGCCCGCTACGATATCTTTGGCCATGGCGGCGCCCGCAAGGAGGCGGAACGCCTCGGCGTTCCCTTCCTCGGCGAGGTGCCGCTGGTCATGGAAATCCGCGAGACGTCGGACTCCGGCAAGCCCGTGGTCGTCAGCAATCCCGACGGTCCGCAGGCACAAGCCTATCGCGACATCGCCACCAAGGTCTGGGACCAGCTGGCAATGGCAAAAGGCGGACGCACCGCCCCGGCGATCGTTTTCGAGTAAGAGACCATTCAGGTAGTCCAGTAGCGCCGCACCCGTCAGCCGGGGCCATGGCATTCGCTGTCATCGGCGATTGGTGCTAGCATGGGCAATTCGTGCTTGAGGGGAAATCCTATGAGCAAGTTTTGCCATGCGGCAGTACTGATGATGTTGGTTGGTGGTATCGCCACTCCGGCACATCCGCAGCAGTCCAATCCGGCCAGCCCAATGGACTGCAGCGATGCAATGAACCGGCTTGCCCCGGTGATGGTCGCCTACAACCGAGCGAAGTTCGCGCTGGACCGGGCCATACAGCTACTCGCTTCGGCGCGCTTTTCCAGCATGGTCGGAATGATGAACATCGATCTCGCCAGCCGGCAAGCCGACGCCGACGCGGCCATTGCCGCGTACGCCGGAGCGATCGGCCCGGCCTACGGCGCACTTGCGCTGCTTGACGCCAGCTGCAGGGACGACGCGGCCAGGCTGCCTGTCAGCCGTTTCGCAAGAAAGCTCGACGGGGATGTCTTAAGGTTCCTGTCCAGCAGTGTCGACAAACTGGCGGATGATCAGATGGAGGACATCAAGAAGGTGTTCGGCGGGATGAAGACACGGCAGAAATAGCCAGGAGTGGCGGCTTAAGCCCTTACCGACCGTGTTCGGCCGAATGCCCGCAGCAACAGGCCGACGGATACTGCGGTTTTATCGATTTCTGGCACATCCTGGGAATAATTCCCCGTGTAGAGTTTGATTATGAGCTGGTCGCGCAGGGACCCGCCCGGTTCAAAATGAAGATGCAGGTAATCTTTGCGCTTGTCGCCGGGCCGGCTTATGCCCCTTCGCCGTCTCGTGGTCTGCCTGTGTTCCACGTGGAAAGCCTCGAACCCATTAAGCTTGAGCGGGATATCCTTCGAATCGAAAGTTGTCCCGTCGGGAACCGCAACCACCGCCTTGTCGAGCGCAAGACTGACGAGCTGGCCGGAAACTCCATCTATACGAACGGGCTCCTCCACCTTGAAGGCATGGAAAAGCCGGCGAGGCTTCTCGAAACAGATCAGGGAAGCGATAACGAGAACGACAATATTGATGCCCGACCAGCATGCTGCGACAAGGGAGAACTCATCACCCCTGTTGATCCATTCGGGCATGATATTCAGCAACAGTCCCAAAGCGGTGATTATGAGCAGGGCCGCAATCCAGGCGAAGCTGTACTTATCGAACTGATTAGCCTCGTTGCCAGATCCCTTGGGGGTAACCTTGAACGGCTTCCCGAAGGGATGGATGATGCTGGAGATGACCGTCGGCAACATGCGAAAAGTCGCAAATGTGCCGATGGCACTGGATACGACAGGCAAATACCGTGTCGGCGTAATCCAGATCATCAGCATAAAATAGGCGGCAAGGAGCGGTATTTGGTGAGAGAGATATTCAGAAACGCTGGTGAAGTATAGGGGAAGGGCGCCGAACCAGAGATAGATCACGGGCACCATCAGTATGGTCAGGCGTACAGGGTATTGAACGATCCAGGACATCGGCAAAAACATGATCCGCTGGAACAGCGACAGTCCAGGGCCGCGCAGGGGACCATTGTGAAGATAGAGTGTCTGGATACCCCCCTGACACCAGCGCTCCCGCTGAACAAAGTAACCCGTCAGGGTCTCCGCCGCCAGTCCCATGGACAGGCGTTCGTTGAGATAGCGTGTCTTGTAGCCCCGGTTGAGCATGGAGAGGGTTGTCAGCAGATCCTCGGTAATGGATTCGGTGGGGAAACCACCAATTTCGTCAAGCGCCTCCCGCCGTGCGATCGAGCATGATCCGCAGCAGAAGCTGACGTCCCATGCATCGCGGCTCGGCGCCATCTCGTCGAAAAAGAGGCGTTGTTCATCCGGCCAGATGTTTTCAAGACCAAGATTTGACTGTACTGGATCGACGTTGAAGAAATGCTGCGGGGTTTGCACGATGCCTATCACAGGATCGGTAAACAGGGGCAGCGTGCGCCGCAGGAAGTGCCGGTATGGGACGAAGTCTGCGTCGAAGATTGCTATGAAATCGCCCGAGCTGACCTTGAGACCATTGTTCATATTGCCGGCCTTGGCATGGGAGTTGTCGGGCCTCGTGACGTGTATAGCCCCCTTTTGCTCACAATAGGCCTTCAGCCAGTCCCGGCGCTTGTCATCGAGGACGTAGACATTCAGTTTCTCTTTGGGATAGTCGAGGGCAAGCGCACCGACGATTGTCCGCTCCAGAACATCCAGCGGTTCATTGTAGGTCGGGATGAAAACATCCACTGCGGGCAGATCCCGCGGATCCTTGGCAAAATACGCTGGCGCAAGCGCATCCACTTCCGCACTTCTGTTGACGTACCGGCTCATCAGTATGAGGAACATCACAACTTCGCAGAAAGCCAGGAGCTCGATGACAAACAGGAACCAGACCCAGTAGAAATTGGCGCCGTCGTCTGGATAGGGCAGAACGGTTTCCGTCAAGCGCCACCACAGATAACGGGCGGCCACGGCAAACACGAAGATGCACGTGGCCGTCCTGGTCCAGCTATGGTAGCGCGACCAGCTGAACGGGCCGAGCAGGAAGAAAGCAAAAACAAGAAGAGTGGGTGCAAGGACTACGAGATGCTGAACCATAGGCTCTCCAACCATCGCGTCCAATTCATGCTGCGCTTTGCAAAACGCACCTGTACGGAGCGGCCGACCTGGCAGAAATTGGCAGAATCGGTGTTCAAGGCCGACGGCGCGAGACCCACCCTGATACGCGCATTGCGGTTTTTGGTTGTCGGCAGAATTGCCGCAAGCGTGACCTCTTCGACAACGGCAGCGCTGCCGCGCACCGACAGAACTGTGCCCTTCAGGACATCGCCACGGCCAAGCAGCCGTATTTGCGCCTCTCGCCCGGGGAAGATTTCGTCGTAATTGATTTCAGGTACAAGTATGTCCACAAACAATTCGCGGCAATCGAGGATACGCATCAGTTCATTGTTGAGGATGACATTGGAGCCGTTGATGATGCTGCTGCGCCAGACTACGCCGTCGAACGGAACAGGCACGATTGCGGTTTCGAGATTCTCGACCCGGTTTTCCTCCTCGATCATTTGTTTTTCAGTCTGGGCCGCCCGAGTCTCGTTTTCCGTAATGCGGCTATCGATGTCACTGATACGCACGATGACTTCATCCTGCCTCTGGCGAGAGTATGGCACATCGTTCTGACCATCTCCCGCGACGAAAATGCCTTTCTCGACGGCCGCCAATTTTTGTTCGAGCTGGTCAACGCTCATATTGATTATCGTCACCTGACCCGTTGCCGCGGCTTCCGCCGCCCGGGCGATCTCGACAATATTCGTTGAAACGATCCCTCGCGATCCCAGCTGCGTTCGCCGTTCGAGGTCGGCCTGCGCTGCGATGTTCTGGGCCTTCGACACCTCGACACGCTTGCGCAGGATCGAAAGCTCCTGCTGGATGCTGACAATTGTTGCTTTCTGATAGAGATTCAGGCGGTTGGCCAATTGGTCGCGAAGCTGCGCCAGCTCGTTGCGCTCTCGGCGGAGCGCTGCAACGCGGTCGAGTGCGGTCTTACGCTCAGCACTCAATGAGGCCACAGTATGGCACGGTTTACCCGTTCGTTGTGGATCTGGAGAAGCGGCGTTCCTTCGACGAGGGACGTACCGACCTTCGGAGTAGCCTCTGCAATTGTGCCGTCAATTGGCGCGTTCACAATTGCAAAACGTGCGTTCACAGTTCCGTCAAGGCTTGTGTAGCCAGTCAATCCTGGTAGCAAAACGACAAGTGCAAGTCCTGCAAGCAATAGACCAACAGCAATACGCAGAACACGATGATTCCAAACCATGATCTATACCTAATGTCGACAGCAGAATTGCTGTGGTTACCAGGCTTTGTCCTCAACTTTTAATCATTTATAACGTCCAATTCATACTGAATCGTTAAAGAATGATTAATCTCCTCGGTGTTGAGTATTTCGCAAGTCTGACGGCGGGACATTCTTGGCGCAATCGCCGGGATAAAGTGGCAAGACAATTGGAAGCTAGAACAGGCGGCAAATCCATCGCCCATCGTATGTGTAATCCTTTCGATGTAGTAAATAAGTCGGTAAAGTGGCCATAATGTGGCAAAAACAAGGCAGAAGGATGCTTGCCCGGTCATAAGCAGATATCAGCCGGCCAAACGTGCTGCCCATGCCCTGACCGCCTCGGCCATGGTCGTCATGTGATCTGCGGCCGTGAAGCCGGATATGCTCTTGCGCGGCTTGAGATCGTGGTCGCCGTCTTCGAGCCAGAGGATTTCGATACGGTCCGAGAGCCTATAGCCGGCAACGTCCTCGCTCGTCCCGAACTCGTCGCGCGTTCCCTGGCAAATCAATGCGGGCGTCACCAGCCCGGCGAGGTGCTTTGTGCGCAACTGCGCCGGCTTGCCGGGTGGATGAAACGGATAGCCGAGGCAGATGAGGCCGGCGATCTTCCCGGCAGAATGAAGATCATCCGCAATCATGCTGGCGACGCGTCCGCCCATGGACTTGCCGCCAATGATCAAGGGACCTGTTGTACCGAGTTCGGCAACTGCCGTTCTGTACTCCGGGATGAGCATTTCGGCGCGAGGCGGGGGTCTACGGTCGCCTGATGTGCGCCGCGCCGCCATATAGCCGAATTCGAAACGGGCGACGCGGAAACCTGCCGCCGCAAGGGCTGCAGCGCTTGCGGTCATGGAAGGCAGAGTCCATTGGCGCTCCAGCGCCATGGGCAAGCAGGATCGTGGCTTTGGCGTCGTCGGCTCCGTCGAACAGAAATCTTCCCTGCATTACGATCGTGCAACTCCGTCACAGTCAAATTGCGCCTAACCCAAATTTACTATGCGGTTAAGCGCGAAAAAACGCAAAAGCATCAGTTGAGTCACGCTTGCGTAACGCCCGGTAACATAATTTCATTAACGTGGTCGTAAGTTCAGTACACGAAATACAACAATAAGAAGCATGCAAGCGTGTGATGAATGAACGAGCAGCGGTGGGGGACTAAGCCGCAAATTCTATAGTCAGTTGTGTTGGAATATTGGCTTAGCACTGTGGATAATACATAACTAACAGGTGAAAGCCCTTCTATTACGCGCCCTTCGGGGCGCGTTTTGTTTTGTGCAGATCCGTGGCGCAAAAACCCCTTTTAGCATCCAACAAGTATCTCTCACTAGCGTATCGCGCCAGTTCGGGGCAGACTGCTGGTGGAGATTTGCGAACTTGGCTGAGGGAGGATGGCCCATGCGTTGCTTCACGATACTTGGACCCTCGCAGACCGGAAAATCCACGCTGGTGGAGAAGCTGGCCTCGCTGGAAGGCACACCGAAAAAATCTGTCTCTCCATACGGATTGAGCCTGACTGAGTTCACATTCGGCAACGAAGCCTGGTGCGCGTTGGATTCATCGGGGTCGGGCGAAGCCATCGCCCATGCCCAGGATGCGCTGGTTGCGAGCGACGCCTGTATTCTGTGCGTCTCGCCCGTCCCGGAAGAGGCCGTCCTCGCGGCCCCGTATTTGCGGGTGATCGAAGCTTCGGGAACCCCCTGCATCCTCTTTGTCAACCGGATGGATGAGCCGCGAGGGCGGCTCAGGGACGTCATCGCTTCGCTTCAGGATTATGCCAGTCACACCCTGCTGCTCCGGCAGATTCCGATCAGGGAAGGCGACAAGATCGTCGGCAGCTGCGATCTGATTTCCGAGCGTGCCTGGCGCTACCGGGAGGGCCAGACCTCTTCGCTGATCGAGATTCCCGAGAGTGAAGTGGAGCGCGAACACGAGGCCCGTGCCGAACTCCTGGAACATCTTTCCGAATTCGATGACTGGCTTCTGGAAGAGCTCATCGAAGACCGCGAACCGCCGAGCGATGCCATCTATGCCATTTCCTCCCGCGTGCTCCGTGAAAACAAGATCATCCCGGTGCTCGTTGGTGCGGCAAGCCACAGCAATGGCATTATGCGGTTGATGAAGGCTCTGCGGCACGAAGCGCCTCCGGTTGGAGCGCTGCGCCAACGGCTCGCGGCCACGGGCAACATCAAGGAGAATGCGCTGGTTGCGACGGCCTTTCACGCCTATTACCGTCAGAATGTCGGCAAGACTGTTTTTGTCCGTGCGCTTGGCGAGGGGTTGAAACAGGGCGCGCTGTTAGGCGGTGCGCGGTTGGGACCCGTGCAGGATCCTGGAACCGGACGGCCGATTGCGGCGGAAACACCAGCCCCTGGATATGTCTTCGCCACGGTCAAGTCCGACCACTTGCCTGTCCCATCCTTGCTGACGGCTGAAACTGCGGTAGCTGCGCCCGAATGGACAACGCCGCCAACGCCGATGCTTGAAAGGATCCTGGTGCCGGCCAGCGAACGCGACGAAACGAAGCTCTCGGAGACCCTCGCCAAGCTTGCCGAAACCGATCGCGGGTTGAAGGTCATGCAGGAGGAAGGGACCGGCGCGCAGCTGATCTGCGCGCAGGGGCCGGTGCATTTGCGCGATGTTTGCAAGACGCTCGCCGAGGTCTTTCATGTCGAAGTAACGGACAAAATGCCAAGCCCGGTTTACCGGGAGACGATTTCGAAGTCCTCCGACGTTCACTATCGTCATCGCAAGCAGACCGGCGGCGCCGGTCAGTTTGCCGATGTCAAACTCAGCGTCCATCCCAACGGGCGCGGCGATGGGTTCAGCTTTGCGGAAACCGTCAAGGGCGGCGCCGTGCCACGCAACTTCATACCCGCCGTCGAGGCAGGGGCACGCGAGGCGATGGAAAAGGGTCCGCTTGGCCTGCGGGTCATCGATGTCGGCGTGACACTTACGGACGGCCAGCACCATTCGGTGGACAGTTCGGAATTTGCGTTCCGGGCGGCTGGGCAAGATGGGCGTGCGGGACGCGCTCGCTTTGGCCTCGGCCGTGCTGATGCAGCCGATATTCCGCGTCGAAATTCACATCCCCTCGATCTACTCGGGAGGACTCGTGCCGATCGTCTCGTCCTTCAAGGGTCAGGTTCTCGGCTTTGACCGTGACGAGACCGCGAAGGGGTGGGACAATTTCCGGGCTCTCATACCCGGAAGCGCGCTGGACGAACTGGCGCGCTCGTTGCGCTCCGCAACGCAGGGCATTGGGACCTTCGCAAAAACGTTCGATCATTTCGAGGAACTGTACGGCAAGGAAGCAGACGCCATCATAACGGCGCATGCGTCCCACGCGAACTAGATTGACGCCATGACGGCATGCAAAGGCGCTTTTCTGCGCGTCTGACCTGGGAGGCGAAACTTGGCCTAGTTCGGTGTGTCTATGATTTCGAGCCGACGCTCAATCCGGTCCAGCCGGTCTTCGGTTCGATCCGACCTTCCCGCCAGCTGGCGAAATGGTTCATCTCAGAAGGAGCGGAGCCCGCGACAGCGATCTCGAGCGCAGTCATCCGCGCCTTTGTCCCTCGAATCGGACTTGATCGAGGCAACGTCGGCACGGATTGCACGAAGATGGTCCAGCACCAAATTGTAAGTCGTATTCATCATTGGAAATCCTAAGCTGAAATTATGCCCGGATTCTATCAGATCGAAATACAAGGTCCAGAGCCGCTCACGTGATCACGCTTGGCTTGTCACGGCCTGTATGCGTCTTGATGCCGGCAAGATCTTCCGCAGCGCGGATGAGGTCGGCGAGCGCACCCTGCGTTTCAAGATCATGGCGCTTCGGATCTGGCTCGTAGCGCTCGACATAGACACGAATGGTCGCGCCGGTGGTGCCGGTACCCGACAGGCGGAAGACAACACGCGAGCCGCCCTCGAACAGGACGCGGATGCCCTGGTTCTTGCTGACCGACTTGTCGACCGGGTCATGATAGGCAAAATCGTCGGCGGTCGCGATTGTCAGGCCCTGTACGGACGTGCCGGGCAATGCAGGCAGCCGGCCGCGCAGATCGTCCATCAGCATATTGGCGGCCGCCGTGTCGACGCCCTCATAGTCGTGGCGCGAATAATAATTGCGGCCATAGATGGCCCAATGTTCTGATGCGATCTCCTGCACGCTGATGCGGCGTACTGCAAGGATGTTGAGCCAGAGCAGGACGGCCCAAAGCCCGTCCTTTTCGCGAACATGGTTGGAGCCGGTGCCGGCGCTTTCTTCGCCGCAGATCGTCGCCATGTCCGCGTCGAGCAGGTTGCCGAAGAATTTCCAGCCGGTCGGCGTTTCATACATACCGATCCCGAGCTTCTCGGCGACACGGTCCGCGGCGCCGCTTGTCGGCATGGAGCGGGCAATACCCTTGAGGCCGGCCTTGTAGCCCGGCGCGAGATGCGCGTTGGCGGCGAGCATGGCGAGAAGTCCGACGGGGTAATGAAGATGCCCTTGCCGATGATGAGATTGCGGTCGCCGTCGCCGTCGGAAGCGGCGCCGAAATCCGGACCGTCCGGCGACATCAGCAGATCATAGAGGTCCTTCGCATAAACGAGGTTGGGATCGGGATGATGGCCGCCGAAATCCGGCAGCGGCACGAAATTCACGCAGGTGCCTTCCGGCGCACCGAGTCGGTGTTCGAGGATTTCCTTGCCGTACGGCCCGGTGACCGCATGCATGGAATCGAAGCGGAAGGTGAAGCCCGACTTGATCAACGCGCGGATCGCGTCGAAATCGAACAGCTCTTCCATCAGCGCGGCATAATCGGCAACCGGGTCGATGATTTCCACATCCATGTCGCCAAGCTTCTGGGTGCCGATCGCATCGATGTCGGCATCCGGGGCCTCGGCGATCACATATTGCGTAATTGTCTTGGAGCGGGCGAAGATTGCCTCGGTGATTTTTTCCGGCGCAGGCCCGCCATTGCTTATATTGTACTTGATGCCGAAATCTTCGGTCGGGCCGCCGGGATTGTGGCTGGCGGACAGGACGAGACCGCCGAAAGCCTTGTACTTGCGGATGACGTTGGAAGCGGCGGGCGTCGACAGAATGCCGCCCTTGCCGACGAGGACACGGCCAAAGCCGTTGGCCGCCGCCATCTTGATGGCGATCTGCACCACCTCGCGATTGTAGTAGCGGCCGTCACCGCCGATCACCAGGGTCTTGCCTGTTGAAGCCTTCGAGCGAATCGAACACCGACTGGATGAAGTTCTCGGCGTAATTCGGCTGCTGGAAAACCGGGACTTTCTTGCGGAGGCCGGAGGTTCCGGGCTTCTGGTCGTCAAATGGAGTGGTGGCAACGGTTTTGAACATATGGTTTTTCCAGTCTCTTATACGCGTCTGCGACAATCTATGGGCCGGTCATGTATCAGGTCAACACGACAGAATTTCGAAGCCGCAGAACAATTTCATAGAGGCCCGTTCTTGGAATAGAAAAGGCCGCTCGAAAGCGGCCTTCTCCTCAATCCATGAGTCAGCAAATCAGCGGACGATGACCTTGGCGCCGACCTGGGCGCGATTGTAGAGATCGATGATGTCCTGGTTCATCAGGCGGATGCAGCCGGAAGACATGGCCTTTCCGATCGACCACCATTCAGGGGTGCCATGCAGGCGGTAGCCGGTATCGCCACTCTTGTTGAAGAGGTAGAGCGCCCGCGCACCAAGCGGGTTGGTGATGCCAGGGTCCATGCCGTCACGGAATTTGGCGAGCACGGGCTGGCGCTGGATCATTTCGCGTGGCGGCGTCCATGTTGGCCATTCGCGCTTCATCGCGACACGGGCCGTACCCGACCATTCGAAGCCTTCCTTGCCGACGCCGATGCCGTAGCGCATGGCGCGCCCGTCACCGAGCACGTAGTAGAGATACTTTGCTTTGGTATCGACGATGATCGTACCTGCCGCTTCGCCGCCATCATAATTCACCTGCTGGCGCAGATATTGCGGCGGAACCTTCATGCGCGGCACAGCCGGAATGACGTAGCCGGCGTCGACGACGGAGTTGTAGGAAGCGGTCGAGTAGCTCAGTCCGATCGTTGAACAGCCGGTCAGAGCAGTTGCACCCATTAGTCCAACCGCCAGGACAATAGTCTTCAATTGCATGGTCACCCCGTTGAATATTTCGCGAATCCCGAATGGCTTTGTTGTCTGTTTGTCTACCGGCACTATTGTTAAAGTCTGATTAACCGTAAAGCGTAGTTTCTCGTTAACCATGTTTTCAACAACCTGATAGTGCATTTTTCCCGAGCATGGTTGCAGATTTGCCGATATTGTTTGGACCATGCCTCTAGTGATTCCAGGTCAGACAAACCCGCTCATCGACGGCCGGCAATCGGAAAACGCCATGCTGGTGCGCCGCGGCGTGCAGCGGCTGTTCCTTGAACTCGGCCTTGCAGTGGTTCCGGAACTACCCCTGGCTTCGGGCCGGCGTGCCGATCTGGTGGCGCTGACCCGCAGCGGAGAAATCTGGATTGTCGAGATCAAATCGTCGATCGAGGACTGGCGGGTGGATCGCAAATGGCCGATCTATCGCGAGCACTGCGACCGGTTGTTCTTCGCCACCCATCCGGGCGTTCCAGCAGATATTTTCCCGGAGGATTGCGGGTTCATTCTTTCGGACGGCTACGGGGCGGAGATCATTCGCGATGCACCGGAGCACAAAATAGCAGGAAGCACGCGCAAGGCCATGACGCTGCGATTTGCCCGTGTCAGCGCCGCGCGCATGACGCTGGCCGAACTGTCGGGGATCCATTTGCCCGAGACAGATATGGAGTAGCGCTCAACGAGGAGCGCGCTTGGCCAATATTCGTTGCAAGGTGCGGCGGTGCATGTTGAGGCGGCGGGCCGTCTCGGACACGTTGCGGTCGCACATTTCGTATACACGCTGGATGTGTTCCCAGCGAACGCGGTCCGCCGACATCGGATTTTCAGGCGGGGCGATTTTCTCGCCGGTGCGCCGGGTCAGCGCCGCAAATACTTCGTCGGCATCGGCCGGTTTCGACAGGTAATCAATGGCGCCAAGCTTGACCGCATTGACCGCCGTCGCAATGTTGCCGTAGCCGGTCAAAACGATCGCCCGCGTATCTTCGCGGCGCGCACGGATGGCTTCGATAATGTCAAGACCATTGCCATCGCCAAGCCGCATGTCGACAACCGCATAGGCGGGCGCTTGCATCTTGACGCTGGCGAGCCCTGCCTCGACCGAGTCGGCGATGGCCACCGTGAAGCCACGTGTCTCCATGGCGCGCGCAAGGCGCTGCAAAAAGGGCTTGTCGTCGTCAACAAGAAGAAGTGTGCGATCGCCGCCGATTGCTGCAATATCGTCCTGATCCGTGTTTTCCATCAGGTTTTCCTGCTCATATTCCAATAATTATATACCGTTAATGGTTCGCAATGAACAAATTGTCAAAGATTATCAATCTGCCGTCAATTGATTGCGCGGCCATGTTACAACAACTTCCGCGCCCTGGCCCGGATCATTGCGGTTGCGGAAGGTGATCGTGGCCCCCGAGCGCTCCAGCAGCGTCTTGGCGATGAACAGGCCGAGCCCCAGACCGCCGCCGTGTTCATTGGTCTCGCGGTCACGGCCAGTCGTGTATGGCTCGCCGATCCGGTCGAGAATATCCGGGGCGAAGCCCTTGCCGTCGTCACTGACGATGATTTCCACCACCTTGTCGGTCCAGCCCCAATTGACCTCGATCGTTTCGCGGGCAAAATCGACCGCGTTCTCGACGAGATTGCCAAGCCCGTAGATGATGCCGGGGTTGCGGCGGATGATCGGTTCGATGCCTTCTCCGCGCAGTTTGGTCACCTTGATGTTGATGCCGAAATTGCGGTTTGGTTCGATGACTTCCTCGATGAGCGAGGAAATCTTCAACCGGGACATGTGTTCCTCGCTGGTCGAGGAAAGGCTGGTCAGGCGTTTCAGGATTTCACGGCAGCGTTCGGTCTGCGAGCGCAGGAGTTCGATGTCCTCGGCGTAGCGCTCATCCTGCTTCAGGCTGCGTTCCATTTCCTTGGCAACGAGCGCAATGGTGGCGAGCGGCGTGCCGAGTTCATGTGCGGCGGCGGCGGCAAGTCCGTCGAGCGCCGAAAGATGCTGCTCGCGTTGCAGGATCAGTTCCGTCGCCGTCAGCGCGTCGGCGAGCAGGCGGGCCTCTTCGGCGACGCGATAGGCATAGACGGCCGTGAAGGCCAGCGCCGAGACCACGGAGCACCAGACGCCGGCAATCAGCACGAAAGGAAGCTGCATGGTCTCGCCAGGATACCAGGGCAGCGGGAGATAAATATTGGCAAGAAGCGTGGCGCAGATCGTGACAAGCAGACCGAGTGCGGTGGTCGCGTAGGCCGGCAGCGAGGTCGCGGAAATGATGACCGGAACGATCATCAACACGGCGAATGGATTCTGCAGCCCGCCAGTCATGTAGAGAAGTCCCGCGACCTGCAGGATGTCGAAGGCGAGCACGGTAATCGCTGCGCGTGGTTCCAGCCGGTGGTTGATCGGATAGCGGAACGACATCAGAAGGTTGAGCCATGCCGAGCAGGCGATCAGCGCAAAGCAGATGCTGACGGGGAACGGAAATTTCAGATAGAGCGCGACGAACAGCACCGCGATGCTCTGGCCCGCAACAGCAAGCCAGCGCAGACGGATAAGCGTCGTCAGCCGCAAACGGCGTGACAGATAAGATGAACGAATGGCGATATCCTGGACCATGCGGGAGCTTTAGAACAAACGGATGGGGGAATTGGAATTGGAGAGTTGTTGTTGCGGAGGCAGGGGACGGTTCCGCCTTACCCTCCTCGCTTGCTGAGGAAGGAGGCTGCGTAGCAGCAGTGGGGCTTTCCTGTTCTCAGAAAAGAATCCCTCCCCGTCGCCGTCACTCCCCACAAGGGGGAGGGTTGAGGCTGCGGCCTTTTCAAGTTCCCCTTGGCTTTGCCCTGGCAGTCGGCGTATCGCATTGGCCGGATCCTCCGGCCAGACGTGCTTGGGGTAGCGGCCGCGCATGTCACTGCGTACATCGGCCCACGAGCCTTTCCAGAAGCCGGGCAGATCGCGGGTAATCTGGATCGGGCGATGCGCCGGTGAGAGCAATTCCAGCAACAAGGGGATCGTTCCATCAGCGATCGCCGGATGTGCGGCAAGCCCGAACAGTTCCTGCACGCGCACGGCAAGCACCGGCTCTTCGCTCTCGTAGCGGATCGGGATGTTCGACCCGGTCGGCACCTCGAAATGCGTCGGCGCAAGCGTCTCGATCTTGCGCTGCAGATCATAGGGCACCAGCGACCGCAGCCCCTCGATCAGCACATGGGCCGGGATCTGGCTTAAGCTGCGCGGAGCCCTTGAGGAAGGGCAACAGCCAGTCGTCGAGCGTCGCCAGAAGGTGCTCGTCATCCATTGCCGGCCAGGGCGTACCGAGACCCTGGTGCAGCCAGGCAAGGCGGCGGCGCAGGATTGTCGCTTCCTTCGACCATGGCAGAATGTCGAGACCATGCGCGCGCACGGCGGCGATGACGCCAAGATCAGCTTCCTCGCCGGTTGGTGCGGGCAGTGTCTTTTCGGATAGCGCAATGGCGCCGATGCGGGTGGCATCGCGCGCTTGCAGGGCGTTGCGGGTCGGATCGTAGGTCACCTGCCGCCCGCTGACGATGCGATCGCCAAGGCCTCGCGGATTTCGGCTTCGGTCACCTCCGCAGCGGCAAGAATGCGTGCGCGCCCCGCGCGCCCGGCGAGATCAGCGACGACGAGCCATGGCGATTTCGCCAGCGAAGTGGCGGGATCGACCTCGCCGCCGCGCCCGTTTGCAAGCGTGAACTGGCCATTGCCCCGCGCCTTGGCGATGCGGTCGGGATAGGCGCCGATGAGCAGGCGGCCAATGCTGTCGGCCTCCGCAGCGTTGGCGATATCGCGTCCGGCAAGCCGCTTTGCCAGACCCGCGCGCCCGCGTTGCACGGTCACCGCGCTCACGCTGGAAGCGGGAGAGCCGCACATCAAGATCGATATCATTGCCGCCAAGCCCGCGTTCGGTGAGCAGCACCGCAAGCTCCGCGGCGCGTTGAGACCTGCCCCCGTTCGCGCGCGGTCAGCACCATATGGGCAAGGCGCGCAGGCAGAGCCAACTTCACGCATCGCATCGCCCATGGGAGTGATGCGATCATCTTTCAGAGCGCCGAGATTTTCCAGAAGCGCCTTGGCTTCCTTGATCGCAGGGGCTGGCGGCGCATCGAGAAAGGCCAGGCTCGCCGGGTCGGCAACGCCCCAGGCCGCGCAATCGAGCACGAGGCCGGTGAGGTCGGCTTCGAGGATTTCCGGCGGGGCGAAGGCTTCGAGCGCCGCGGTCTGCTCGGCGCGCCACAGGCGCAGCGCGATGCCGGGTTCGGTTCGCCCGGCGCGGCCCGCCCGCTGGTCGACGGCAGCGCGGGAAGCACGCACTGTTTCCAGCCGGGTCAAGCCGGTGGCGGGTTCGAACTTCGGTAGCCTCGCGAGTCCGCTGTCGATGACGACGCGCACCCCGTCGATGGTGATCGAGGTTTCGGCGATCGAGGTGGCAAGGACCACCTTGCGCTTGCCAGGCGGTGCCGGTTTGATCGCCGCATCCTGATCGCGGCCCTCCAGCGCGCCGTAAAGCGGCACGATCATCGTGTCGGCAGAGACGCGCCCTTGCAGCGCCTCGGCTGTACGTTCGATCTCGCGCTGGCCCGGCAGGAAGGCAAGGATGCTGCCGGTCTGGTCGGCAAGCGTATCGCGGATGGCCTTGGCCATGACGTCCTCGATCCGCTCGTCGGGATTGCGTGGCCTGTATCGTATATCTATGGGAAAGGAGCGGCCTTTGCTTTCCAGCACCGGTACATCGCCGAGCAGTTTCGCCACACGCGCGCCATCGAGTGTCGCCGACATCACAAGGAGCTTCAGGTCCGGCCGCAAGGCGCCTCGCACATCGAGCGCCAGCGCAAGGCCGAAATCCGCATCGAGACTGCGCTCGTGGAATTCATCGAACAGCACGGCGGCGATGTCTTTCAAATCGGGATCGTCGAGGATCATCCGCGCGAAGACGCCCTCCGTGACGACGAGAACGCGGGTTTTCGCCGAGACTTTGTTCTCAAGCCGCATACGATAGCCGACTGTCGCACCGACCTCTTCGCCCATGAGGCTCGCCATGCGGCTGGCGGCTGCGCGGGCGGCAAGCCGGCGCGGCTCGAGCAGGATGATGGTGCGGTTCCCGCGCCAGGACGCATCCAGAAGGTGCAGCGGAATGAGCGTGGTTTTACCTGCACCCGGCGGCGCGACAAGGACGGCAGCATTGCCCGCAACCAGCGCAGCATCGAGCGCCGGAAAGATTTCGGTGACGGGAAGGGCAGGCAGGTCTTTCAAGGGATCATCCGCAAATGGCAATCGCGGCGTTTTGACAGGGTTTGGAGCGGCAAGTCCAGCAGGATCTAGTGCCTTAGGTGCGACGCCAACCGGCAGAAGCGGCAGATTGGTGAATTAGTATGCAAAATATCCATCGGATTAAACTTTAGGCGAATTGCCTGGCTGAGTTTCTTTGGGAATGATTGGTCTTTTTACAATCAGGATTTTGCACCATGGCTACTACGATAAGGTCACACCTTTCTATACGACCGAATGGAACCTTGAGATGAGCGGACTGAAAGATCTTGTTCCGGTCAAGAACTACCATGGCGGACACATGATCTATTATTCCGACGATGCGCGTGTGGCATTGAAAAGAGATGTCGCTGATTTCTACCGGGCTCCGCCCGTGGCCATCGCACCACCGCCGAATGCAACCGGCGCCGCCCCTGTATTGCAGGTCACCCTGCGCGCCGTTTCTGCACCGGCCACGCCGCTCAACTAAGGATTTTGCCTATGAAAAACCTGTCAAACATTGCCATCGCCATTGCTGCCCTCGGCTCGGTGCCTGCGATGGCCATACCCCTTGATGCTGGTGTCTTGCATCCCGGCCGGGCGGCACTCGTGAAAATTGCCGATGGCTTTTTTTGTGCCGCCGGCGGATCTGGACGCGCCACCCTTGAACCAGGAAAATGTGCAGTCGGCGGTTGACCGCAAACTAAGGCACAAATTCGATGCCGCAGCGCGCAGCACGAATAATCTTTTGAGTGTCCAGGGTGCGAAGGATGCCGGCTGGGGCTTCCTCGCCGACCATTTCGCCGAGATCGACAGCCGCCGCGATGGCTACCTCACCTTCGATGAAGTGCAGACCTTCCTCGATGCACGCTCGCCCTTGCCGGCAGCCGAGCCAGGGCTGCGGCGAAGGTGCAGGTGGTGGAGTAAGAGATCACCACTTTGGCAAAAGGCGCGCCATAGCGAGGCGCTCCATTCCCGATAAGAAATGTCGTTCATTCGATTGACGATCCTCGGTGCGATCCCGATAGTGCGCATCTACAAATCAGTATGCTGCACGAATCAAGACGCATCAGGGAGACAATCATGAAATCGCGCGCCGCCGTTGCCTGGGAAGCCAATAAGCCACTGACCATCGAAACCATCGAGATCGGCGGTCCAAAGCCCGGCGAGGTGCTGGTGGAGGTCATGGCGACCGGCGTCTGCCATACCGATGCCTATACGCTGTCCGGCCTTGATTCCGAAGGCAAGTTCCCGGCCATTCTCGGCCACGAGGGAGCGGGCATCGTGCGTGAACTCGGCGCAGGCGTCACCTCGCTGAAGGTCGGCGATCACGTCATCCCGCTCTACACGCCGGAATGCCGCCAGTGCAAGACCTGCCTGTCGCAGCGCTCGAACCTGTGCACCTCGATCCGCGCCACGCAAGGCCAGGGCGTCATGCCCGACGGCACCAGCCGCTTCTCCTGCGATGGCGGCGAGGTTTTCCACTATATGGGCTGTTCGACCTTTTCGAACTTCACAGTGCTGCCGGAGATCGCGCTGGCGAAAGTGCGCGAAGACGCGCCCTTCGACAAGATCTGCTATATCGGCTGTGGCGTTACCACCGGCATCGGTGCTGTCATCTATACGGGCAAGGTCTGGCCGGGCGCCAATGTGGTTGTCTTCGGTCTCGGCGGTATCGGCCTCAACGTCATTCAGGGCGCGCGCATGGTCGGCGCCGACAAGATCATCGGCGTCGATCTCAATCCCGGCAAGGTAGCTATGGCGAAGAAATTCGGCATGACTGACTTTATCAATCCCAACGAAGTCGGCAACGACAAGGTCGTGCAGGCGATCCAGGAGTTGACGGATGGCGGCGCGGATTTCTCCTTCGACGCAACCGGCAACACCAATGTCATGCGCCAGGCGCTGGAGTGCTGCCATCGCGGCTGGGGCACCAGCATCGTCATCGGCGTCGCGGAAGCCGGCAAGGAAATCTCGACGCGCCCATTCCAGCTCGTCACCGGCCGCAACTGGCGTGGTACTGCCTTTGGCGGCGCGCGCGGCCGCACGGACGTACCGAAAATCGTCGACTGGTACATGGAGGGCAAGATCGACATCGACTCGCTCATCACCCACAAGATGCCGCTCGAAGAGATCAACACTGCTTTCGACCTCATGCATGAGGGCAAATCGATCCGCAGCGTCGTGACCTTCTGATGAATACCAGCACCTACAAGGTCGTCTTGAGCGGACTTGACGAGCTCTCGCCGCGCGACCTCTATGCCATGCTGAAATTGCGGGTGGATGTCTTCGTCGTCGAGCAGAAATGCCCCTATCCCGAGCTCGACGGCAAGGATGCCGATGCGCTGCATCTGCGCCTCCTTGCCGGCAAGGAGCTGGTGGCAAGCGCCCGCATCAGGAAGCCGGCGAAGAGTGATCCGGCGGCGCGGATCGGCCGTGTCGTCGTCTCGCCGGAACACCGGGGCAAGAAACTTGGCGACCGGCTGATGGTCGAAGCGATCGCACAATGCGAACGGCTCTATCCGCAAAGCCCGATCAAGCTCTCGGCCCAGAGCCATCTGCAGCGCTTCTATGGCTCGTTCGGGTTCGTTCCCGTGTCGGAGGAATACCTCGAAGACGATATTCCGCATGTCGACATGCAGCGCCCGGCGGCCATTGCGTCGGAGTAAACAGAGATGTGGAAGCGGCACAATCCTTTCTATCTTGCCGCTGCTGCCGGCGTTCTCGAGCTGGTTTTCTCGCTAGTGTTCGTGCCGCGCATTGCCTATGTCGCCGCCGCCAACGCCTTCTTCGTGGTCTATCTCGTTCTCTCCATCGTCAAGGTCCAGAAACTGACACCTGACTATCTGCGCCGCAACGCGGCCAAATCCGATGAACCGGTGTGGATCATTTTTGCGGTAACCCTCGGCACGGTCATTGTCGCCGTCAGTTCGCTGTTCGTGCTGATCAATTCCGGCGAGGATCCGCATCCGCTTGATCTCTCGCTGGCCCTGGCCGCGGTTCCGCTCGGCTGGCTGACAGTGCACATGATGGCGGCCATCCACTATGCCCATCTCTACTGGCAGCCGGACGAGACCACAGAGGGCACAAAGCAGGCGACCCGCAAACATGTCGGCGGGCTGGACTTCCCGGGCGACAATGAGCCCGGCGGTTATGATTTTCTCTATTTCTCGTACGTCATCGGCATGACGGCCCAGACATCGGATACAGCCATCACCAGTACCGAGATGCGCAAGGTCAACCTCGTCCACGCCATTGTTTCATACGTCTTCAACACGGTGCTCGTTGCCGCCGCGGTCAACGTCATCGTCTCGCTCGGCCAGTAAGGCAGCGCTCACATCACGGGAATGTCCATGGAAACGCTATCAATCGCCAAGAGTTTCGAGGGAACGCAAGGGGTCTATCGCCATCGCAGCGACGCCTGCCAGTGTGACATGACCTTTGCAGTGTTCCTGCCGCCGCAAGCCAAGGATCGCCCGGTGCCGTTGCTCTGGTACCTGTCGGGCCTGACCTGCACGCACCAGAACGTCATGGACAAGGGCGAATACCGCCGTGCGGCAGCGGAACTCGGCATTGCCATCATCTGCCCGGATACCAGCCCGCGCGGCGACCATGTACCGGACGAGAAAGACAATTGGCAGTTCGGCGGCGGCGCCGGCTTCTATCTGGATGCAACCGAGGCGCCCTGGTCGACAAACTATCGCATGGCGACCTATATCGCCGCGGAACTGCCGGAACTGGTTGCCGCCAATTTCCCGGTCGATATGCAGCGCCAGAGCATTTTCGGACACTCCATGGGCGGACACGGCGCCATCACACTCGCGCTGAAAAATCCTGGCCGGTTCAGATCAGTGTCGGCGTTTGCGCCGATCGCCCGGCCCATCGTCGCGGGCTGGTCACGGCCTGCCTTCCAGAAATATCTCGGCGACGACGAGACGGTGTGGCGCGCCTATGACAGTGTCGCGCTGATCGAGGACGGGCACCGCGTGGCAGAATTGCTGGTAGATCAGGGCAAGGCCGACGGCTTTCTCGACGATGGTTTGCGGCCATGGCTGCTTGAGGAAGCCTGCGAGAAAGCTGGCATTCCGCTACAGCTCAATATGCGTGACGGCTACGATCATTCCTATTTCTTCATTTCCACCTTCATGGCCGATCACATCGCCTGGCATGCACAGCGGCTGGGATAGGCTACTGCCGCGCAGCCATCCGCATGCGCGGGTCGGCGGCAAAGGTAGCGATGCCGAAGCCAAGCCGCAGCTCCGGCAAATCGCAGATGGCGTTAACGCCAAAATTGGAAAGATGCAGGCGCCAGGTCGTCATGCGTACCGGACGCGGCATGGCAAAGACGCCGCAGGAAAGCAGGGCGAGATTGGCACCGCCATTGGGATCGCGGACGGAACGGTAGCGGATCAGTTCGATTCCGGCCTCATATGCCACATCCGCAAGGTCGAGGCAGGCAGAATAGTCGGTGACATGCATCCATCGCTCTGCCTGATCGGCAAAGGGTGCGACTGTCAGGTCGATTGAGCGCGTCGTCGCAAAGCGGGCCTCGAAAGCGGTGAACTCGAGGGCGTTGCGCGGCCACGGTGTACCCGGACTTTCAACGAAGAAGAGCAGCCGGTAGAAGGCAGTTTCGGCGACGGCCGTCTCCACCTTCTCGCTGGCATAGAAGACGCCGGGCGAATAGCCTTCGCGCCGGAAACGCGAACTGCCGGGATAGCGGCCATAGCGGAATGGCGTAGCCAGCAGGTAATCCAGATGAACGCAGGCCGGCGGCAGCGGCGGCTTGGTGGCTTCCAGTTCGTCTTCGAGCAGTGCCTGCTCGTCCAGCGTGTCGACCAGCTTCATGGTCGAGACGCGGTGCTGCGCCTCGACGAGGCGCCAGCAGGCGCCGTGGCTATCCCTGGATTCAGATCGGAGCGCGTCGGGCGTCCAGATAGGCGAGGACATGGGCGAGACCGTCAATGGTTTTGATCCGGTTGAGCGGCTTGCCGCCGAGCATGGTGTTGTCAGTTCGTATCCACTGCCGGGCCACGGCATCATCACCGCCGACAATTGCATCGAGCGAGCGGTAGAGGCGGATGAAAAGCAGTGCGAGTTCGTAGCTCTTGCCGGTGAGCGGACTGCCGCTCTCGCTGCGCTTGAGCCGGGATATGCTGGGCTCGGAGAGCCCGACGATAGTGGAGAGTTCCTTGGCGGTCAGACCCAGCAATTCCGACGAACGCAGCAGCGCCTTGGAGACCACGGCGGTCTTCCCCGGTGGTTCTGCAATTGGTTGCGCGGTGGTTCGCATGAGGATTCCTTTCACTGGAAATATATGTACATTAAATTTCTGGTGAAATCAAGCTGTGCGCTTCCGTTGCCCTCCCCACGAGGGAGGGTAAAGTCGGCGCACTACCTCCGCGCCGTAACCGTCATCGGCAACCCGCCATCCGGCTGGGTCGTCAGTTTTTGCACCGGCCAGGGCTTGATGGTCCCGGCCATATCGAAACGATAGCGGTGGAGCAGGGTTGCTAGGGCAATGATTGCTTCCTGCAGGGCAAAGCTTGCGCCGATGCAGACGCGCGGCCCGGCCCCAAATGGCAGGTATTGGAACCGGTCTATCCGGTCGCGATTTTCCGGGTGGAAGCGCGAAGGCATGAAGGCATCAGGGTTATCCCAATAAAGCCGGTGGCGGTGGACGGTCCAGGGCATGACGAGGACGGCGGCGCCCTTTGGCAACACCAGGTCCTTGTACTGGTCGTCCTCGATCGGTTCGCGGTTGATGGAGGGCGCCGGGGGATAGAGCCGCATGGCCTCCTCGAAGGCTGCGCGTGTGAGGGGCAGGGCGTCCAGCCATTCGTGCGGAGGCGGAACATTTGCCTGATCCATGAAGGCGTCGATCTCCGTTTCGATCAGGTCGCGCTCCCAAGATGCCTGCGCCAGAAGATAAAGCGTCCAGCCGAGCGCCCGTGCTGTGGTTTCGTGCCCGGCGCCGATGAAGGTAATGATATTGTCTTCTATCTCGGGGCGCGACAGGCCCTCCGGCCCTTCCGCTCTGAGTAGCAGCGTCAGAAAATCGTTGGGAACCTTGTCGCCCTCCTTGTCCATGCGGACCTTGCGCATCTCAATCGTGTTGGCGACGATCTGGCGGAAAAAGGCGAGCGCGCGGCGCCCGCGGATCTGGGTGAAACGTGGCAGCCAGCTCGGTGCGCCGAGAAGATCGAGGGGATCGACGCGGCCCATCGTCTCGAAGAGGCGGTCGACCTCATGCGAAAACTGGTCGGGATCGCCGGCGATTTCGCCGGAAAACAGCGTCTCGGCCAGAATGTCATAGGTGAGCATTGTCATGTCGCGCGACACGTCGGTGGTGCCGGTGAGGCCATCATAGCGATCGGCAAAACTGTCTGTTGTCCGCTTCATCGCCTCGGCGAAGCCATGGATATGGCGCGGCGTGAACACGGGTGCCATCGCCTTGCGCGAGCGCCGCCAGACCTCGCCCTCGGCTGTCAGCAGGCCATCGCGCAGGATGGGGCGCAGGATACGCTGGCGCACCGCCGCCATCTTGTAGTTCCTGGCGTTGTCAACGAGCACATGGCGGATGAGCCCGGGATCGTTGGCGATGATAGTGTGGGCGAACGACCAGTCAATGGACACCCATGGCTCATTGTAGGAAGGCTCACCCCACAATTCGAGCGGGTTGCGGTAAATGGTACGGATCAACCGCAACGTACCGACCGGACCGGTGCGCGGGATCGGAGCAGGGGGGACAAAGGCGGTTCGGGTGGTTTCCATTGATGGCCTCCGGCATGATATGTGGGCATGAATGCCGACAAAGTCCAACGGGCTAGCAAAAAGAGTGGTCCCAATGCCGAGACGTCCTGTTTTCGCTTGACCTTGGAACCCGAATGCGGTCTTTTCGAGCTCATCTTAAGTGCATTTTATTAAATTATACCAATGACTTACTACTAACGTCGCATTCGTCAGCGTCTCTATATTGCGAGGCTATTCATTATGAATTTTCGTCTGTGTTGGCTCTTGCTGGCGGTTATTCTTGCGTCGTGTGATGGCGGATCGGATTCAGAGGAATCCACGGCGAGCAGCACCTTCAACGTTCCCGTTACGCACACTACCTGTCAAATTGCTCCGCAACCGGGCAGTACGCATTTCACGTATGGACCTGTTGATTCGGTCGCTCTCTGCGCCGTCACTGAACAGCCGAGCAGCAAGGCTCAAACAATCAACGTGAAGGGCAGCGCCATTCCGTTTACCACAACGGCCGGGCATCTAATTGCCTATGATTGGGCAAGCGCTCCTCCCAGACCAGTCGAGCTGACAAAAGTTGATGCAAAGGCCGCCATTTTCTATACGGCCTATACCTGTGATGACCTGCCGCGCGAAACGCGACCAGTCACATTCGTGTTCAATGGTGGGCCGGGTGGAGGCTCGGCGTCGCTGGATGTCGATTTTCTTGGGCCGAAGAGCTTCGATGAAAACGCACCTCCGTTAACATCCAAACTGCCGCTGATCGACACCCAAACACCTTGCTCGACAAAACCGACCTGGTCTTTGTCGACCCGGTTGGTACCGGCTATTCCATGGCGATCAACCCTTGCTCGAATCACAATTCTGGGGCGTCGACAGTGATGCCAAGGTCCTCCGGGATCTCATTACGCGTTACATCAATGTCAACAATCGCCAAAGTTCTCCGAAGTATGTTTACGGCGTCTCCTACGGCGGCATTCGCGCCTCGTCAGAGCCGCTGACCCCTCAACCAATCATGTAACAATTGAGTCTGCAAAGTCCGCGGGAATTGGATATTTTGTCGATAACTTTGCTCAGATTGACGTTGATCATGATAGCAGCCTGAGTTATGGCGAGGTTATGGTCTTGCTCGACAGGCAGTCTCCCATCGCCGGGGAAACTCCGAGCGCACGGTCAGTGGACAACGGTATCCAGATCATCGAGTAGTGGAGTGCTCGATTTCACGTCGATCGTGTGACTCGATGTGTGTTAGGGACACGCATCGATATCACCTCCGGCGTGGCAGCAATTTGGCCATCATCCGTGGATATGATATCCCGTGAATTGGAAAAACCGACATTAATCACTATATCTAACACAGCAACCGGGCATGATTCGCCCGGTTCTGTTATAAAGACGAGCGCGTCAATCCAGACGCCGGGAAAAGATTGAAATTACATGAGTGAAACACCCGAGATGACAGTCGAAACCACGCTGGAATACGGCGCGGAATCCATCAAGGTCCTCAAGGGGCTGGATGCTGTTCGCAAACGCCCTGGCATGTATATCGGCGATACGGACGACGGGTCCGGCCTGCACCACATGGTCTATGAAGTCGTGGACAATGCCATCGACGAGGCGCTTGCCGGGCATGCGACGCGGGTGACTGTGACCTTGAACCCGGACGGTTCGTGCACGGTAACTGACAACGGCCGCGGCATTCCGACCGATATGCACTCCGAGGGTGTCTCCGCAGCCGAAGTCATCATGACCCAGCTGCATGCCGGCGGCAAGTTCGACCAGAACTCCTACAAGGTCTCCGGCGGTCTGCATGGCGTTGGTGTTTCGGTCGTCAATGCGCTCTCGGTCTGGCTGCGATTGAAGATCCGCCGTCAGGGCAAGATCCACGAGATGAGCTTCACGCACGGTGTTGCGGATGCTCCGCTCAAGATTACGGGTGATGCGGGCGAAGCGACAGGAACAGAGGTGTCATTCCTGCCGTCGACCGACACCTTCTCGATGGTCGAGTTCGACTTCAAGACGCTCGAACACCGCCTGCGTGAACTGGCCTTCCTCAATTCTGGAGTGCGTATCCTGCTGGCCGATCGCAGGCATGCGGATCCGGTCGAACTTGAGCTGTTCTACGAGGGTGGCCTGACCGCCTATGTGCGCTATCTCGACCGCGCCAAGAAGGAACTCGTGTCCGAACCGATCTATATTCGTGGCGAAAAGGACGACACCACAGTGGAAGTCGCCATGTGGTGGAACGACAGCTACCATGAGAACGTGCTGTGCTTCACCAATAACATCCCGCAGCGCGATGGCGGCACGCATCTTGCCGGTTTCCGCGGCGCGCTGACCCGTCAGATGACCGGCTATGCCGAGACGTCCGGCCAGGCAAAAAAGGCGAAAGTCACGCTCACCGGTGATGACTGCCGTGAAGGGCTGACAGCGGTCCTGTCGGTCAAGGTACCGGACCCGAAATTCTCATCGCAGACCAAGGACAAGCTCGTTTCCTCCGAAGTTCGCGCGGTCGTTGAAAGCCTCGTTAACGAGGCGCTTTCAAACTGGCTGGAAGAGCATCCTGCCGAGGGCAAGATCCTTGTCGAAAAGGTGATCCAGGCGGCATCCGCCCGCGAGGCCGCGCGCAAGGCACGCGACATCACCCGCAAGAATTCACTGAGCATCAGCTCACTGCCGGGCAAGCTTGCCGATTGTCAGGAAAAGGACCCGGCCAAATCCGAGATATTCATCGTTGAGGGTGACAGCGCCGGCGGCTCTGCCAAGGGCGGGCGTTCGCGCCAGAACCAGGCGATCCTGCCGCTGCGCGGCAAGATCCTCAATGTCGAGCGCGTCAAGCTCGACCGCATGCTCTCCTCCGACCAGATCGGCACGCTGATCCTGGCGCTCGGCACAAGCATCGGCAAGGACGAGTTCAATCCGGACAAGCTGCGTTATCACAAGATCATCATCATGACCGATGCTGACGTGGATGGCGCACATATTCGCACATTGCTCTTGACGTTCTTCTTCCGCCAGATGCCTGAGCTGATCGAGCGTGGCCATATCTACATTGCGCAGCCGCCGCTCTATAAGGTATCGCGTGGGAAATCCTCGCAGTACATCAAGAACGAGATCGCCTACGAGGAATTTCTGATCGATTCCGGGCTGGAGGAGGCCGCACTGGAACTCGACTCTGGTGAGGTTCGCACGGGTCCCGACCTGCGCTCCGTCATCACCGATGCGCTGGCTGTTCGTCATCTGCTGCAGGGGTTGAACACGCGCTACGACCGCGCTGTTGTCGAGCAGGCGACCATTGCAGGTGCGCTCAATCCGGAAGCCATTTCCGATACGGCGAGGGCAGAGGCGCTGGTGACGGAAGTTGCCGGCCGTCTCGATATCATCGCCGAGGAAACCGAAAAGGGCTGGACCGGCCGGCTGGCAACGCCGGATGACGGTGTCGACGGCTATATCTTCGAACGCTCGCTGCGCGGCGTCAAGGAAACGGTCACGCTCGACATGGCACTTCTGGGGTCTGCCGATGCACGCCAGCTCGATCGCTATTCTGCCCGCCTGCACGATATCTACTCCAAGCCGCCAGTGCTGCGCCGCAAGGAGAAGTCGGATTCCGTTGCCGGGCCGATTGCCCTGCTCGAAGCTGTTTTCGCCGCCGGACGCAAGGGTCTGTCGCTGCAGCGCTACAAGGGTCTGGGTGAGATGAACGCCGACCAGCTGTGGGAAACGACGCTTGATCCCAATGCGCGTTCGCTGCTGCAGGTGAAGGTGAACGACGCCACCGATGCCGACAGCCTGTTTTCCAGGCTGATGGGCGATGATGTGGAACCGCGCCGCGAATTCATTCAGGACAATGCTCTGAGCGTGGCCAATCTGGACGTTTAGAGCCTGAATATTGCGAGGCGAGCGGTTCCATCGGGCAACCGCTCGCAGTTCGAAATCGGCGTCTGCATGATTTTACGCCGCTCTCCGAGTCTACCTTTCGTTGGCCAAGGGCTTTTTATACTTTTGTACAACAACTCTCTTGCCTGTTCGTCGGCGTCATGATCTTTTGTTGCAAAGGGCGCGCGATGTACCGGGAGTTGCACCACCGATTACCCGGCAAAAGTGGCCTGCCTTTTGAGCCAACCTGATCGGGAATCGAAATGCAGCCTGTCTTTGATGGTCACAACGATGTGCTTTACCGGTTGTGGAAACATTCAAGAGACGGCGCCGATCCGGTCGAGGAATTCATCGAAGGCACCAGTTCAGGTCACATTGACAAGGTGAGGGCGCTGAAGGGCGGTCTGATTGGCGGACTGTGTGCCATCTATGTTCCATCCGGTGATCTTGCGTTCAAGGCGCCGGATACCAATGGGCATTATTCGACGCCGCTCGCGGCGCCGCTGGAGCGCGCGCCATCCCTTGATATTGCGCTTGAAATGGCCTCCATAGCGCTGAAATTGCAGCGGGCTGGAGGCTGGAAGCTCTGCCGCTCCACGGCCGAGATTGCCGAATGCATGAGCAGCGGCATGTTTGCAGCTGTACTTCACATGGAAGGCTGCGAGGCGATTGGCGCGGACCTGGCGGCGCTCGATGTCTTCTATGCGGCGGGGCTGCGTTCGCTCGGACCGGTCTGGAGCCGCAACAACATCTTCGCGCACGGCGTGCCCTTTGCCTATCCGATGGATCCGGATACCGGACCCGGATTGACGCGGGAGGGTGAGGAACTCGTCAAGGCCTGCAACAACCTCGGTATCCTCGTTGATCTTGCCCACATAACGGAAAAGGGCTTCTGGGACGTGGCCCGCATCAGCGATCGGCCGCTCGTCGCCAGCCATTCCAATGTTCATGCGCTGACCCCTGTCGCCCGCAACCTGACCGATCGGCAGCTGGATGCCATACGCGAAAGCAAGGGGCTCGTCGGGCTTAATTATGCGGTCGCGATGTTGCGCCCTGATGCCCGGGAAAACGCTGATACGCCGCTCTCGGATATGGTGCGCCACGTCGACTATATGGTGAACCGCATGGGCATCGACTGCGTGGCACTTGGCTCTGATTTCGATGGTGCTAAAATTCCAGGCGAAATCGGTGATGCAAGCGGTAACCAGAACTTTGTCGCTGCCTTGCGGGATGCCGGGTATGCAGGGGATGATCTGGCAAAGATCTGCCGCGAAAACTGGCTGCGCGTGCTGCGCTCGGCCTGGCACGAAGAAAACTAAAATCGCTCTAAAACAGGGAACAGAACAATGTCGATGAATCACATCAATTCGAAATTCCGGCTCCTTCTTGGCGGCGCGGCACTCTCCGCGATCCTGCTTTCCGGCATGCCGGCATGGGCGGAAACGCCGGCTGATACGCTTGTCGAAGCCTTTGCCATCGACGATGTCATCACGCTCGATCCTGCCGAGGCTTTCGAGCTCACCATGGGCGAAATCAACGGCAACACCTATGACAAGCTTGTGAGGCTCGATATCAACGATCCTTCGAAGATCGTGGCTGATATCGCCGAAAGCTGGACCGTGTCCGATGACGGCCTCACTTATACCTTCAAGCTCAAGCCGGATCTGAAATTCGCTTCCGGCAACCCGATCACCGCGGAAGATGTCGCCTATTCATTCGAACGTGCCATCAAGCTCGACAAGAGCCCGGCATTCATCCTCACTCAATTTGGTCTGAAGGCAGATAACGTCACCGAAAAAGCCAAAGCCGCCGATCCTTTGACCTTCGTTTTCACGGTCGATCAGCCCTATGCGCCCAGCTTCGTTTTGAACTGCCTGACGGCGACCGTGGCATCCGTCGTCGACAAGAAACTGGTTTCCGAGCACGTGGTCGCAGATGATTATGGCAATGCATGGATGAAGACAGGCTATGCCGGTTCCGGACCGATGAAGATCCGCGACTGGCGCGCCAACGAGATCATCGTGCTTGAGCGCAATGATAATTACTATGGCACCAAGGCTCCGCTCAACCGCGTCATCTATCGCCACGTCAAGGAAAGTGCGGCCCAGCGTTTGCTGCTTGAAAAGGGCGACATTGACGTTGCCCGCAATCTTGAGCCGAACGATCTGGAGCAGGTCGTCAAGAACAGCGATATTACAACGACCAGTGCCGCGAAAGGCACGATCTACTATTTCAGTCTCAACCAGAAGAACCCGAACCTGGCCAAGCCGGAAGTGCGCGAAGCGCTGAAGTATCTGGTCGACTACGATGCGATCGGCGAGAAGCTGATCAAGGGCATTGGCGAGATCCACCAGACTTTCCTGCCGAAGGGAATCCTCGGCGAACTCGATGAGAACCCCTACAAACTCGATGTCGAGAAGGCCAAGGGGCTGCTCGAAAAAGCAGGGCTCAAGGACGGCTTCTCCTTCACGATGGATGTACGCAACAACCAGCCTGTTACCGGCATCGCCGAGTCCGTGCAGCAGACCTTGGCGCAGGCTGGCGTGAAAATGGAAATCATTCCCGGAGATGGTAAGCAGACGCTAACCAAATACCGTGCTCGCACCCATGATTCCTATATCGGTCAGTGGGGGGTCGACTATTGGGATCCGAACTCCAACGCTGAGACCTTCACCTCCAATCCGGACAATTCGGATGCTGGCACCAACAAGACACTCGCCTGGCGCAACGCCTGGGATGTGCCGGATCTGACCAAGGAAACCAAGGCGGCTCTGCTCGAGCGTGACGGCGCCAAACGCGCCCAGATGTATCAGGACCTGCAGAAGAAGGTTCTCGAAGATAGCCCCTTCGTGCTGATATTCCAGCAGACCGAAGTGGCCGGCCTCCGCTCGAACCTCAAGGGTTTCAAGCTCGGACCGTCGTTCGATACGAACTACGTCTTCAACGTATCGAAGTAATCGGGCTCTGACCCAGGGCTGATAGTTATGAGTAGTACCGAATCACGATTGGAGTCCAGGCGTTCAGGCGCCTGGGCCTCCAGCTTATTATTGGCAACGGGCAGGTTCGTCCTGATCGGCGCAATCACATTCCTCGGGTTGCTTGCGGTCACGTTCTTTATTGGAAGGGTTATCCCGATCGATCCGGCGCTAGCCATCGTCGGCGATCGGGCGCCCGCTCATGTGGTCGAACGGGTTCGCGAGGAGCTTGGCCTCAACCTGCCGCTATACGAACAGTTCGTGATCTATGTGAAGGACGCCCTGCAGGGCAATTTCGGCAATTCGGTGCTGACCACCAATCCCGTCATGACGGACATCAGGCGGGTATTCCCCGCGACCATGGAACTCGCCACGCTCGGCACGCTGATCGGCGCTCTTATCGGCGTGCCGCTGGGTGTGCTGGCGGCGGTCAAACGCGGCAGCATCATCGACCAGATCGTCCGCATCATCGGGCTTATCGGCTATTCGGTGCCGATCTTCTGGCTGGGGCTGCTGGCACTGCTTGTCTTCTATGCAAAGCTTGGCTGGACCTCCGGTCCGGGCCGGATCGATGTCGTCTATGAGTACACATTCACGCCGATCACCGGGTTCTATCTGCTCGATGCGGTATTGCAGGGCAACTGGGAAGCATTCCGCAACATCTTCAGCTTCATCATCCTGCCGGCATCGCTGCTTGGCTATTTCTCGCTTGCCTATATCAGCCGCATGACACGCTCGTTCATGCTGAATGAACTCGAGCAGGAATATATCGTCGCGGCCCGTGCCAAGGGCCTGTCGGAGACCCGCATTATCTGGGGCCACGCGCTGCGCAATGCGGCGGTGCCGCTGGTCACAGTCATCGCGCTGTCCTATGCGGGATTGCTCGAGGGTTCGGTCCTCACCGAAACCGTATTCTCCTGGCCGGGGCTTGGCCTCTACATCACCAATTCGTTGCAGAATGCCGACATGAACGCCGTGCTGGGCGGGACCATCATCATTGGTACGGTGTTCGTCGCCATCAATCTCCTGTCCGACATCTTGTATCGGGCACTCGACCCACGGACGCGCGCGCGATGACAGAAGCCATTCCCACAACCCGTCCCCTTACGCGCCGCGAATGGCTGATGAGCGACCGGCCGCAGTCACGCATGCAGGCGCGGCTTGGCCGCGCCTATCTGGTGTGGAGCCGGTTTGCCAGCAACCGCCTTGCCGTCGTCGGTCTCGGCATCATCATCGCGCTTCTGCTCGTCGCAATCTTCGCCGGCGTGCTCGCGCCGCATTCGCCGGTTACCGGTGATCTGCGCAATGCGCGCCTGTTGCCGCCGGGTGGCGAATACCTGCTTGGAACGGACGACCAGGGCCGTGATATCCTCTCGCGGCTCATCTATGGCTCGCGCCTGACGCTCTATGTCGTCATCCTCGTCGCTATCATCGCTGCGCCGATCGGGCTTCTGGTCGGTACGATCTCCGGTTATGCCGGCGGCTGGGTCGATTCCGTCCTCATGCGGATTACTGACATCTTCCTCGCTTTTCCCAAGCTTATCCTGGCGCTCGCCTTCGTTGCTGCGCTCGGTCCCGGCATTGAAAATGCTGTCATCGCCATAGCCATCACTTCCTGGCCGCCCTATGCGCGTATCGCCCGCGCTGAGACGCTGACGGTGCGCAACTCGGATTATATCGCCGCCGTACGGTTGATGGGTGCTTCGCCGACACGCATCGTGCTACGCCACATCATGCCGCTCTGCCTGTCCTCGCTGATCGTGCGGGTAACGCTCGATATGGCCGGCATCATCCTGACCGCCGCAGGGCTGGGCTTCCTTGGCCTCGGCGCCCAACCGCCGCTGCCCGAATGGGGTGCAATGATCGCCTCGGGCCGCCGGTTCATCATGGACCAGTGGTGGGTCGCGGCAGCGCCCGGTTTCGCCATTCTCATTGTGAGCCTCGGCTTCAACCTCCTTGGCGATGGCCTGCGCGATGCGCTCGATCCGCGAGGCAGCAATCAATGAATTCGATGCTTGACGTAGAGGATCTGCGGGTTCAATTCCCGACCCGTACTGGCACCATCGAAGCGGTGCGCGGCGTATCGTTCACCCTTGGCCGCGAGCGTTTGGGCATCGTCGGCGAGTCAGGCTCCGGCAAGTCACAGACTGGCCGTGCGATCATGGGATTGACGCCGCCTCATGCCAGGATCACCGCCAAGACGCTGAACTTCGATGGCATCGATCTGCTTGGGGCGTCGGTCAAGGAGAGACGGGCACTGCGGGGAAACCGCATTGCCATGATCCTGCAGGACCCGAAATATTCGCTCAACCCCGTGATGAGCATCGGCCGGCAGATCGTCGAGACGCTGCGGACCCACGAAAAAGTCGGCAAGTCCGAGGCGCGCCGCCGGGCGCTCGAGATGCTCGCCGCCGTGCAGATCCGCGATCCCGAACGGGTCTATGACCTGCATCCCCATGAGGTCTCCGGCGGCATGGGCCAGCGCGCCATGATCGCCATGATGCTGATCACCGGGCCTGAGCTGCTGATCGCGGACGAGCCAACCTCGGCACTCGATGTCACGGTACAGCTCGACGTCCTGCGGATTCTCGATAATCTGGTGCGGGATCGAGGCATGGGGCTGATCTTCATCTCGCACGATCTGCGGCTGGTATCGTCCTTTTGCGACCGGGTTATAGTCATGTATGCAGGCCGCATTGTAGAAGAGATCGCCGCCCGGGATTTGCACATGGCGAAACATCCCTACACGCAAGGATTGCTCAATTGCATGCCGCAGATCGGCGCCGACCGGCATCCGCTGCCGGTCCTTGACCGCAAGCCGGAGTGGGCCGCATGACGCATGCGTTGACGACTGAAAACCTTGAAGTGGTGTTCAACCGGTTTCGTGCCCTGCGCGGCGTGAGCATCGAAGTATCGCCCGGCGAATCCTTCGGACTTGTCGGCGAGTCCGGCTCCGGCAAGTCTACGCTCTTGCGGGCGGTTGCAGGGCTTGCGCCGGTGAGCGGCGGCACGATCACCGTCAACGGCAAGACGCTCGGTTCGACACGAACCAAGGCATTCTACCGGGAAGTGCAGATGGTGTTCCAGGACCCTTACGGTTCCCTGCATCCGCGCCAGACGGTGGACCGGCTGCTCTTGGAGCCGCTTGCCGTACACGGCTTCGGCGATATCGAGAAACGGATTCTGCGTGCCCTCGATGAAGTGGGGCTGGGGTCGAGTTTCCGGTTCCGCTATTCGCATCAGCTCTCCGGCGGCCAGCGCCAGCGTGTGGCCATCGCCCGGGCGCTGATCCTCGAGCCATCGATCCTGCTCCTCGACGAGCCGACCTCGGCGCTCGACGCGTCGGTCCAGGCGGAGGTGCTGAACCTCCTCGAACAGATCCGCCGCGACCGCAAATTGACGTTCCTCATGGTCAGTCATGATCTGGCGGTCATCACGCATATGTGCGACCGGTTGATGGTGATGCAAAACGGAGCAGAGGTGGAGCGCCTGACGGCAGCCGAGCTCACGAAGCGCAATGTCAGCCAGGATTATACGCGCAACCTGCTTGTTGCGAGCCAAGGCTTTGTGAGGCCCGGCGCCCCGCAGTAGATCGTAATTTTCACCTGATTTTTACCATTCCGGAAACGAGTTGACGGAAATCGGACCTACGAAGTCCGATCGTGAAAATCTGAATGAATTTGCTAAGCCCGCATTTACAACACGGATTCAATGGTCTCACTCAACGACTGGAGTGGGACATGAAGCTTTTCCGAGATTTCCTGAAAGACCGCTGCGGCGCAACCGCCGTCACATTTGGATTGATGCTCGTGCCGATCCTCGGCGTGACAGGACTCGCTGTCGATTACAGTGTTGCAACGAATCAACGCGGTTCGTTGCAGGACGCAGCGGACGCAGCAGTGTTGTCGGGCGCGGCAATCTACGATGGCAAGAACCTGCCGGCCGTAGAGACGCGCATCCATGAAATGTTGCGCGCAAATCTGGATAACTACGATGGTAGTGGCGCAACGCATGATGTTGTGGTCACGGGCGATGTACCCGCGCGGATTCGCCTGACGGTCGCAAGGCCGATGGAGACGACATTCATGAGGGTGTTGAACCAAGACAAGATGGACATATCAGTCACGTCGGTAGCGTCCGGGGCGCTGGCACCAGTCGAGGCAACGTTCACCGTTACCAAGGTCAAAGGGATTTACTACAAGAAGATATCGGTGATCGTTGTCCGGGAAAATGGCACGGAGGAAGAGGTTGCTGCTATCGAATATACCAACATCAGCCAGGTCGACGGTAAGGGTGTATCCGTCCCAGCCGTGGGGTCATCGTCGCAGACTTTCAAACTGGGAAAGTTCAAAACGTTTTATTTCAAGATGATCGTCCATAAGGGCGGATGCCCCCTTCTCAAGAAAAACGAAAACAACAAAAAGTGCGTGGACTCTACCGATATCAAGGATAAGCTAATTACAGTTCCCGCTGGTCTCACGTTCCAGCAAGAATACAATCTCAAAAACAGTGCCAATGCTTTCCTGGTCAGAAGCGACAATCCAAATGATGCGTGGCGGCTTGCTCTGGACGGAGCACAAACGACAACGGCAAAGGAAACCGACCCGGTGCTTATGGATGATCTGATGAACTGCGATGGCACCACGAAGAGACATGGCTGGGAAGACGGCGGCGGCAGCAATCCGGATTTCGAGTACACATTGAAAACCGGGTGCGCACTCGACTATGCCAAAATTCGCCTGACCCAATAGGACCTGAAACGACCCCGCGGCGCAATTGACTTTACCCCTGCGCCGCTCCATCATGACTTCATTCCGAGGGGGGCACTGTACAGTGCTGAGATAGCGTTGAGCTGGACCCTTGAACCTGATCCGGGTTATGCCGGCGTAGGAACGGGAATTGAGCATTCTTCACGCACTCTACCTCGTCTTCGCACATATCCGGATCTCCAACCATGATGTGATGGAGTCCAGAGTGTGCGACCAAAAGTAGATTTCCGGCTGAATGCCATTGTCGATGTCGACGCGATCGGCGGCGACAAGGACCTGGGCGAGCTCGCCCTCGCTGCGGCCCGGGGCGGCGCGACCATCATCCAGTATCGTGACAAGAACTCCCCGACGCGGCTCATGGTCGAGCGTGCGCGGCGCATCCATGCCGCATTGAAACGGACCGGCGTCCCGCTTGTAGTCAATGACCGTATCGATGTGGCGCTGGCCGCTGGCGTCGAGGGCGTGCATATCGGCCGTGAGGACATGCGGGCCGCCGATGCCAGGCAGCTGGTGGGGCTTGATGCTATCATCGGCTTGACCGTCAAGAATGAAGCCGACGCACAGGCGGCGATTGAAAACGATATTGACTACGCCTGCATTGGCGGCCTGTTCGAGACGCCTGCCAAGCACAATCCCGATGGGCCGATTGGTTTCGATGGCTTCAGCCGCCTCGCGCCGATCATCCGCGCTGTAAAACCCGATCTGCCAATTGGAGCAATTGCGGGGATCGATCTGGCGCGAACACCCCCGGCAATTGCAGCCGGGGCCGACGGCGTGGCGGTGATTTCGGCGATCTTCCGCCAGTCCGATCCGCAAGGAGCGGCAGCTGCCCTGCGCGCCGTGGTCGATGAATCGCTGAAGGAACGGGCATGACCGCAATCGCCCAGACCGCCATTGCTATGACCATTGCCGGTTCCGACAGCGGCGGCGGCGCCGGAATCCAGGCGGATCTTAAGACGTTCTCGGCTTTGGGCGTCTATGGAACGAGCGTGCTGACGGCGATCACCGCGCAGAATACGCGCGGCGTGACCGCCATCGAGAACCTGACACCCGGGATTATCCGTGCGCAGATCGATGCGGTCTTGTCCGACATTGATGTGAAGGCGATCAAGGTAGGCATGGTCTCGACGGTCGAGACGATCGATACCATTGCTGCCGCATTGCGCGACTGGCACCGGCGCGTCGTGCTTGACCCTGTCATGGTGGCGACGTCCGGCGACCGGCTGTTGCAGCCGGAGGCGATCGAAGCGCTGCGGCAAAGGCTTTTGCCGCGTGCCGTACTATTGACGCCAAATCTGCCCGAGGCCGCATTGCTGACGGGGCGACCGATTGCGGAGGATGAAGGACAGATGGCCCGGCAGGCCGAGGAACTGCTGGAGCTCGGACCTTCCGCGGTGCTGATCAAAGGCGGTCACGCGACAGGCGAAACGAGCCCGGACATTCTGTTCGACGGGGAGACCATACGGCGGTTCGTGAGCCCGCGCATCGTGACGAGCCATGATCATGGCACAGGATGTACCCTCGCGGCAGCGATTGCCGCCGGGCTGGCAAAGGGCCATAGCTTGGGCAATGCGATTGCCAATGCGAAGGATTATCTCAACGCGGCGATGGCCGCTGCCGCCAATCTCAAAGTGGGGCTTGGACGCGGGCCCGTGCACCATTTCCACCAGTGGTGGCCGGCGTAACCGTCATGATGTCCTGCCGCTCGAATGGCAGGGGAACCACGGAGGGGAGCACGACACGCTCGTCGGCAAATGCGAGCTGTGTTGGTGCTGCGAGCGCTGTCGTTGCTGCAGCGGGTCCGGCCGCTGCCACAGAGGGCGCAGCAGCGAAAGCCACGGGAGCCGGATCGACAGGTGTGGTGTCCGGCTCGAGGACACTCAGAAGCCCTTTGCGCTTGGCCTGGTAATAATAACCGCGCGAGTAAAGCCGGACAGCCTGATCCGGGTTGTTGTCGGCAACCTTGTAGGCGCCTGCAAGATATTTGACGCCATATTTGAGGTTGGTTTCGGCGTCGAGCAGATCCTTGGCGTTGCCATCATGTCCGAGGCCACGCGCCGTTGCCGGTAATAGCTGCATCAGGCCCCAATACGGACCGTTACGTGCTTCGGGATTGAAGCTGCTTTCGCGTTTGACGACGCGGCGCACCAGGGATTCAGGAACCGCATAAGCGACGGAGTATTTTGAAATGAGGCCATCGACGGATTTCTCCGACGATTTGGCCGCCGGCTTGGCTTGCGTGGCGGTGGCACGTGGTGAAGTCTCAGGAACCGGAGCTGAGGCCGCATTGGGCAATTTGGGCTCGGTTGTCGTGCAGGCGCCAAGGGAGAGAGCAAGGCTCATACAGGCGAAAGCGCGCAGCAATCGAATTTCAAACAGCATTTGTCACCGGTGCGAAGAGGCGGATGGTTGGTTCCTCATAGCTTGTTCGGGGCCGACAGCGGCAATCACTTTCCAATACAGATTGTTACAATCGCGATTTGGTCACTGTGGCAAGCGAAACGGGTCGGGTTGACTCCAACATATATATCAATGTATCAGTTATATATTGGTAAGGCCAGTTTACCAGTCTAGCGCGGAAAGGGAGACCCCGTGCGGGGAGGATCAATGTTCGCAGCCATTCAACCGCGCCGGCTTTACCGGCAGGTGGCAGACCAGATTCGCGCGTTGATCGACGGTGGCAAATTTGCCACCGGCGAACGGCTGCCGGGTGAACGTGAACTTGCCGAAGAGCTGGGAGTCTCGCGTCCGACCATTCGCGAAGCGCTGATCGCGCTGGAAGTCGAAGGGCTTGTGCATATTCGCATGGGGTCCGGTATCTATGTTACGGGCAGGCAGGGCGAAAAGCAGGCGCTCGCGCCCGCCGAAGACCTGGAGGGGCCGTTCGAACTGCTGCGCGCCCGTTCGCTCATCGAATGCGCGATTGCCGAGGAAGCTGCGAAGGTTGTGACGTCCGAGCATATCGAGGCATTGGACGCAGTTCTGACCAAGATGGCGCAAACATTCAACAGCCCGCGCACATCTATTGCGCTAGACCGGACATTTCACACGACTATTGCCGGTATCATCGAAAATGCAGCGCTCAACCGGTTCGTCGGTGAGCTCTTCGATCAGCGTATGACACCCTATTTCGAAAAGCTGGCGAGCTATTTCGAGAGCCCGAGTTCATGGCGAGAGGCTTTTGAGGAGCACCGAGCGATACGCGATGCCATCGTCTCTGGCGACCCGGTGCGCGCCAAGGAAGCGATGCGATTTCATCTGCAGCAATCGCAATCAAGATTTTCCAGGAGTTTCGATGAAGACCTGGAGAATGAGAAAGGCCGTACTGCGGGAGGCCGCCGAAACGGTAACAGCAAGATCTGAGTTCAAGTCTGGGAGGAGAAAGACATGAAGACCAAGCTAACGACAATTCTGGGTGCGGTCGCCGCGCTCGCAATATCTGCCGTAACGGCACAGGCGCAGACCGCGCTGAAATGGGCACATGTGTACGAAACATCCGAGCCATTCCATACGGACTCCGTCTGGGCGGCAGAAGAGATCAACAAGCGGACGAATGGCCGTTACAAGATCGATGTTTTCCCTGCCTCGCAGCTAGGCAAGGAGGCTGATATCAACCAGGGCCTGAAACTCGGTACTGTCGACATCATCATCTCCGGGTCGAGTTTTGCGGCACGCGACTACAAGCCAATCGGCGTAACTTATTTTCCCTATATCTTCAGTGGTCCGGATCATCTGATCGCTTATACAAAGAGCGACGTGTTCAAGCGGCTTGCAGGCGGCTATGAGGAAAAGACCGGCAACCATATTGCCGCCGTCAGCTATTACGGTACACGCCAGACCACATCGAACAAACCTATCGCCAAATGTTCGGATATGCAGGGTCTGAAGATCCGTGTACCGGACGTTCCGGCCTATCTTGCCATGCCGCGCGCTTGCGGCGCCAATACGACGCCGATCGCCTTCGCCGAAGTCTATCTCGCCCTGCAGAACGGTACCGTCGAGGCGCAGGAAAACCCGCTTACCACCATCGAAGCGAAGAAATTCTTCGAGGTGCAGAAGAACATCATCCTGACCGGCCATATCGTCGATCACCTCAATACGGTGGTTTCCAAGCAGCTCTGGTCCAGCCTTTCGGACGAAGACAAGAAGATCTTCGGCGAGGTTATGCAGGAGGCGGCCGAGAGGACAACGAAGACAATCTCCGAAAAGGAGAAAGCCCTCGTAACCAGCTTCAAGGAAAAAGGCCTGAACGTGACCGAGATCGATAAGGCCGATTTCGAAAAGAACGTCATGGAAAAGGTGAAGTTCGAGGATTTCGGCTACGAGAAGTCGGATTGGGAAGCCATTCGCGCCATCAAGGAATGATAGACCGATGGCCGGGCAATCGACCTGCCCGGCCATCCCGCCTGATGCGCTAACGGATGGAGGCCTTTATGGCAGAAGAAGTTCACACACAGATTACCGCTGAGGAAATCGCCCACTCCTTCGAGGAAGCGGCGCCTGTCGCCAATGTTGCGGATTATGCCGTCGAGGATTGGCTGACGCTCATCGTCTTCTGGCTGATGACAGGTTGCGTCTTCCTGCAGTTCTTCACGCGCTATGTCATGAACGACAGCTATGCCTGGACCGAGGAGATTGCCATCAACTGCCTGATTGGCGTCGTGTTCCTCGGATCGGTGATGTGCGTGCGTGTCTCCCGCCATATCCAGGTCGACGTGCTCTACCACTATTTGCCGGCGTCCGTTGCGCGCGTCCTGTCCATCTTTGTCGACGTCGTGCGTATCGGGTTCTTCATCTACGCCGTCTGGTTGATGTGGCGCTATGTGGAGATCGTCGCCGACGAGCGGATGGTGACAGTCGATCTGCCGCGCAACATTGTTTTCTATTGCGTTTTGGCCGCCTTCGTCCTGATGCTCTTCCGCTCCATTCAGGTTTTCATCAGCAATATTCGCCGCGGCTATTCCGTTCTGGAACGTCCCGAAGAATTCCAGAAGATCGAGGATTGATCGATGCTGTTGCTTGTCGGAACATTTTTGCTTCTCATGCTCGTCGGCGTACCGGTCGCCATTTCCATGGCCGTCGCTTCGGTCCTCTATCTGGTGTTCTTCGGGGTGGCTCCGGACATCATCGTCGCGCAGCGCATGATCGCCGGCGTTGAGAGCTTCCCGTTGCTCGCGGTGCCATTCTTCATTCTCGCGGGCAACCTGATGAATTCAGCTGGCGTTACCGGCCGCATCTATTCCTTCGCAGTTGCCCTTGTCGGCTGGATGAAGGGCGGACTGGCGCAGGTCAACATCATCGGTTCGGTGATCTTCTCCGGTATGTCGGGTACTGCGCTTGCCGACGCGGCCGGTATCGGCACGATCGAGATCAAGGCCATGAAGGATCACGGCTATCCCGTCGAAGCCGCTGTTGGTGTGACGGCGGCATCCGCGACGCTCGGCCCGATCTTCCCGCCGTCACTGCCGTTTGTCATCTATGGCATGATGGCCAATGTTTCCATTGGCGCGCTGTTCATGGCCGGCATTGTGCCGGGCGTCGTCATGACCGTGCTCATGATGGTCACCGTCGCAATCTTTGCCTTTATCAGGCGATGGGGTTCCGACGCGCCGTTTGAGGTGAAACAGCTTCTGGAAGCTTCGCTTGAAATCGTCGTCGTTCTGGCAGTTCCGGTGGTTATCTATCTGCTGACGCTGACCGGCCTTTCGATCAACGCCTCTGTCGGCATCGCCCTTGTGTTGCTGATTGCGCTGGACTGGTATTTCGACTTCTCGGCCGTGATGGCCTTGATGACGCCTGTCATCCTGATCGGCGGTATGACCATGGGGTGGTTCACCCCGACCGAGGCCGCGGTTGCGGCCGTCTTGTGGTCGCTGTTTCTCGGCCTCGTCCGTTATCGCACGATGACTTTGTCGAGCCTTGCCAAGGCAAGTTTCGATACGATCGAAACAACCGCATCCGTCCTGTTCATCGTCACGGCTGCCTCGGTCTTTGCATGGCTGCTGACTGTGAGCCAGGCGGCGCAGCTCCTGTCGACGGCCATTCTGTCGATCACTGAAAACAAATGGGTCTTCCTGATCCTGGTCAACCTCCTGATGCTGTTCGTCGGTTGTTTCCTCGATACGATTGCCGCCATCACGATCCTCGTGCCAATCCTTCTGCCGCTCGTTTTGAAATTTGGCATCGATCCGGTGCATTTTGGATTGATCATGACGCTTAATCTGATGATCGGCCTTCTGCATCCGCCGCTGGGCATGGTACTCTTCGTGCTGTCGCGAGTGGCCAAGCTTTCGGTCGAGCGCACCACCATGGCAATCCTGCCCTGGCTCGTTCCGCTCTTCATCGCATTGATCGCCATTACATTCATTCCGGCGATCACCCTCTGGCTGCCAACACAACTGGGTCTGATCAAATGAGTACCAAGGGCATTGCTGCAACTCTCTTCGGCGCGGAGGATCTGCGCGTCGTCGATGTCGAACTTGGCGAACTTGAACCGAACATGGTTCGGGTCAGGTTTGGCGCAGGTGGGATCTGCGGTTCGGATATGCATTATTTCCGCCACGCCAGGACCGGCGATTTCGTCGTTACCTCGCCGCTGATACTCGGCCACGAGGTTGCCGGCGAGATTGTCGGGGTCGGCAGCAACGTGACTGGACTGGCGGTCGGCGAGCGGGTCGCGGTCAATCCATCCCGCTGGTGCGAACGGTGCGTCTATTGCCATGAGGGACGCGCCAATCTCTGCGAGAACATCTATTTCATGGGCTCCGCGTCGAAGACCCCGCATATGCAGGGTGGCTTCGCCAGCCTGTTTGATGCAACTGCGGCGCAGTGCGTCAGGGTGCCGGCGGACCTGCCTTTCCAGGCCGCAGCGCTGGCCGAGCCCTTGGCAGTCTGCCTGCACGCCGTACGCCGGGCGGGCCACGTCAAAGGCTTCTCGACCATTGTCTTCGGCGCTGGTCCCATCGGCCTTCTCACCATGCTCGCGCTCAAACATGCCGATGCGGGATCCGTCACTATGGTTGACGTCGCCGCCGCACCGCTGAAATTTGCCGAAGAGCTCGGCGCCGACCAGATCGTCGATCTGTCACAAGGTGAAGATCAGCTGGCGCAGCTGGCGGCGGTATCGCCTTTCGACATTGCCTTTGAAATCTCCGGAACCGCGGCGGGTCTTGCCTCGGCCATCCGCACGGTGCGGCGCGGCGGCACTGTTGTGCAGGTCGGTAACCTTGCTGGAGGGACGATCCCCGTGCCCGCGAATGCCGTGATGGCGAAGGAGCTCGACCTCGTCGGCACCTTCCGCTTCGGTGAAGAGTTTTTTGAGGCGGTCGAACTGATTGTCGAGGGGAAGATCGATGTGCTGCGGCTGGTGACGAGCCAATACAAACTGGCAGACGCACCGGAGGCCTTCCGGACCGCATTGGACAGGTCGCGCAGTGTCAAGGTTGTGCTTACGATGTAGGGTCTTGACCCTACATCCTTTTGGCAACACGACAGGCAGCGACAATTTGTTGTAGAAACACTCGCTTGGCGTGGCCGTCCAAATCGGCTAACAAGCGCAGACAAAGCTAATTTTTTAACCATCCTGCGCTAGATATTTTATTCTTTCGCAAGCTCAGAAATCCGGAAAATAAACGTGCCGCGAGTCTATATGTCGTTGTATTCACTTCCGAAAATCGTGGCACTGATGGGGCTGATCCTTGGCGTCGCCAGCGGTTGTACAACAGCAGCAACGCTTGCCCCCGCGGGTGGTGCTTCCGCTCCCGTTTCGGAAAAATCCGCGTCCATTGTTGTCGACGGCAGCACGGGTGTCGTGCTCTATCAGTCGAGTGCCGATCTGCCGCGCATTCCGGCATCGCTGACCAAAATGATGACGTTGTATCTGACGTTCGAAGCACTGGAATCCGGCCGCATCACCAAATCGACACTTATTCCAGTGTCGGCCCACGCCGCATCGCAGGCACCGAGCAAACTCGGGGTCAGGCCAGGCCAGAGCATCGATGTGGATACGGCAATCAAGGCAATCGTGGTGAAGTCGGCCAATGACGTGGCAGCGGCGCTCGCCGAATATCTTGGTGGAACGGAAGAGCAATTTGCCGCGCAAATGACGGCAACGGCGCGCCGGCTTGGTATGAGAGGAACAAACTTCCACAATGCTTCCGGCCTGCCCGACCCGCAGCAGATCACCACAGCGCGCGATATGGCCCTGCTTGGTCTCGCCCTGCGCAGGCACTACCCGCAGCATTACTATTATTTTGGCACGCAGAATTTCGCCTTCAACGGAAGGTTGATTCGCGGTCACAACCGCGTGTTAACCCAGGTAAATGGCGCTGACGGCATCAAGACTGGCTATGTGCGGGCTTCCGGTTTCAACATTGTGACCTCTGTGAGTGATAATGGCCGCCAGCTTGTGGCGGTTGTCATGGGCGGCAATACCGCGAAAACGCGTGACGCTCAGGTCGTCAGTCTGGTGAACACCTACCTGCCACAAGTTGCCTCGCGCTAAGAGCCCGTTTGGAAACTCTACTGCGGCGGTCATCTGACGCGATTTTCTGCGCTTCCGGTGCTCACGTACCCTTATGTACGATGCGCTCCGGTTCTCGAAAACCACGCCATCTGACTCACCGCAGCGACTTTCCCAACAGACCCTAAAGGCCCGGCCGGGCAAATCCCGGTCTTGAATTTCACCATCAACCCGTTGCATGGTTGGCGCGATAGCAACTCGTTTTTGACCGGTCCGGGCCGGCAAATCGGAGGAGGGTCGACCAATGTGGTCCCATGTTCTGAACCTGCGCAGCAAAGCCGCTGCTTGGCTGACAGCCGGAATAGGTACCTTCGCGGCTCTTGCTGTGGCTGAGATGCTCGGCGCCTTCGAGGCCATGCCGAAGCAGCAGGAGACACAGTTCACACCCAATGAGACGGTAGAAGCCGGGCAGTGGCGCATCAAGCCGCTCGGTATTCGCGTGGCGAATGAAAAGGTATTCGAGGTAACGCCCAAGGAAGGCCAGAAGGCGATCATTCTCGAGACCGAGCTGACAAACCTGACAGCGAGATCCTCGAAGGATTATTACGGTGTCTTCCATTTTCCTTCGACAATCGATGCACAGGCGGAAAAGCCGATGATCTACCTGCAGCGCGACACGGCGTTGCTGCCGGATCTGCATCCGGGCATGACTGAGAAAATGGCCTATGTCTGGCTGGTGCCAGCGAGTCTGGTTCCAGGCGATGCCGTTGAGTTGCTGGTGACGGCGAAGACCTACAAGGCTCGGGACAATCTCACGGGCAGTCCCGGTTGGTACAACGACCATACTGCCGGGGTCATTCGGCTCCCGATAAATACGCAGGCAGCACAGCAATGAGACGCAAACTCGGCAATATTCTGGCGCTTTGCGCGGCGATCGCGGTGCTCTACGGCATGCAGCAATCCAAACCGCATTACATGGATCTGACGGGACCGATACCGGTTCGCGGCAAGATGCATGACAAGGTTCATACCCGGCAGTTTGACGTCATTGTCGACAATGTCGTGTTCGCGCGTGAACTGACGCTTGACAGGTTCGGCACCACCAAGGTGATGACAACGTCAGGCGTTTGGGTGGTCGTCACGGCCGCGCTGGGGGCCACCAGCGCCTCCAACTCCGTCGCCCGGGCGACCTGGGTCGGGCCTACGGGACTGCAATATGACAGTTCTGATCGTGCCGGTTACATGCCCGGACTACCGCCGCATTCCCTCGATCCCGGGCTGCCCAAGATGGCGCGTTTCGTCTTTGAAACCCTCCCGGATCAGGTGAGTGGCGCGACGCTGGTGCTCTCGAACCAGCTTTTTCCCGCCTGGATTCGCAGGCGCACATCGCGATCGACGATTTCAAGAAATTCAATGACGGACAGCCTCTCGTTCTCGACAGCTTCGACATGAACAAGCCCATAACCGTTACAGAGAAAGATGGCTGATGACGCTGTCGGTCGATGACACACGAACGCAGGCAGAGCAAATCTGGCGCCGCCGCAGTCCGTGGGCACTGATCGTGCTCGTACCGCTCGCGCTGTTCGAGATTTCCTATAGCAGCCTGAAGGAGCTCGTCCGCGGCAACGATCTTCTTGCACGCGATGTCGCGGCGGGCCAGCCCGCTCGGTTCGGGGGCAGTGACTGGCAATTCGTTTCGCTGAAAACGCCCGAGGGAATCAAGAAGAACAGGCTACCGGCGGGTTCGGTCCCGCTGATCGCACGGCTCCTGGTCGAAGTGGGTAATCCCGATCTGCAGAACCTCTGGCTCGGATGTTCAATCAAACTGGTCGATTCCAGGGGACGATCATGGATGCCGACATCCGTTCCCGGCATGCCCTATCCAGCAGATGGTATCATGTCGTGTAGCTCGGCCATATTTTCAGGGGCCGGGAGCGGCGCGCGCATGGTGATAGAGGCAAATTTCCTAGTGCCGCAGGATGTCGCGGCGGATCTGCGGGTAACACTCGGCGTCGGCAGCGAGAGGCCATACTATTTGAGGTTTGGGGCGCCCGCTCAGTAGGCGGGTCGTGCGTTCGGCCAACTCACCATGAGAAGTGGTCGTTTGCAGGGAGCAGGAGACGCCAACGTCGCCCGTGTCCTTGCAATAAGCTACCTCCCTCATGGTGAGCTTGTCGAACCACGCATGACCGGTACGCCGGCGGCGATATCTTCCGGTGCCGATACCTTTTCGTCATCGAGAATGCTGTCTCAAGGACAGCTGCAAGGAAACAGATGCGCAGGGGCTCGACGAGAATACCGGTCGAGGAGTCCTGGAATGGGCTGCCAAACAGCAGTGACACGCCGTGCGATAGGACCTGCCAATAATCAAGGTCAAGCGGTCCGATCAGGCGGGTCATGCCAATCCACGCCCAGGCCGCCGTCCAGTCGATCAGTTGGTAGCCAACAATCAGCGTGATGATCAGGAGGAGCCCGGAATTGAGGGTGAGCCTGACGCCATTGGCGATCGGCAGATAGCGGGATCGATAGCCGCTGATAAAATGCTCGACGAAATCGCGCAAAAACTTCGGTATCGCCTTGTACCTTTCGCCGAAACGCTCGACGCGATGGTGGATACGCATCAGTTCCTGGTCATCGCGAACATCATAGCCGTAGACGAGTGCAACCATGACGAGCCAGATCACCGGCAAAAGTGCATAGAAGAACAGGCCGACAATAGTCGATGACATGCTGACCGAGCTCTGCTCGACCGGGATCATCGCTGCCGCATAGGCAGACGTGACGGGGTGTACGAGGCCGCTCCAGAGTCCTTCGAAAAGATTGCCGATGTTGCGTGTGGTCAGCCAGACCAGGAACGTGTCCTTCCAGCGGCTGAGCACATAGAGACCGATGAAAATCCAATTTGTCTCGCACACGACCACAATGATTTGCCAGATGGACCGGCTGGTCCGCTCCTGCATGACCTTGGCTGCCCAGCGCACGAGCCATGCAACCACGACCGAAAGAATGAGCCATTTCGAATCAAGCACGTCGAGTACATTGCCGGATTCGCCGAAAGGGGCGTAGTCGAGGGCAAGGCGTGAATATTGCCTTACCGTGTTGCCGAGAAAACCCCAGGCCGCGTAATAGGCAAAAAACGGCAGGAGAGCCACAGCGATGATTGTGGCGAGACGGGAAGCACCGCGCTCCGGTGCGATCTTGTCCGCTTCTTTTTGAGCGACGGCTTGCGCGGCACTGATCGCGGGTAAGCCCGGCCGCACTATCAGGATCATTGATACGGTTGTCACAAGCTGCGTGAGGGCGACCAGAGTGAGGACGCCAAGGCCGGCATAATGATTGAGGAAGGCTGCCTTGACCGACAGCCACATCAGAATATCCGAGCAAAGAAGGCCGAGAAGCACCACCGCAACGAGCTGCGGCCAGAAGCGTAGCCAGAGCCTGAATGTCAGCTTGATGGGCAGTGCCACTTCGGCCAGCATGAAGAACCTCTTGCGAATCTCATGCTGACCTTAGCAATTTTATTACGCCTGTCACTATTGGAACTGACTAGTCCCACTCGGGTGCGAGGTTGCGCGGATTGACGATACGGCCGTCCGGCCTGGCAAGGGCGTGCAGGTCCTGCATTTCGTCTGCCGACAGCTCGAAATCGAAGATCTCGAAGTTGCTTTTCGCCCGCTCCTCGCTGATCGTCTTCGACAGGGTCACAACTCCGTCTTGTTGTATGAGCCAGCGAAGAACCACCTGAGCCTCGCTCTTTCCGTGGGCCGCAGCGATCGCCTTGATGGTTGGATCGTCAATCACCTTCCCATCGGCCATGGCATAGTAGGCGGTTATGCTCATGCCGCTCGTGCGGGCAGCGTTGAGCACGGTGATCTGATCCAGATAAGGGTGATATTCGACCTGGTTCGTGACGACCGGCGCCCTGCTGAGTGCGATCGATTCTGCCATCAGCGCCGTGTTGAAATTGCTGATGCCGATATGGCGAACCTTGCCGGCATCACGCACTTCGTTGAGCGCGCCGATGCGTTCAGCAAGCGGTACGTCGCTTTGCGGCCAATGGAGAAGCAAGAGATCGACATAATCGGTCTTGAGCTTCTTCAGGCTCTCATCGACCGACCTGATGAAATCATCGTGCCGGTAGCTGTCGACCCAGACCTTGGTGGTCAGGAAGATATCGCCACGAGCGACGCCCGAGCCAGCAATGGCTTCGCCGACCTCGGCTTCGTTACGGTAGGCTTGGGCCGTATCGATGTGGCGATAGCCGAGCCTCAGAACCGAAGGGACCATGCGGAGCACATCGGCACCCGGCATGCGGAAGGTCCCGAAGCCGATTGCGGGGATCTTTGCGCCATTGGCGTTTACGTTGAACATGCAGTTTTCCTTTTGATTTAGCAGGTGGCCAGAACTTCGACCGACGCACGCCTGTCGAGCATCTGGCTCCACAGGGTCAGGCCGAGAGCACCGGCCACGAGAAGAGCACCGACCCACGGCGTTGCACCAAGGCCGAGCGGGGAGGCGACGACGATGCCGCCGAGGAATGCACCGCCGGCAATGCCGAGATTGAAGGCGGCGATGTTGAGCGCCGAGGCGACGTCTACGGTATCAGGCGTATGGATCTTGGCAAGCTGAACCACATAAAGCTGCAGACCGGGGACGTTGGCAAATGACAGCGCGCCGAGGGCAGCGAGCGTTACCAGCGACCATACCGGCGATACGGCCGTGAAGGTGAAGACTGCGAGGACAATTGCCTGCAACAGGAACATGACGCTGAGAGCAGCAACGGGATTGCCGTCGGCCACGCGACCGCCAACCATGTTGCCGATGGCGATGGACAGGCCATAGAGGACGAGGATCAAGCTGACCGTGGAGCCGGCAAAGCCGGTGATTTCCTGCAGGACGGGTGCGAGGAAAGTGAACATGACGAAGGTACCGCCATAACCGAAAGCGGTCATGGCAAAGGCGAGCAGCAGGCGTCCGCTGGCGAGTACACGCACCTGATCGATGAGCCGTGCCGGAGCAGCCTTGGCAATCTGCGACGGCAGGAGGATGGCAATCCCGGCGAATGCAATAACGCCAAGCCCGGACACAGCCCAGAACGTGGCGCGCCAGCCGAGCTGCTGGCCGATGAAGGTGCCGAGCGGCACACCGGTCACGATGGCAACTGTCAGACCGAGGAACATCATGGCAATGGCAGAGGCCCGGCGGTTTGGGGCGACGAGATCCGCGGCGATGGTGGCGCCGACGGAGAAGAATACGCCATGGGCGAAGGCGCTGATCACGCGGGCAACGAGCAGCAGTTCATAGTTTGGTGCGAGCGCAGCGGCGGTATTGCCAACGATGAAAAGTGCCCATCAAGCCGAGCAGAAGTGGCTTCCGCTCGATACGGCCGGTGAGGGCGGTAAGAATTGGTGCGCCGAAGGTGACGCCGAGCGCGTAGACGCTGACGATGAGCCCAGCGAGCGGCAATGAGATATTGAGATCGCCGGCGACAGTGGGCAGAAGGCCAACAATGACGAACTCTGTCGTCCCGATGGCATAGGCGCTGATTGTCAACGCCAGAAGAGCGAGAGGCATTGTCTTGTCCTTTGAATTGAGGCTGTCTTGGGAACCAGCCTTGTGAGTTCGAAAGAATGGCGGAACGAGTCCGGTTGGGTGGAATATGAGCCATCGCGATTACCTTGATAATTGCCTCGGATTGCTCAATACTTGTGAACTCAATTCACAAGTGAGCGTGCAGCATGGATAACAGGGCCGGCGAGATGGATGTTTTCGTGCAGGCGGTGGAGCTCAACAGTTTTTCCGCAGCCGGACGACGGCTGGGAATGACACCTTCGGCCGTCAGCAAGATTATCTCCCGGATCGAGGACCGGCTTGGCACGCGGCTGCTCGTCCGCTCGACCCGCACCCTGCAATTGACACCGGAGGGGGAGATCTATCGCCAGCGGGCACTGCGTATCGTTGCGGAGATCGAGGAGGCAGAGCGGGCTGTAGCCTTTGGCGCGTCGGCCGCACCTCGGGGTCTGCTGCGGGTGAACTCGTCCGTGCCGGTCGGAGTGTGCTGCATTCTGCCGCTCGTGCCGAAGTTCCTGCAATGCTATCCTGAGGTGGAACTCGACGTTTCACTCAGCGATGGAGTGGTCGACCTGATCGAGGAGCGTGCCGATATAGCCATTCGCGTCGGACCGATGCGCGACTCCAGCCTGATGGCCCGCAAGCTGTTTGAAAGCCGCATGGTGGTTGTTGCCTCGCCTGACTATCTTGCGAGACACGGCATGCCCGCCCATCCGCACGATCTCGACAGGCACAATTGCCTGAATTTCAATTTCCGCAGAACGCGCGAAGAGTGGCCGTTCAAGGATGTCGAAACGGGTGAAACCGAGATGCTGACGGTGTCGGGCAATTTCCTGGCCAACAATGGGGTAACCGTTCAACAAATGTGTGTCGCGGGTCTTGGCATTGCCCGGCTGGGCCTGTTCCATGTGCGTGCGGATATTATCGAGGGCCGTCTCGTCCCGCTTCTCGAAGCGTATAATCCTGGCGATATGGAGACGACCCACGCGGTCTTTGTCGGGCATGAGTATCTCGCGGCGCGGGTCCGCAGTTTCGTCGATTTCCTGTCCGACAATATTGGTTCCTGCGCGGAATTGCCTGTACCCTTGACGAATGGCGCTAGGGGGCCATGATTGTCTCAGGTTGAGCAAGATGACTGATGCCGACAAACTCAAGACCGTGCGCCGCGCTTATGCCAAGCAAATTCTGGCGAGCGTCGGAGTTGAGGATGCACGCATCGAGCAAGCCTTTGCCGATGTGCCAAGAGAAGATTTCCTCGGTCCGGGACCGTGGCCAATCAGCCGGTTCGGCTTGGGCTACGTCTATAGTCCGAATGACGATCCGACCTATCTCTACACGGATGATCTGGTTGGAATAGCGCCGGAACGGCATATCAACAATGGCGAGCCATCCCTGCACGCGCACCTGTTGTGGTTCGCGCAGCTTGCTAAAGGCGAGCATGTTGTGCATGTCGGCACCGGTACCGGTTACTACACGGCGATCATGGCGCACCTGGTCGGGGCCTCCGGGCACGTCACAGGTATCGAGCTCGAACCGGATCTCGCGGCGCGCGCGCGAGATTACCTTTCGGCTTACTCCAGCGTCGAAATCATCGAGGGCGATGGAACCGCCGTCCCGTTCGAACTGGCAGATGTGATCTACGTCAATGCCGGTGCGACCCGTCCTGCCGACATCTGGCTGGACCGGCTCAAGGATGGCGGCCGCCTCGTTCTGCCGCTGACGACCGACGACGGTTTTGCGATGCTCGGCCGGGGCAGCCGCCCGCGCGGCGCCGTGTTTCTCATAACCCGCGAAGGTAGTGAATTCTCGGCACGTAGCGTTTCAGGCGTGGCCATCTACCCCTGCGCCGGGGTGCGGGATGCGAAATCGGAGAAGGCGCTAGCAATCGCTTTCGCGAACGGCGACCTCAGGCGCGTATCACGTTTTTACAGGACCTCCGAGATTCCCGATGAGCAATGTTGGCTGAAGGGTGATGGCTGGTGTCTCGCTTATGATTGAGGCTGAGAGGCGGGAACGTCTGCTTTTGCTGAGGCGGTCCGGTTCTTGAGATTGAGAAGGTTGCCGGAAAGGATCAGCGCGGCACCGACGGCCGTGAACATGTCGATGCGCTCGGCATAGATCAGCCAACCGAGCACTGCCATCAGCGGCACACGCAAGAAGTCCATCGGGATGACGACCGTGGCATCGGCATATTGCAGGGCCTTGGCCATGCAGAAATGCGAGAAAGTACCGGTAAACGCAATGATGACGACCCAAGGCAGCACATGCATGGATGGCCACTGCCACACGTGCAGTGCGGGCAGGAGGCCGATGCCCGACTGGATGATCAACATCCAGAAGATGATCTTGACAACACTGTCCGTGCGGGTCAGCGACTTGACCATGGTGAAGGAGATGCCGAAGGTGAAGGCCGCGCCGAGTACGATCAACTGACCGATTTCGACAGTGCCGACCCCCGGGCGGACGATGATGACGACGCCGATTATGCCGAGTGCTATTGTGAGCACCCGCCAGATGTTCAGACGCTCTCCAAGAAACGCAACCGCCATGAGAGCGGTCCAAGCAGGTGTTGTGAATTCGATGGCGATCACCTGCGCCAGCGGGATCATCGACAGGGCCTGCAGCCAGGCGAACTGCCCGGCATAATGCGCGCTATTGCGGCCGAGATGTTGCCATATGCGCTTGGTCTTCATGGCCCTGAGGCCGCCCGAAGAGCGGATCAAAGGGTATAGCATCGCAAGGCCGATAATCGAGCGCATCTCCATGATCTGGAAGACGTTCAGTTCCCTCGAAGCTTCTCGGCCGGAAATCGCCATCAAGATGATGGCGGTGAGCGATCCCATCATCCAGAACGCCGCTCTCAGATTGGACTGCTGAATTTCCATGATTGGCGGGCGTTACTTCGCGTAAATAGAGGCGAAATCGGCGAATCCCTTGACTTCTATCGGATTGCCGGAGGGATCCCGGAAAAACATCGTCCATTGCTCGCCCGGCTCGCCCTTGAAACGGACGACCGGTGGCATGACAAAATCGATTTCGGCATTTTTCAAACGCTCGGCAAGCGCATTCCAATCGTCAAGCGGCAGAATGACGCCGAGATGCGGCATGGGAACCATATGGTCGCCGACCTTGCCAGTGTTCGTCGTTTCGAAAGGCTTGCCGAGGTGCAATGAAATCTGATGGCTGAAGAAATCGAAATCGACCCAGGTTTCAGTACTGCGGCCTTCCTCGCAACCCAATATGCCACCGTAGAAACGTCGTGCTTCGTCAAGATCGGTTACGTGGTAGGCGAAGTGAAACAGCGAACGCATGGAATATCCTGATAGCGGGAGCGAGTCGGACCCTAGCAGCAAGGTGAAAACGAGACAATGAGCGGTTGGGGCTGCAGCCATGTTTCCACTTCTGTTCGAAGGAACCAACATGGCCAACTAAGAGTTGTAGGAAGCTACAATTTACGCATCCCGGAAACAGGAAGTTTGAAATGTCGATTTTGATCAGTCTTTTGATCACCGTTCTGGTGATCTTTCTCGTACTCTACCTCATCCAGATGCTGCCGTTGGATGGCCGTGCCAAACAGATCGCCCAGGTCATCGTTATCGTGATCGGCATTATCTCGCTGTTGCGTTACCTTGCAGTCTTCTAAGCCTCAGAGCGAAGCCGTGGCTTCGCTCCTTTCATTCTCCAGTTGACCAAGCAGCCAGTCGCGGAAGGCGCGGATCTTCGGCACGTTGCGCCGCGCCTCCGGATAGACGAGCCAGTAGAAATGATCGGCAGTGCCGACAATATCGAATGGTTGGATAAGCTGACCTTGTGCTAGCTCCGTCTCATAAAACGCTGGGGTCAGTATCCCGACGCCTTGCCCTGCAATGACAGCCTTCCCCTCCAGATGCTGGTCGCCAAAACGGCTGCGCGGATCGCCGCGCAAATCGGGCTCAGGGATACCCGCTGCACCAAACCACAGCTTCCACCAGGGATCGCTCGGATCGACGATCGGCAGCTTGAGCAGGTCTTCAGGGGTTTTGACGCCACCGATCGAGACCGCGAGCGCGGGGCTCAACATGGGTGTGAAGTCCGCATCGAATATCTTGTGTGCGACGAGCCCAGGCCACCGTCCGCTGCCCGAGCGAATGCCGACATCAGCGTCCTGCCTTGAAAAATCAATCACATCGCGTGTGGCCTGCAGCCGCACGGCGAGTGCGGGCTGGGCAAGCTGGAATGAACCCAGCCGCGGAACGAGCCAATTGGCGGCGAAGGTTGGAATTGTCGTAATTGTCAAAACGCCGTCGGCGTTCTCGCGCGTGGCAGCAATAGCCGCACGCATCATGTCGAAAGCCTCGCTGATAACGGGCGACAGCCGCGCGCCGACCTCCGTCAGCGTGACGTGGCGGGGCCGCCGCAGGAAGAGTGCTGCGCCGATACGTTCCTCCAAAAGCTTGATCTGATAGCTGACCGCCGCTTGGGTCATGCTCAACTCCTCGGCGGCCTTGGTGAAACTGCCGTGGCGGGCCGCAGCCTCAAAGGCCCGGATAGAGGCAAGAGGAGGAAGATTCATGAATCATCTCACATAAGCTGTCCTTATGCATGGTACTTGGCGTTTTGTTGGAAAACAAGCGTAGCAAGGTGCATCTAGTACTCAACACAGCGAGACACAAAGCGTCACCAACAATCGGAGTTGAGGTTATGAGCACTGTATCGTCACCAGTTTCGCAAGCCGCCAGCCACGTATCCTGGTGGAGCAAGTTTGCCAATCCGGGCAAGTCCGAGGGCAAGCGCGGACAGCCTTCGGATATCGATACGGATGATTTCTCGGATCACATGTTGCGCGATATTGGCATTCGCGACGGCCGCGCAACACGGGGCGACGCGCGCGATCAAAACGATTGGAATTCATTGTTTGACGATTCTACTAAACGGTCTCTTTAGTGAACCGTCTCAGGAGTCGAAATCGGCTTCGAGTTGCTTTTCGAGTTCGACAAGGTCATCGGGCAGCGGCATGCCCATGGCCTTGAGTTCGTTCAGCTGTTCGCGCAGGTTCTCATGAATCTCATGGGCATCCGTTGGCCGCTGGACCATCGCTTCAAGCAGGAGAGCAATCCGGGCCTTGATGTCTTCGAACGCCATGACGGTTCCTTTCACATACGCTGTGGACGATATGGTAACAGATTATGCATCGCCAGAATATTGCGTATCCGAGACCTTTTCCATCCATTCCGCGGATTTGCCGTCGAGCATTTCCTGCATGGCGATATGGGACATGGTCGTATTTGGGCCAGCGCCATGCCAATGTTTCTCACCCGGCGGAATCCATACGGTGTCGCCCGCCTTGATTTCGCGCCGTCGTTCTCCCCAGACTTGGACAAGGCCAGAACCGGAAACGACGTGGAGCGTCTGGCCGAGCGGATGCGAATGCCATGCCGTTCGCGCTCCGGGCTCGAACCGGACGATCACCGCCTGAAGACGGGCAGGTGCAGGCGTCTCGACGACAGGATCCTGCCAGACCGTGCCGGTGAACCAATCCGACGGCGCACGGCGGGACGGAACTGTACCAGCTGCCTTAATATCCATCATGCACCTCCTGCGGAATCCGGTATCGTGGCCCAATCCTGATTATCGGGAAGCGACAATCCCGCCGCTGATGTTATCACCGAATCGAGGAAACCCGGAAAACGTTTCTCCAGATCATCGCGACGCAATGTGAGCAGGCGCTTTGTGCCGTCGGGCTGGACGTGAATAATGCCCGCCTCGCGCAATTTCGCGACATGGTAGCTCAGCGCAGTTTTCGATCCGAGTTGGAGGAATTGCCCGCACGTCATGGCCTTTTCGCTGTTACGAGCAAGAATAGCGATCATTGCAAGGCGTGTTTCATCGCCAAGCGCCGTCAGGATTGCGGGGAGAGTGATGTCCTCGGTAGCCGGATGCGGGAGATAATTTGTCATAGGGCTTCTAATAGCAATTGGCAGGAGAGATTTCAATGTTCAACATTTATTGAACTTTGAGCTTGACTTTCGCGCAAGAAGACTACTTAGTTCAATGATCGTTGAACATTAGAGTGACTCCCATGGATATTCGTCTCGTCGGATTGGCGCTCGGCGCCTTCGCAATTGGCATTGAGGGTTTTGTGGTCGCCAGCCTCCTGCCGCAAATTGCCGGTGACACAGGTGTCACGCTCGTTGAGGCCGGCTATCTCGTTGTGACGTATGCCTTCGCCTATGCGATCGGAGCCCCGGTCGTAGCCGCGCTTACCGGTTCGCTCGACCGGCGCTTTGTGCTGATCGGCAGCACCCTTGTTTTCGTTGCCGGTGCCTTGCTTGCGGCCGTTTCGCCAACCTATCTCTTGCTCATGGCGGCGCGCCTGCTGATTGCTGTGGTGGCGGGTCTATATGCGGCAACAGCGCAGGCCACTGCCGTTGCGATTTCCGAACCGCATCACCGCGCTAGAGCGATCGCTGCCATTGTGGGAGGCACGACACTTGCAGTGGCATTCGGGGCGCCGCTTGGTGCCTTCATCAGCGCCTTTGCTGGATGGCGGGGGACTTACGTGTTCATTGCGATCATAGGTGGGCTGGCAACATTGGCTGTCTGGTTCGTGTTGCCACGTGGCCTTTACTCTGACCGGCTGACGATCGCGCAACGGCTTGGCGTCATCCGTCATCCGGGCCTGCTGCCGGCGCTGTTGACCATGCTGCTCTACATGACCGGCCCGTTTGCCGTGTATACCTACATCGCTGCCATCGCCGTCGACGGTACGGGGCTGAGCCGTTCCCTGCTGCCGGTGGTTCTTCTCGCCTTCGGTATCGGTGCGGCAATCGGGAATGTACTCGGCGGCCAGCTTTCTGACCGCTTTGGCGCAACGCGAACAGTCGTTCTGGCGTCTGTTCTCAATGCCGTGGTTTTGATGTCTGTGAGCTGGATTATGACCTTGCCCAATGATGTGGCAGGTCCGACGCTGATTGCGACCATGGTCGTCTGGGGCGTCATCGCCTGGATGTTCCCGCCTGCCCAGGCGAGCCGGGTTCTCGCGATCGCTCCGGAAAATGCACCGCTTGCCTTGTCGCTCAACTACTCGGCACTCTACCTCGGTGTGGCTTTCGGCTCTATGATAGGCGGCCAGATCATCGCGCAAATCGGCCTTGCATATCTCGGCTGGATTGGCGGCATCTTTCCGCTCTTGGGCCTGGCTGTCATGCGGCTCGCAAGTACCGGTGTTCGCAAGGAGGAATTGTCGATAGCCTGAAGGATCAGAGCCTTGCTTGCACAGCAGGAAAGGCCCTAGCCCTTGCGCTGATTATTCACCTTTGAATGCCTTGTGCCCACTGGTCTCGGTAATCGCAATGCGGAAGTAGACCGGTTCCAGCGGGCGCTCATGCTCTTTGATGACCGTTTTCACATAGCCAGGCTGCCACCATTCGGCATTCCTGTTGAGCAGAGCATGGGCCTTGTTTCTGGCGTCGATATAGTCGGGATCCTTGGTCAGCTCCTCGAAGCGGCCAATAACGATGACGCTTTGCCACTTGTTGGTCGAGGAAATTTCATCAAACTCGACACAGACGCGAGGGTTGAGGCGCATGTAATCGATCTTCTGCCCCGCCGTCGTGAAGGAATAGAGGTAGACGCCATTGTAGACGAATGACAGCGGCACCACGTAGGGCTGGTCATCCTTGACGCAAGCAAGTCTGCCAATTGTCGCCCTTTCGAGCAACTCGCGTATTTCCTGCCTTGTCATTTCTGTGATGATCATGATGCCCTCTTCACAGACAGAATTTCAGTCCGGGTTCCAACCGTCAAGGTCTTTTCCTGCCTCAACGCGACACCTATTTGACAGGCACTGCCGCCAGAGTCCGGGCCTCCCGAAACGAGATGAGCTTGTGGCGATTTTCGTCCCAGAGAACGAGTTTGACGCAACGCAGGCTTTCCAGGATCGTGATGCGGCCGATATCGGCAAGCTCCGGATAATCCTTGAGCACTTCGGGCAGCCGGTAACAGGGAACCCTGCTTGAAAGGTGATGCACGTGGTGAATACCGATATTGCCGGTCATCCATCGCAGCAGGCCGGGCATGACATAATGCGATGAGCCGTGCAATGCGGCTTCCTGGAACTGCCATTCCTCGCCTTTCGACCAATGTGTCTCTTCGAACTGGTGCTGCACGTAGAACAGCCAGATGCCAGCAGCACCTGCTAGCGTGACAATCGGCAGATGGACGAGAAGGAACGGGCCAATGCCGATCAGCCACATCAGAACGATCGCCATGACGGCAATGCCAAGATTGGTTGCCATCGTAGAAACCCAAGGCTCCAGACCTGAACGCATCATGCCGAAGGGCAGCCTTTGCTTGAAAATGAACAACCAGACGGGTCCGATACCGAACATCACGGCAGGGTGGCGGTAGAGGCGGTAACCCAAGCGTCCCCAGCGCGAAAGCGCGCGGTACTCGGCAACGGTGAGGGTGGTTATATCGCCATCGCCGCGCTGGTCGAGATTACCCGCGGAGGCATGGTGCAGAGCATGAGTACGGCGCCAATAATCGTAAGGGGTCAGCGTGAGGACACCGATGATGCGGCCGGTCCAATCATCCGAATGGCGGTGCGCAAAGAACGAGCCATGGCCGCAATCATGCTGAATCATGAACAGGCGCAACAGGAATCCCGCTGCGGGAATGATGAGTAGCAGGCCCCACCAGAAGCCGTAATGAACGGCTGCACCGCAAAGCGCCCAGAAGATCACGAAAGGAACAACGGTCACCGCCAGTTCGAATACGCTGCGTCCGCGATGGGGTTTGCGGTAGTTGGCAAGAATTTTGGTCCAGGCGCGTTCGCCGGGGCCGATGGAAGGCAGGATTTTAGGAGAAGTAGATTTCATCGGCCATAATAGGCTTGGCGAGTTGGACCACGCAAGGTGGCGGACCAAGAAACCTTTGGAGAGCAAGGAAATAATATCGGCTATGCTCGACAGTCACTGCTGTTGTGTGGTGCGCCACACGTCTTTCTCGTCCTCGTCGGGAGTCATTGCACGATAGAACCAAAGTCCCTTGTCATGATAGCGCAACCGCATGATGCGGCCGCTGATCATTTCGCCGCTGAGAGATTTTACCGGCTTGTCGGCCGAATAGGGCCGCCACTCCGAGCCATACATAATTCGAGAAACCAATGGCCACATTCCACGTCCCCTAAATTTTAGACGCATTTTAACGAGCCGCCGTGACAGGAACGTGATGTCCGCCGGCACGATCTAGCCGGCGATCTTGGGGCGCAAGGCAGCGCTGTTCCGCGCCGACAAGAAACGCCGTACCGGCACATCGAAGAAATGATAGAGCAGGGCGCTGCAGGCGATCAGGCAAGGCATGAAGACCCACAGGACACTCGTACCGGCCAGCCCCATTTTCTCGGCCACATGATTGAACATGAAAAGCAGCGGGAAATGTATTGCATAGACAGGATAGGAGATGTCCCCGAGGAAGCTTGCCAACGGGCGGAGTTGCTTAGGGCAGTCAAACACGATGCCGTAGTAAAGGATGGTGGGGCAAATGAGCAGGCCGATCACAAGATCAAACATTATCCGATATTGCTGAGGTACCGGGATACAGAAAGCCAGTATGAGCATGATGATCGGGACTAGTGCCGCCCATGAGACAGTCTGGCGAATGGCCGAGCTGCCGCGGGCCAGCAGGATGCCTATGGTGAAGGCGAAGGTCACGCGCACGAAGCCTGCATAGAGTGTGGGCCAATTCCAGCCGACATTAAGGGACTGCTCGTAGTGAACGACGGTTACCATTGCGAGTCCCGATACTACCGTCAGAAGAAAGAGCGCGCGGTTGCTCCAATTGACGAGCCACAGCGCGAATATGACGTTGATCACAATTTCCAGGAACAGTGACCAGGCGGGACCGTTCAATGGAAATAGGTCGACCAAAGGCGGTAGTGTCGGAAGAATGGCGAGACCAAAGACCGTTGCGATCAGGATCTGTGCGCCTGTCAACGCATGGGGAGCCGCGATGAGCCATGCACCAAGAACCTTGGTCAAACCAAGGGCCAGTCCGACAAGGTAGAGAGGGTAGAGGCGGGCCAGCCTTATCCTGATGAAGCGCTGAGGCGTAAGGCCGTTACGCAGTCTTGCTTCGTATGTGCCGGCGATCACAAAACCGCTCAGTGCAAAAAAGAAGTCTACTGCAATATATCCAGCAGGTGCCACAATGGTGGTAACGGGTCCTGCGTGATAGAGCACGACCATAATCGCAGCAATTCCACGCATCGCATCCAGGGTATAATAACGTCCGGTTACAGGCATTCGGACCCACCGCTGAAACTACTGTTCATGCACGGGAGAGCTGCGTTCAGCTGTTCATATGCCGGAACTGCAATTTGACCTTTGTTGTTATTGTTTAATTTTCGTCAGGCGAAGCAAAGGTGACATGAACGGGTCTTCAGGTCATCAATCAATTCGAACTAGTCCGTCCATGCCGAGAACAGCCTTTTGACGACGCTCTCATCGAAACCTGCCTTTCGGAAATTGCCAACTGATGACCCGGAACTCAATCAAACTGATTAGACAACCTGCTGTGAAATAATCCGGGCGGTTTATCGCGGGCTCGCCCCAAATCAAGCTATCGATTCTATGGGGCAGTGGGGCGGCGCAGGAAATGAAGAATAATCAGAATGGGCTATCAGGCGTGTTAAAGGATCAATCGGAGGCAATCGAGCAACTCAGTATGGACTACGCAGTTGAACGCACGTTGATTGCGGGCATTCTGGCGGGACTGACCACGCGTGGCCTCTTCGAACAGGTTGATTTTGAAACAATCGCGCAAGTCGGTTCCGCCTTGGGGAGTTCCGATTTTGCTAAGCGTTTGGCAATGAGGATCGAGACGCTGCGAAACGGCATGGCGGGTGTACCAGGGTCGGCGTGACCATCTTGGCCAGGGCTACAACAAAGAGACGAAAGAGCCGATCAGAAATTTAGTACAAATTTTGAATTATTTTTTCGGTGTCGCGCGGCCTGGCTGCATTGAACCACGCATCGCTGCGCGGATCGCCGGATTTTCCGACTGCAAGCTTGCGGCTGCGCGGTTTTGCGAACGAACCCGAGGATCAGCCACCGATGTCAGGAGCGTTCCAGTTGGGACCGGCAGACCTTGGGGGTGATGGGGGCAGGTCCGCGGAAGTCGTGCTATACTCTAGTTTATTAGCTTTAATGGAGGCGTCCATGGGCATCACCTTTCCAAATGAAAGTCCGGAATATCGTGGCGCTCGCAACAAGCTGCTGCAGCGCGAGCTAGCGCTTAGGCGCGAAATGGAAGCAGTGGCAAGGGAGATCAGATTGCTTCCCCCGGGGGGAGCCGTTCCCGAGGACTACGAGTTCGACCACATTGACGCAAAGGGGAAGCCTGCCAAGGTGCGGCTGTCCGAGCTCTTCCGGCCCGGTACCGACACTTTGATCCTCTACCACTACATGTTTCCCCGCCACCGCAGCGACGAGCGGCCGGGGCCGAGCAGCGGGCCGATGGCCCAACTGCCCTTGGATGATGGACCGTGTCCGTCTTGCACTGCGTTGCTCGACAACTGGGAGGGAGCGGTACCCCACGTAGAGGGGCTCGGCGCAAACATCGCAGCCGTCGCTCAGGCACCGATTGAGCGGGTTGCAGCCTTCGCTGCGTATCGCGGCTGGCGCCATTTGAAGTTGATTTCGGCCGCCAACAACAGCTTCAAGCGCGACTATCATGGCGAGGATGACGAGGGACAGCAGGTGCCGATTCTCACCGTTTTTCACAAGGATGCAGATGGGGTGGTCAGGCTGAGCTGGGCGTCGGAGCTGTTGTTCTTGCCGACGGATGCCGGACAGGATCCGCGGCATGTAGGCACGGTCGAGCCGATGTGGACCCTTTTGGACCTCACTCCTGGGGGGCGGCCTGACGCGTACGAGCAAATTGAAAATGAATTCTATCGAACGGAGGCCGCAGGCGACAGTCATTCCGAATAATGGACTTTTCGCTGACTCGAGATAGGTCAACGAGGATGTCTCCAAAGACAGCCCGGTGAGCAAAAGGCAACTTTTCGTGGCAATCGACGTCAAGGAGAGTGGCGCACCCGACAGGATTCGAACCTGTGACCTCTGCCTTCGGAGGGCAGTATATGTCACGATAAGCTGTCCATCTAAGTACACCTGTGTTCATAGAATTCAATATGTTAGTAAAGTTGTGTCCACCCATGTACCAGTACGCGCAAGGGTGTATATTTGACGAATATTTGACGCCTCAGGAAACTTCATGGCTAAGACACTCTTCGATCGCCACACGCAGCGCTCGCGAAAAGCTAGTTGCTGGCGTTTACTGGCGCTCTATCGATCCGGACATCCATCTCGGCTAGCGAAAGGGCAAGCGCGGAGGCAAATGGCTGGTGCGTTGGTATGAGAGGAAGGGAAAGTATATCCAGGCAACGCTCGGCACGGCAGACGATGTTACTGGCGCGGGAACACTGACTTTTGAGGCGGGCAGGAAGGCTGCATTGAACATAGTGGAAGCGGCGAGGCTTGAGGCCAAGGCGATGGCCAACGGGCCACTGATGACGGTCCGACTTGCGGTTGAGCAATATATCGCGCTGCGCGATGCCAAAGACACGAGGTGCGCCGGAAAAAACACTAGATCGAATGCCTCTCAGCGGCTTCGCAGACACGTTACCTGCAAACCCTTGGCAGATGTTGCTCTTCACACGCTGACCGAACAGCAATTGAAATCATGGCGCGGCAATCTCTATGGGTTGAAGGGGACTACCGTCAATCGACTCGCCAACGGCCGCAGAATTTCACGCTGTCAGTCTCTGCGCACACCCCGGGATTCACCGGGATGCAACGGAGAACAGACAATGTTGGATAAGCACACGCTTTCAATTGCCGAGGTCACCAAAGCGCTGGGCGTCGGTCGTTCGCCTCTTGACGCCCTGATAAAAGAAGGCCGTCTCCCAGTTCGCAAGCTCGGCACGCATTGATGCCGTCGTCTCGCTGCAGCTTCGGCATATCGACCTCATAGCCCGGACGGTGACACAGGACGCCCGCATAGTTCGGACCAAATTCCGCAAGACGTTCATTTCGGAGTTCTTCCCCGTCGGCTCGGATATAGAGCAGATTGTGAATGACTGGATCCGATATCTGCGGCAGGAGGTGCATTTTGGTCCGGATGATCCGCTTTTTCGCTTGCTGTCGATCGCCAAGTTGAAGAGGGCGAGGTCGCGCACCGAACCGACCATTTCCAGCCGCACTCGGATCGACCAAACCTGCTTGGGCAGAAGCGGCCGTTTCTGGCCGATCAGCAGCCCTTTGTTCCAAGGTTCCTTGCGACGATTGTCTGGAAGTACTGTGAGCATGATGGTTACTCCACCTTTCCCGCCCACCGCTTCGCCCTTCGCGAGCAGCCGACTCTATCATAAAGGGTAGGTTACCGAAGCGGGAGGCGGCGGCCGGTCGCCTCACATTAAGCAGTTAATGATTTGGAAGGAGACCGCTTTTGGCGCACTGCGGACATTGCGTCGGTCTTATGCCGCAGGGGTGAGCCGTTTCGGCTCGAATTCAACTGGCGTCATCCGTCCAAAGCGCGATCACTCGGCCGCAAGGATGGTCCGACGCTGTAACCGTACGGGGTTCGATGCCCTCAAAGCCGGCATTGAGTGCGATGGCCACCACGCCAATAACGCGGAGTTCAGTTTCTTCCAAAGACCTCTTCCAGAAACGCCTTCACAGCAGCCTGTGCCGCCGTTGCGGCAGCATCGTTGTACTGTGAGCTCGGACCGAATTCGACACAGGCGTCGGAATAGCTGAAAGGGCGGCCAGTCGCGGCATTGAGGAGCTTCCCGTCCACCTCCGTACGCATGCAATTTCGCGAGGTTTGATTGTCGGAATCAGTGAAACGCGCCGGGTTGCGTGGGCTGTCGAATGCATGAATGGCGCCCTTGTACTCTGTCATTGTCGCGTCCTCGCCAGCCGCAGCCAGGCGATCAATATATGAGCGACAAGGCGCGGCAGGTGTCCAGTCGTCATCGGTGCCGTGGAATTCGCGGATTGGTGCGTCGGCAACCTCCAATTCCCCGACAAGCTGGAAATTGCACGCGGGATAAAATGGTAAATGCGCCACTATGCGACCCTTGGACGGGCCGAACGTTTTCTGGAAGCGTGTCATTGCCGAATATAGCGCTGCATTGCCGCCACGGGAAAACCCCATCAGCGCAATCCGTGTGGCGTCAATCTTTGGGTGGTCCGCCAGCGCATCGGCGGCTCTATAAGCATCATAGATTTGCGTGAATTGACCGAACAGAGATTGATCAGTTGACGCCTGCGTTAGACTCCGTCCCGTGTAGCTGTCGAGGCTCAGCGTTGCGATATTGATGCTATTGAGAAACCGCTCCCAAGCCCATACCGCGCCGCTCCCAGGTCCATCCGTGCCGTGCAGCAAGATGACGACCGGCAGTTTGTTGACGCCCTCTGGTCCACTTAAATTGCCACTCAGAGTGACCGGTGTTCCCGCCGTGGTGTTGCCACGCAGAAAATCTTCCTCGGCAAGCGTGCGGGAATTGACCACCAACCTGTCTTCCAAAGCGAATGCGGCCGAGGCGTAAAATGGCCCCATGCTCAGATAGATGAACAGTATGCCTAGCCTCATCATTACCTTGGCTCCCCGAAAAGTTAGCTTGAGCATAGGCAATTCATGCCCCCAAGTCGCCCGTCATTTCTCTAGGGAATGTCCGCAAAGCGTCGAACCCGGCCATATGTTGCACCTGCTTTGTCAATGACTGGAAGTGGCGCGAACCGGACACGCCAAACGGCCGCTTATGGCCGATACTGTTGAAAAAGTCCAAAATCGCGGCTTACCGAAAAGTCGGCCAATTCGCGATCTGACCGAATGTTGCCGCCTCGATGCCTGTCCCAATTCCGCTACACGGCTCACACGCTGCTTGATCGCAATATTGGCAGGTCCCCCACGTCAATTTTCGGTATCGGCCTCTGCGGCTCTCCAAAAAATCAGACGTTGTAGAAAACCGACTTTTTCAACAGTATCGGCCCAAAGCAGCCGTTCACCACTGTGCTCTCCAGTAGATATCTGAAGTTCAGCTCCGTCAGTCTTGAATAAATTTAATCGGAGGAGCAAGAACAAGGATCGTCCAGCCGGCTCGCGTGGACATACTCACTCCACCATTTTTCAAATTGAGTCTTTGCGGACTACCTTGCCGTCGCGAAACGTGTAGAAGTCACATCCCCGGACTTCCTTTCTCGTCCCATCGAGAGTGGTGCCCGTAAGGGTCCATTTTGAGATGCCAGTCTCGGTATCCGAATCTACAAAATGCTGCTCGTTGCCGTAATGAACATCGGGCAGGCCCTCAAAGCGTGTTGCCAGCGCTTCGCGTACGTTCCATTTGCCCTCGAAACGAGAGCCCCAAGGATCGTTTCCCCGCGGCATCTCCAATACACAATCATCAGAAAAGAACGTCATGATGCGATCAAGATCGTGCGGGTTGAAGGCCCCACACAGCTCCTTCAGTGTCGATCGAATGTCCATGGCCGCGTCTCCATTCAGTCGGTGTCGCTGGCAATAGAACCACAGTGGCCCATAGGATTCCATTCGCTCATGTTCATTATGAGAGCTTCGCCCCCCGGATGAGCTGCTCATCGTCCATCCCGGTATGCTTCCCACCTTGCGCAACAATGAACGTCTCACGCTGTTACCACATCCCGAGTCAGGGGTTTGCCTTGGCTCCTTCGTTGGGCATGGGAGCAGTGTTGCAGCTTTGCTATGCAGCGCTTCCGGCGTAGGATTAGTGAGGTGCCTGGACTCGAGTCCAAAAGTCGTTGAAGGCGATTCTGATCGTTAGGTGAGTTCTTGCTGTCATCCAGCCAGCAGCAGGATTGCCCGCATGCCTTCGTTCCAGCCAGTATAATATGGGCCGGGATGATTGTGTGGATTTTGTCGTACTCACACACTCTTCAGCCAATCCTCAATAACACCTTACGGCAACGAAAAGAGACAGATATGGCAACGAACACCACCCAAAAAAGGCCAATACTGGTCACAGGTGCGGCAGGAGACATCGGCGCTATCGGCAGAAATCTCACCGCAAACCTGCTCCACAAAGGACATAAGGTACGTGCCCTGGTTAGGCGAGAGGACGAGCGAGCTGAAGTCCTGCGGCAGCTTGGTGCTGAAGTCGTCCAGGGCGACCTGACAGACCTCGGTTCGATGCATCGAGCGATCGATGGTTGTTCACGGATCTATTTCGGTATGTCTGTTTCTCCAGCGTATCTGGAGGCTACCGTCAACACTGCCGCTGTGGCACGCCATCATGGCATCGAGGCTTTCGTTAACATGTCACAGATGACCGTGACACAGATGAGCATCACCGAAACTACCGATAGTCCGCAGCATAAGTTGCACTGGCTTGCCGAACAGGCCCTCACATGGTCGGGGCTGCCAGTCGTGACTGTCCGCCCCACTGTTTTTCTGGAAGGGTTCTTTCTCCGCTTAGCTGCAGCGGGCGTGAAGGCAAAAGACGAGTTGATGGTGCCGCTTGGTAACAGCAAGACTTCGCCTATCTCGGCCGTCGACGTTGCCGAGGCTGTTTCGGCCATCCTTGACAATCCGGCACCGCATATCGGGAAGATCTACAATCTGACTGGATTTGAGTCTGCGGATTTGGACCACTATGCGCAAGCCTTCTCCGAGGCGCTGGGCCGGACCATACGCTACCGCAATGTTCCACTTGATGCCTGGGTTGAAAAGCTTCGGGAGCTTGGTGTGCCCGCCCATTTGATCAGCCACCTTGCTGTGATGGCCGATCTCCACACGCAAGGGCGCTATGATCGTATGACCGACGACCTTTTCAAGCTTACGGGTAAGACACCAACCAGCATGCATGACTTCGTCAAACTTCATTCCGCAGACTTTACACGAACCTAAGTAGGCACGCGGAGAGAGGCTAGTACAACGTGATGCGCGGTTTCGCAGCACTCAGACTATTGCATGTTCTTCGGTGGTGATCGTGGTGGGAACCACGCCCGCGCTCACCTGCATTTCATGATATACTCAACGACGAGTATACGAAAACACTGGCGATATAAAAATTCGAATATGAGTAGAACTTTGCGGCAGGCGTTCGAATGTGGCCCCCACATCCGTTATTCCAACCTCATACTGGGCGTTCCGCGGCTCGGGTCAGTTACCGAGGTATCGCACGGTAGAGGCATTTCAACTGTTCACTTTATGGAGCGATGATAATGATCGACCTGTTGAACAAAGTTCTAGCCGCACATGGCGGCCTTGAGTGCTGGAACTCTTTTGAGAAAGCTAGCACGACGATTGTCTCAGGCGGCGAACTATGGGGGATGAAAGGAATAGAGGCTGATGCAACGCCTCGTCGTGTAACCGCGGCCATTCATCACGAGTGGGCGAACATAGTGCCCTACGGCAATCCCGACTGGAGCATGACTTTCGTACCCGAGCGCGTTGTCATCGAGACCACAGATGGAGCGACCATCGCCGAACGGGACGATCCGCGGGCTGCCTTCGCAAGCCACACGCTGAGCACACCGTGGGATCCGCTCCACCGAGCTTATTTCAACGGGTACGCCATGTGGACATATCTGAATACTCCGTTTTTGATGGCGCTTCCTGGATTCAAGACTGAGGAAGTCGCGGCTTGGGAAGAAGAAGGAGAAATGTGGCGCGTCTTGCGGACAACGTTCCCCGAAGCAATCGAAAGCCATTGCCCGGTTCAGGATTTCTATTTTGGACCAGATTTTTTACTTCGTCGCCATGACTACCACGTCGATATCTCCGGCAGCTTTCCAGCCGCCCAATATGTCCACGATATAGCGGAAGCCGATGGCATCAAGTTTCCGACGAAACGACGAGCCCATCCGCTGGATGCTGATGGCCGTCCCGATCGTGACCGGACTTATGTATGGATCGATCTTGACGAATACGCCATGAGCTGAGCTTTTTGGCTATGAAGTAATTCTATCCTACGTCCGAGTTTAAGTCGGTTGTTACCGCGAAGAAGGGTCCCTCGCCGCGGTAACGGATAGAGGACAGACAAGCCCGCTTTACCCCCCACCTTAACGTTTCTCAAATAACAGCATCAGGTGAGTGCTCGGTCAGGAAACTATTGGCTTCCAAAGCTGCCATGCTTCCCATTCCGGCGGAACTAACGGCCTGGCGGAACACCGGGTCGATAACGTCGCCGGCTGCAAAGCAACCAGGAACGGATGTTTTTGTCGACCACGATCCAACCTTGATGTAGCCGTCTTCATCCATATCGAGTTGACCGCCGAACAAAGCTGTTGCTGGATCGTGACCGATGGCAACGAAGACGCCGTGTGTGGACAGCTCCTTCGTCTCGCCGGTGTTCACGTCACGGACCCGAACGCCAGTCACCGACTTCGTCGGCTCGTGCTTGCCGAGGATCTCGTCGATGACGTGGTTCCAGACTACCTCAACATTCGGTTTGGCCAAGAGGCGGTCCTGCAGGATCGGCTCCGCCCGGAAGCGGTCACGGCGATGGATGACCGTGACCTTGGAGGCAATCTTCGACAGGTAGAGCGCTTCTTCTACGGCTGTGTTGCCGCCTCCCACAACTACAACTTCCTTATCGCGATAGAAAAAACCATCACACGTTGCGCAGGCTGAGACGCCGTAACCATTGAATGCCTCCTCCGAGGGGAGCCGAAGCCAGCGGGCCTGGGCACCCGTTGCAATGATGAGTGTGTCGGCGATGTACGTGTCGCCGGAGTCACCTTGAGCATGGAACGGGCGTTTGGAGAGATCGACAGAGGTTATTGTGTCGTACACCAGGCTGGTGCCGACATTCTCCGCCTGCTGCCGCATCTGCTCCATGAGCCAGGGTCCTTGAACTGGTTCAGCGAACCCAGGGTAATTCTCGACATCTGTCGTGATGGTAAGCTGGCCACCCGGCTGGATGCCGGTCACCAGAAGCGGCTTCAAGTTAGCACGGGCAGCGTAGATGGCGGCGGTATAACCAGCCGGTCCAGCCCCGATGATCAGGACCTTGGTATCATGCGTCTTCATTGGTTGTTCTCCTTCCTTCACGAGGAAAATGTGTTCAGGAAGTGTGGTTTACGAGACTGTGTTCTGGCGCGATGCGACGACATCGATCTCGTAACGGGAGATGCCAATATCCGCGAGCTCGCGATCGGTGAGTTGCATGAGTTCGCGGGTGATCTGGCGGTAGCGCTGATGGGCGCGGATCTTCGACATTACATAGGTCGCAAACATGAGTATTTCCTTTATGTTGAACCGACCGACACGGCCGGTTTGAGAATGGGGGTTGCTGTCATAATTGTATCGGTACGAGGGCCGAGCCGAGGGGGCTCCGCCCTCGTGCTCGGTCAGGCACGGGCTGAGCGCAGCGCCGCGAGCGAGTCGATAGCGATCCAGAGTGAGAGGGCGAGCAGGCCGACGTCCTTGAGCAGGAACTGTCCGGGAGCGACCGAGATCGCGGGAAAGCTGAGTTCCGGCACCACGACGCCGGGTGTCGTCACCATGAAGCTAAGCGTGGTCACGAACAGCCCAGCCGAGAGCACCCCGCCGACGAGCGAGTACACCGGGTTGAGGAGCCGTGCCGCGATCAGGGCACCGATGCTGAGCTCAAGGACACCGAGGAGACTTGAGAAGTCACGCACGCTGAACAGGGAATAGGTCCAGCTCAACAGAGGATTGTTGCCGACCAGGCCAGTCAGGCCTTCCGCTTCATAGGCGGTGAACTTCATGCCACCGAACCAGGTATAAATCAGAACCAGCGAGGCATAGAGGCCCACTGCGGCGATGATCCGGCTGTAGCGCTCGACGAGATCAAGGGGCAAAGTGGCGCGGGCCTGAACGCTTGGATACGCCGCGACGCCGTGGATAGAAACATGAGGCATTGTCTTCTCCTGGGTTGTCCGCGGTGGGCGATCCGCCCTGCTGACGCGGGATAAACGATACCGATCTGTATCGAATAATGAGAGAAGTATACTGATCTGTATCGTTTGGCAAGGTCTATTTGAAATTATTTGCATATGTCCTCGAAGGACGCTCCTCTCTGTAATGCCATCGCAGGCCGATTGCTCGCTCCCAATTGCAGTGCAGAAGAGTACAGGGCCGTTTCTCAGACGAGGGGGGTGCGACGTGCTGGATCGGAACCGCATCGCTAGGTTCGCACGAGAAGAAAGGGCAAAGCGCCTGAAGCGTTGCAAGCGTGGTCAGGAGTGCGCCCTTTTGCTAGTCTTAAAAAAAGACAGAGTTGTATCCAATAGAGTTGCAAGTATCGTAGATTTGTTGGGTCTCTCTTGCAAAATCGCAAGATCCGGCTCGGATGGCCCTTGCCTTTGCCTTGAGCCGCCGCTAAATAAAGATACAGATCTGCAACATTTGTGAGGATGAGATGCTCCGTTCAGAAATCCGGATGCACCTGCTCGACACTGCACTGAGGCTGTTTAACCAGCGCGGCTATCATGCGACCGGCATCGACCTGATCATCGCCGAGGGTGGAGTGGCCAAGACGACGCTATACCGGCACTTTGAAACCAAGGAGGACCTGATCCTGCCGCCCTCGAACGGCGTGACGAGGAAGACCGCGCTGCCATGCGTGCCTTTGTCGGGCAGCATGCGAGCGATCCGGTCGAGCGCCTTCTGGCAACGTTCGATCACCTCGAAACCTCGTTCAACGATAAACAGTTCCGCGGCTGCATTTTTGTGAGTGCGGCTGGTGAGCATAAGGATCCCACCAATCCCGTATTCCGCGCTGCGGAAATGCATAAGCGCCTTGTGCTCGGCGTATTTTGAGGAACTCGCCCACGCCGCGCGGTTTGCCGAGCCGAAGCGGATCGCGGCCGAAATTAACCTGTTGCACGAAGGAGCGTTCGCCGTCGCGCAGATAACCCGCATCGCCGAGCCCGCACGGCAGGCCAAACGCATGGCGGGACAGCTGCTCGCCGGGGAAGAGCATTCTCGGTTGGCACCATTAGCCAGTTAGCGCAGACGTCTGATCTAAAGCGCGGGCATTGAACCTGGCGTCATCAATCGTATCAGACTGTATCTCGCCTGACAGATTCCCGCATTTGCTTACATTCTGACGGGGTAGCAGAAACAATCCATACACGAACAGCGCGCCTTATCCCGCGAGCCGGAAGAGCCATTGGCCACGGCGAAATTAATCAAATCGCAAAGGATGAGATATGACCATACATCAATTGTTGGGGCACGCCGTTGTGGGAACCAACGACTTGGACACCGCGACAGACTTCTATGACAAATTGTTCGCACCATTCGGCGTGGGCCGCATTCTCGAACAGGCCGGACGTGCAGTTTACTTCGGAACAACCAAGCTGGAGTTCGGCGTGATAAACCCCTACAACGGCGACCGTGCCACCATCGGCAACGGTAACATGGTCGCGTTGAGCGCACGTTCCCGTGCCCATGTCGATGAAGTATATGCTCGTGCACTGGAACTCGGTGGCACTGATGAGGGCCGGCCGGGCCGCGCGGCCCAGACCGTGATGGACCGTATTGCGCGTATCTTCCGTGATCTCGACGGCAACAAGGTTTTGGTCTTCCACGCTGGCCAGTACTAAGGCATAGGCGTACAATACCTCATTTATCGCTCGATTATGAATTAGCGGAGCAAGTCTCTTTCAAGAAATGCATACTAAAGGAGGCATAAGAAATGAGGAATTTGCTCTACATCCACCAGCGTGAAAAGTTTACGGGTCCGGCGATAACACGGCGCAGCTCCGCCGGCAGCGGCGGTCGCTGGAAGCGTGATAAGTTTTTTCCCCGGCCAGCTCGGGGCATCAAGCGGCCAAGACGTAATTCGACCCTTCAGCGTATCGGCTTCCGCAAAGACGAGCTGGTCGAACTTCGGCGGCGCATTGCAGCTACACGGTGGCCC